>CAYOQJ010000001.1:0-42976 GCA_964406095.1 uncultured Lentisphaeraceae bacterium
CCAACTTTCGGCCACTTCGGGATCGTTATAATCAGGCCCCGGATAGCGCTTTAAAATTTTTTCAATCGCCTTGCGGAACGACTTGTATTCCGGAGAATGGGTGACGTCTTTATAGCCGAGACTTGGATCCTTTATTGCACTGCTGAGCGGCTTGCGTTCTTTGAGGCCTGAATAGCCTGTCGTTTCATCGCGCCACTCTCCGCAATCGTAAAGATGTCCATAGCCGTCCAGCAGCCAGCGGTCGGTACGTATCCAGCGCGAGTTACCGAACTGCATGAAAATCCATTCGCGTGGAGTAAACGGCTTTTTATCCAACAGGTAATTGGCAAAACTGTGCCCATCGATGCCGGTCGGAATCACGCCGCCGCCCAGTTCAGTCAACGTTGGGTAGATATCCGTAAAATCAATCAGCACCTTGCTTTTTCCGCGGGCCGGAACCCGTTTTGGGCTCCAGACGAGGAAGGGCACATGAAACGCAACTTCCGATTCATACCGGTTTTTTCCATACCCCGGCGTGCCGTTGTCGCCCGCCACAAACAGGATCGTGTTATCCATCCGGTTTTCCTTTTCGAGATAGAGGATCAGTTGTTCGAGCTTCCTGTCCAGATACTGCATGTTGCTTGTGAGCGAGCCTTTGATTTTTTTGCCGGTCGGCCGGAAATCAGCATCCAGCTCCGGTACGTCGGTATAATACCACCCCTCCTTCAGGGACACATTGGCCTTGTGTGCCATATGTGGCAGATAGGTGGCCCAATAGACGAAGAAAGGAGTATTTTTGTTCCGCGCAATAAAGGCCCGCATCCGATCAAATTCAATCTCCGGACCAAAATCATTCTCCGTCGTCGGCGTCCCTTTTCCGTTAATCACCATTCCGGGTTTCCAGAACCAGGAAACGGCATACATCCCATCGGTTCGTTTTTCCGGATAGCCGTGATCACCGTCATAGCCATCCCACCATTTTGGAATACAGTAGTCATCAAACCCGTACATCGATGGATTCTGGTCGGGCCAGCAATCGAGGAAGTGCAGCTTGCCGTACATGCCCGTGGCATACCCCGCTTCGCGCATATTCTCACCGATCAGCTTGTGCATCTTCCAGAGCGGCTTTTTTGGAAAAACGGAGTTCTCAAAATGGTTTTGTTTGTACGGATATTTACCTGTCTGAAGCACGGCGCGCGATGGACCGCACACTGCGTTCGCCCAAGCGGTTTCAAAACAAACCCCTTCTTTCGCCAGCTTCTCAATCGTCGGCAGCGAGATCCCGTTTTCATTATAGCAACGCAAATCCTTGGCAGAAATATCGTCCGCCAGAACAAAAATAATATTGGGAGGCTCGGCCCTTGCCCCAACACTAAGAACCAAAATTAAAAGACCGATATGCCTGATTTCTTGCATCATGCGGGTACACCTTTGTTTTTCAATTTCATTTCTCATTTAACGTTTCATTTACAGCCCGAGCAACAGCTCACAGGCCGGAATCGTCCAGTCGTTGATCCCGGCGTGGTAGTAGCGGATGAGTTTATAGTCCCCTGCCCTCACGCTGCATGAAGGGGCACACAAAATCCCGAACAGATGCGGAAAGTCGGTAAAGATCGGCTGATGTTCCATCGGTTTGCTTTTCAGCAAAGGAACAATGCTCTGTCCATCCAGCTTCTGCCCGCGAGCCGGTTCGACGCCCGCCAGTTCCAGTACCGTCGAATAGATATCCAGCGACTGCACCGGCGTGCCGCAGGTTGTACCCGCCGCGATTTGTCCCGGCCAGCGCACGATCCACGGCACCCGTGTTCCGCCTTCGTAGGTGTTGGCCTTACCGCCGCGCAGCGGGCGGTTCGAAGTAAACGTATTTCCATTTATCTGCTCATGGGTCACCCCGCCGTTATCAGAGGTCAGAATAATCACCGTGTTCTTTTTCAGGTCACGGTTCTCCGGCAGATCCAGCCAGTCGAGCAGGATGCCGATGCTGCTGTCCATGCTTTCGAGCATGGTGCCCATTTCCGGGCAGCGCTGGTCGGCATCCGCATCCCGCCGTTCGATATATTTGGGCATCAGATCATTTTTCGCAATGATCGGCGTATGCACCGCATAATGCCAGAAATTGAGATAGAACGGATTACCGGAATCCTTCACAGACTTGATCCATTTAATCGACTCCTCCGCCAGCCGTTCATTGAGATACTCTCCTTCCGGCCCCGGCGACAGATTCCGAATCTTATTTTTATAGGGTGAATAATAATCGGGCGGCCCCGGCAGGTGATCGCCCCCGATTACAAAATCAAATCCCTGATGTTCCGCACAGAATTCATCCCCGGCTCCGTCCCAGTTTTTTCCGGGATCCGCGAGGTGCCATTTCCCGATGTGCGCCGTACGGTAGCCTGTTTCACGGAGCGACTCGGCAAGGGTAACCACCTCCAGGGGCAGGTGATTCTTATTCTGAACCAACCCGCAATACGAGGTCTTTGCCGGAGGTAGCGCTTTCGGATCGGGTACATCCCGGGTTGTGATGGCCAGCGTTATGCGCAGCCGCGCCGGATACTGCCCGGACATAATGCTTGCGCGGGTTGGTGAGCAGAGCGGACTTGCCGCATAGGCATCGGTAAAAAGCATGCCCTCCTTGGCCAGCCGCGAAAGGTTCGGGGTTTCATAATAGGCCGAGCCGTAGGTGGAGCTGTCTGCCCACCCCATGTCATCAACCAGGATCATAATCACATTCGGCTGGATCTCATCTGCACACAAAGAAGCGCCGAATGGGCAGCCAGCCAGTAGAGCACATGCACACAAGCTCAAAAACAGTTTATTTCTCATTCTTCAGATTTCCTTTCATTGACTTCCTGCCAGGTGATAACGGCAGCCTGCCCGACGAGATCAGCCGGATTACTATTTCTCTAAAAGGTTCTGCGCAAGATACTCCTGTTCCGGCATCAACAGCAGGCTTCTGTTCGCTTCGAGAGGCAGGCTCACCGGCAGATGTACGTTGCGGATTTCTCCCGTGGATGGATCCAGCACCTTGATCTGGCCGGCCCCTTCACGATGCCCACGGACGCTGACTGATATATCTTCCTGCGTGCGGTTGACCAGCAGGTAGACCTGCTCTCCCTTTTGATGGAAACGTCCGACGGTCAACCGGTCGGTTCCCGGAGTGAAGGCGAGATCAAATTCCGGAGAATACGATTCGGCGATGGATCCAGCGATGTCCTCGACAGTTGTCACTTGCGCATTCTGCAGAGCGGCTTTCACAACGGGATCATTCCCGGTGTGTTCAGCGCCGCGGGGCACCTGATCGACCCAGATAACTTTTCCGCCCGACTTTTCAAGCTTTTCCAGCTGCTCAACAACCGCCAGCGGAATGAAGTCGAGCTGCGGCATCACTAGGGTGTGGTAGGAGCCATAGCCAATCTGCATGTGCCCATCCGCAATTTTCGCCTTGGCCACGGCTTCGGGATGGACGATCATGTATTCGATATCACCATCGATCAGAGCCTTTTCGGTTCGGTCCCAGGCATGCTGTCGCAATCTGTGTTGCCTGACAATCTTTGTCCAGTGTTTTCCAGATGCGAGCAGATCAGCCTGGAACATGGCGATCGGATAATAGAGAGCGACGCTGGCATCCCGCTGTGCGCCGCGTAACACCTGAGCAAGACGTCCCGTGTATTCATTAAAGAAGCGGAATTCCTCCTTGGTGTAGCCCTTGGCAACTCCCCCTCCTCCTCCGACATCTCCCGCCGAATCCAGCGGCAGGTATGAGGTGAACATATTGGCACCATGGAACGAGGCCATGTTCACGGAATTGATCAACAGCGGCAGGCCGGGCGAGAGCCGGGATCGTCCATACCCGCCGATAATCGGATCGAGCAGCATGATAGTCATGTCACGCTTTTTCCAGGAAGCGACTGAACTGAAGAACCGGGTCTGCTGATACGGAAAGTCCATAAACTGATCGGGATTGGGTATGGGAATATCCAATGCTGGCACGTCGAATTCCGCAACGAATTTCATCATATCACCGTAACCCTGAACGTGCATAGATAGATATTCGTTGAGCAGATAGTGTCCGCTGGACTTGATGCCCCGCGCATTACACCACTCGCGGATCTGCCGGGCGAAGCTGTCGGTGAGCAGGTCGGAAACCGCCTGTCGATAGTGCAGACGCGCCCGTCTGGAAGCATCATCTTTGCCTTCAAAAAGAGCTGGCAGGATGGAGTGGATGTCATAGCCATGCATCTTCTTGAACCGGGCCGGCAGCTTATCGCTCCAGGGCACGCAGGCATAGGGAGCGTCCGGGGCAACCGGTTCCCCTCTCCAGTGCGTCTGCATCAGGTTGGGTTCATTACAGTAAAACCCCTCCACTTTTGAGGCAGGCTCCTTGATCTGAGCCAGAATCGGTTCGTGCATATTGGCGATAAAGCGGGAGATTGCCTCACGGTTCATTAGGTCGGGATAGCGGCCTGCGTGACCAAACTGTTGCATGGTGGATTGTCCCTGCGTATCCTTGTCACGCACATAACGGGCGAAAATCTGCAACTGCCAGTCGCCATCCAGTCCCTGAGTGGCGAATCGCTTTTCACCAGCGGGAATCCTCCGCCCCGCTTCTAAATCGACCTTTCCATCCGTCACTGGACAGATCACGGCATAGACGATATCGTGCAGGTTTTCGGGAAGCCTGTAGTCGATCGGTTTCGCGCCTTCTCCCGCGGGTGTAAGCATCGTCAATCCCTTCACTTCGAAATCAGGATTTTCGGCCACCACTCTTCCGCCGGCCATGCCGCTGGGATAGCCCCAGTCATCGGCCAGCCACACCTTGTAGTCAATCGTCCGTGCCGCATCCACCAGTTCACCGATAATGCCGGGGCCATTTGCGCCAAGTTTGAAATTTTTTCGGTTGCACTCAGGATACAGCACGCTGAAGAAAAACGCCATCACACCGCCAATGCCGTATTCCGGATATTTCTTCAGCGTCTCCGGGGTGAGCTGGTACTGCGTAATCCTATATTCATTCGGCGGATTCAAAAACTCGCACCTGAACGCCTCACCCGTAAAAGCGGGAGGGTGGTTCGTCCCACACCCGGATATTGCCAACACAAACAAACCGGCAGGCAACGCAAAAACTGCAAGCTTAATTCTCATTCGCTGTTTTATCCGCATTTCTTGTATTCCTTTTTGAAATTGCCGTTACCTGCTTCGCTGTTCCAGAGCTTCCCTGATTTCATAAACCCGGCTCTCGGAGAGTGGATAACGGGTGATGACAGCGATGGCTGCCGCCGTGGCCAGCGCAGGAATGGCCGCCTCTAACACCCGCAACCACAGAATGGTCTCAGCGAATTGCACGGTCAGATCCGCGTCAAAGCCGATCTTCACCAGCAAAATCCCGCTGATCAGAGTTGACACCGAAATGCCCGTTTTTACTATCCAACCGTACACCGCCTGATAACTTCCCGAGCGATGATTACCGGTTTTCAGTTCGTCCAGATCGCAGATATCAGCGATCATGGACAGGCCCACCATCCACAGGGAGACAAATCCGGCGGAAACCAGCGCCGGCGGAATGACCACCAACCAGGGATGAGCCGGATTGTAGCACCAGATTTTAGAAACATGTCCGAGCAGGTTCACAACCAGAAACAGTATGAAGGTGACCTTTTTTCCGAAATGCGTTGCCGCCCAGGTAACCGGGGCGACAAAGATAATGGCGCTGACCACCCAAGCAGTACCGTTGATTCCGGTGAAAAATGAGGCTGCCTTAAAGTCTCCGCCCATCACATGGTAGATGATAATGTATGGTGAAAGCGTGCATACAATAAAAAACGAGGTGGCTGCGAGAAAGACCGAAATCATCAGGAGCAGGAAAATCCGGTTGGTCAATGTGATGCGCAACCCTTCAATCAACCGGACCTTATCTGTGGAGATGTTGCATTCCCGTTCTTTCTCCCGGCAGACAAGTGCCGGAACCAGTCCGGTAATGCAGAGCACAACCCCCATTCCGATACCAACCACCCGGGCACCCTGCAACTCGTTTTCAAAAACATCCAGCTGGGTCAGTGCGAATAGCCAGGGCATCGCAATGGCACCGACGTTACCGAAGAAGTTAGCAACCGCCTGAATCCGGGTTTTTTCGTGATAGTCGCGCGACATCTCAAGCCCCAGTGCACCCCACGGCACCATGAAGATTGTCAACGCCGTGTAATAGAGCAGTGACATACCCAGAAAATAAGCGAAATAGGCCTTTTCACTCCATCCCTCCGGCAGGGCCCACAGCAACGCAAAAAGGATGCCGGTCAGAATCGAACCCACAAAGATATAGGGCCGCCGTCTGCCCCAGCGCGAGCGGGTATTATCCGAGAGATGGCCAACAAGCGGATCGCTGACGGCATCCCAGATGCGTGGAATCGTCTGCGCCAATCCCACCAGAACCGGATTTACTCCAAGGCCGATATTCAAGACAAAGTGCGCCAGGTTGCTGATGGAGTGGGAGCCCAGCACCGATGCGACCGAGCCGATTCCAAAACCGATTTTCTGCTTTACCGAAACCCGGCCTTCCGGTGCGGTACGGTGATGTTTTTTTTCGTTCATTCAGTTATCCTGGACTGTCCCTTGGCGGTCTGCGCGGGGCGCAGTTTGTTTTCTGTTAAGAAATTATCAATCATTTGCGGGTGCCACCGTAATCAAGCAGCGGATCGGTTACGTATGTCCGCAGGTCCTCGCTTTGCCGGTTTTCATAGAGATCGATTTTACCTCTGCCCCCATTTTTCGTCCATGGTTCAGAAGGATGGTACCTTGGATTGGACTCCGGCATTTGCGCACCGATGGTTTTCAGATAGTCATGCAACCACGACTTAAGCTGCCCGGCCCGCTCAGGGAGAACCGTCGCCAGGTTTTTTTTCTCTCCGGGATCGTCTTTCAGATTAAACAGCTCGATTTTTCCGGTTTCATAGCTCTCAATCAGCTTCCAATCTCCTGCACGGATCGCCCCGTGCGGCGGCAGGCTGTGATAGTGAGGAAAATGCCAGTAGAGGGTGTTACGATTCAGCTTTTCACCCCCCTTGAGCAAAGGCACAAGACTGAGTCCGTCCAGGTGCTGCGCCGGTTTCAGCGGCAGGCCGGCCATTTCCAGAAACGTCGGATAGAGGTCCATACTGATGACCGGTACCAGGCAGCTTTGGCCGGGCGCTGTCACGCCAGGCCATTTAATGATCAGCGGAACGCGGATGCCGCCTTCATAATTCTGCGATTTACCACCACGATATGGAAGGTTGCTGGTGGCAACAACGCTCTTCTTCAGCTCCTGATCATAAACCATACTCAACCCGCCGTTATCCGAGAAAAACACGACCGCCGTGTTTTCGTGCAACCCCAGCTCCTCAAGTTTGGAGAGCACCCGGCCGACACTGGCATCCATCCTTTCAATCATTGCGGCCATAACCGGATTATTCTGCCCATTCGCGCCAGGCGCTTTGTTGCGGTATTTAGCGGTCAGTTCCGGTTTTGCGTATAGCGGCACATGCACCGTATCGTGCGAGAGCACCGCCACAAAAGGCTGATCCCGATGCTTCGTCAGAAAGGTTTCTATCGCAGCGGTGTATCGCTCCACCGCATGATCATCCTCCACCGTTTTCGGATACAACGGACTTCCCGGGACTGTAAAATCAAAACCATGCTCACCGGGCGAATCCACACCGGCATACTCGCTGTTTACATGCCATTTTCCGACATGGAACGTGGCAAATCCCGACTCGCGGAAAGCCTCTGCATAGGTGATTTCACTGTAGCGCAAATACTTAATCCAATCCGGAGCGCGCAGTTTCGCCGTCGGCGGTTCGTTGCCCGGAACATGTGCCGTAAAATGCAGCCGTGCGGGATAACGCCCGGTCAGAATGCTGGCACGCGCCGGCGAACAGACCGCATGGCTGGAATAAGCCTCAGTGAAACGCATCCCCTCCGCAGCCAGCCGATCGATATTCGGCGTTTTGTAATAGTCGCTTCCGTAGCACCCCAGATCTTTGATGCCCAGATCATCAATCAGAATAAAGACAATATTGCGAACCGGCCGAACCTCGGGATTTATTGATAATCGTTCTGCCGCTGTGGCATTCATGCCTGCCACGACGACCACAATACATGTCAGTAAGAGTTTATTCGCCATCGTTGTTCTCCAATTTAACGTGTCCAGCCGCCTACCTTGAATCGGGATGCTTCCCCCACTCATAACGCCGCTCCTCATCAAAATCCGGGTTGGGCACAGGGCTTTCAGCCCCCGCCTCAGTCTGCCATTGCGCCAGCAGGGCCTGAAGCTCCCGAGTCCTGGCAGGGTAAGTCACGGCCAGATCCGTTTGCTCACCGAGATCAATACGGAGATTGAAAAGTGCGACTGAGTGATCAACCTGATTTTCAACCAGTTTCCATTCACCTTTGCGCACAGCGGCGGCGGGGATGTCGTGGTGATAGACCGGATAGTGCCAGAAGAGCGCCCGTTCCGGATCATATTGATTCTTTAAAAGAACCGGCATGAGTGAAATTCCGTCAAGTATCTGGCCCGCCGGCTTCCGTGCCTGCGCCAGTTCGAGAAAGGTCGGATAGAAATCGGGCGTGGTGACCGGCGCATGGCTGACACTGCCCGGAGTTATCTTTCCAGGCCAGCTCACAAGCAGCGGCTCCCGGATACCGCCCTCATATACCGATCCCTTTTCACCGCGCAGCGGAAGATTCGAGGTGGAGATATACTGAAAAGGCGAGTCGGGAATATGTCTGTGCTTCGAAGCCATCACCATATTCATACGCCCTCCGGGCCGACCGGGCTCCTCCACTTCCGGATAGGGATTTTCACTGATTGACCCTCCGTTATCGGAATAGAAAATTACCAATGTATTCTTACGCACTCCGAGTTCATCCAGTTTATTGAGAAGCCGTCCGACACTGTTATCCAGATGTCCGATCATGGCAGCATAAACCGGATTGCAGGGATAGCCGGGCACTGGCTCCTTCTTTTTAAACTTTTCTATCATCGCATCCTCGGCATCATATCGGCAATGCACATCCCAGTGCGAAAGAAACAGAAAGAACGATCCGGTCTTATGCCGTTCAATAAAATCAATTCCGAAATCAGTCAGGCGCTCCGCCATGATCTTCTCTTTGGAGTTCTCACGGGGAGGATCAAACTGAACATTAAAATAGCCCTGCCCTACATTGGCCTCATCAAACCCCTGATTGAGCGGGTGATGTCTGCGTTGATTGCCAAGATGCCACTTGCCGAACATGGCGGTCGCATAACCCGCTTTTTTCAGGGACTCGGCAACGGTTATCACTTCCTCCGGCAGATACTGCGTTCGGTTTTTGGGAACAACTACCTTCTCAAACGGTCTCCAGTGACCCGGAATCCAATCAATGATGCCCACGCGGGCGGGATACTGACCCGACATTAAACTGGCACGCGTCGGCGAACAAACTGGACAGGCCGCATAGGCATCGGTGAAGCGCATCCCATCGCGGGCCAGTCGATCCAGATTCGGGGTCTCATTGAAGCGGTTACCATAGGCCGGCAAATCGGCCCATCCCAGATCGTCCGCCAGAATAAATACGATATTCGGCTGACGGTATTCTTCAGCATCCCCCGGAGTTGCAACACTCAAGGCGGCACCCGCAACCATTAGTGCAAAGATTCTCTCTCTTGTCATCAGAATGCTTCGTTTTTTCTTGTGACATGCTTTTTTCATCATTCCTGTGCAGACTCCTGCTGTGAGCTGAACACCTCGCGGATGGCCTCCAGATATGCCATTCCGTTAGTCATATCCGGTTCAAGATAGCTCCCTTCAGTCCATTCATTCCAGGCATTGATGGTAATAAACGGATTCGGCACACCGCTGCGTTCCACGCGCTCTTTAGCCAGTTCAAGCGCACTCCTGAAATTTTCCGGCGTATTGTTGGCGATGGTGTACATAAACGGATAACCACGGTTTTCATAGGCATCCGACTGTACCGTTCGCGGCGAAGCATCCCACCCCATCGTCACATTCGGATAGTAGGGCTGCTCGTATTTATTTTCAGCTTGGGTCCAGTAATTCATATAGGCATCGCGAATATCGTTATAGTCAACGGTTGGAAAATCCTCTGGCGCGTAGTGATGAATCCAGACATATGAGGTCACGCTGTCGAACCCCAGGGCTTCCACCAGTGTTTTGGCATCCGTCGGCGCGGTTTCGCCCGGAAGAATCGGATTATTCCAAATCACCGCGTTGAGATGCAGATCTTTAAAGCCAGCGGCCTTGACCTTTTGCCGGAATAAATCAAACTGATGACGCGTATTTTCCACACTACCGAAGCCACTGATCAATTTTGTCAGTTCGTAGATGGAAAAATAAGGGCAGCCGTCGATCAGCCAATACGATGGATGCTTGAAATAGCGCTCTATGCAATGATCCATGATGTTTTCAAACGTTTCCGCAGTGACCGCTCCCGGATAGAGCAAGGTGGCATTTTCGATGGCGTTGTCACACGCCTTCATAGGGTGGATATCGATCCAGTCATGATTGGCCCACATCAGGGCAAACTTCAGCCGATCATTGTTCGGCGCATTGAGGAAGCCCTCATCCAGCCCCCGCTGGAGGAATGGTCCGTCATTGTACCAGTACCAGTCGAAGATGAATGTGTCCACTCCGTGATCTGCGGCAGCGTCGATCTTCTGCGCCATGACCTGCGGATCGGCCTCGTCGGTTTCTCCCCAGGCCGGCAGGTTCGGCTGGCGGTGACCAGGAAAGCGCGGCTCCGCTCTTCGAACCAGCTCCCACTCAGTCCAGTCCGGACCGTGTACGGCTTCATTTCTTGCATCCCGATGATAATTCGGAAAATAATAAACGGCTAATTCTGACTTCATGCTTCTGGCACCTTTCATATGTTCGACACTCAGTTTGTCCTAAATCGACCTGGAATAATGGTAAATTCCTGACAACATTCATAAATATCCTGCCAATTAGTAGTGGTTTCAATCAGGGTATTTGTATAAAATAGTTTGGTTATCAGTCAAGTAACGCCCTATGAGATACGAAACATTCAAAATTGAAGCCGGTACACTTCATAAGAGCTACCTGAATGATTTCCTCATTCAGGTCTGCGACGTGCCCGAGCATCCGGACTACCCGGAACACAGCCACGACTTCACCGAACTGGTGATGGTCTATGAAGGCAGCGGAACCAATTGCATAGACGGCTTTGAATATCCGATAAGCGCGGGCGATGTCTTTGTTATTCACGAGGGAGTGAAACACTCCTATAAGAACAGCTGCCATCTGCACCTATGCAACGTGCTATTTGACAGCTCTCTTCTCAATATTCGCGGCATCGACATGAGCCACCTGCCCGGTTTTCACGCCCTGTTCCTGCTGGAACCCAGGCTGCGCAAAAGCAATTTCAACAGCCGCCTGCACCTGCGTAGCAAGGAGCTGTTAAATGCCCAGGAGACCATAGCAAAACTGGAAAAGGAAGTAGACGAAAAAACACCGGGTTTCAGGCTCATATCTCAAAGTCTGCTTCTGCTGCTAATCGGCGAACTATCACGGTGGTACGACCAGACATCGAACAGAAAATCAGCCAAGCTGATACAGATCGCTCAGTCAATCGCCCACATGGAGCAGTTCTACTGCGACCCGATCAGCATTGCCGAACTTGCCGGCATGGCCAACATGTCCGAGCGGGCATTCTACCGCGTCTTCCATGAAGCCACCGGTGACACCCCCAATCAATACCTGATCAACCTACGCCTTGCAAAGGTCGCCGAACTCCTCCGCCACTCCGACATGTCCGTCACCGACATCGCTTACGAGTGCGGCTTCCAGGACAGCAGCTATATGACCAAAAAATTCAGGAAGCTCATGGGCAGCACCCCCCGGAAATTCCGCAGCAGCAACCGGTAATAATATATACAATCAGCGCCAGCATGAATGGAAACATACCATGCTTTTTCAGTGCTGTAAAACACAATTTGCTTCGCGTTTCTGGGCATAATCATTTAGATCAAAATTACTTACTTTGCAACTTTGATTTAAGAACAAGGTAAACACATGCCAGAAAAAACATTAACGCAACAACCTGTATTACGCGCAGTGTTATATGATCGACTACTTCCCGGGACTGCCTGGCAATGCCGGAGCTGGAAGCATCCTCTTCCGACAAAGCCTGCAGATCCTTTAACAGACTGCGTATCTCCGCAGCCCCCCGTTCAACGGACTGAACCGCCTTATCGTAATCACGGATATCAAACCTATCTTTGTTTTCCGTTAAATCTGTGTCACTATCCGGTTCAACCAGAGGACGGATTTCTGCAAGCATCTGCCTCACTTCAGCGGCAGCTGATGTTACCGAATCTGCCGCAACTTTATATTCAGCAATATCAAACCGCTCCCTCCTGCCTCCCTGAACACTCCCGTCTGAGCCTTCTTCGGCGGTCAACTGATCAATCTCTCGAATCAGCTCTTTACCGGATTCAATGGTCTGTTCCACAGCATCAACCAAGGCCTGCCCCTCCGGCAGCATCTCGTTTGTCAACTTCAGGGATTTCTGAATCTCAACCGCGGTAAGTTGTGTTGAGCTGGCCGTCGCACGGAAATTAGTGCTGACGCTGTTGATGGCATTTACCATCTCAAGGATCTCGGAACGCTTATTGATCAGATCATCAAGAGCTATCTGAAACTCTCTGCGGATGCGCCCGGGCAGTTCCTCAGCAACTCTCACGGCATCCTCTGTATTCTCGCGGATACCGGTCAGTGCCTTACCGCTATCGGACACACCCTGGAGAGCGCGTCCCGGCATCAAAGGCAGATCGAGCAGGGATTCAACGCCGGATTTCCCCATGGACCAGGCGGAGAACAGCGGAGATGACCAACTTCGGCTGTTCGGCTCGAGAACCTCGCTTTTGGGAATAGGCTGATCTTTACGATAGTTGTCGAGTTGGCGTGATATCTCAGCTATTGCATCCTCACTTAGGTACCTTGAAGCAACATGGGCAAGCCTGTCCGCCCGGAGCTTGAGCATATTCAAAGCCACATCCCGTGTGGACGGAGGCAGTTCACCAAGGGACTCCCGCTGATCCATACAGGTTATCAGCGATTTTCCAACAGCCCAGGCATCAACCAGTGCCACCACCGGATTCTGCTGTGCAAGCGCTTGATGAAACCGCTCCTGTTGGGTTTGTTGCCACAAATCAAACTTTTTAAGGTCAGCAGAAGCAACACCTCGATTCTTCAGGATCCGCTGCGCATTGTTCATTGTAGTCTCGACATAATCCTCGAACTCGGACAACTCCGAACGCAGCAAAATGCGACTTTCTTCAGGCGTATAATCTGTTTCGATTTTCTGCTGTGCCAAAAGAGTGCCATAAGGTATTAAGAACAGATAAAGTGAGAAAACACATAATCTGAAGAACCGTACAACGAAAGAGAAATCATGCTGAATCATTAAGTTCATAATTATAATGTACACAAGGGGTCAAACCTAATAATAGAATATAGCGTTTGACGGGTGTTTTTCAGGCCCTATATGTTTTGTCTCATGTCAAATCATTGCGCTTACTCCGCATAATCGGACCACTGTCTTAAGTGGAAACTGCGTCTTAATGCGTAACATACCAACTGCAATCGTGGCACTTTAAACACATTTATAGCATAATAGTAACATTACTGCATAATAGATACATAATTCTGTATTTGCAGGAGTGGGTTACGCAAGTTCAACAGTCAGTTATTATCCGGCTTTGACTCCATTTCATGGTTTGACTCCTGACAAGTTGTCCGTAATTTTAAATCGGTTGATTTCTGATGAAACAACCATCCCGTTCTTCAAACGAACGGCGGCCCATAGTGGATATTCTCCCCTGCTCAATCGCGAAAGTGGTGCTCCTATTTCGACAGCCGCCTGCAAACTGGAGGTATTGGCTCTGCCCAACAATTTGCGACCGCAGTATAAGGAAAGTTCGACTGGAATTTCGGTGCTTTGAACTGAAGCACTTGCGCTGACAAACGCCGGACCTTGAAACACGCTATTGTCGGCGGGATCATCCACATTGACCAAAGGAATTTTTATTTTTCCGTAGTCCAGTTGAAATCTGTAGCGTTTCTCGTAACCATCGAACCGTCGGTCACGGGAAGATGCCCTGACGGTGAGATCACAGATACCGGATTCTATTGCCTGTGCATCAGGGAAAAGGCAGATCGGATGGGGCTGATAATATTCAGGGGAAAAGCAAAGGGAGGAAGTTTCAACATCGTTTTGCACGATATCAACATAAACGAGATCCATGGGGCGAATATCGGGCAACAGATTCACATAGGATTTATCACTGAGAGAGACACGATTGGTATTGAAGCTGAACGTTGCGCTGCCTGTCTGGAACTGATTGATTAAAAATGTATGTTTACGTGAAATACCGTCGATATCGGAATCGGAGGAAACAGCACTAAGAAGCAGATCGCAGAAGATATTGGTATCTGAACTGACAGAAGCGCATCTAAGCACCTGTTCGATATCAAAATTTGAAGGGTCAAAAGCAAACTCCTGCTGTGAAAGCCGCACTTTATCTCGGACAGTCGCGGCGCACATAATCTTGACCGGGGCTTGTGGGGGTTCCAGTAGTCGTATTCTGACGAAAGCGGGATTTGACCGATCAATCAAAGACCCGCTGCCGACTGAAACCAGGGCATTGCCACATACTTTTAATGTTGAGAGCTGCCGCATACATTGCCATCCGGTGCGTGAAACAATGCGGTGAAAACCGCCGGGCTGTTCTTCGCCGTAGTAGAGCGGAATGTTGATCTTCGGAGGCTCGATATAGTTGCCGGTTAAAGCGGTATAAATCATCCCGGCCAGCATATAGTTCAACTGGTTATTACCGGCTTTATCCTCTCTGGATTTCACGTAGTCGGGATTCATGGACCACAGTCGGGCCCAGGCAATCTGATACGGGATAAAAACCATCTCATGTTTTTTAGCGAAATCAATTCCTTGCATCAAAAGATTCTCGAGATTCTGTAGCGTTTTTTCATTGGTATCGTCATTGGCCGGATTCCGGTTATAGACAACCTTCAGGGGTTGCGGCAACTCCGGTGGCACAAATTCAATTGAAGTATACCGCTGCTCTTCTGTTAATGGTTCCATCTCCTGTATGGAACCGCAGACCAAATCCAACGGGCAGGCATGGCGATCAAAACCGTACTCATACCAATCGGCAGAAGAGTATTGCTCGGCCGCCTTGCCGTCGCTAACGGAGAAAAATCCAAGTGCGTGTTGCAGAGCTTCATTGGATCTTGAACCGGCATGGTAGAACAGGTAACGCAACCGGGCACGATCATCGGTACGGACAATCCCTTTAAAAGGGCGGGAGTAGTGTTTGAGAAGCAGTGCTTTATCGACCGCATCCTCGGCGGCCAAGGCCAAGGCAGCAGCCGTCTTTTTTACCACCCAATCGGTGACAACTGCAGCTTTAGGTACTGATCTGCTAGTGATATGACACCAAATTGATGCCGCGGAAAGGAAGCAGTTAGCTCGTTTCCGCAGCAGTGAATGTTTTGGCAGAACGTGATATCTGACCGCATTGCGCCAGGCCCAGACTGCCGGAATCACTTTGAGTCCGCACCCATCGGCGACGCGGTAGGTTATTTCAGTCAACTTATCCTCTCCATTGTCATACTCATTGGAAGAGGGTGGCAGATCAAGCATCAGCATCATCATCTGGGTCTTTTGCTGACTGAGATGGTTACTGATAAGTCGGACGCCTTCGAAAAAAATCTCCGGATATTCTGTGACAACTCTCTTATTTTCGGCAATGAAGATATAGTCATAAGCTGTCGAACTCAGCGTAGTGCGTTGGTCGGCTGAATCTGGGTGATACCACCAGCCCATGAGAGTTCTTGTTCCGGTGATTTCCTCAAAGCTCACGCGCACCGGCATATCGGGCTTAGAGCCATTGATCATCTGTTTGAGGTCCTGGCAGATGAGTTTAAAATCCTCATGCTGTTCTTCGCTGGGGGCGGCAAGCACCAGGCAACGGATTACTCCGTCGTTATTGTAATCAAAGGGTGGTGTTTCCTTTTCGAACAGACCAAAAAAATTGAACTGTGCTGACAGTTCTCCGGCGTAAAGCATCGCGACAAGTATATACAGAGCCAATTTCACTGATGATCATCCCCGGTGACCAGCGGAAGCATGCTTTTTTTTACGCTGAATGATACGCAGCAGGGCAATCTGCAGTAAAAAAAGTTCAGGTTGTCCGGTTGAAACCAGTTTTTCGCGCAGCTCAATAATTCTGAAACGCGCAGTTCTCAGTTCCTGAAGTGAGAAGTTCAAAGCATGTCCTAGGTTCTTTTTCAAAAGCCAGGTGGGTGTACTCAAATAATTACCAGGCAGGTTTTTAAGCATCAAACTCACCTCAACCGGTAATTTTTCCTGCCAGAATCCGTTTTTAATCCATTTACGATCGTAAGCTTCACGCAGGACCAGCATGCTGCGGATAGTTCGTTCGATCATGACGCAGAGCATAATCGCTATACTCCCCTGACCGCTCATACGCTCAATGCTCTCAATCAGTTTAACCGGATCACGACTGCCAAAGGCATCCAGCACATCCCATGCTTCCGCCTCTTTTCCGACAGTGACGATTTCACGTACATCGGCGATGTTGATTTCATCTTTTTCGCAGGTATAGAGAGATAATTTTTCCAGCTCGCTCACAATCGTACGAGTATCGGTTCCCGCACGTTGGATGAATTCTTCACGAGCGGCGGCATTCATGCGCAGGGTGCGTTGTTCGACAAAAAGCTCCAGCGAACGTCTGGCGACTCCTTCGAGGTCTCTGCTTTTTAAATCGCTACCGAAATCTTCTATTTTCGCAATTGAGGTACAATTTTTAAAAAAGGTTGCGTTTTTTCTTAATTTTGGAGCAGTTATAATTAAAATCTGTGTAGACTGCACTCCTTGAACCAGAAAACTTTCCAGTTTATCGACTGCCTCTTTGGTTTCGGCATACTCCGCCACCTTGCCGCCGCCCGGCAGAAACAGGGCATTTTTTAACCAGGTAACCTTGGTTCCACCCGCAAAAGATGGTGTCTGAAGCGAGCTGATCACGTTATCAACACATGCCTTTGCAGTTTCGCCACTATTAACAGAACCGTAGATTATTTCCAGTCCGAACTCGCGTTCATTGCGCGGCAAGTGGCTTTCAATGCATTTTTTGGCAGCTTCTGTGACCAGATAATCATCATCGCCAAGAAAAATGTACAGATTTTCATTCATCGGCTCGCATTATATATAAGTATCATTGCAAATGCGAGTGACAATTACAAATTACAGTTGTTCGGGGAGTGTTGGGTATTGATGGGTGGATTTTTCTTCACTTGTATTCTCTGCCACATGGCATGAACCAGGTGTTGTTCGGAAATAAGGCAACGTTCAAATTAAAGAGCGCTTTTGTAGGCGTTCGATTTCGATACGATTAAACAGTGACTGCATAATACGCTGATAAAGTTCATCTCCCAGCAGAAGGTCCTCAACTCCCTCATCAATATTTGGATTATCATTGACCTCGATTACATAAGCCTTACCATTAACTTCTTTAACATCAACACCATAAAGCCCATTACCGATCAACGAAGTAGCTTTAAGCGCCGCTTTAAGAACGAACGCGGGCACCTGGTCAACCGGGATGGTTTCGGATTTACCCACAAAATCACTGCTGTCAGTGGATTGCCAGTTGTATATTTGCCAATGACCGTTCGCCATAAAATACTTACAGGCGAAGAGCGGCATATTATCCATTATCCCAATGCGCCAGTCATAATCCGAAACCATAAAATCCTGAGCGATCACCAAGGCGCTATCGGTAAAAAGCTGCATCAATCTCTCTTTCAGCTCACAGGTCTTCTTCACCAGAAACACCCCTTGAGAAAAAGAACTTTCGGGCAGTTTCAATACAAGCGGCAGTGGCAGTGTTGCAAGAAAGGTGGGCGAACACTGCTTTTTAGTCAAAACATAACCTTTAGGCTGTGGAACTCCGGCATTGGCCAGGCGCTCATAAAGATAAACCTTGTTAGAGCAAAGCAGGATTGACCAGGGATCATCGACGACCACAAGCCCCTCGGTATAGGCATGACGCGCCATAGCGTAGGTGTGGCTTTCGATGGCGGTAGTTTCCCGAATAAACAGAGCATCAAACTCACACAATCTGCGGTGATCCTGTTTGGTGATAAATTCCACAAAAAAACCGACTTTTTCAGCAGCTTTGCGAAATTTTTTCAGTGCATCCGGACAGGATGGCGGTGTTTTTTCAGCGGGATTCACCAGAATAGCGAGATCGTATTGATAATTTTTAAGCCGGGTACGGAAGTAGCGTTTCTTTTCACAGAACGACAACAGTGCATCACACAACACCGACGTATAGTTGTTTTGCACTGTTTTAAACGATACAGGCGATATTCGCTTTAATTTCCAGCGGTCGCGGCGTTCAAGTGTTATATTAAAAAAAGGTAATTCGAAGAGAGAAAAGAGCTTACGTGCCAGAGCCGGGTAAGTGCCTTTGGGTGTTATGCCCAGAATTACGGTTGTTTCAAAGGTATCGCCGGGATAGTTCTTCAATCGGCCGGCGGCAAAACTTTCCATCTCCTCAAAGATGCTCTGAGCGATCACCCTGTCGGAAACATCTTTGACAGACATAACTGAAGGCGTGATCCGGTGGTTGCGAGCAGAAGCAACCAGCGAAACATAATAACCGATTGAGTGGGTTTTATATGACTTACAGAAATTCAGAACGTGATAACGGCTTGAACAGGAGTATTTTTTTTCGGCAAGATAATCCCGGGCGGAACAGATCGCAATGCCCGGCATGGTCAGGGATTCATGCGTATAATCCTCGACCACAACAACGATTCTTGCCGCAAAGCTTTCATCGCCGGAGGGCAAGAGGGTCATACGATAGGCTGACTCTCCCGGACCATAGTAATTTTGCAGATAGTGGGTTACATCGAATCCGAATTTGTGATACCACTCAATCAGCGCAGGATTTGACTCATCAGCCTCTAAAGACAGCTTAGTGTAGCCATCCTGCAAAGCTTTTTCAATGATGCGGCTCAGCAGACTCTCTCCGTAGCCTTTCATTCTGTACTCGGCGCAGACTGCAATTGAATATATGCGGATAGTACGTTTATAAGGGATCAGGATCGCTGCGCCGACCGGCAGATTACTGCCGCCACCGTTGGATTGAACCACTACGAGGACAACTTGGTTATCACTCATCAGACTGTTACGGAGACTGCGACGCGAACTCCGGCGGTGTTCTGGAAAAGCAGTGCATTCAAGCTTTTCCAGAAAGTCAATATCTGAAAATTCCGCTTCGCGCACAAAGCACTCATTCTGGAGATGATCAGCATCTGCCACAACAAATTTATTTGCTTTCATAAGTTGTTATAATCTCAACTTCTATCACACAAAACAAGTGCTCTTCAGCCGTTATGATAGCCGCGTTTTCGAGTAATTGTAATCGAACGAAAAATCTGCTCCAGTAAAATATAGCGTGCCATTTCATGTGTGAAGGTCATCGGAGATAACGACAGCACCAGATCGGCTCGTTTTTTAACGGCTTGATCAAGACCTGAAGGGCCGCCGATCACAAAGAGCATTCTCCGCTGGATTGATTCCATGCGGGCGGCCAGTGTGACAGAGTCGCTCAGTTGCCCATCCTCGCTGAGTGCGATTACATACCCCTGTTCCCTGTCCAGAAATTCGATAATTCGTCCGCATTCGCTCTGCTGATTGCCATCCCTGAGTTCCAGAACTTCGATTTTAGCATCAAATCTGATTCGTTTGAGCATCTTTTCGCAAAGTTCCGCCAGAGCGCACTCTTTTACACGGCCTACCGCCACAATTTTTATAAGCATTAGTGAGCTCCCCGCGGCCTGTCGGAATAACGATTCGCAGTTATGTCATACGGCAAATCAGATTCCAAACACTCTGTTCAGCCATAGTATGTGCGGATCAGATTTTCAAAGTGTTCATCATTGCCGACATCCAGGATGCGCATCTCACGACGGGCATTCTCGACCGAATCCGAGGCATGCGCGGCATTGATCATTATATTGGTGCCAAACTCACGGCGGATGGAACCGGCACGGGCTTTTTGGGGATCGGTGGCACCGAGGATATCCCTGATTTTACTCACAGCGTCCGGACCTTCATAAACAATAGCCAGACACTCTTCGCTACCGGGTTTATGGCGTTCTTGAGGCAGGCAGCCGGATGGACGTCTACCGGTCATAAACTCAACGATATTTTCAAACTCACGGTCGGCGAAAAGCGGGGCAAGGTAGTCGCAAAGTGGTTTTAAATTTTCAGCGTCCACCGGAAACCCGAACTCGCGCGAGAGTGCCTGTGAGGCGCGGTCAGCACCGAAAATAGTAAACACTTGCTTCAGATTTTTCTTAACCGGTCCATAAAATTCCTCGGCCTGGGCAATGGACATCGCGAATTTTTTGACTCCGACAATACGCAATCCAGTTCCTGAAAGCAAATCCATTATATTGCCGGCGCGCAGCGAGGGACGCCGCCAATTATCCGGTTTCAACAGCACGAGAGTCTGCTGCACATCGGCGCCATCCGGTACATCGGAGCTGCCATGCACGATACCGGAGTCGGTTTTTAAATAGTGCAGCCACACATTGAGTATCTCTCTGACAAACTTAGGTGAGCGTCCGACCAGCACACATGGTTCAAAGTATTCCACTTTGCCGGTCTCAGGGTGGCGAACCAGATCGCCGTAGGTATCACGCACGGTCTGACCGCAACACCACTGCTGATGGATATCACCAGTGACCTCATATATTTTCCGGATAGCATCGGTGCCCTCAAAAAGCAGCAGCATCGAGCGATGTGATCTGCCGCTGAGCGGATCAACGCTGAAGGCTTTGCGCACATAATTTGAAAATAAATCGCACTTGAAGTTATCATCGGGATCATAACAGGCAAGGTAGCGGGCGAAATCTTCAACCAGTTGCGATGATGGACCAAACATACGTGCGCCGACCAGCTTTAAATCCGTCCTTACCAGATAACGGGCGATGATGCCACCGGTCCTGGATTTACGGATAGAGTAGGGATTGATAATAACGAAGGCCAGTTCTTTGGATATATTATTCATTATTTTTTTCACAATCAGTTACACCGACTCTTTGAGCCTTTTAGCTCCGAACACAATCAGCAGTGCCGACATAATCATCAGACACCCTGAAACTATGGCGAGTATGCCGCCTTTGGAAAAGCCTTCATTAAGCCAGCCATTGAGGTTTGTTTTAAACAGCATAACGGTGGCCGTTCCGCTGGTGATTAGCATGAATAGCAGAGGAAAGAGGATAAACGCACATCTTTTTTTATTTTTTATCAGCCAAAGCGTGGTACCCAACAGTGTCAACGCGGCAAGTAGCTGGTTGCAGGATGCGAATACAGGCCAAATGCTTTTGGAACCACCACCTAAAATCAGAAGAGCGGTAACAAATACCACACACAAGGTCGCCACAAAGCGATTGCCGATTAATAAACGCAGTTTTATAAGCGCTTTTGGCGAAGCGGTGTCAGCGGATAACTGTTCGCCGTGAGGCAAAAAGAGCTCCTGCCAGGTGAAACGGGCCAGACGGGTGGCGGTATCCAGAGTGGTCATCAGAAAAGCTGAAAGTGCCAGAGAGACAAAGGTGACTCCTAATTCAACCGGCACACCAACAGATTTTGTGAAACCGGCCAGACCTCTGGCAAAAATGATCACATGCGCATCTTTACTGAGTGCGTCCGCATATTCAGTGCTTGTCATCCAGGCCACCGCCACCAGAGCAATAAGAGCTAGAAAACCTTCCACCAGCATACCGCCATAAGCGATCGGACGCAAATGAGATTCGCTGGCCAGCTGTTTGGAGGTTGTACCTGATGCGACCAGCGCATGAAATCCTGAACATGCCCCGCAGGCAACCGTAACAAAAAGCATAGGAAAGAGAAATTCTGAATTTTTAATAGCAGGGTTAAAGGCGGCCAGGCCGGAAAAAGAGTCCATTTTCAATGCAGGTTGTGTCACAAAAATTCCGATAACTCCAAGTGCCATCATAGCGTAGAGCAGATAAGAATTCAGATAATCACGCGGTTGCAGCAGCATCCAGACCGGCAGCACCGAAGCGACATAGCAGTATGCCAGCAGAAAGATGGTCCAAATCAATGTGGCAGTTTCGCTTGAACAGTGTAGCAAACGTGTGAGATCAGCGGGAAAAATATTGCCGATGTAGACACAGCCGAACATGATCGGCACAAAAACAAAAGAGGCTTTTGTCAGAGTGACCCGCAATTTGGTGATCACGAAGCCGAAAACAAGTGCCAGCAGAATAAAAAGAGCAGAGGCGGTTGCCACTTCGGGCTTGCTGACAAATGCCTTGGCGACTAAATTTGCAAATACTGCAGCAACCAGAATCAACGCAAACCAGCAGAAGCAGAGAAACAGAATACGCCCCCAGTAACCCATCAGAGATTCGATAACCGTGCCGATTGAACGGCTGTTATGGCGTACTGAAAGAAACATTGCGGCAAAATCATGAACAGCTCCGATAAAAACACAACCCAACAAAACCCAGAGAGCCACCGCTGCCCAGCCGAAGTGAGCCGCCATGATCGGTCCGACAATCGGACCTGCACCGGCTATACTGGCAAAATGATGACCGAAAAGGACTGAAGGGCGGGCGGGCACATAGTCAACTCCGTCCCCGCTGGAAAGTGCCGGTGTTGTCCGCTCTTTCTCAACCCCGAAGATTTTTTCGAGTATCCGTCCGTAAAACCGATAGGCCAGCAGAAAGAAGACCAATCCCCCAGCCAGCAGAACCGCACCATTCATAAGCCACCTTCTAATCTGGTAAGTGAAATCTGTTATTAAACATTGTCGCCACTATCAAAACATAATGCAACCATCTGTGTATGGTTCAAACTTCAATATCAGGTCGTGTCTTCAAAAAGATTGAAGGCACCTCTATTTCAGAAAGCCAGTCGAGTTCACGTTTTCGCATTGTGCGAAAGCCAGCATCATCAGCATCATCATAATCGTTGAGATGATCACAGGCATGAGCAATATAAAGAGCCACTTCCCGGTCAGGAGTCCACCCTGACCGTGCGGTTCCTTCACGTTGTGCACACTGTAAATTGAGGAACATATCTCCCCGTAAACCCTCCGGCTCACCCGGAACAGCTTCATAACGCTGGGTTATGACATCGGTACTTTCAGCACTACCATAAACAGAGCGATGGATGCCAGTGATTGACTGATCATTCAGCAGATAAACACTCAGCTCATGCCAGGGAGCAGCACAGGCGATGTCATGCTGTGCCTTTTGCGCCAGAGAACTGATCAGACGACACAGAGAATCCTCATCCACACAACCTGAAAAATCCAGATTCTCAATATTTATCAACATGATACCCAGCAGTCAGAAAAAATGGTGGAGCGAAGGAGATTCGAACTCCCGACCCCCACGTTGCGAACGTGATGCTCTACCAACTGAGCTATCGCCCCATTTTATCAGCGTAGAATTATCAGCAAACCACTTTGTTCAATGCGCAAAGTTCCTTCGCCGGTAACAAGATCGGGATGTGACTCAGTGCTCACGTACACCCCGGTGAAAGTCTCACCTTCAACACATAAAGACTCTATTGTTGCCAGACCGGAGTAATTTAACGCAATGCGCCCTGTCGCTTCAACCCTTAAATTTAAATTTCGCAAAGATAATTCTGAAAAACCGCGCATCTGCGTCTGACCGCAGACACTGACATCATCAATCAGTACACAGGGTTTATCATTGGGCGCGAGTGAATTATCGCCATTGAAACTCAGCGTGTAACTTCCCGCTTCAAGCCATCCCAGATCGACCTCGCGACTCAAATAGCCGGGTTCCACCACGACCATCTGATCTTTGGTTAAACCCTCCAGATTGACACTGAGCGTAAGATTGGTGTGCCAGGTGCCTCCGTAGTAACGCGGGCAGTATTGGAAGCGCAGTGTATAGAGTCCGTTGCTGACTATCGCGAGGGTGGTATTGAAAGCTCCGTTATTCATGATGAATGCGGTTTGCACACCTTCAGGCGCGTGAGAGCTCTCATTACCGGAGAAATAGCTGCCGTTGCGCTGATAACCGGAGTCCGTTGTAACAAACGTCCAACCCGGGCAGCCGGAGGCATTGGCGCCGCGTTTATCCTTGTCTTTAGTTACTGTATCGGGCAGCAACGGATCAGATTCAAAACCGGAATACGGCAGATCAAATGCCAGAGCCTGCCGCGGACCGCTCAGTTCAAAGGTGCCGTCCGCAACTGTGATGGTACCTTGCGCCTCGGCTTGCTCGCTGGTATCGCTAAAAACTGTTAGTTTGCCGTTACCGCTCTTGAGATGATCACCGACCAACTGATTAACCTCCAAAGCGGCCTGTTCGATCTGCAGTGTGCGTTGATTGCCCGCGGTATTCTCAAGGCGTTCAAGCTGCTGCCGGTGAACGATATCACCTGAAGAGCCGGGAATGCCGTAAACAGCCAGGGAGCCACCGGCGCAACGCACCATGTTTTCAGGCGGCAGCAGATTATCAGCGGTCAAGTTGGCCTCATCCAGCAAGGCGAAGTCAAGAGCCAGAATTCCATTGGAAACAATTGTGGCACCACTGTAAAGCATAGGTGTGGCAATCCTGAGAATGCCCGAACCATCCTTTACGAAGGCACCGGTGGAATTGGGAGCTTGTGCAAAACCACGGCCACGCAGGGCGACATCATAAACATCGGTATTAAACAGCGCCCCCCCCGTCACAGATCAAGGGTGCTGCTGAATTGGAGGACAGATTGAAAAAATAGCTGTTATCGCCTAGCGCTTTGATCCAGGTGCCGTTGAAAAGCACGGGCTCAATTGAAAGGTTCTGATTAGCGGTATTGGCGATGCCGAATCTGAAAACATCCAGATAACCGCCGTTCAGCGAGAGCTGGCTGGCATTGCCATCGACAAAGCGCAGCTGATTTTGCACACGGATGTGTGCATTATCACTGATGGAGATAATCGTGTTGGAGCCAGCGACATCAAACCAGTCGGTGGAAAAGTCGCATCCCGTGGTAAAATCTACTGTAGACCCCTGGCTAGTCTCATTGCCAGATGCCAGTTTGCGCAATCCACCGGTGACATTTCGCCACACATGGGCGGCAGCACCGCCGCCCTCGACGCCGTCACCATAGAGATAGAGATCGAAATAATTCAGCATAGCGCCATCAATCATAATTGCGGTCGGCTGCTGAGAATCGTTGTTGAGACTCTGCAACACAAATCCGCCATAGACATAGTTGCGCGGTGCCAAGAGATCACCATTCAAAGACAAACTATGACCTGATGCCAGCTGCAGTTGGGTTGTCCGGTTATTGGGAGCGCTCTGACTTGCCACATACAAGGTTTTGTCGAGTGTGCCACCACTGTTGAAAAACAGCGTACCGCCGGTGTCGAAACAAAGATCACCGCCGCCCAGTGCTGCGGGAGAATCGATTTCAATGAGGCCCTGGTTAACGCATAGCCCGCCGTCGAATCTGAGAGAATCCTCGAAAATCAGCGTCCCCTTGCCCGATTTAACCAGATTCAAAGGCCCATCCGAACGGTGCCGCAGCGTCATACCACTGAGGTGGTTGGTGACATCAGCCGTCACTCCCAGCGAGAGCGAAACCGGATGGGCGGCTGAGGCGTTGGAAACCACCCCCATACCGGTGCTCCCGGGATAAAGACCATCGGCGAATGTCATTTTTACGGAGGCGATATCCAGCAGAGCATCAGAGCTGACACTGACAGGTCCGATGATGACCTTCTCAGAAGCACCAGTTACAAAGCGGAAGCTACCGGCGGTCAGCGGATAGGTAGTTGATGCGCCAGCCACATCTACGGGATAAACCCGGTCGTTGCCATCTGCGGCAAAACCGTTTGGCAGGAAAGTCAGGCAGCCGCCATCATTCAACTCACCGATTAGGCCGTTGTTGATCGAGGGTGAACCGACAAGATAGCGGTCGTTGCCGGCAAAGCCGTGAGTCACGACAGAGTAATCGCCAGGCATGAGGATCAATGGCTGCGGCAGACGGCGGAAGCGATATCCATCATCCAGCTCATAATCTTCGCGCGGGGAAAAGGCCAACACCGCCAATGGATATCCACCGCCATGGTTATAGATCGAAACTTTTTTTAAGCTTTCAAAGCCGTCACCGTCGCTATCGTAAGCACCCAACGCGGTGATCATTGTCATTTCATTCACGCGAAAATCGCAGCGTAGCGTGGAGTAATCCGCCTCAGATGGTGTATACAGAGCCGAGCTACTGCCGTAAGCGTTGTAAAAAGAGGCTAAGGGATCGCTGAGCACAACCGCACCGTCAACCAGCTCAAGGCCTCCGATTGAGGTTGCACCGGATATCTCAAGACGACCGCTACCAATTTTGCTGACTGACTGACCCGCCAGCACGCCGGATGCGATTCTGACAAAAGCGGCTTCGCCAACATCAACAACAGGTGCGACATGGTTGATATCCAGAAAGCCATTGGTCAACACGCGTTCTCCATTGGCAAGTACCAGCGACCCTATGTTAAGCATGCCCTCGCCCAGATTGACTGTCTGCACACCGGTTATCTGATTGGTGAACCACGCCGTTGAACCGATGCCCTGCGCGATGATGCCGTTGCGCCAATTAGAGGCATCATTCCAGTTGGCAACTGATGATTCAGCGATCCACTCGCCATCGCTACCGCTGAGTGTTGCATCTTCCAAAAGCACCTGCCGTGCATGATAGGCATATATCTCACGGGGATCGGATGCGTACAAACTCAGAACTCGCGCACCGTTTGCGGCGGAATCATCACCTAGGCGGAAGAGGGTGCGGGCAACGGAAATCTCTTTCAGGCTTAAGTTGCGCTCGGCATCGCCGGCGGTATCGGAAAACCCGGGCACAAGCGGTGTTGTCAAGAGGTTATTGGTGATGGCGTGACCTTCGATCTGGGCTAACAAATTTGAGAGAGCTGGCATGGCGACACTGCTATTGAGACTCTCTAGGGCGAGGCTGACGGCACGCATATGTGAAAATGATGAATAACCGCTCAGACGTTCGGTTTTATCAATAACCGCAGTAAGTCCGACAGGATCAGATGTGCGACCGAGTGCGATGATATAGCTGTCCATCAAACTGACGGAGAGACCGTACTGCCCCATGCCGCGATAATTCCAGCCAATATCCCAGTCACTATCGCTCACCGTCGCAGCGAGGGTTTGTGCGCCGGTGGCATCATAAAGCATGCCGAGAACATGGGCATAGATCAGTTTCGCCGCAGGGTCGCTCTGAGCAACATAAGCAGATCGTAGCATGGGAAGTGCGGTCGGCACATCCGTCAGAACGGTATGCAGCGTAGCGTAGTTATTGATAAGGCCATTGACTGCCTGCTGAATGGCACTGGACGGGAGCGGGAAAGAGTCTGGTGTGCCGGCATCTTCAGCCCTGATGATATTTTTAGCAACCAGATGCGATTGCAGAGCGTTCATATTGACATTTCTGGGTGTCACCTGGTTTTGAACAGCGAGAGCCGCGGCATAGCCGGCGGCATAACCCTGATTCTGCATATCTTGCTGCATTCTGAGGATCGGCATCGCATCGCGGTGGGCACTGATCCCCAGACCGGTTACCAGCAGACCGTCGACGGTTTTTGGTAGCAGAGCACGATAAGGAAGATTAGCGGTTATAACATCTCTACCAGGATCCTTTATAAAGAAAATATCGTGTACGGTGTAGCCATGGGAATCAAAATCACTGGAAGGGCGGACGATTGTGTCGGGCCAGCTGCGGTTGTTGAGAATATCCAGCGGAGAAACCGTTACAACGCCAACAAGGCGACGGCGTTCACGACTGGCCGGATTCTGTCCTGCGTCCCAGGCATCGGTATCCGCGATGCTGGCATAGGCACGCCGGGCGAAAAAGAATACATCGCAGACATCGCGATCATCAACAAAACCCACATCGGAATTCTTATAGCTGTTACCGAGAATATGGAGTCCCTGACCAGCACCCTGAACAGCTATTTCGGAGGATTTTATAAACTCGGTTTCTTCACCACTCATAGCTGCAATTACGGCATTACCGGTGGCATCGACAACCGCCTGGGCTCGGATTACCGCACGTAGTCCATCCGGTAGCACCACAACAACCCCCTTAACGGTGTTTTCCTGCATTACAACACCGGCGGCCATGGTTCCATAAAGCACTTTCACGCCTGCCTCACGGCAGGCACGCCGATACCACTCTGATTTGCTGGTAGCCAGAACGGCGCCGGTCGCGGCGACACCGGGATCGACATCAGCGGTTGTAAAACCGCAGGCGTTGCCATGATAGTAGGAACCGATTCTGCCATCGGTCTGCACGCCGCCCATCCCGCAGAGATATTCCACCGCAATTGTATCTGCTCCACTCCGACCCGCCGCGATTGCGGCGGGTGCACCCGAGGTGCCGGCCCCAATCACCAGTACCTCGCACTCGGCAATCACCGGCAGGTTACGTGCTCCCTCCATTACTATGGATGCACTGTTGGTATAGCGGGGCGGCCAGCCGGCCAGCAGTTCATAGATATCTTCATTATCAGGAATGGCGCCGGTGTCACCCGGCAGCGTTAAGCCCTGCGGGTCAGCGCATCCCAATGCTACAGTGGCAGCCAGTGCCCCAATGCGCTCGCTAAGTGCTATGCCGCGTGCCGGGTTACGCAGATCGGCAGCCAGTGAGCGAGGTATATCCGCCCGTACTCCCAGCAGAAAAACATTGGTTATTCCGGCGGGACGGAATGCGTTGAGATCGAGTTGCGCAGCACCCGGCCAGCTTGCAGTGTTTTCAGAGCTTTCGCAGATTATGGTATCCGGCGGCATCCAACTCAGGACATCGGATTGATCGACACAGGTTTTAACCCAGGTCAGATCGCGCAGAACCTGTTCCATCTCCAGCATCTCGAGCACGCCGCCATCATTCAAGTTGGTGGTAAGAGTGCAGCGGTAAACACGTGCATTGATTGCAGACGGCATATTCTCAGGAGCCGCCACTCCTGAAACCTGGATATTATCAAATGCGAGGTCGGGAAGCTGTTCAACTGTCAGAGCGTTCCCAGCCGGCGCATTGGTTGCATCGGCCATTACAATCCGTGTGAGTTCATAATTGCCGGGAACAAAGGCGCGTCTGATCGCCCCTGCTTTCTGTGCGGTTGCAGCTTCGGCTGTGGCATCGATGATCACTCGGGCGCGAAGTGCCTGGCGTCCCTTGCGATTGGCTACCACGACACCGGCAGGATCACCGCTGTTATCCCGAATCACATCGGTCACAGGACTGCCGCCCATATAAAAAACACCTGCGTTCTCGAGAGCATCCTGCAGTGCCTTCTTGACTGTAAGGGGTTTCCGCTCGCTACGGCTGCCCGGAACCGGTTCAGCCGGATCGACATTAAAAATAATCTCATCGAGCAATTGACGCTCGCAACCGTCCGCTATGTCGCAGAATAATCTGACAAACTGCGTCTGCACTGCCGAATCAAAGGTGAGGTGTGCCACGAGAACCTCGGCATCGCCGCTCATACCGCTATTTTCAATCGCAATCGAGTAGTTAGCCGATGACCAGCTTTGACCATCCATGCTGTATTGCAGGGAGGAAAATAGCGTATCAAAGGGTCGATTGGTGAGGCGTTTATAATAGTATATATCGATGCTTAATAATAAACCTGAACCCTGAAATTCGCAGGTGATTTGCACATCATTGTCGTACTGCACGCTGTGGGCCGCGGCATCGTAATGCACACCATCCATCAGCCGGGTGTTATCGGGATCGGGATGTGATCCATTCGGAGAAATATCTGTCGTATAGGAGAAGGGCGTGATAACTGGAAAAATATCCTGAGCTAGTTGGACGGTATAGGATTCACTAACCACCTCGGGCCACAGCTCCCGCGTACCGGCGATATCTTCGCCCAGATAATTATGCGGTGCCAGAAGAACCACGCTGGCTCCGTTGGTTTGAGCGGCAATCGCGGCTGCGACCGCCGCGCTTCCGCCACCCACAACAACAACGTCGCACTCTCTGACAACTGGAATATCACGTTGCGACTGAAAAACAACTTCAGCAGACAAAACCGGAACCAGACAACTTAGAAGAACGACAGCCAAACCACAACGTTTCATTTTAACTTCTCCTTGCTTTTTCATAAAACTTTTGACAGTTCCTCACAAACGGCACAACTATCTCACAACTCGCTCCCAACACTTTTTACGGGCGGAGCCAGACCTTGATATTTCCAGCATAATCACCCCTCATACTATTAAATTACGGCCAAAGATTTGTCAACCATGTCGGCGACTCTTTTGGCGGCATCTGGCACGTCAAGCACTCTGACGGCCTGTCCCATATGGGTCAGTGAGGAGGTATCGAGCATCTTTGCGGCAAGATAGCGCATAAGTGCTCTGGGTGTGATTTCACGTTGCAAACCCTCATCGGCGCCTCCTGAACGCACTAGGGACAGAGCATTGAAATGCTGGTGATTACGAACCGCCGAAGGTAGTGGCACAAGAAAGGCTGGCTTACCCAATGTCGAAAGTTCAAAGCAGGTAGATGCACCGGCACGGGCAATCACTATATCGGCTGAGGCGTAGGCCCTCCCCATCTTGTTGACAAACGCGCAGACCATTGCCGGAATCTTTTTCGTTTCATAAAATTCGCGTAGCCACTGTTCGTCGGCACGTCCGCTCTGGTGGATAACGAAAAGGGGCTGAGGGGTGTCATTATTGAGCAGCTCAAAAGTACGGGCGGCCAATTTATTGAGCGAATGTGCGCCCTGACTGCCGCCGGTGACAAAAATCACAAACGCCTCTTTGGGAATATCGTTGAATGCTGTTTGATCGGCCAGATCATCTCTAACCGGCAGACCGGTATAGCAGACATTTCTGCCAGGCAGCCACTCGGTCGTTTCGTGAAAACTGGTAGCAGTGCAAAGTGCCAACTTGGACAGGAGCTCAACCGCCTTACCCGGAACCGCGTTGGCCTCATGCAGAAAAACCGGAACATGCGCAACATGGGCAGCCAAAACCGGAGGCAGACTGGTATAACTTCCCATTGCTAGCAAGGCATCAGGCTTAAGGCGCTGAAAACCACGCACACAGCAGAAGAAGGATCGTACGAGCGAGGGCAGATTCTTCAAAGCGAGCTGTCGCGCCCCGGTTGCCATAACCTCACCGTTCCAACCTTTAACCGCAACCGACTCGATATCACGCCCGGCCAGCCAGATGGAAACACGATGGCCGCGTTCGCTTAGAACCTTGGCTGCCGCCAGACCGGGAAAAATATGCCCCCCCGTTCCACCGCAAGCCACAACAAAACGTTTTTTTTTCTGAAACATCACCGACTCCGGTCTCTATATATCACAAATTGCAACACCTTGTAAAGTTCATCAGCGCACAACATGGCAAGCAAACCACCATACAGTGCCATTCCCAGAACTATCGAGATTAACAGCGTGACTGCACGCCAAAGTATGCCGTCGGGTAGTATCGCGCAGAGATGGCCATGCGCGGCATACACCGCCACACCCATCAAAACCGCCGCTATCAGTGTACGAACAAGCACTCTTATGATACGTACCTCATTCTCGATGCCCCCCACTCTTTTGCGCAGCAGCTTATAGAGAATCGCCGCACTAATCACACTGCAGACCACCGTTGAAACTGCGATGCCAGCATGTTTCCATCCATCCGAAAAGGTAAGCACACAAATTATATTCAACAGCACATTTAAACCCAAAATAACCAGTGAAACCCGCGTGGGTGTTTTGATATCCTGCATACCGTAAAACGCCGGGATAACTGCTTTGTTGTAACTAAACACCAGCAAACCGGGAGCGTAAGCCATCAGTGCGCGTGAGCTCATCAATGCGGAATTGGCATCAAAAGCTCCATCTCCACCGCCATAGATTATAATCATCAGCGGATGCGCCAGCGCAACCAGACCGCAGGCACAGGGCAGCATCACCAATGTCAGATTAACAAGCGAGTCCATCAAATCTACGCCAATCAGATGATGCTTGTTCTCGGCCGCATGACGTGAGAATGCGGGCAGTAGAACGGTCATAAAGGCCGCGCCGAAAATGCCGAGCGGCAGATAGATCAACCTTTCAGCATAAACCAGGGCGGCAGGTCCGTAGGAACCGGCCCAGTAAGCCAGCAGCTTATCGACACAGACATTGATCTGCAAAATTCCAGCTCCCAATGCCGCCGGCCCCATTAAACTTACAATCCGGGTGATGCCCGCATCACTTAGAATCCCTTGGAAGCGGGGTTTTATGACAAAACCCTCTTTCATCAGAACCGGAATCTGAATCAGAATCTGTAATAATCCAGCCCCCAAAATAACGTAACAGAGTATACGCAATTGGCCGCTTTTTTCACTCAAAACCGTGGCCCCGATCACAACCAGCGCGATAATCCAAACCAGATTAAGTAAAAACGGAGCAAAGGCAGAGACAGCGAAGCGCCCGACCGCATTCAGCATACCCGCCAACAATGCCGCCACACAGATTAGAACAGCATAGGGCAGCAGAACTCTGAGCATAGGAAGCGGCAAGAGCCAGTTGCTGTCGTAATCAAGCACAAACGGCAGCAGATAGGTCATAGCCATACCGACAACGACCAATATCGAGAGGACAGCAATCAGCAGACCAATCACCCGCATAGCCAGCAGATTGGCGCGCTCTTTACCATGCTCCAACAGTTCTTTGTTGAAAACCGGCACAAAGGCACCTGTAAGCGCACCTTCACCGAAAAGACGACGAAAAAGATTGGGAATCAGAAAGGCGATGTCAAAAGCTGATTTCAAGGCACTGGTGCCAAAGAGATGAGCCATCATGATTTCACGTACCAGACCGCCCACTCTGCTCAACATGGTCATGATACTCACAATAGAGGTTGATTTCAGCAGACGAGAACTATGTGTTGGATCAGCGGTATTCAAGAACTTTTTCATCTCGGATTAGCCTTCCGCTTGTGTGATACGGAAGGATTGCCTCCTCTTTTTTCATCTATTTTGCCCAGGATACGGTCAATCGCATCAATAAAACTGTCGGCACCCGCGAGAATCTCGATATCGACGCGCACGTAATATACCGGCACCGCGGTTCGGTTGAGCTTGGGAAAACGAACTGCGTCCTTTTCGGTGGTCAGCAGGGCGGTAGCCCCCAGTTTGTGAGCTTTATTGATGGCATCAATGATTTCCTGAGCCTGATAACGGTGATGGTCGGCATAGCGTTCAAAACTGATCAGCGCGGCTCCCATCCTACGTAGCGAGTGTTCAAAACTCTGCGGAACAGCGATGCCCGAAAGTGAGGCCACTCGTTTGCCCTTCAGCCATTCCAGCGGCAACGTTTTATTGGTATAAACATTACGAAGAAAACGTGGCATATGACAGCATTCAATGATATCCGCTGCCGGATTCAGTCCTTTGATCACGGAACGCAACTGATCGGATTCACCATCGGACTTGGTTATAAACACAAAATCGGCACGCTTGAGATTACGTGCCGGTTCACGCAGAATACCGCGTGGCAGCAGATTGCCATTGCCGAAGGGATTGGTTTTGTCCACCAGCACAACATCGACATGGTGCTTGAGTTTCTGATATTGCAACCCATCATCTAGCAAAAGAATATCAGACTTGAAACGGTTGACCGCATATTTACCGCTTTTGACACGGTCTTTGTCGACTAAAACCACTACTCCGGGAAGGTTGCTGGCAAGCATATAGGGTTCGTCGCCGCCCATTTCGCTGTCGAGCAAAACCGCTTCTCCGTCGCTCACCACTCTGGGAGGCAGGTATTTCTCCTCGAACTTACGATACCAGGGTAACTCTTTTTTGCGGTAGCCCCTACTTAGAATTGCGACTTTACGTCCCTGCTTGTGCAATTCCCGTGCAAAAATTTCCACAACCGGGGTTTTACCGGTGCCACCTGCTGTCACATTGCCGACACTGATAACCTGGCATCCCAGCGGGAAACTGCGTAGAAGACGCTCCCGATAGAGGAAAAGACGCAGCCGGACAACATGTTGAAAAAGGTAGGAGCAACCCTTGAGCAACGTCAACAGAAGACGAACAGGCAAGGGCTGGTTTTGATCAGCTCCGGGCTGTTGAATAATGCGAACCAGATAGCGCTCAATTCTTTCAGCTCTGCTAATTTTTGACTTTGGCATAACTTAATTTCTTCAGTGATCTCAATACCCTTTAACAGTGGCGTTATTCTCTCAACTCCAGTCACAAAAAACAAGCAGTTGCTTCCTGTTTTTTGTGACTGGAGATGTTATAATGCACCCTAATTTTGAAGGCTTGATTACAAGATCAGGTTAATAAATAATCGACATGCCGGAACATCTTTACATTCATGTGCCATTTTGTGCTCATAAATGCGCTTACTGTGCTTTTTATTCGGTGACCAATGCCGATCCTGTATTTCGTGCGGCTTATCCGGAGTTGTTGCTGCGTGAACTTGAATTGCGCAAACCGAGAACCTCAAAGCTTGCACCACAAACTATTTATGTTGGTGGCGGCACACCTGCGATGCTGGGGCTGGATGGGTGGGAAAAACTTTTACTGGGTTTAAGTGAACAGCTTGATCTCTCTCATCTCCGCGAATGGAGTGTTGAGATGAACCCTGAGTCGTCCTCCGCCGAATTGCTGGCCACACTCAAAGCCGGAGGTGTCAACCGGCTGACATTCGGTATTCAAAGTTTTGACGAGCAGATTCTGCAAGCTGTCAGACGCCGCTGCCGTAGTAAGGATGTTTTTGATGCTTACGGCAACGCACGGTCACTCGGCTTTGAGAATATCGGTCTTGATCTGATTGCTGGTCTGCCTGGAGTTACAATGGAGAAATGGTGTAAAGATATTTCCTCCGCTTTGACTTTATGTCCGGAGCATATCTCTGTCTACACTCTGAGCGTTGAACCCGGTACTCCGCTGGCAGCACAGGTTGGGCATAGAGTACGGTTACCAAATGAAATTGAGCAGATGGACATGATTACCATAGCGACAGAGCGATTGAAGAGTGCGGGTTACAATCGCTATGAAATTTCAAATTACGCGCTAACTGGATGCGAATGCCGCCACAACAGCGCAGTCTGGCAGGGATCGGACTATCTCGGTATCGGAGCAGGTGCATTTTCACGTCTCGGAGTCTGCCGTTTTGAGAACCTTCCGGATATTGAATCCTGTTCCGACGCACTGCTCAACGGGTCAGGAATACCGGTAGCGACCGAAAGATTAAGCCCGTTCGAGGATGCTCTGCAACGCACGGTATTTCGTCTGCGTATGAGTACGGGCATCAATCTGAAAGAGTGCCTGGCAGAATACCCGCAATTAGCCGAGAGAATTAAATGCTGGAGGGGCACCTTCGCGCAACTGGAGAAACGTGGAATCATCCAACGCAAGGGAAAAACCTGGGCACTCACCCTCCGAGGCTGTGAGGTGTGTGATGCTGTAATCCGGGAGATGCTGTAACAGTGAATATTAAGTTAAAACAGCCCCGCTAAAAGAGTTGAAAGTGTTAAAAAATTTAAAGGAAAATACTACGCAGTTTCAACCCTTTCAACCCTCCCAACTTGCGTAAATTGCTTTATTTTTATTTATGTCGCACTCCGGCTTAATTTCGGCAACCCGGAGATTTGAACAAATCAACGGCAAAAAGCATCCAAAGTGCAGGTTGAAAAAGCAATTGAGTTTATATATAATCACGCCATGAAAACATTAACAGCGATAACGGTTATTTGGGTGCTAAGCGTGAATTGCGCTTTGGCACGGGGGACAAAAATCTGTTTTGAAGCTGAAAGCGCTGAGAAGATCGAAGTGCCGATGGTTCTGGTTTCAAACGGGATTGAAAATGTATCCGGGATAGCTATTTCGATTCCCGAGAAGGCTGGCAATCCGCCTGAAAGATGTGAGGGGGCAGCGGTTTATACGATCAATATTCCCAAAAAAGGTAACTATACCCTCTGGTGCAGGGTGCGGTGGAACGGCGAATGCAGTAACTCCTTCACTGCAAGATTCAACGACAAACCGCCAATTCTTTTCGGCGAAGACGCAACCTATAAGGTCTGGCACTGGGTAAAATACCCTGTTTCCAGAACCAGTGCGCCGATCGCTCTGGAGGCTGGCAAAACAATCTTTAAAATAGAAAATCGTGAAGACGGCATTATGGTTGATCAGATAATATTGAGTACCGATAAGCGCTTTGTGCCGATTGAGATCGAAAAAACCGGAGTCTTCAACTGAGCTTGACTTGCTGAAATCAACATGAATGAATCCAGTGACAGGAAGATGTGTATTTTCGGTCGGCTCTATTTTCTGTTGGCCTGTCTGACAATTCTGATCGCCCCTACCCAGTGGTCGCTGGAAATTCGCAGGGGATTATTCATCTCGCCGGCCGACATCACCCTTCTGCTTGCCGCAGGTTTCTGGTTGCTTGACACGCTTGTCAACCGCAGCTGGCGACAGCTCAAAACTCATATCCCGCCGTGGAGCCACATCTTTTTCATTGCCTGCGCGGCGGTGTCGATGCTGTTCGCTGGCGATAAAGGCTCCGCCGTCAAGGAGTTGATCCAATACACGCTCTATTTCATCATTGGGCACATGGTGTTCGACAATCTTCTACGGCGTTATCCTAAATCGGTCAAATACGCGCTGTTAATATTTGCAATGACTACCACCATCATCACAGCTCTTGCAGTGGCGCAATACCTTGACCAGGAGACAGAGGATTTGATGGTGCGAGGCACATTCGGCAATCGTAATGTGCTCGCGGGATTTTACGCACTTATATTGCCTATGCTGCTGGCTTGTATTATTGAAACTCGTTCCTTGCTGACGAAAATTTTGCTGAGTGTGCTTTTTCTGACAGCTATCTCGGTTAATCTTTCCGGAGCATCATACGTCGCCGTGACTTTTGCGGCGGCACTGATAGCGGCACGCAACGGATTGAAATGGTTTATTCCGGTAGCAATTATCCTTGTTCTATGGCAGTGTCTGGTATTGCAGCGTCTGCCGCGGGCGAATGACCTCGTTCATTTCCATGCAACTGCACTCTACGCACAGGACGGAACTGTTGAACGCCGTTATCCGGAATGGCAGGCGGCCGGCAGCATGATACTTACTAACCCACTGCTCGGTGTCGGACCGGGCAACTACCAGAAACATGTCGGACAGTATTACGACAACATCCCGCGCAAGACCGGACCAGCCGAACCTGACATTCAGAACCTGCACCTGGTTATCGCCGCGTCGATGGGCATACCTGCGCTGCTGGCGTTTCTGACCATGTTTGTAACTCCATTCAACAAGGACAATATCTTCCCGATGAAACACAGTGTGCTGATTCACGGAGCCATCGGTTCTCTGGCAGCGTTTGCGTTCACGGCAATCTGGCATCCCCTGCTAGTACGCGGGATCGGCCTCCCTTTTGTTATGATGCTGGTCTTCACACGTTACCTTGTTCAGACTGAGTTCATTTATGGAAACTGCGAAGAGTAAAGATTATCGAATTTTCAGGATAACACCGGAACGCATCAGCAACCCGATTTTGCGTGTGTCTGCCCGGATTTTCAAAAAACCCTTGGAAAAACTGATCGGTCTGGAAGAGCTCAATCAGATTTACTATAAAGCCTGCCAACTGCCTGATGAGGAATGTTTCTGCGAACGCCTGCTCAAGGTGATGAACATCGAACTGGAAATCAAAGCGGGCGCACTGGAGAAAATCCCCCGCGAAGGAGCAGTGCTGGTTACATCCAACCATCCCTTCGGCGGCATCGACGGCATCGTTCTGCTTGCCTGCCTGCGGCGCGGACGCTGTGATGTCAAGGCGATGGTTAATTATATGCTGAGCGTCATACCTGAAATGCGTGAGATGTTCATCTATGTTGATCCCTTCGACCGCGCAAGTTCAGCACGTATAAATCTACGACCGATGCGCGAGTGCCTGACCTGGCTGAAAGAGGGGCATCTGCTTTTTGTTTTTCCGTCGGGAGAGGTTTCAAGCTACGACAAACAAAAACGCATGATTCGCGATCCGGACTGGAATCCGGGCATCGCAACCCTGGCACGTAAGACAAATGCCACAGTGGTGCCCATGTTTGTCAAAGGTTCCAACACCAAACTCTTTAATCTGGCTGGCATGATTCATCCTCGACTGCGTACAGTACTTTTGCCGCGTCAGTTGATCAATAAATACAACAAAAAGATAAAGATAGAAATCGGCTCCACTGTAATTTTAAAAGAATTGCAGGATGATTTTAAAACCAGTGAACAACTACTTCAATACATTCGTCTGCGAACTTATATCCTCTCGGCCCGTGGTAAACAGGAACCTCGCTTCCGACTACCTAAACTCAAACCAGAGCCTAGAGAGATGGAACCGATTATCGAAGCGGTTGATCCCGCTGTACTGCGAGCCGAGCTAGATACACTCGATCCAGAGTGTTATTTATCCAGTTCAAGCTCATTCAAAGCCTATATTGCTCGGCGGGATCAGATTCCCAATATTATGCGAGAAATCGGACGCCTGCGTGAAATCACCTTCCGTGCGGTTGGCGAAGGAACCGGTAAATCGATTGACCTGGATCATTTTGATGATTACTATCTGCACCTTTTCATCTGGAACACCGAGGTAGATCAGCTGGTCGGTTCCTACCGTATCGGGCTAACCGACAAAATTATCCGGGAGCGCGGCATTAAAGGTCTCTACACCAACACCCTCTTTAAATACAACAACCGACTGACCGATGCTATCAATCCCGCTCTTGAAATGGGCCGCTCTTTCATCCGCAGTGAATATCAGCGCACCTACGCATCTCTTTTCATGCTCTGGAAAGGCATCTCAATTTTTATCAGCCGCAACCCACGTTACCGCATACTCTTCGGCCCAGTCAGCATAACTAACGAATATAATCAGGTTTCAAAAGATATGATTCTCACCACAATGCGACTGAAGTATATGAACCGTCGGCTTCAACATCTGGTTAAAGCGGAAAAACCTCCTAAAAACCCATCAAAGGCGGAGTGGACGTTGCCCTCTTACAATTCTATCTTTCAGGATATCGAGCATCTCTCGGACTGCGTTTCCGAAATCGAAGAGGACGGCAAGGAAATTCCGATTCTGCTGCGTCAATACATAAAGATGGGCGGTGAGATTCTGGCCTTCAACGTGGACGCTGAATTCAGTTCGGTGATTGATGCGCTGATCATGGTCGATGTCTCAAAAACCCCCATGAAAATTATCAAACGTTACATGGGCACAGAACTGGCGGAAAAATATCTCAGGGATATAGGCGGCGCCAACCAGATTGGACGAAGTTGATTATGTTGCGGCAACTCAAAGTTCAGAATCTGGCAATCGTTGAAGAGGCGACGATAAAATTCGGCCAAGGGCTCAATATCATCACCGGCGAAACCGGTGCTGGCAAATCCGTTCTGATGGGTGCTCTCAATCTGGTGATGGGTGAACGGGCGGACAAATCAATCATTCGTTCCGGTGCTGATGAAAGCCGGATCGAGGCGGCATTCTCACTGGATGGTGCGACACTCAGCACACTCGACACTCTGTTGAATGAGCGAGGCATACCATCCTGTGAAGAGAGTACTCTGTTGATAAAACGTGTGATATCCAACAAAGGAACTGGACGGATACTGATCAACGACGCCGCCTCGACCGCGCAGACTCTGCGCGAAATCGGTTCATTGCTGGTCGATATCCACGGCCCTTACGACCAGCAGTCGCTGCTCAAACAGGATTTTCAACGCGCACTGCTGGATGCCTATGGTAAATGCGCTCAAACCTTAAATAGCTATCAGATGGTATGGAATGAGTTGAATCGCACACAAAGCACAATGGGTGAATTTCAGACAGCAAACTCAGATCCCGCGGCTGAACGGGAAGATCTGCTTTTCATGATCAATGAAATCAGCTCCGCCGCCCTGACTGAAGCTGATGAGAATGAGTTGATTGTTTCACACGCTCAAGCCGCCAACGCCGAGAAAATTCTCTCCATGGGTGCTGAAATCAACAATCTCCTCTGTGACAGTGAGTTCTCTGCGGCCAACTGTCTGCTAAACGCCCGCAGTCATAGCGAGGAGCTTTGTCGAATTCTGCCTGAAGCGGAGCAATGGCTCAATGAGATTAAGAGTGCGACACTACAAGTTCAAGAACTGAATAACTCCGTTAACAACTGTCTGAGCAGAATCGAAGTCGAACCCGACCGTGTACGCCTTCTTGAAGAACGTATGGCTCTGGTGCAAAGGCTCAAACGTAAATACGGCGGCTCGGTGGCAGCCGCAAACCAAAAACTGGAGCAACTGCAAAACCGTCTGGATGAGCTTGAACATCGTGCCGACCGAATTGCGGAACTGCAACAACAAATCAGTCGACTCAAACATGAACTTAACGAAAAAGCCAAATTGCTGACGCACTCGCGTGAAAAAACCGCTACCCGCTTATCCAAAGCCATCACTACCGTATTGCGTGATCTTGGCTTTCTCAATGCCTCTTTTGATATAAAGTTAGAATCGTCCACTCCCGCGTCGTACGGTGCCGATGAAGTGATTTTTGAGTTTGCTCCCAACCCCGGCGAACCATCCCAACCACTCAAGGCTATCGCCTCCAGCGGAGAAATTGCTCGGGTCATGCTGGCAGTCAAAGCGGTTCTGGCAGCACACGACAGCATCCCGATTCTGGTCTTCGATGAAATCGACGCCAATATCGGCGGTGAAACCGGTCGAGCGGTAGGAGAAAAATTGCGTCAGGTCGCTACCTCCCACCAGGTAATCTCCATCACCCATCTGCCGCAATCAGCAGTTTACGGCGAACAGCACATTAAAATCTTCAAGGAAATCGAAAACAACCGTACTCAGATGAGAGCGCGAATACTTGATTACGAAGAACGTGTGGATGAAATAGCCCGGATGCTGGGTGGCAGAGGTCTGACATCGGTAATTGAAAGTCACGCCCGCGAAATGCTGGATGCGTCCGGACACTAAACTTAATTTTATGTCTTATAAACAACAGAGTTTTTTTCTCAAATCAGACGATGATTTTCTAGCCTGCAGCGCATTGGTGCCCGCGACTGTAACCGGTGGAGTTCTGATGCTGCTCCCTTTCGCTGAAGAGCGCAAGGGAGCATTACCTTTCTATCTGAGTATGGCCAGAGAGCTGGCCCAACTGCAGATCGCCTCGCTGATCTTCGACTGGCGTGGCAGCGGTGACTCCACCGGTGAATTTGAAACTGTAAATCCAACCGATTATCTGCATGATTTACAATATGCGTTCGACAAGCTGAACGCTCTAACTGACGATGCGCCGATCGGTGCACTGGGCGTTCGTCTCAGCGCAATGCTGCTGCATACGCTTGATGAACCACGGCTGAAAAGTATGGTGGCAATAGCACCTGTCACCGGCGATGAGTTTATGCGTCAGCTCCTGCAGCGCCGCATGGTCAACGATATGGTTGCTTACGGCAAAGTCGTCGAAAGTCGTGCGGCACTGAAAGAAAAACTCGTATCAGGACAGGCCATTGATCTCGACGGCTATACCTTCAGTGCTCCTTTTTACGAGTGGGCCACAACTCTCGACGGACAGCACATTTCACAATCCTCCCGCACCTTGCCAACTCTTCTTATTCCAGGCGGACACACCGGGCGCGCGTCCAAATCAATCACCGGCAGCAACCGTAAAACTCAATACAGTGAAATGCGTTTCCCGCCATTCTGGAACACCGTCGGCCATGTTAATCTCAGCAGACTCACCGAAATCACAAGTAACTGGATCAAAACAAATCTGAAAACCTCGCAAAAAGTGCAGAACGGCGCGGCAGCGCCTGAAACCGTAAATGTTCATCCCGACGAAACCATCCAACTGATAAAATCCTGTACCAACATGGAACTGGTTGACATTCGGTCAATCGATAGCGATAGGCATTCGGATCAACTCATACGTGCAGTTTTCGACAAACCGCCAGTGCAACCCCGGGGCGGAATACTTTTTCTGCATGGCTGGTCGGGTGATCGCACCGGACCGCACCGCTTTTTTGTTCAACTTGCCCGCCGATGCGCAGGAATGGGATTTCTAACTTTGCGTATTGATTTTTGTGGTCGCGGTCTGAGTGACGGCACACACGAGAGTGGCACCATCGCATCAATGGCACAGGATGCCGAGGCCGCGCTACGGGAACTTAAAACACGGTTGCCAGCAGAAGCACCGATTTTTATCGCTTCAATCTGTTCAGGCGGCAAGGTTGCCATCACTTTGGGTGCGGAACACCCTGAAATCAAAGGTATGCTGCTGCTCTCCGCCGAATCCATGGGATCGCTACGCAGCACCGACACCGACGCTGCCAAAACCCGTCAGGCACTGCTGACCTATTTCAAAAAACTGTGCCGCCCAGAAACCTGGAAAAAAATTATAACCGGTAAAGTGCAGACCGGCATGGTTACTAAGGCGTTGATCAAACATGAGACACGATCGGACGCGGAAGCGCGCACCGAAGATGCCACACTGCTGAAATTCCGGACTTTCCGTAGCCCGATTCACCTTGTTTTCGGAGGCTCTGATCCAGATGCGTCCGGCTCTATGGCCGCCTATAAAGCCTACTTCAAAAAACACCGCATCCCCCACAGCATACATCTGATACCACACTCAGGTCACAGCTTTTACAGTCTTGAATGGACACGGGAGGCGCTCGAAAACTCTCTCCGTTTTCTACTAAATGAATTTCCATCTTGATCGGTGCATTTAATTATAGTACCTTGCCGAAAAAGACAAGCTATTATCAAGTAAAGCGAAAAATGGTGACATTACGGACATATTTCAGCTCCTTCGGTTTGAGGGTTGAACTTCATGCCGGTCTTGTAC
>CAYOQJ010000002.1:0-5997 GCA_964406095.1 uncultured Lentisphaeraceae bacterium
AAGAGAGCGGTTGAAAATATCTCAGAAAAGCTGGATAATGAACGTTGGAAATAACTCAGGGGCCTTATTTTTAAATTTTAGGTTTGACCCCGACTAACCCAGAAAAAGCGTTGTGCTGCCTATTTAAAACCATGAAAAATTTTGATATTATCGCACTAGTATGATAAAAAAAAGCAACTTGTTAGCGATCGTTTTACTTCTCTCTTTTGTTCATACGGAACTTTCGCTGGGGAAAAACTCTTCCGCTCTTAAAATCGTGGTGGATTGCACAAAAACACTTAGGAAGCTGAATGGCAATCCTACCGGTTTCTGCATGAGTTTCATCAACGATGCCGATCGGAAAGGGCGTAAGCCTTTTGCTACTGTGCTCAAATCAATGAATGTCGGCTCACTGCGCTATCCCATGGGAACTCTGGCCGAAAACTACCTTTTTCATGACTTGCGCAAATATGCTCCTGTTGAGGGGTCACTCAATCCACGTGTTATTACCATGAAAAAACCACCAGCTGGCTGGAAAGCATCAGTCAATGCAGATGGCAGTTATAAAAGTTGCATTCTTGATTTTGACGAATATATCGCTATGTGCCGCGAGAGTGGTGCCGAGCCGGTGGTGCTTGTCTCCAGTCACGGGCACCTCTATCCCGAAGCTCAGTTCTCCGAAGAGGATATCATCCGCAATGCCGTTCAGTGGGTTCGCTATGCCAATGTCACCCGTGAACTCGGTATTAAATACTGGGAGATCGGTAACGAGGTCGATCTGAAAAAGGTCAAAAAGATTATTTCTCAGTCTGATTATCTGAAACTCTACCGTCGGATGGCGGCAGAGATGAAAGCGGTTGACCCGTCCATACGTACTGGGCTGGGAACTATGCATGGGCGCGATTATGCTGCGCAGGCTCTTAAAGAGTTTCCGGAGCTTGTCGATTTTATTGTGATTCACCTTTACATGAGCTGGATCAAACACTTCACACAGTATCAGGGAATAAACTATCCCGTCCTCGGCGGTGTTACGGAAATGCTTAAAGATATCGATAGGCTCGCGCCCTCTGAACGTAGAAAAACAACGGAGATACTGATAACCGAATACTCCAGTTTCAGTGCCGGATCGAAACAGGTCTCGGAATACCGTAAACAGAACAGTATCTTCAATGCAATGGTAACCTTCGAGATGCTCGCAACCGGAATATCCATGGATGAGCGTATCCGTTTTATGCACTTCTGGGTTACGCATAACCCATGGGGTTGTCGAACCTCGACAAATTACGCTAATGCATTCGGGCCGGACAACTCCATATTGCCACAGGGTCGGGCTACGGAAATGATGGGCCGCTACCTGCGTGACCGTTTTGTCAAAGTTGGTTCCTCATCTGCGCTTGTCCGTGGCTGGGCATCGACATCAGTGGACTCTTCGAAAATGTCGATATGGCTGATCAATAAGGCCAAAGACACCACAAATGTGAAAATTGAAATGGCCGGTTATACCGGTGGCGCAAAGTTCTCATCCTGGCAACTGGCAGGCAAATATCCTCATGACACCAACCCGTCCTGGGATGCCGGATATTCAACTATTTTAAAAGAAGGCTCTTTCTCCTATATCTTGCCACCGTTATCAATTACCGTGTTTTATACACCATAATTCAGTCCAAGATATTCTAACAATCTACGCGAGAGACTTAAATTAATCCTTAATGGAGTAGTTGAGACAGGCATTATTTATTGCGATTCGCCGCCGCTACGGCGGTGCTTGTTTTAATCTGTTCGTTGTAGAATTTTAAATACGACTGTTTGCCAGCGTTGCCGCATTTTGGATCATACTGGATGCCGCTACCGGTCAGTGCGCGCAGCATCGTCTGTTTGCCGCAGGGTGTATTGCAACCCCGCGATGATATGGGTTAAGCGAATGTGAGGTTCATATTTTTTTAGGATCAAGTGAGCCTTCCTCTGGAGCCTTTAGCCTCCGAATCCCACCATTGCGGTTCTTTTGTGACAATTTTAGCGACAGCTTTGGTTGTCATCTGGATGCCTCGTGCCGCCACGCCTTTGATTTTGACATCACTTGGGTTGAAAACCTGCTGATGAATCTTCTGTCCCTTGGAAGGTTTATATTTTACATATATCTGTTCGGGAGCATCTTCTTGAAAGAGCAGCATCCTGCTGTTTTCAGGTGCCAGCGAATAATCTTTATTCTGTATTGCGCCGCCGAATGAGAAACGTTTGATATAGACGATGCCGAAATCAGGCTCACGATAGACTGCGGTAAACTCCTGTTTGCGGTTGAATTTCTGACAATATATGAATTTCTGATCGACAAAGAATTTTTCGGGTGGCGGGATCATCTTGTAACTGCCGTCGTTCCAGACCACAATCAGTTTGTCTTTAGATGAGCACTTGAAAAGTTCTTCACCCTTGATTTCAGTGCCGATGTAACCATTTTCTTTATCCAGTTTAATGGAAAGTTCAGAGGCGGTCAATTTACGCACTTCAACCTCTTTGAAACCATTTTTGTTTATTTTTGTCAGGCGTGGATAATATCTCTGGTATTTTTTTATGAGATTGCTCAGATAGCGGATTGTGTATCGTTTAAGCTGCTTGAGGTTGCCTTTGACACGCTCCTCTTCGGCAAGAATATCTTCAATCTCTTTGCGACTGCGGTTGATGTCATAACGCGAAATGCGCCGTATCTTAATTTGTAGCAGCCGGTCAACATCCTCTTCAGTGATCGCACGGCGCAGGCGTTTCAGAAAAGGATCAAATCCGCTGAGCACAGCCTGTTGGACTGCATTCCAGGTTTCCTGCTCCTCGATTCGCTTGTATATCCGCTCTTCAATAAATATCTGCTCCAGGGTTTTGTTGTGAAAGAGATCATCAAGCTCCCGCAGTCGCAGTTCAAGCTCTCGTCTGAGCAGCTCCATCAGCTGCTGTGCGTTGGCCTTGATGATCTCGGACACACTCATCTCTGTGGGACGGTTATTGAAAAGCACAACCGGACGGCAGCTGATCGAAGTTTCGCAGTGGGTAAAGGCATAGAGCATCTGAATAGCTTTCTCCTGGCTCACACCGGGGGAAAGCACCAGTTCAATCTCAACCCTCTCGGCGGTGTAGTCATTGATCTGCTTGACTGCTATTTTCTTTTTTTTGATAGTCTCTTCAATGTTGTTGATGAGTGAATCGGTAGTCTGACTCCAGGGTAGATCATAAATCACCAATTTGTTTTTATCGCGGGTTTTTATGCCAGCTCGCACCTTGATTTTGCCGTAGCCGTCGGCATATTCCCCCACATCGATTGTGCCGCCGGTCTGGAAATCCGGCAGCACGCTGAAGGGTTGCCGACGCAGCGCGGCGATTTGTGCCTCCAGCAGTTCGATGAAATTATGTGACATTATCAGGGTGGAAAGGCCGACTGCAATGCCCTCGGCGCCAAGCATCAGCAGCAGCGGCAGTTTTGACGGTAGCAGAACCGGCTCTTTGTTACGTCCGTCATAACTCGGGATGAAATCGGTTATTTTGGAATTGAAAAGTTCACTGCGTGCTAATTCGGTCAGACGGCACTCGATATAACGGGAGGCGGCGGCCCGGTCGCCGGTGAAAATGTTGCCAAAATTTCCCTGGCCTTCGATCAGATAACGCTTGTTAGTCAGGTTTACAATCGCATCGGCGATTGATGCGTCACCATGCGGATGGTACTGCATCGTATGGCCGACAATATTGGCGACCTTAATGAAGCGTCCGTCATCCTTCTCTTTCAGAGCGTGCATGATGCGCCGCTGTACTGGTTTCAATCCGTCTTCAACGGTTGGGATGGCACGGTTACAGATTGTATATGAGGCGAACTGCAGAAAGTTGTCGTCAATCAACTCGTGCAGCAGCCCCGTGCCGTCATGTCGGCTACCATCGTGTCGGTCAACGGATTGCGATTCACCTGTGTGTGAATCGGTGTCGGCGGCGGCGCCGATCAGATTGAGATCATCGAAGAGACTTGGCGGTTCAGTTATCGACGATTCGTTTTTCCGATCTCGTTTGCGTGGTGATCTGCTCACGACAGTGACTCCGCGGTAATAACCAGATTGTCCATAATGTAGCTTCGGCGCTCAGGGGTGTTACGTCCCATATAGAAGTTTATCGTGTCATCCAGAGCATGATCGGTGCTGCAGTCAACTGGAGTCAGACGAATGTCTTTGCCGATAAAACCTTTGAATTCCGCAGGTGATATCTCGCCTAAACCTTTGAAACGGGTGATTTCGGGGTTCCGACCGCACTTTTCCATCGCAGTCAAACGCTCTTTTTCACTGTAGCAGTAGTGCGTCTCCTTTTTGTTGCGCACGCGGAAGAGCGGAGTTTCGAGTATGTAGAGGTGACCCTCCTGAATCACCCGTTTGAAAAAACGTACAAACAGGGTGATCAGCAGATTACGGATATGTAAACCGTCAACATCGGCATCGGTAGCGATAATGACCTTCTGATAACGAAGATTATCAACACTCTCTTCAATATCCAGACTGCGCATGAGATTATATATTTCGACGTTTTTGTAGAGGGCATCCCGTTTTAGGTCACACACATTCAAAGGTTTGCCTTTGAGTGTGAAAATGGCCTGATTTATGACATCACGGCACTGCGTGATGGACCCTCCGGCTGATTGACCTTCCGTGATGAAAATCATTGTTTCAATTCCTTTGGCACTTCCTTTACGGAGGTGGTGCTTGCAATCTTTGAGCTGCGGCACCCGCACCGTTGTTTTTCTGGCACGTTCTCGTGCCAGTTTTTTGACTGAGTTGAGTTCGGCACGCAGTTTGCTGGTTTCCTCGATTTTCTCAATCAATTTGGCTGCTTCACGTGGTTCTCGGTGGAACATCTCCTCGGTAATCTTCTTAATTTTCGCTACCAGCTCAGAGCGTATTTCCTGGTTTCCGAGCTTGTTTTTTGTCTGCGACTCAAAAATCGGCTCTTTCAGTCGTATGCTTATTGCTCCGATGATGCCCTCTCTGACCTCATCTCCGTTATACTTCTTTTTACTGAACTCATTAACCGCTTTGAGAATACCTTCTTTAAAGGCGGAGAGGTGGGTGCCGCCATCATTGGTGTACTGTCCGTTTACAAACGAGTAGTAATCCTCGCTGTAACGGTTGGTGTGAGTGAACACAATTTCGAGTTTTTTGGTGCGGAAGTGAAAGGGTTGGTAAAGAGTTTCAAACTTTGCTTCGTCATAGATTAAATCCAGCAGTCCGTTTTGAGAAATTATCTGCTCTTTGTTGAGATAAAAGCTGAGGCCGGCATTAAGATAGGCGTACATTCGCAGACGACGTAGAACATGTTCCTCACGGAAACGAAAATTTTTGAAGATCAGTTTATCCGGGATGAAACGCACATAGGTGCCGTTGCGTTCATTACGTGCGTTGCGGCCCTGTTTGCGTGAAATCAGTTCGCCCTCTCTGAAAAAGGCTTCAGAGTAGCTGCCGTCACGACAAGAGCGAACCTCGAAGTCCTCTGAAAGCGCATTGACTGCCTTGGTGCCGACACCGTTCATGCCAACAGAGAATTGAAAGGCGTCATCGTTGAATTTTCCGCCGGTATTGATCTTCGAAACACACTCGACAACCTTGCCAAGTGGTATGCCGCGTCCGAAATCACGGATTTTGACCTCGCCGCTCTCGTAGTCGATAGTGATATCGATTCGTTTGCCGTAACCCATTATGAACTCATCAACAGCGTTATCGAGCACCTCTTTCAGCAGCATGTATATGCCATCTTCATACTGCGATCCATCACCGGTACGTCCAATATACATGCCGGTTCGTTGTCGTATATGTTCAATCGCTGACAGAGTCAGAATATGTTCATCATTATAGGAAACGGGCGGCATAAACTGAAATTTCCTTGTTGCTGAAAAAACCGCGTTTGCTCAGCCGCACTGCCCGGTTATTTGCCGGCTGTGCGTACTGATATTTCCGGTAGAGAGCCGGAGCGGTGATGAGCTGAGTTAGGGCCGGGTGGCATGGG
>CAYOQJ010000003.1:0-15920 GCA_964406095.1 uncultured Lentisphaeraceae bacterium
CTTGACCTCTTCGGAACTCTCCGCATCTATGGGACAGCCGACCCGCCGAGGAGACCGGTCGCTTTCTCAAAACATCTGTATTTAAAGGGTTTTGAGCCGAATACCAGCAATCCTATGGGACAGCTATAGCCGGAAAACCCTCGAAATACAAGACTCCCTGAAAATTAAGCGACAAACCCCTGTCTCGGTTGCAACGATTGCCCGTTATGCCGCAGCTTGTGGAAAACATCTTGAGATTCAGGTGGTTTGATCCGCCTGCCCTGCAATCCTGACGCGAAGCGTTTGTAGGGTTGGCTCTCAGTCGCGACAGGATAAGCCCAGTTTCTGGGGATTTATGAAAACGCAAACATAATGAAAGAGAAATTAGACATCCAACGGGTAATCAATCCCGTCTGGCAAAGGCTAGCCACCAACCAGAAGCGAACATTGCGTAGTGGTTCCGTAAGGGCCGCACGAAGCGTATGGAGCGAAAGTCGAAGCCGTGTTATTGAATCTCGAAATGAACTTCACTACTGGGGTCTCTCTCATCTGAGAAGGGGGGACAGCATCGGCTCATTCGCAATGGCGTTGAATGAGTCGGCCCGGTCGGGATCTATGAGCGGGACAGAGATGGATTGGGATGTCCTGGGAACCTGTGAGGACCTGCGCCTCCTTGTCGAGAAAAGCCGGACTAAGGTTAGCCGGATTAAAAATACCTGGGAGGGGTGGCGCATTTTCCCGCCAGCTCTCTATCGAACAAAGGAAGATAGACAAGGTACCGTTCACCAAGTCAGAGGCGAGGTGTTCGGGACGGGTATCAAGTCAGGTCGTCTTAGCTCGCTCATAGTAGCGGTTGAAAGTCGGGAAACTCCACTCGGGGGGAGCCGATGAGTAGCAAAGGGGCGGGCCTTTATACGGTAAGCGGTTCTGGACAACACACGGCGAAGACACAGTCGCTCGGCAGTGTGCGAACGAGACAGGAACGCATTGCGCATATAGCTGGGAAATACTCAGCTATCGAGTGAAAGACTCGGTCATAACGCGCCTGATACACAAGTGGTTAAAGGCGGGGGTGTGGACAGGTGAAACAATTGAGTACTCAGAGACAGGCACGCCGCAAGACGGCGTAATCTCGCCGTTGCTCAGTAATATCTACCTTCACACGGTATTAGACGAATGGATGGAAAAAGAGATAGCTCCCCTGCTCGAAGGCAAGATGAAGCTCGTTCGTTTTGCGGATGACTTTGTCATAGTCTTTGAAAAGAGGTCTGATGCGTTGCGGGTGCAGAAAGTACTGCCGAAGCGATTTGCCAAGTTCGGGCTTGAAATTCATCCAGACAAGACACGGTTAGTGGATTTCCGCGACCCGTACAGGAGGAACGAAAAACCGCAGACTTTTGACTTTCTCGGCTTCACTCACTACTGGGAGAAGACGCGCAAAGGCGATTACAGCATACGCAAGAAAACATCATCGAAAAAGATGCGCAAGGCTCTCAAGGAAATACACCAATGGTGCAAAGAATATCGGCACAGAGACTTATCATGGCAACATGAGAAGCTGTGTGCGAAAATAACGGGGCATAATGCGTATTACGGGGTATCGGGAAACTTCAGGTCGTTGTCTGTTTTCCGGTATCAGGTTATGAAAATCTGGCGTTACTGGCTTAATCGGCGATCACGCAAACGAGACGGCATGAGTTGGACTCGATTCTTCCAGATTATAAAAGAGAAGTACCAAATACCTTCACCTCGAATATATCACAAATTCAAAGACAACAGGATGCAACAGTTATGCCTTGGATTTTAGCAAACACGTATAAGGAGGAACCGGATGCGTTAATTGCGCTCGTCCGGGTCTGTGGGGGTGCCCTTCGGGAAACCGGGGACTCTACCCAGAAGCGGGAGGATTGCTTCGCAGGAATTGATATTCCGGGGTCAAGTCTTAGTTTAAAAATTAATGCATTGAGCCACCCGAAACCATGTCGGAGCCGGTCGTTGTCGAGGTTCTGAATTGGGCGAAAGAGCTGGTCGAAGAGCCGGTGTTTTACAAAGGCGGGGTTGATAAGTTTCTTGGCTCCGGCAAGTACGAGGCGTTTGTGCCGTACGAAGAACCGGAGTCGGTTCTGAAAGCGGGGACGCTTTATTTCTTCCTTTGTCTTGCAGTCGCGGGACTACGGCGGACGCGGCGGCGTACAGGAAGATGTTCCGCCTTCAGTCTTCGCAATAGCTACGCCCTGACAAGTCGGGCTGCGCCTTTACGGCGTGACATGTCGGGGAAGAGATGAGGTGTGATTGTCGTCGCGCTGTAAGTTGTAAGTCGTAAATTGTAAAAAATATTGATTCGTCTTTGACGGATGTATCCATTTGGATACATTATGTTCTGGTTTTCTGGTGTTCTTGATTGAGAAAAGTTCTTATTTCGATAAGTGGCTGATAAAATGACAAAATTTGATGTTATTCCATTCTCTTCTGCCGCAGTGCAGAGTCTAGCACCCGTCGGGCGGCATCGCAGCAGCGGTCAACTCCGGGTGAGTCGGTCAGAGATTTGAGATAGGCGCGGCGGAATTCCACCACGCCACGTTCGGCTGCAATTCTCAGTGCAGTGATGTTATGAAAACCGTTGATAATCCAGCCGACTTGAATCATGATGAAATCCGAGAGTGATTCAATCAGCGCGTAATCGACCGGTTCTCCGTTGAAGATCGATTCCACCAGACGGGGATTGGGTGGTTCAGTGATACTCAAGCCCCAGGTGATCTCCGGATCCCGCACGATGCTGCCATCACGCACTGCTTCCTCCATGACACGGAAGATGTCCAGTTTGTCGGCATCACGTGTCAGGTGAGTCAGCTCGGCTGAAAAGGTATCAAGTTTGGCGGGCACCTCTTTCTTATTGTGCCATCTGACCGCTTCGATCAGATGCTGGGCATCAGCACCCTCACACTTACGCAGGATATCGAGTTGGTGGATAATCACCACACCTCTCTCCGCATGGTCAACCGACTCCGAGTCGCGATAGGTGCCGAACTCGACAAACTGCGAAAAACGTCCGATGTCGTGCAGTAGCGCGGCTGTTTCTCCGAGAGGAATGTCGGTCTGCGCCCATTCTTCTCTACGCATAATTTCCACAGAGTTGTGGATCACATGCCGGGTGTGACTCAGTTTGAGTTGCAGCATTGTGGACAGATTTCCGCCATTTTCACGGAATGTATCGACGTAATGTTGAAAACGTGCGACTATCTCTTTGCTTAACTGGACTGTCATGGGTGTCTATGGTATTATGAACGGCTCGAAAAATCAATTAAGTTGCATTTGAATCTCTCAGTCGTAATGCTGTAGAATAGAGGGCAGTTATGAAAAATAAAAAATGTAAGATTATGGTGGTCGATGATGACCGCAGCCTGCTGGATACGCTTGCTGATTTTCTTGAGTTCGAGGGTTATGAGGTTCAGTGTGTAACCAGCGGTGAAGATGCGCTGGTTAAAATGCGTCCCTTTCAGCCTGATTTAATCGTGCTCGATATGAGCATGCCGGGCATGGGCGGCAAGGGTTTTCTCGACCGCATCACCAATCCGGATGGCAGCACAACTTACCCGGTTATTGTGCTGACAGCCAGAGCCGCGATGGCGGAATATTTCGCGAATAAAAACATAGCGTCATTTCTGGCCAAGCCATGTGATCCGGAGGATTTGCTGATGGAGATCAGCCGAGTTCTTTTTCTGGAGGCTGATGAGGGTGCCGCCGTTAGAGAACCGGTCGAAAAAAAGATACGTAAAGTTGTGGTCGCGGAGAGAGACATGGAACTTAAAGCCAGGCTTAAAAGTGAGTTTTCAGCCGCCGGTTTCGAGGTGGTGACAGCGGCTGACGGTGCCGAGGCTCTTGAAAAATGTGTGGAAATCAAACCGGATGCGGTTGTGATGCGGATTGATATCGATGCGATGAACGCCAATGAGGTGGTGGCAATGCTCAAAAGACTGCCGGGAACAGCTGAGGCGAAAGCGGTTATTTATGGCGTTGAGCTGCCTGAGGTTGATCTCGATCTGGTAGCGAATCTGGCTGTGGCGCAAAACTGTCTTGTAAAAGATACGGATGCGGATGCGATTGTCGACCGCGTGATGCATGTGACCGGGGCATGATGAGTGACAGAAATGAAGAGTGAGGGATGAATTATTAAAAGCGGTATCGGTATCGCTATCGACATAGCCTCGCATCCCGTAATCCCAAAGCTCGTCTCGTAAAAGAAGGATGGCTTTTATGCGCTGCCCGAATTGTGATGGAAATAATGACAAAGTGTTGGATAGTCGATTGGCTCGCGAAGGCAAAGCTATCCGCCGCCGTCGGCAGTGTCTGGATTGCAATTATCGCTTTACGACCTATGAGGAGATTGCGCGCGATGAGCTGCGGGTGATTAAACGTGACGGACGGATTGAAATATTTGACCGGATGAAACTAGAACGCGGGCTTAAACGCGCCTGTGAAAAACGCCTAGTCTCATCGGATACAATTCATGATCTGCTTGATCGTATTATTACTGGATTCGGCGATCGCACCGAGATTACGGTCGATGAGATCGGACGGGCGGTGTTGAAGGAGCTGCACTCTGTCGATCAGGTGGCGTATGTACGCTTTGCCTCGGTTTACCGTCGTTTCGATGATGTCAGCCAGTTTCTAAATGAGATTAAAAACATCGGTGCTGCGCCGGTTGATTGATGATGCTGAAGTTAACCGTCTATATTCCCACGACTCATCTTGAAGCGGTCAAAAATGTGCTCTTTGCCGCTGGCGCCGGGCGTTACCGTAACTACGATCGCTGCTGTTGGCAGGTGCTTGGGCAGAGTCAGTTTCGTCCTCTGATTGGCAGCAATCCCCATCTGGGCTCCGTTGACGTAGATGAGTATGTTAATGAATATCGCGTTGAGATGTTCTGCCCCGATGAACTTCTCGATGATATACGACAAGCACTGCTCGCATCTCATCCCTATGAAGAGCCAGCCTACGATTTTGTGAAGATTATCGCGCTCGACGATTAGCCGCAGTCGCAAATGTAATCACTTCAAAATTGAACGGCTGAACGTTGATCAGCAAACACGAAAAAATAATATAATTTTTCGCTTGCAACTTATGTCTGAATGCGGGATGATGTTTTCACAAATGAAAGTTGCATTTATATATGAAAATGCAATTTTCATCAGTGAAACTCGTATGATTGTTAAGTGACACAAGGAGTGGTCATGAAAAAAAACGCAGTCGGATGTCTTCAGCGTATCAGTGTTGTCGCATTGATACTGTTTTTTGCAAGTGTGGGTGCGGTGTCTGCGGACACACTTACCTGGAGCACCGCTTCAAGCGGCGACGCCCAGGACGGTTCGGGTAGCTGGAGTACATCGGGTACAAACTGGGTTGATTCCTTCGGTGTGTATTCTGCCTGGAATAATTCTAATGGTGATGTGGCCGTCTTCGGCAACGGCGGTGCGGCAGGCACAGTCACAGCCGCGACGGATATTGTGATTGGCGGACTGACCTTCAATGGCGGTGTGACCGGTTCTTACACAATTGATGGAGAACCATTTATTTTGGCATCTCCCGGACAATTCATCACTTATTTAAACGTTACGGCGACTGTAAATGCTCCGCTGACCGGTGGTGGCACTTTCAATTTTAATAAACTCGGGCGAGGTACACTTGAACTGGGTGGAGTCAACACCTATGCTGGAAAGACTCTTGTGCGTGAGGGTACACTCATACTCAACGGTGGCGACAACTGCCTGAATACAAATTACGGTATTGAGATCGGCGATCGTGCGACACTTGATTTGAACGGCGGTAATCAGCGCATTAACGCTGGTGACTTCAAGATGTACAATGGCTCCCGGCTGATCGGCGGCACTCTTTTTTATCGTGATGCTTCATGGGGTCCTAACGGCTTTTTAGTAACTTTTGCTGATCGGGGAGCTATTAGCTCAACCAACAGACTTATTTTAAATGCCGGATATAATGTTATGTTTGATTCCGATGCCGGAGTCAGCAGTTTCGGTGGCAATGCAAACACTGCGGCTAACTATATCGGCGTTGACAATGATAACTCTAATTTTGTTGTAGTTAAGGGCGGGGAACTTAATTTTACCAACATAACCGATGGTGCGGGATATCTGCGTATAGGTTGTAACGGCAACTCTACGACAAAACCAGACGGTCTGCTTTCACTCAAAGGCGGTGTTGTGCGGGTAGGGCATTCAATGAATATGGGAGGTCGTTGGAATAATTATCTATCTGCCGCTGCGTACGGCATGGCGACACTCAATATTTACGGCGGAACTTTTAAATTAGGCACTGGCAGTTCGAGTTCCATGACCGGTGGCAGTCACGGTTTTCTCTATCTCGGCAACAACCACGCGGACACAGTCAGCAGTTCAACAATCAATTTGAACGGCGGAACATTTGATCTGGGGCATCTGCAGGCGGGAGCGTACGGCACAAACCATTTCAATTTTAATGGCGGTATATTACGCGCGATCTCAGATGATGCGACTTTCATCAACGGCGGCAATCTGGTTTGCAATCTGGCTGCCGGCGGCGGCGTTATCGATACCGGAGCATACTCCGTCGGGATCAATTGTGATTTGACCGGTGTTGGCGGTTTGACTAAACATGGTGACGGAACGTTGACACTTGAGGGGGCGAACAACTTTGCAGGCAATCTCCGGGTCGAGGGCGGCACTCTGCAGCTTGATAATCTCGATTTTAACAACGTGCCGCAATTGACCGGTGATTTGCTCAGTGGTATTGTTCTGCATCTGGACGCGACAGATCAGGATACTCTTTTTCAGGATGTGGGAGCTACGCTGCCGGTTGTCGGTGATGGAGAACAGGTTGCGCATTGGGCTGATCTAAGTGCCTGTGGTAAATCGGCTGTTCAGGCAGTTGCCGACCGCCGACCGCTTTATGTCGCGAGTGCCGCGGAGTTCAATGGTCTGCCGGTGCTGGAATTTGACGGCATCAACGACAGTGTCACCTCGGCACTTGATATCAATTCGACCAACCTGCCGAATATGACGCTCTTTATAGTGTACCGTCAGGTTACCTACAAGAACGACAGTGGCTTGTGGGGTCATGACAATGGTAGTTGGGATCGTTTCCAGTTATTGAACTACCAAGGTCAACCAGGTGTTAACATTATTGCTACTGACAATTCCAAAGAGTCGGTGCTCGGCTTGCACACCGAGAGTGTGCTTGTTTGTGCAGTCACTTTGCGCGATACGATGCACAATGGTTCACACATCTATATTAATGGTATCAGCAATGATTCAACAGGTTTGCCTGAGTTTTATTCTAAGGATCATGGCGGTGAGAATTCGATCACCTTCGGCAACATTGGCTCGAATAAGAGTAGTTTTTTTGGTAACATAAGAGTTGGCGAGGTTCTGATTTATAGCAACGCGCTAGATAATGCTCAGTGTAGTGTTGTTTCAGCGTATTTGCGTGATAAGTGGATTGGAGCCGACGGCGGGAATATCTTTGTTGCGGAAGATGCGGTTCTGGAGCTTGAAGATGCTGAGATAACAGCACGTACTCTGGAAGGTTGCGGTACGATTTCCAATGGAACAGTGAGCGTGTTGGAGACAATATCTCCCGCGGGCAGTTCAATCGGAACACTGCATGTCGCGAATGTCGGACTTGCCGGCACATTGCTGATTGACGCCGCGCCGGACGGAAGCTGTGACCTGCTGAATGTAAGCGGCGATCTAGCGCTGGACAACCTGAGTTTGCAAATAACTGAAAGTTCCGCGCCCGATCCAACTAAAAGCTATGAAATAATAAATTGCGGCGCCATTCTGACCGGCTCATTTTCCGCTGTGGATATGGATGGTTACTGGAAGGTTTGTTACAACCGGACGGCTGGTACCGCTTCGCTCAAATGGATTTTGCCGGGCACTGTCTTTTTTGTGCGGTAAATGATAGGATGTATTTAAAAACCAAAGCAATCCGGAAAGATTTTGATGGTATCGGAAAAAAAAGTGAATTACAGTGCTCCCGGTCTGGAACGGGGATTGAAGATTCTTGAGTATCTCTCACAGCATCCGAGTGGCAAGGGGCAGGTGGAGATCGCTCAGGCATTGAATGTGCCGGTGAGTAGCGTCTTCCGCATGACCCTGACGCTTGAGAAATTTAAGTATATCGAGCGTGACCCTGATACCAAAGTTTTCCGTTATACCCAGAAGATGTTGATGCTCGCGCAGAGAGCTTTGGCGGAAAGTAATTTGATCGGCACGGCGCTGCCAATCATGCGCGATTTGCGCGACAAATTGGGAGATACGTTGCTGATCGGTGTGCTCAGCAATGCTGAGATTATTGTGTTGGAACAGGCTCTGGGATCACATCTTTTTCGGTTCTCGGTCAACGCCGGGCATCACATCAGGGTTCACTGCTCAGCACCGGGCAAGGCAATTCTAGCCTATCTTGGCGAGGTGCAGCTTGAGAGTCTTGTCAAGCAGTTGGATTTCAAGCGATTCACCGCAAACACTATTACATCTGTGAGGGCGTTTCGCAGAGAGTTGACTAAAGTACGGAAATTGGGCTATGCCGTTGATAACGGTGAGGAGTATGAAGGTATATACTGCGTCGGTTCCACGATTTTTGACCGGATTGGTGATCCGGTTGCATCGGTCTGGGTTACCGGGCCCGCCACACGTGTTACACCAGAGATGATTCCCAGTATAGGAGAGTTGATCCGCGAAGGAGCTGATACGATCTCCCGACGCATGGGATACACTTTAAAGGTTAAAGGTTAAAAGAAATGCACTTGTGTCCACTTTGTCTACACAGTCCACTATGCCTACAAAATATTTAATTATTAAGGAAAAAATATGAACATTCTTGATCAATTTAAACTGGATAATAAGGTTGCGATTGTGACCGGAGCTTCGCAGGGTATCGGCAAGCGCGTCGCACTCGGCTACCTTCAGGCTGGTGCCAAGGTTGTGTTGGCTTCGCTGGATGATGAAAACCTTATTAAAACAACAGCGGATTTCGAAGAGGATTTTCCCGGTTGTGTTATGGCTGCACCCTGTGATGTCACTTCACAGGCATCTGTAGATGCTTTGGTTGCCGAAACCCTTGATAAGTGGCGACGAATAGATATTGCGGTCTGTAATGCTGGTATTGTTACTATGAATGCGTTTAAAGAGATGACATTGGAGGAGTTCGAAAGCATCCAGCAGGTGAATGTCAACGGTGTCTTCCTGACTGCCCAGGCCTGCGCACGGCAGATGATCAGGCAGGGCGAGGGCGGCAGTATCATAGTTACCGCCTCGATGTCCGGAACAGTTATAAACACGCCGCAGAAGATCGGACACTACTGCGTATCTAAGGCCGCTGCCCGACAGCTGGCCAAAGCCATGGCGGTTGAGTTTGCGGAATACAATATCCGGGTCAACAGCATTAGCCCTGGCTATATCATGACTGAGCTGGTAGAGCCGCTGACTGATTTTCACGAACTTTGGAAACCACAGATTCCGATGCAACGCCTCGGCGCACCAGAAGAACTGATGGGCCTCTACCTTTACCTGGCCTCAGATGCATCCACCTATATGACCGGTTCCGATGTCATCATCGACGGCGGTTTCACCAGTGTGTAGGGACGACACCTGTGTCGCTCAGTGGCAAGTGAGCTGAAATGCACATAGGGATCATAAGGCGCATCAGGCCCATAACGCAAAAACCACGATGCGCACCCCACCCGCCACTTGCCACTGTTATAAAAGGAACTTTTGAATGATGACTCCCGAACAGATAGCCTCCATGATAGACATCAGTGCCGTGCGTGCTGAAAGCACTCTCGATGATATCGCGACCTGTGTGAAATTGGCAATTCGACGCGGATGCATAGCGGTCTTCGCCCTGCCGGCCCATACTCCGTATCTGATTGACCTTCTTGCCGAAAGTCAAACCTTCGCCGGTGGCGTGGTCGCTTTTCCCGGAGGAGCGGAAACAACCGCAGTCAAAGCGGCAACCGCAGAAAAGCTGGTGGCGATGGGCTGTGAAGAAATTGATATGGTCAACAATATCGCCTGGCTCAAGGCTGGTTACAAGGATGCCTATGTTAATGATATCCGCACCGTGGTTGAAGCCTCCGGCGGCAAACCGGTCAAGGTTATCCTCGAATGCCACTGGCTTAGCTATGATGAAATTGTATGCGCCTGTGAGTGGTGCGTTGAAGCAGGTGCCTCCTGGGTCAAGACCGGCACCGGTTGGGCACCTACCGGTGCCACCCTTGAGAATATCATTTTAATGAAACGGATAGTCGGTGATCGCTGTCGGGTCAAGGCCGCCGGTGGCGTGCGGGATTTGCAGACATTGATGGCCATGTATGAACTTGGTGTGCGTCGCTTTGGCATCGGCATCCGTACCGTCGAGGCTATCCTCGATGAAGCCGCCGAAGGAGAAAAAACCAATGTGAATGAAACATATTAAAGTTGCCGCATAACTTTTGCTTCACTGTCTTTACCAAGAGACACAGAGGCACGGAGTTTTTCGTCTCTGCGGCTCAGTGCTCTCTGTGGTAAAAAAATAAAAGCAGTCTTATCAAGTTAATCCTGTTATCTTGTCAAAAAAGAATTGAACCATGAAATACATACTCGCATACGATTTCGGCACAGGAGGAATAAAAGCTTCGATCTATAACGAATATGGCCAATGTCTGGCAGATGGCTTTAAATCGTATAAAACACTTTATCTTGCAGCGGAAATGCACGAGCAACGTCCGCAGGAGTGGTGGGAGGCAATTGTTCAAAGCACACGTGAAGTTTTGGCTTTGGTACCGGATAACAGCTCCGGTCAAGTAGTGGCGATCGGCATCTCCGGCCATAGTCTGGGAGTGGTGCCGGTCGATAAGAACGGCGCATTGTTGCGTGAAAGTGTGCCGATTTGGTCGGATTCACGACCAGATCGACAGCTCGAACAGTTTTTCTCGCAGGTTCCAGAGCTACAATGGTACTCAATGACCGGCAACGGGTTTCCTCCGCCACTTTATTCGGTTTTTAAACTCATGTGGTTCCGCGATAACGAAACTGAGATGTTTCGGAAAATTTATAAGGTGCTTGGAACAAAAGATTATATTAATTATCGTCTTTGCGGTGTTATGGCAACCGATCACTCCTACGCCTCCGGCTCGGGTGTCTATGACTTGAAGAACCGGTGCTATTCGGACCGGCTTCTTGCCGCCTCAGGTATTTCACACGACATCTTGGCTGATATCGTTTCGTCGACCCATGTGCTGGGAACTCTGACGGAGGAAGCGTCTTTTGAGCTGGGGCTGCCTCAATCAGTAAAAGTAGTGGCCGGCGGCGTGGACAACTCCTGCATGAGTCTTGGAGCGGGCACTTTTAAAGAGGGACGGGCCTACAACTCGCTGGGCTCTTCAAGCTGGATTGCGGTGTCATCGACTAAACCTCTGCTTGATAAAGCGAAGCGACCCTATGTTTTTGATCATGTGGTACCTAGTCAGTATGTCTCTGCGTTGGCCATCTTCTCCGCCGGTTCATCTCTTTCCTGGGCGGCATCACAACTCTGCGGTGATTTAAAGAGATGCGCCGATGAGGAAGGTAGCAGTGTTTACCAGTTGATCGACCGGGAGGCGGCAACATCGCCTGTCGGTGCCCGTGGCGTACTGTTTAATCCGACCCTCGCCGGAGGTAGCTCTCTCGACCTAACCGCGGCAGTTCGCGGTGCTTTTATGAATCTTGAGCTGCGGCACAGCCGCGCCGATCTGCTGCGGGCTGTGATGGAGGGTGTGGCACTGGGACTGCGTTGTGTGTTTGATGAGATGAGAACACTGACTGATATTGACACGCCTCTGACTTTGGTCGGCGGTGGCTCTAATAGTTCTTTCTGGCGTCAGATATACGCTAATGTGTACAATACCGCCGTAGTGCGTACTGCGGCCGGACAACAAGCTGCCGCATTCGGAGCCGCTGCCATTGCGGGTGTGGGTGCCGGAATTTGGCAGGATTTCAGCATAATCGATGAAATAGCTGTTGTCACCGAACGCGAAGAGCCGGAAGAAGAGATCGCAGAGCAGTACGAACAGATTTACATAAAATACAAACAGGCCGCAAAACTCCTGGGGGAGTGGGCGCTGTAGGGGCGACATTGCTTGCCGCGCCGTAGCCTTGGCGAAGGCGGGTGTCTGCCCCCACCCGTCCACAAAACATAAGGCCCATTAGACCCGTACAGCCCATAATGCAGTTGCAAATTTAGAGGGAAAAATTATGAAAAACATATTAGCGATGATCACAGTGTTATTATTGGTATGCTTTACCTTATCCTCCGAAATTCGTTACGATTTTGAAACCGGTGACCTTCAGGGTTGGAGGATTGTCGAAGGTCAGTTTGGTAGAGTGATCAGCGATCGCTCTCAGCAGCATCACGATCAGCAGCCATACACTAAAGAGGGCCGTTTTTTTATGTCAACCCTCGAGAGTGAGGATGGCACAGCACCACGCGATGCATTCACCGGTGTGATAGAGTCACCCGTCATAAATCTCCAATCAACTACACTCTCAATGAAGGTCGGTGGTGGTAAGGGTGCGGATGTTTATCTGGCTGTGTGCACACGCGACGGCCGAGAGGTTGCCTATGCCCGCGGGGATAACTCGCAGATTATGATCGTGCGTAACTTTGAGTTGCCGGAGCTTGCGGGGCAGTCGGTGTTTTTCCGCCTTGTGGATAAAGCGACCGACAGTTGGGGTCATATCACTCTCGATGAGCTTGTCTGTCAGGGCGCGATCGATGAGCCCGCCACTGATCTTCGTTGGCGAAAATTACAGCAAAAGGGTAGTTCTCTTCATCAAACCAATGCGGAGTCACTGCGGTCTGCCATCCGGGAACTGGGTGTGATGTACGGCGCTCAGTATCCCGCTGAAAAGTTTTTGCGCGCAATCGCAAGGATTGAACACAGTAATGACTTCGTGGAATATGATCAGGTGATCAACGAAGCTCTGATTAAAAACAATCCGCTGCTGAACTCCGCCCCGATCCTCTTTACCACCCGTAAGCAGTACCGTTCCGACCATCATAATACAGCCACCCTTTTTCAAGTCGGTGAAATCAACGCCCACAGTTACGATACACAAGGATCATTGAAAAAACTGGATGCCGCAACTGGCAAGGTGACAACAATTTTTGATCCCGGTCAAGGTGCGACCGTGCGTGATCCTGAGATATCTTTTGATGCTGAGAATATTATCTTCTCCATGCGTCGGGGAGCCGATGACAATTATCATATCTACACTGTCCGCAGCGACGGTACGGAGTTGAAACAACTGACGCATGCTCCAGATGTTTCGGATATCGATCCGATCTGGCTACCCGACGGCAATATCGTTTTTTCCGGTACTCGTGAACCTAAATACTGCATGTGTAACCGACATATTATGTGTAATCTCTATCGTATGGAGAGCGACGGCGCGAATATTCATCAAATCGGCAAATCAACGCTTTTCGAAGGTCACGCGTCGATACTGCCTGATGGTCGTATCCTCTATGACCGCTGGGAGTACGTGGATCGCAATTTTGGCGATGCCCAGGGTTTATGGGTCTGCTATCCCGACGGCACCGGCCACGCGATCTATTACGGCAACAATACTACCAGCCCGGGTGGCGTCTTCGACGCACGTGCACTCGATGGCGGCAGTCGCGTGATAGCCGTGCTTGGTTCATGTCATGACCGCCCCTGGGGTGCTCTCGGCATTATTCAACGCGATATCGGAGTGGATGGAGCTGAGCCCGTATTGCGAACCTGGCCAGCGGAGTTCAGATCGCGGATCAGGACGGAAGGTCAGGATTTCGACTCCACAAAGCACCTGAAGATAAAATATGAGGATCCCTGGCCGCTGGATGATGAACATTTCCTGTGTGCCCATCAGACCGGCCGTGGCGAGGAGATGGGTATTTATTATCTTGATCTGCATGGCAACGAAATACTGGTGCATCGTGAGCAGCCTGGCTGCTATGACCCGATGTTGCTGCGGCCGCGTGTTCCGCCACAGATTCACGCGTTGCGCCGTGATTTCTCCAACCCGCAAGGCAGCGGTTCCTTCTACCTGCAGAATGTTTATATCGGTACCCATATGAAGAATGTCAAGCAGGGTGCAATTAAATATCTGCGCATTGTCGAGTCGCCGGAAAAACGCAGCTGGGCAACGAAATCATGGAATGGACAGGGAGCGCAGGCGCCAGCGATGAATTGGCACAGCTTTGAGAATAAGCGTATTCTGGGAACAGTTCCCGTGGAAGCGGACGGCAGTGCGTATTTCGAGGTGCCAGCTAACACATTTCTCTTTTTTCAGGCACTGGATGAGTACAAGGTGATGGTACAGTCAATGCGTTCAGGCATCTATGTCCAACCCGGCGAGAATTACGGCTGTGTGGGTTGTCATGAAAACCGTGTGGGCGACATACCGCACACCGGGGCCAGGCCTGTGGCTTTGAAGCGCCCACCCAGCAAACTGACAGGCTGGCTTGGTCCGCCACGCCGTTTTAGCTTCCAGAATGAGGTGCAGCCGGTTTTCAACAAACATTGTGTCAGTTGTCATGACTACGGCAGACCGGCTGGCGAAAAGCTCAATCTGGCTGGCGACCGCGATACAATTTTCTGTGCCTCTTATGTTGATCTGTGGACCAAGGGAGCGATCCGATGTGTCGGTGGAGGGCCAGCTGAACTACAAGATGCCTACTCCTGGGGCAGTAGCAGATCAGATTTGATACGGAAGGTTTTCACGGGACATGCAGATGTTAAACTGGAAGCCGAAGAACTGGAGCGTCTTGTGACCTGGGTTGATCTCAACGCACCCTATTATCCGTTTTACGAATTTTCAGGATATGGCCATAACCCGAGTGGCCGTTCACCCTTGACCGCCAAAGAGCTTGAGCAGTTGAACCGGCTGACCGGTCAGAAAATCAGTTTCAACCATCGTAACAGACAACATGCGATGATCAGCTTTGAGCGTCCAGAAAAAAGTCGTATTCTTCAACAGATGGAAGTAGATTCCGATGCATACCGGGCCGCACTCATTCTTATCAAATCAGGTGCGGAAAGATTAAAAGTGCTTCCTCGCGCAGATATGCCGGGATTCCGTCCGGGCGCGCAACACAATGAGATTAATCAACGCTATCAACGGCGTCTGCAATTTGAGCGTAATGTCTATCGTGCCATTCATGAGGGTCGTAAACTATATGATCGGACAGAATGAAAAGCGGTGCTCTGCATCAATGATTTCCTGCAGCGACGGTATGTGTGTATCCTGCGGCAGGAATCCAGGTGCCTTGTATTGGCATTGTCCTTACTGCGGAGAGGCAGTGTGGCACTCAACCTGGCGGCGTATTTTGAGTGTATATGCTCTTGTACTGTTGCCGCTGTTTCTGATTCTTATGCTGGCGCTTGAGCGAATTCTGCTTCTCTCTCTGTTGGCTGCCTGGTACGGATCATCCTGGCAGTTGCGCCTGTTGAGTGTAGTTGCAGCCGGTATGCTGTTGCTACCTTATGAAGATCGGAGATTGATCTATACATCAAAATTGCAGCGATTGGGCTGGCTTTTAAATGCATTGGCGGCTTCCGCCATTCTTTTACTGTGTGCGCTGACTTTTGCGTTGCATTTGCGTTTTGCAGTGGCTGGTGCAGCCGGTCATGCTGTTGTAGCAGTGATTACGCTGAGTGGGGTTGCGGTGTTTTTTGTGTCGAACTGCGGTTGGCGTCAGCTCCTTGGTACCCTGTTCCTGATGATATTACTGGCAATCTGTTCAATTTAGGAGAATTTAGGAGAATTTTAGTGACAGGACAAATTTAGCAAATTTAGTGACAGGCATTATTTAATGGACAGGTGGGGAAGTTTGGTGTATAAGGGGATTGTTTTTTGGAGGTAAATATGAGACTGAACAGGATCAAG
>CAYOQJ010000004.1:0-45246 GCA_964406095.1 uncultured Lentisphaeraceae bacterium
GCATCTGCGGCGTTGTACGGCTTCCAGCATAGTCACTATAGCTGAAAACCGTGCGCCTTGCATCTACGACAAAATGGCAACTGCCGTTTTTAGGTTTAATAACTCTGTGGAATTGTGATAATACCGGTTTTATCGTTTTTTCGGTTCGCCTCTCTCGGTAAAAATTGACACAACAAGTGCGTTGCGGTATCAAGAAGTTGCATTACGCATAACTAGGAGAAGAAAATGTCGAAAACAATGTCGCTGAATACGCGCGTCAAATTGAGCGCTATGATGTTCTTACAGTTTATGATTCTTCCAGTTTGGTTTATTCCAATGTTCCCCTATATCACAAAAATGGCACCGGAAGGCAGTGCTCTACCTCTTTTGTGCGGTATGATAATGGGTTTCGGTGCGCTGGCATCTCCGATTTTTGGTATGTTTGCTGACCGACTTATGAACAGCGAGAAGGTATTGGCTCTCTGCAATTTCGTTTCAGCCGGGCTACTGGCTTATGCTTATACAGTCAAGTCGCCACTGGCTCTTTTTATCACCCTGCTACTGGTGATGGTTTTCTATATGCCGACGTGGTCGCTGACTGCCACAATCGCAATGGCTAACAGCACAACCGAAGCCTTTCCGCAAATTCGCGTCTTCGGCTCCTTGGGTTGGGTCGCAGCGGCGGTATTCAGTATTGTTGGAACCAAAGTTTTTAACATTGAAAAGTTTGACAGCACCGCCTATATCTTCATCGGAGGCGCAATCGCCGCCGCAATTGCCGGCGTGCTATCGTTCTTCCTACCCCCCACAAAACCACCGGCAAAAGGACAGAAGATGTCCATTGTGGATGCGCTGGGATTGCGTTCGCTGGTGCTGCTTAAACGACCTGATTTCCTGGTTTTCTCGCTCCTGATTCTTCTGGCAATGGTGCCGTTTCAATGGTACAACGTTTACAATAGCATGTATCTGCAGGAACGCGGCTATGAGTTTCTCACCGCCGTGATGAATCTCGGTCAAGTACTGGAACTGGTCTTTATGTTGATGATCCCGATTATTCTTAAAAAAGCCGGATACAAATGGGGCATGGTTCTCGGCCTGCTGGCACTTGTTTTCCGCTATGTTATGTTTTATGTTGGAGCCAAAACCGGAGTCAATGTCGGCGATTATGCCGGTATCCTGATTCACGGACTGATCTTCGGCATGCTGATTGTTGGTAGCCAGATGTACGTCGATGCAGCTGCTCCGCTGGAATTGCGCAGTCAGGCTCAGGGTTTCATCGGTTTGATTATGTTTAGTTTGGGAACATTTCTCTCGAACTACGTTTTTGACTTTATCCTTAAGAAAAACGTAGTTGTCACCGAGACTGGTGAACTTACGCATAACTGGGAAATACCCTTCCTGATAGCTATCGGTATCTCAGTGATGCTGGCCGTTTTGATGGCTCTCTTCTTCAAACCGGCCGCAAAAAATCGCGACGAAAGTGTTGCCGCCTGATCTGAGTGATTCAAACATGCCTTAAACTGACACTCCGGCTGACCGGCCGGAGTGTCGGCTTCGTCAGCTTTATTGCCCGGCTTTGAAGCATGCGACTCTGCGTGAGCCCGTGCCATGACTACATAAAATCGGTATCTCCGCTCGGCAGCGGCGATCAGCCAAAGCACAGCGTGGCGCAAACGGACAGCCGCTCGTTATGCCGCTCCCGGTTCCGGTTATTTCGCCAGGTTGCGTGTCGTCTTCCGGTAACGGCGATCCGATGCGTGGAACGGCACGCATAAGAAGCCGGGTGTAGGGATGAAGCGGGGCCGCTAAAACCTCGGTTGTCGCTCCGCTCTCTACAATCCGACCCAGATACATTACCGCAATTCGCTTGCTGATGTGTTCAATAACTCCGATGTCATGCGTGATGAAAAGATACGCCAGTCCATGCTTCGCCTGTAAATTTTCCAGCAGATTCAATACCTGGGCACGTACCGAAAGATCAAGTGCACTGACAGCTTCATCGCAGATCAACAGTTCCGGTTCCAGCGACAGAGCCCGTGCGATACTGATTCTCTGACGCTGTCCACCGGAGAACTCATGCGGATAACGGTCAAGTACATCCGCAGGCATGCCCACTTCCTCCAATAACCTCGCTGCGTCAGCTCTACGCCGTTCTTTGGCTGTCAAGCCATAAACAATCATCGCCTCAGTCAGAATATCCAGAATGGTGTGACGCGGATTCAAAGAGGCATGCGGATTCTGAAAAACCACCTGCACCCTCCGCCGGAACTCCTTCAGCTGAGCTCCTCGCATGGTGAGAACATCTTCGCCGTTGAGATAAATGGAGCCGGAACGCGGTTTTTCAAGCTTAAGAATCGTGCGCGCCAGTGTCGACTTGCCACAGCCCGATTCTCCGACCACACCCAGTGTCTCTCCGGCATTTATGTCTAGCGACACGTCATCAACAGCTCGCACATAATCAACAGTACGTGCAAAAATACCTCGTCTGACCGGAAACCAGGTCTGAAGATTTCGGATGCTTAAAAGAGAATTCTCACTCATGATTTCCAACCACTGAATATATCTGAGCGGCACTCAATGCACCAACTCTCAAAATTTCAACCCTGCCATTCCCGGCAACCTTGACAACTGTGCTGGCCTGCCCACCAGGCGACAGGCCGTCGTCAATGACCAAGTCCGCCTCCAATCCGACATGCCTGAGCGCTTCCACCGCACTCACAGCCGGCATACTTCCGCTCAGATTGGCACTGGTGACCCGCAACACCCCCCCGCAGGCACGCAGTAAAGAACAGGTCTGCCGATGATCCGGTACTCGGAAACCCTCAAAAACTCCTCCGCATGGTAATACAATCGTCAGTGCCCCCGGCCAGAAAAACTCCATCAGTGCCCTGGCTTCCGATGGCACAGAACAGCAGAATTTCAACACCGCGTTGCGATCAGCTGCCAGTAATGCGATCGGTTTGCGTTGATTCCGACCCTTGATCATGCCGAGCCGCGCAACTGCAGCTGAAAACTGCGGATGTGCCGCAATCCCGTAAACGGTGTCGGTTGGAATTACAACCACACCACCGTTGATCAAAGTTTCAACGGCCGCACCCAGATCTGCCATGGTAATTATCTCCATGCGTAATTATTAACATCTTTGCTGCGCTCTGTCCAGTCCGCTTGAGAGTGACAATCATCGGCAAATAACCTATAATGAGTCCTCAGAACCAGCTGTGTATATCCGCTCGGCTCCGACGGCGCTCAACTGTAGGACGGCACTATTACCCGGACGCAACGCCTCCCAGTCACGTCACCGAGACTGCAACTTGAATGGCGGCAATTTGGTCGCCGACGATAACCGTGGAGTAGCTGACCATCAGCGAAGAATTTGCAAGAGACAGTTTTTATCAGATGAATGAGGAAAATAAATTTTTGGTTGAACCCGCTTTTACCGACGCGATTCTCGAAAGTATCTCGGATGGTGTCTTTACAGTTGACCGCAATTGGAAGATAACTTCGTTCAACCGCTCGGCTGAGAAGATAACCGGTATCCCGCGCCAGGAGGCCATCGGACGCTACTGCTCGGATGTTTTCCGCTCAAGTCTCTGCGGAGAGGATTGTGCTCTGCAGCAGACCCTTGTTAGCGGAAAACCGATTATTGGCAAGTCCGCTTTCTTCATAAACGCAGATGGTGAACGTGTGCCCATCAGCATCTCAACGGCGGTTCTGCGTGATGAGCACGACAAGATTATCGGCGGTGCCGAGACATTCCGCGACCTTTCAGAGGTGGAGGTTCTGCATCAGCAGCTGGAAGAACGCTGCTCACTAGGAGATTTGGTTAGTCACAGCCCCCGAATGCGCACCCTTTTTGATGTGCTGCCCGCTATTGCGGCCAGTCCCAGTAATGTTCTGATCCTAGGCGAAACCGGTACCGGCAAAGAGCTTATGGCCAGGGCGGTTCATCAGTACAGTCACCGCAGAGAAGGTCCCTTCGTGGCGGTGAACTGCGGCGCACTGCCGGATAATCTGCTGGAGTCGGAACTCTTCGGCTACAAAGCCGGCGCATTCACCGGTGCCGCAAAAGATAAACCCGGACGTTTCGCACTGGCGGAAGGCGGAACAATTTTACTCGATGAAATCGGTGAGATAAGTCCGACATTGCAAGTACGCCTGTTGCGTGTTCTGCAGGAACGCACCTACGAGCCGCTTGGTTCGGTTGAAACCTTGAAAGCCGATGTGCGTGTGATTGCCGCGACCAACCGCGATCTCGACACGATGGTGAAAGAGGGGAGCTTTCGGGAGGACCTCTTCTATCGTATCAATGTCGCCCGACTTGAGTTGCCGCCGCTACGTGACCGCAAGGAGGATATACCTCTGCTGGTTAAAAGATTTATCGAAAAGTTTAACGTGCTAATGCGCAAAAATATTGAGAGCATAGCACCTGAAACTCTCTCGCTACTGATTGCCCATAACTGGCCGGGCAATATACGCGAGTTGGAGAATGTCATTGAACGAGCGTTTATCCTGTGTCCGCACGAAATTATAGACATGTCGCATCTTCCCGGCGAGCTACGGAGCTCTGTCAAAGGGGATGCCCACCCGCAGAAGATGAGTTCAGCGCATCAGGTTCTGGATATTCATACAATCCAGACAGCCCTCGAAAATAACAGGTACAACCGACATGCCGCCGCCAGAGAACTCGGAATCCATAAAACAACACTCTTCCGTAAAATAAAAAAATTGGGCATAGAATTGCCAGCCAAGGATGGACGTTACCGACAACAGACCGAGTCCGAGAGTTGAAAAAAACTCACCTGATGGTTTGATTTCAGGTATCGGAGTGCATCTATTCGCGTGCTAGCAGTTTGTCGGACTTAAAAGTTCATCAGAGTGCTAGAGTTTGTGATTGCCCGCAGCTTCCGGCTGATAAACAATTTAATTTTTTTGACATGATTTTTAAATGAACAAAAGCTCCGTGCTTTTGGCTCTGGGTAACTTTATCTCAAGTGTTCCCAGAGCCGCACTCAGTGATTGTTTTCTGTATCGGTTGCGGTTGTACTGCTGTGATTGCTATGTTTAAAATAATACGAAAAAGCAGAGTCGAATATGAAGTTTTTTGATACGCATGCGCATTTTGGGTTGAATCCGGGTGCCAGCCTGGCTGCGATACGCCGTGCATTGGCGGCCGGAGTTACACGGATGACCGCAGTTGGCGGAAACCGGGATTTGAACGCTGCTGCAATCGCTGTTAAAAAGGAGTTTCCCCGGCAGATTGAACTAACCCTTGGTTTTGACCGCAGCCAGGCTAAGGATGCCAATGCCGATGTTTTTATCGACACGTTGAAGGAGTTGTGTGCGCGGGTTGATTTGTCGGCGGTGGGTGAGACCGGTCTCGATTTTCACTACGAACCCGATACAGCAGTAGCGCAGTGTGAACTTTTTGCGGCACATCTGAGGTTGGCCAATGATTTGCGTAGACCGGTTGTGATCCATACGCGTGAGGCAAATGAGGCCACTCTGAGGGTGCTGGACCAGACTCCCTGGTATGGGGAGGGATTGCGTGGGGTTGTGCACTGCTTTACCGGCGACTGTGATTTTGCCGAGCAGCTTATGGAGAGACGACTGGCAATAAGTTTCAGTGGCATAGTAACCTTTCGTAATGCCGATCAGCTGCGTAAAAGCGTGGCATTTGTGCCGGACAACCGGCTTTTGATCGAAACCGATTCACCATATCTGACTCCGGTGCCCAAGCGTGGTAGAGAGAACGAGCCGGCTTTTGTTGTGCATGTGGCCGAGTGCCTGGCACGGGTACGTGACACAACGGTTGAACATATCGCACAGATTACTACTGCGAATGCCGAACAGCTTTTTGGTGGTCAAATACGGTGAACTGCAGATAAAGAGTGCCGCTATCATGTACCAGAGTGAAAAACCTCAGCGTGATGATCTGACGATTCGGGACGCGCCTCCAGCAGGCTGACAATTTCACCTGCAGCAAAATCAATCTCGCTAAGTGTCGCGGTTGCGGTGCGCTTGACGTTGTAGTTCTTGCACGGCATTGTGTATGTTTGCGAATAAAAGGTCGAGTTTGTTCAATGGTACTGATGAGAATGCGATGCGTATCAGGCCGGAAAGAACTATGACGCCTGTGTTGTATTTGGCGAGCAGTAGTTTGCGTACATCTTCGGGGTCAACTCCTTCCATCGGCTTGACACACATGAAGTAACCGGAGTTGAAGGGCATCGGGTGAAAGGAGTCGGCATATTCAGGATGTGTTGCGAATATGTCGCGAATGCGCAGATAGCGCTTTTTCAAAGTGTTGTATTTGTCAAGTTTCTGTTTGCGATACTCGGGTAGTTCATAGATGTGAAGCAGGAAATACTGGGCCAAACTGGATGTGTTGGATATGGAACCGCGTACGCAACCGGCAGCTTTGGCCTCAAGGGCGACATATTGATCCCTGCTGCAGGATTTAGATGCGAAGGTGATGAACCCTGTGCGGAAACCCCATACGTAGTCCTCTTTCGTGGGACCGTCCAATTTGACAGCCAGCACGTTTGCGTGACACGCTGCTAGATCGGAGAAAAGTGATTCGGAGTGAATGCCATCCTCATAAACCAGTCCGAAATAGGCATCATCAATCAGAACGAGAACCTTTTTGCCGCTGTCCGCGGCATGTATGATCACGTCACAGATTTTTTTTGCACACTCCATCGAAGCAGTGTAGCCAGTCGGATTATTGGGGAAGTTAAGCAGGACAATCTTTTTGTCTCCTGCGCTCATCAGAAGTTCTGCGAGTCCGTCAATATTGAAACTGTCATTGACGAACATCGGGAAGGTGGCTAGTTCGGCACTGTAGCCTTCGTGCAGGAGAAGGTCATAGTTGTCCCAGTAAAGATCCGGCAGGATCACGCAATCACCCCGATCTATGAAGAGAGAGGATGCTACGCTCAGTCCATGGGTTAGCGCTTGAGTCACAACCGGCATGCTGAACTGCTTGCCTTGAAGTGAAGGATTCTTTTCAAGCATCATTTCGCGCCATTTGCCACGCAAATCCGACAAACCGTAACTCGGGGTGTATAAAAAAGCTTTTCGATCAAGCTGAACAATATCGGCCAGACACTTCAATGTCAGCGGGGTACCGTCGTTTTCGAATGCTGTACCGATTGTGGCGTTGATCTCCGATCCTTTGGCTGCGGCGCTCTGTCCGAGAATTCCTCTGGACGGAAAATAGAGCCTGCGCCCTTGATCGGAGAGCATGGAAGCGATAGGAGAGCCGTCAGCACTTAGAGTTTGGTTTAGTTCCGCAGCAAGTTCATGCAGTTGTTGTGACATTTTTTCCTCAATTTACTCTTCAATGGCTATTCCTTTGATTGTTCCGTAAATAGCCCCTTAGCTGTGGTATTATACGTTCTCAGTAGCGGTTTGTCAATAATGCTGATTAGTCAATGCGTATCCGGTTGCTCACGACATCATCATATTCCGGTATGGACGCATCCGCCGGCAACGCGGTTTTCAACGCATCAAAAAGTTTTTGCGCATCACTTTGCATCCCCTGTTGTTCAAGCAGCTGAATGGCTCGAATTAGAAAGTTAAGATAAGCGGTGCGCATATTGCGCGAAGGGAATTCATCAAACGTCTGTTTCATATAACGGGCTGTGGGCAGGGCTAGTGCCGGATTGGGAGCGGTGCGCCAGAGGTTTTTTCCCATATCTCCATCGAAATGTCCATTGAAAGTCATCAGCATCAAAGGCTGATAAACAGCTCTACGACACAACAGACGTTGTCCGCCGGTTGCAAACTTCACACTTTGTAAGGCCCAGTAGAGTGCGTACGATTCCGCCAGACGCCAGTCCAACGGCCCGAACTTCTGCGTAACCTGTTTCATGCGTGTGGCATCCAAGCGCATTTCTTGCAGTGTCGCAAGATTGGAGGGTGTGTCGATCAATGCGCCTTCAGAGTTGAGCAGCGGTTGCATGGAGTGTGCAAGATCCAGTTTGTAAGTCAGATGGGCGGCATCGAGATCGGATCCGATCTTATTCTGATATATCCACGCCAGCTCCCGAAAGAGTTTGGCACTTTTTGGGTTATAACGCACTGCGTCGTCACGCAGAAGCTTTATCCCGTTTTGAACCCATCGTAGGCGATCTTCCGGGCGTAGCATCATGACACTTATATTGTAGGCCATATTCCAGGCACTGTAGGCCCAAGCCTCAGCTGCATGCGGTTCTAGCATAGTGATCCACTCAGATAACTGGACCAGCTCGAGGTAACGCCCCTTTTCCTGAAGCCGGTTGACTCTGAACCAGAGTAACTCTGCTACTATGCCTCGAAATCCTCCAAGACCCGCCATTACAAAATTGAGCATCGTCGGTACATCCGCGCTGTAACCTTGGTAGGCTTCAGGGATATTCTCACGTCGGATTCTGCTCAAACGACCGCTCTGCCACGCAGCACCTGTTATAAGCATGAAAATAAAAATTAATGTGGCAACTCTTGTCCGCATGATTCCAATTATCGCAAATGAATGAACCAGGTGACAAGGTCATTTGCTTTCTAAAGCGGTAATAAAAGCAGAGGCAACTTATGAGCGTGTCAATCCTGTTTTGTTTTTTGAACAACAAAGAACAGATTTCTTGTGTTTTGTGAAGTAAGTTGAGAGAATAATACCCATATTCAGCGAGGTTTTATGTTGCATAAATGGAGGATAGTAACCGTTTTCGCCTGGCTGGCCGGTGTATGTTTAGCGCAGCAGGGATATTACCGAGAGGTTTATTACAATATCGAAGGCACAGATATTGCGAACCTGACAACTGCTTGCAAATATCCTGACCAGCCAGATGAGGAACAGATAGTACATTCCGGATTTGACACACCAGCCAACATCGGTGAGTTTTACGGACAGCGGTTGCGTGCCTACCTGACTCCGCAAATTAGCGGCTATTACCGAAATTCATCACTCGCCGCCCTTAAAATCCGATGGGCGAGATCTGCGCTTCGTGGAAATTTACAATAGCGATCCTTTTTATCTCGATATCAGCGGTTATCGCATGAGCGGAGCGTTTAACTACACCATGCCACCCAATACAATTATTCCCGCTAGCGGCTACCTTGTGATCGCACCTGTACCAGCTGACCTGGCTGCACTTTACAATATCGAAAATCTGATCGGCGGATTTGAAGCCTCAGGGCTGGGTGCCGACGGTGAGATAACCCTGTGCGATGAGGCCGGAGCCTGGCTTACTACAATCGAGTATTCAGCACAATCTCCCTGGCCGGAGGGCAGCGTAGCAACCGGACATTCGCTTGTACTAAAACAACCCTCGCTCGGCGAGGTGTATGCTGAAGCGTGGGGATTATCCCGTCGGCTCGGCGGTTCTCCCGGCAGTGCCGAACCGCTTGACCCCCACGGCTATGAGAGCCTCATCTTTAATGAGGTTATGCCGCATCCGGGCGGTACGATGCAGGGCTTTGTAGAGCTGTATAATTTTTCAAAGGATGTAGTCGATCTTTCGGGTTGTGTGCTGAAAGTCGATAATCCTCGGTCAGAGGGTTGCGTCCTGCCCGCCGGTACGATCGTGGCGGGCGGCGGCTATCTGGCCTTAAGTGAAAGTGAGTGTGGCTTCTATATTAACGGTCGCGGTGATAAACTCTTCCTTTTTGCGCCGGAGAGTGCCGACGGTGTGCTCATCGATGCCTTTGCATTCGACGATCAGGAGGCAGGTGTCGCCTATGGAAGATCACCTGATGGAGCTCCCTGCTGGAACCGATTGATCCAACCGTCGCCGGGTGCCGCCAATACCGCTCGTCTTCCGGCGATGGTGGTGCTCAGTGAGGTGATGTACCATACCCTCAGGGAACAAGGCACCCAAGAGTTTATTGAACTACACAACGTGACATCCAACAGTATGCCCCTTGCAGGGTGGAAACTGAGCGGAGATGTGCAGTATGTTTTTACAACCGAAATCATCCCTCCTGGCGGTTTTCTGGTTGTACCGCGTGACCGTGCCGCTTTCCAAATCCTTTATCCTTCTGTGGCCGCTCTCGCAACCGGTGACTATAGCGGGTCATTGCCCAACAAACGCGGTAATGTGTGCTTGGAACGTCCGGCTTTTGTGATGGATACCAACGATGGCGGCGCACCGGTGGTCAAAGAAAAGTGTGTGGTGATCGAACAAATCGACTACCGCGATGGCGGCGATTGGCATAAACTTGCGGATGGGATGGGCAGCTCACTGGAACGTGTTGCTCCATGCGCCGATCCCATGCTGGCTTCCAGCTGGCGCGCAAGCGATGAGAGTAAAAAAAGTGAATGGGTCACGCTTGAATTCAGCGGCAAGATCGATCACGGCTTTCCCGGTGATGAGGGCATTCCGGATGAGTTTCATCTGGGACTTTTGGGAGCGGGTGAATGCCTGATTGATTCGGTCGAACTCTATGAGGATGGCGGTGCCAATCTGGTTTGCAATAGTTCATTTGAGGAGAATTCATCCGACTGGAGCTTTATGGGTACGCATGATGAATCGGGCATTGTGAATGACGCTGCCGCACCACACGGGAAGCGTGTGTTGCATCTGAAGGCTAGCGAACGTTTACACACCGGTGCCAACTGTGTTCGTGGACGTTTGATACGAACAATGACCACCAGTGGCAACGCAACTATCCGTGTCAGAGCGCGTTGGCTTTCAGGTAGTCCTGAACTTCTCATACGCTCCAAGGGTAACTGGATCGAAGCTGGCGGACAAATTGTTACGACATACGCTTTGGGTACACCAGCAAATGCTCCGAACAGCGTGGTAGATGATAATGCGCCTCCCTCGATCACCGCCGTTACGCATTACCCCATCCTGCCGCGGAATGATGAAGAAATCGCCGTTTACGCAAGAATCGCCGACAGTGACGGGCTGCTCGATGTGCGTTTGTGCTATCGTGTTGACGGCATTAAGGAAGAATACTCTGTCCCAATGTTGCCCTGCACGGCTGGTTTTTGCAAGGGTATAATTCCTGCTGGACAGCCAATGAACGCCCTGATCGCATTTTATGTCGAAGCACAGGATTCTGGCATACCCTCGATGGCGGCGCGCTTTCCCTTGACGGCACCGGCACGTGAGTGCCTCGTGCGCTACAATGAACCGCTGGTAGAGCGTTCTTTCGGCGTTTATCGATTCTGGGTATCCGCCAAAAATTATGATTATTGGAACCGACGCCAGAATGGCAGTAACAAACCGGTCGATGTCACCTTCGTTTACAACAAACGGCCGGTTTACGCTGCCGGGATAATGTTTTCCGGTAGCCCCTTTCATGATGGACGCTATACTGTACCGATCAATAGCGGCGGTACCATCGACTACAAATTGGAGTTCCCCGGCGATGACGAAGTACTTGACTCCGGTAGAATGATTCTGGCTTCCACCGGCAACCTTGGCAGTGATAACATCGGTATAAAAGAGCAGTTTAACTATGAAATGGTCAGAGCCCTCGGATTGGCACATCCGCGTCGCCGTTTTGTGCATCTCTTCGCTAACGGCACCGAACAGGGAGTACGAAAAATTTATGAGGACACCGAAAAACCAAACCGCGACTACATCGAACGATGGTTCAGCGATGATCCGGATAATGAGATTTTCAAAGTCGATGACTGGTTCGAGTTTGATCTGGAAGAGAACAGTCGTGCCAATATCAATGCCACTCTTCAACCTTTTTATTCCGATGCTCCCGATGGCGACGGTGAAATTCTGAAACCAGCCCGTTACCGCTGGAACTGGCAGAAGCGTGGATTCGACAACCTTTTCGGCAATAACTATACCAACTTGTTCACACTTGTAACCGGGTTGAATGTTGCCGATGCCACCACCTACTCACGCTTCGTCCGTGAAGAGATCGATTTTGATGCGTTCGCCGGTATCATCGCCATGAACCGCTTTATCTGTAACCCCGATTCCTACGGCTACAGCCGCGGTAAAAATATGTATATGTACGATTCACTCTCAGGCTGGACTCTGGTAGCCTGGGATATGGATTTTCAGTTTGCCCTAGAGCGATTGAAAACACCTATGGACCCATACAGTTCAAGTTTTCCCTGTAATGATCCCACCATGCGCCGTTATTTGCGTGAGCCACAGGTGACCCGCTCCTATTGGCGCTCAGTTATTAAGATGCTGGATGCAGCTCGCGATACCTCCATTCGCTCTTTCATTCGCGCTAAATATCATGCGTTACAATTGGATAACACCGCATTGTACGGCAGTTATGACGCTCATTTCAATCTGGTGGAGCAGCGTTGTGCCAATGTTGCTGCCGAGCTCGATTTTCTGAATCCCACCGCTTTGTGGTTGATTTTGCCTGCAGATGATCTATCCTATGCCGATGAGAATGTGGTTGCGGTCAGAGGCATCGCGCCTTTTGAAGCTTCCATAATAGAAATTAACGGAGTCAACACCCCCGTTACTTGGTTAACTCCGACAACCTGGAGTGCCCAAGTTGTTCTTAATAATGACTTCAATACCTTCACCTTTACGGCAAGAAAGGAGAATGGTGAGCTTATAACGGGTTCGCCAATAACACGAAAAATTGTCTATAACGGTCTGCCCCTCGATTCCATGCGCGATCACCTGGTGATTTCGGAGATCATGAATCTGCCGACGATTACAGGTGCCGGATACGTCGAGATACTCAACCACTCAGAAACAACTGTGATGAATCTGGCGAAATTGTTTGTCACCGGCAGTATAACATTCACCTTCCCCCAAGGGGTAAACCTGGCACCCGGCGAGTGTGCACTGCTGGTCGAAAACAAGACCATATTTTCATCTGTTTATTCAGAGGTTGCCGCCAACCGGATAGCGGGAGAGTACAATGGAGTTCTGCCGCCGGAGGCCGGTAGCGTTGCCCTACGAAGGCCGCCGCATGAGTTTGAGTTGAAGTCGGAGGTGCTTGACCGTGTTGACTACGATACGAGTTTTCCGTGGCCGTCACCAGCTTCCCCCGGTGTGGCACTGCAGTTGTCCAATCCCGCGATTGATAGCAGTTGCCCAGCTAACTGGCTACTGGTTTCAGACCCCGATGCGGTCACCACCAATACTGTCGTCGATTGGTCGGCTGACTGGCGTTTTCAAACCACCGGTTTTCCCGGTGTTGCCTGGCAGGAGGAGGGGTTTGAAACCAGTGATTGGCTCTCAGGTTTAGGTCCCCTTGGCTGGGAAGCAGTCACCGTTTTGCCCGTTCCGATCGCCACATCCTTCGAGCTAACCGGACAGATCGCCTACTATTTTCGATCAACCTTCAGCTTTGAAAACAATCCCTTAGGATGCATAATGCTGCTCTCATACATGCTCGATGACGGTGCAGTCTTTTATCTTAACGGAACTGAGATTCACCGATCATCTCTGATGCCCCAGGGCGCGATAACAGAGAGTAGCGCGGCAATCAGCGCCAAAATACCCGAAGGCGAAATCGAGGGTGCCTTCGAACTTGCGACTTCGCAGCTTCGCCGCGGACAGAATGTTCTGGCCGTCAGTGTGCATCAGAATCAGGTCAGAAGCTCAGACCTGGTCTTCGGTATGCAGTTGCAGCTCATAAGTCCAGGACAGAACAGTAGCTCACCAGGAGTGGAGAATATTATCAATGAGCCGCTGGAAAATCTCCCTGATATAGGTCTTAACGAAATCCAGACCTTGAATGTTACCGGACCGGTTGATGACAATGAAGCATATTCACCCTGGATCGAACTCTATAACGGAAATACGAATACTGTATCATTGGCGGGCTGGATGCTTAGCGTGAATCAACTGGCTTCGGAGTGGAGTTTCCCTGACGGAACAACAATTGCCGCAAATGACTATCTCCTGGTATGGCTTGATGGTTTTGTGGCCCAGCCGCAGGATCAGGACAATCTGCATGCATCATTCCGCTGTGACCTGCAGAGTGGTCTGGTTGTGTTACGCAATGCAGACGGTATCATAGTTGATCATCTTGAGTTTGCCGCACCGCAGCCGGATACCTCATTCGGATGCTGGCCGGATGGTCACCCCCATGAGCGAAGAGTGCTTAATCCTCCCACTCCGAAATCCACCAATCGTATTGAGAAACGTCCGATCGCCGTGTTTGTCAACGAATTGATGGCCGATAACGGTTTGTTCACCAATCCGCTCTCCGGCCAGTGCGATGACTGGTTTGAACTGCTCAATGATGGTAGCACGACGGTTGATCTTGCCGGATGGGTGATAACCGACAAACTTTCTGTGTATGACCCGCCATACCCCGATCTGAATAAAGGGTTCACCATGCCTCCAGATATCACCCTCCTGCCCGGTGAGGTTCTGCGTATCTGGACCGGCGCCGATAATGCATACTCGCTGCCATTTGACCCTGCGCATCTGCAATCCCCTTTCGGTCTGAGTAAAAACGGTGATACCGTATATCTTTTCAATAACGAAATGATATTGGTCGATACGTTTTCTTATGAAATGGAGGACGATGACGATGATTCGCTTGGACGCTGGGAGAATGGCGAATTCGGCACTCTGACCCTGTTCGACGTGCCTACACCCGGAGAACTCAACCGCGATCCGCGTTTTGGTGTCGGTCTGTTACAACAAACCACCAGCTTTGTGATTCCTGAGTGCGTGCCTTTCAGCTACACTAATACCTTTGTGGGCGCTCGTCCATCGAATTTTGAATTCCGACTCTTCGCGACAGACAGTGGCGATCTTCCCGCAGGATTGAGCTTTGACCATTTCAGCGGAGTGCTGAGCTGGACTCCCGCTGAAGAGCATGGCCCGGGAGTGTATGAGTTTGACCTCGCAGGATATATTGTCGATGGAGCCGATGTTGAGCTATGCGACCACTTGCCCCTGACCGTTATTGTCGAAGAACGACCCTCCCTTCCCGAAATCAATCCGATTGCTGCCGTCACTGTGGACGAGGGCGAAATGGTGAGTTTCACCGTCACCGCGCAACGCAAAAACGAAATACCACCCTATCAGACCTTCACCAATCTGCGGATCGAGGGGGATTATCCTCCCAGTATGCGGCTTGACGATCAGAACGGACAAATTACCTGGCAGACAACCGAAATTGACGGTCCCTCTTTGCATTTCCTTCATGTTGTGGCTGAAGACAGCGTTATGCCCGAGCAAAACTGTTCCGTCGTTGTTACAGTCAGAGTAAATGAGGTCAACTCTCCCTTTATTTACGCTTCTCCGGATACCTTCAACCTTTGGAACAATGAAAACTTTTCAGTGTACCTGCAACTTGATGATCCTGATTTGCCAGCCAATAATTTCAGTTACGTCCTTATAGAAAAACCCGACGGTTGTACCCTTGATATGGATACCGGATTGCTACGATGGCAACCTCCGACCGGGTATGCCGGTAATGTACGAGTCAGTTTCAGAGGCTATGACAATGCTGGCTATCACGAGTTGATTAAGCTGAATCTGAATGTAAGTTCGCTGCGGTTTAAGACCGGTGCGCTTGTTGTTGATCCGAATGGCGCCCTGCGATTGCAGTGGTTGAGCAAACCTGATACCTACTACTCAATTGAGTGGGCCCCCTCACTTGACGCGTCTGAGTGGTATCCGGTCGACCTTAACACCCCGGTCTTCGGTGACGGGGGAACGGTTGAATGTGTTGTCCTGCCTGAGCAAACCGAATTTTCACCCAGAGCATTTTTCCGTTTGAAACAACATAGATAAATGGTTGAATGAATGTCTTCCCCTTACGATTTGTGTGACAATCCAACATAAAAAATTACGTCCCGATTATGACCGAAACTGAATTTGTAATTTTACTTGCATCGCTGGTCTTCTTAACTGCCGCAGGTGTGGGGGTGTTGATCTGTCAAACGAGCAGGCTGCGTTTGAAGCGCAACTATAAGCTGATGGACTCCATCCTTAAGTTGAGCAAGATCGGCTTGTGGAGCTGGGATTGTAAAGCAGAAAAAGTGACCATCATGAAAAACACCTTCAAGCTTGTGACAGAACGTGATGGGCAGATAATTGCTCTTGGTGAAATTTTGGCCCGAATGCATCCGGATGACCACTCGGCATTCCTGAGCCTCCGCCATAACATCCGCCGCTTAGAGTGTCCCGAGCCGACTGTTGATTACAGAATGATTAACCCTTCCGGCGGCTGGCGCTGGTTTCGCGCTTTCCCTGTGAAGACTGAATATAATTCGGATGGAAAAATCGCATCAATCATCGGGCTCTCTATCGATATCACCAACGACAAACTTAATGAGGATGCTCTAATATCCGCCATGCGGAATGCAGATGAAGCCAATAAGGCCAAAAGTCGCTTTCTGGCGGTAATAAGCCATGAGATCAGAACACCGCTTAATGCGATTATAGGTTTCAGTTCTATCCTTAAAGAGTCCGATATACCCTTGAATTTGCAATCTTATGCCGAGTCTATAAAAAATTCAGGTGAAATGCTGCTTGGACTTATCAATGGATTGCTTGATCTCGCCAAGATTGAATCCGCTAAAATGGATTTGCGTCTGGAACCGGTTGACCTGCGCTCTTTGCTACTGGAAGTTCGGTCAATGTTTGCAGTAAAAGTTCAATCCAAACAGCTTTTTATCCAGATTAACTGTGCTCGAAATTTACCTTTGTTTTGCCTCGATCGCAAAAAAATACGCCAGATATTTGTGAATTTGGTGGATAACGCGGTTAAGTTTACCACACGGGGCGGAGTCACGATCGATGTGTCCGCGACACCACACATAAAAAATTCTGAAACCGATAAATCGAACCGCTCTCTGTGCCGCTCTCTGGTCATCTCTGTTCAAGATACCGGCGAAGGAATACCACAGAATGAATTTGATAAAATCTTTAATCCGTTTGAACAGGTTGGCAGAGAACATCTCAGCTATGTTGAAGGTAGTGGCCTGGGACTCGCCATCTGCAAAAGTCTTGTGGAATTGATGCAGGGAGACCTTGAGTTTGAAAGTGAGATAGGCGTCGGTACCAGGTTCGTTGTCTCCCTTCGTGATGTGGATTGCGTTGTGCATGCGGAAGATCAAAGCAAATTCGGGTTGGCCAGTGATGAAATATTTCGGGAGCCCGAGTTCGTTGAAAGCCTTCCGCCTGCTGTCATTTCCGAAATATCCGCGACTTTTTCAGCTCAGTTCCGTGCAATGGAAAATGGACTTCATGTCCAGTCCGCAATCAAGTTGGTTACACAGCTCGAGAGTTGGGCCCGCCACAACGATGTGGCGGCAGCCGGGGTTGTGATTCAAGCATTCAAAAAAGCGGTTGAAGATTTTGATATGGAAGAGATCAGGAGAATTTCGCGCATGTTTACAGCTGCTCCCCTCGAGCATAAATGAAGAGGTGTTTCATTGAACAACCAAGTTATGGTTTCTCCGATTGCAGGGCATTGGTATTCAGGAGATGAAAACTCGCTGCGCAGCGAGATTGAAGGCCTGCGGAAAGATATTCTGGCCGTACGGCGTAAAAATGTGTGCGCTGCTGTCGTGCCTCACGCCGGATATCGATATTCCGGTAGAGTTGCGGCAGGAGTCTATCAGCGTGTTGACGCCCGTGGGTTTCAGCGTATCCTCGTGCTCGGACCAAGTCATTATTGTACATTGCGTAACAAAATCAGTGTCCCCGATGCCAGTCACTATAAGACCCCGTTGGGATTGATCAATGCCGATCAGGATTTTATCGCCAGATTGCGTAAATTGTCTTTTGTTACATGTGAGACAGCCGCTCACGTCAGCGAGCATAGCGACCAGATCCAATTGCCACTCATCCAGGTTATGCTGGGAGTTCATGCCCCAGTGGTTTGTATGGTTTGCGGACAATTCGATTCAAAAAATATTATGAATGCCGCTGATCAGTTGCAGGCACTTCTGGATGAGAAAACTTTGCTGGTAGTCAGCTCTGATTTCACCCGCTATGGAGAAACCTACGGTTTTGTGCCCTTTAATCAGGAAGTGCAACGCAACACCGAGATGCTGGATCGTAGTGTCTTCGAGATGTTTGTCCGTAAAGATGTTCAGGGATTTCTTGAAAAGCTAAATCATGCCGGGTCAACGCTTTGCGAACGTGATCCGCTCGCTTTGCTGTTGGCGATGCTTCCTGTGGATGCGGATGTCAAGCAGATTGCATATGAAACCGCCAGATATCTTCCGCATGAAGATAAAAATTCCATCAGCTACATAGGCGCCATTGTTACCGGTACATGGCACCAGCCAATCATAAAGGAGTAACAGTGCTGGATGAATTAAAATTAGAGTGCATTTTTTATTGAAAGCGGCATGCTTACGGTGATAACATTGGCACCGTAGAGCGATATCTGAGGTTTAAAAAGGGGCAATTGGTCTAAAAGTTCTCAGGAGGAATTTGGATGAATCTTTGTAAATTGGGGTTGGTGCTAGTTTGCGGCATGGGTGCTCTGACATCCCTGGCGCGGTTGTATGGTGATACGCCGGATGAAACACATGCTTGGGCGGTGCATGATATGAACCGTCCGTCACCTGTTAAGATATCGGCTGAACCAGGGCAGCCGCCTTCCGATGCAATCGTTCTTTTTGACGGTACTGATTTGGATGCGTGGGAATCAGCAAAAAAAGGGGGTGGTCCAGCGCCTTGGAAGCTGGTTGAGGGTGGCGGAATGGAAGTTGTGCCCGGTAGCGGGCCGATCAAAACCAAAGCCTCCTTTGGTGATTGCCAGTTACATGTGGAGTGGGCTGCACCGCGCGAAGTTGTTGGTATGGGGCAGGGACGCGGAAACAGCGGTGTTTTTCTGATGGGCAACTATGAGATTCAGATTCTAGACTCTTATGCAACCTGGTTACGCCCAGACGGCTCAAATGCCAACCCGAATTATGCTGATGGACAGGCGGGTTCGGTATATGCTGAAAATCCGCCACTGGTTAACGCCTGTCGTGCTCCGGGTGAATGGCAGAGTTTCGACATAATTTTTCATCAACCGGTATGGGAGGGGGAGACACTTAAATATCCTGGATCCGTCACGCTGATACACAATGGTGTAGTTGTGCAGGATCATTGGGAGATGGAAGGGCTGACAACTCACTGTCGTCGTCGGCCTTTAAAACCGCATCCTGATAAATTACCACTGACTTTACAGGATCATAAGAACCCCAATCAATTTCGGAATATCTGGATTCGTGAAATTCCGTCGCGGTATGCCAACACTGTACATGGAGGGCCAGCTGTTGATAAACAGGATGTCCGGGAATTGCGAGAAAAAATTGCTCGGGAGCTACTTACAAAGATAAAGCCGGGTGACGAATCCAGAATAAACAATCTCGAAGTGATGTTGGAGGTTATTTCTTATCACAAGAAAGCTCAATACATGACGATGCTTGATGAGCTTAGCAAAGCCTACCTTGATGAGCTTAAATCTTTAGATATTGTGAACATGGGGCAACGTAAGAGTGAGGTGCTTGGTTTGAAGAAGAGTATTGATGTTTTGGCTCGTTGCAATGTGATTGCTGACGATTTTCCTCTCAAACAGAAGGTGGCGAAGATTATCAAAGTTAATCAATTTAACAAAAAGAAATGATTGCGTCTGCTTACCATGACAGTTGAGTGGTTGAAAATAACAGAGGGGCGCGTGTTGAGAGGCACGCGCCTTTTTTTTCAGGGAGTTTTGCTTGGGTCATGCGGAGTTTTCAGCGAGTATTGCGCAATTCCGGTGTCGATTTATCGGATGAAAAGCGAACGTATACGCGGACCGACAAATTCGCAGTATTTTTTTAACTGGAGGTCTCCTCAAAAAATCTTTTTTTTTGAGGACAGAGTCTAAGTAAGTGGTGGAGAGAGCCATTCAATATTTGTACTACTCTGTTTTTGCTTGTGGCTTTGATTGCTTCGACAGCTTTCTTGGTTTATTTCCGGCATGCCAAGACATAGAAGAATACTAAGCGTTTAACCTATTTACGGCATTTGAAATTCAGAAACTGAGTTAAATAATTGTTAATAAGGAATTTGTTAATTTTGTAAGCTTCACCCAATGGGTGAAGAAGTTTCTGGATTTCAAACCGCAGGGGGTTGCCAGTTTTACCGCATCTGCGGCGTTGTACGGCTTCCAGCATAGTCACTATAGCTGAAAACCGTGCGTCTTGCATCTACGACAAAATGGCAACTGCCGTTTTTAGGATTACATACCGGGAGGATTTCTTAATTTTCACAGGACATAGCGCGTGAGTGAAAGCAGGTATGAGTCGCCCTCGACCAGCATTGATTCGAAGCATCCCTGAAACAGGTGACCAGGACTTTCATGACGCAGATTGTAATAGACCGTGTAGCCGGTGATCAGACTCTGCACGAAACGGCTGACGTTCCCTCCGGTGTCTCGCAGACCAGATGGATATGGTTGTCTATGAGACAGAACATGTACACGCGGATACTGTATGTGTCGGCGCTGTCGGCCAGTCTCAGCAGGAACCTCTCGTGGTCATGGTCGTCGGAGAAGATTTTCATCCTTCCGTTGCCTCTGCAGGTGATGTGATATATTGCGCCGGGAATTTAACTCGCAGCTTTCCAGCTATGATTGAATGTGAGCAGGAATCTGATGACAGCGTCAATCGCTAATTTTTAATTTGGGGTTTGACCCTGAGGCCCATAAATCATGTTCTAGCCAAAAGCGAAATAAAAAAAGTCAAAATTAGAATTGTTGACAAACTTGTTTCCCATCGATACAACTGTTATAATGTTAACTATTGTAAATATATGTTATCTGGGAGATTCTACATGAATAGAACAAATTTAAAACTGAAAAAAAGAGATGTTCCATTAGAAACATCGTTGGATTTGTCCAAAGGTCGATACGCCCAACCCAAACCAACCTCATTTGCGATGCGTATCTTTCGCAAAACTAAAAAATTCCTGATTGGGTTATGTATTTTATCGGTTTTTGCCGTAATCTTTTTTTTAATTCCTTTTTCCAAATGGGACGACTATCAACAATGGTGTCAAATACGTGATTCTTTGGCAGTACTGCAGACAAATCCAGACTCCCTCTCCGATATCCGGACACTGTCGCGTGTGGCGGCGCAAGCTGGTTTGTTGTGGGAGCAACCCGAGGGAGCCCGTCCGGAAGCTTTTTACAATCGACATCAACGCATGGTGTTTGACACCAAGTACGGCATTATTAAAATTTTAGCTTTAGGGTTAATGAAACATGATCATGAAAGTGCTGGGTTACGGGAGATAAAAAGATTGGAGCAGCGAACACTCTTTAAAAACCGCCCTGTTTTGTCAATAACCGACACGATTAAAAAAGAGTGCCCAGAGTGTAAAACTAAAGGCAAAATCAGCAGCCTTTGCAACATGTGCAACGGCAGTGGTGAACTTCTGCAAACGATTCCTGAAAATCCGGCTCCCCTGCAAAATAATCTTATCGGCACAGCCCATTATCATCGCACACAAAAACTAATTCCGCTGCCTCCAAGAAAAATCCGCAAGAAGTGCCCGAAATGTAACGGTAAAGGCAATATCACAAGTGTGTGCCCGAAATGTGGGGGATCAGGTTGCATTATCAATTATGACCAAGCAAATAATCTCTATAAAAACTCCATTACTACAACGCTGGCTTTGAGCGAAAATTTGTTGCTTATTAAAAGTATTATTCATAAAGCGGCTGCAGCACAGAAAGCATTCAAGGGCCATTTTAATGTGATAAGCCAGGGTGCGTTGACATCATATGTTTCAGATTTTGATATGCCGGTAATCTCGACAAACGCGACAGTCAAAGAAATTGATGCCAGTATTATTGATGAAGCGACGACAAGTGACAGTATTGGCTTGCCGCATAATGAAGTTATATGTCTGAAAGAAGCATGTGTCAGATTACGAAGCAATCCATTAAACGAAAGAGATTTGAATGTTGTGATTTACGCAGCACGTTTTGCCACAAATAATGCGGCTTTGAGAAATGCCGCGATTTCAGTTTATGAGTTGTCGCTTCTAATACGTGGCGACACAAATGGTTTTCATGAACTTTCTGAAAAACGCAAATTAAATTATCCCGACGAACCACCGTTATACTCTATAACCGAAAGCGATTACATTTCTGTTTGTAAAATTTGCGATGGGAAAGGGACAAAAACGACCCCTTGTCCGCGTTGCATGAATCCACATAATTGCAAGCATTGTGCTGGAACAGGCAAGATAAAAAATATAAACGGCGACTCTGTGACGTGTACCAAATGTAGTAAAGGCAACACAGTGTGTAAAATGTGTAATGGAACAAAAAAAGTCATTGTCCAATGCTACTCGTGTAAGGGTCAAGGGCGCAAATTTTATTTAAGCGATCGTATAACAACAAGTTACTCCAATATGCTTTATACCCTTGAAAAAATGTGTGATTATAAGAATAAAGACAGCCCGTAAAAATCCGCATTTTGACCAGTTACATTGTAAGCATCCAAAAGTCAACCACTTTGAAAAAGCGCCTATTTTCAGTTAAACGGTTCGGAATTCCCGTTGCGCGCAAAGTCGGCACTGGGAAACAGATGTTTGATAAAAAAAGCAGCAGTGCGGTCAGCCATGACCAAAGAAGAAAAACCAGTATTTTTCTCCTTGTTCTGACTAACAAACTAATCAGAACATTGTGTCTATATTAATAATGCGCGTGATCATTTTCACTCGAAAAAATCACAACATAACAGAGTAATGCTACCATTTTTAGCAGAGCGTGCACAAGTTCTTTTGCATAAGTTCTTGTTTTTTACAGTAGGAGTTGATTAAATGATTAACAAGAAAAAAACTTATTAAATTTTGAGGGTTTAAATGAAATCAATCAGCTTTATTTTGTTTTATTTCGCAGCCTTGTTTACAACCGCAATATCAGCAGCCGACAAACCCAACATTCTTTTGATTCTATCGGATGATCAGGGTTGGGGCGACTACTCCTTCATGGGTCATGAATTTATTAAAACGCCCAACATCGACTCCCTCGCTCGTGAAGGTGTTGTATTCCGTCGGGAGTAAATCGGGGTCAAACCTTAAAATAAAGATTAAGAATCAACTACTGTTCTGCAGAGCCTGAAGCCGCCTTGACATTTCGTTAAACATTTTTCTGACATGCTCGTTTTTCACAGCCGCTTCCCGCAGTTTGCGGAGCTGACGGCGAGAACCGGACCGCAATCGAAAAAACCCAGCGCTTTTCTTTCATCGACATATCCCCGGTAGCTGCTCCAGCGATATTGATTCAGATGCTCGACACGCTCTTCAAGCGGCAGTCTTTCGAAAGTCGATACAAAAACGGGCTTCAATTCGCAGCTTTCCAGCCATGATTGAATGTGAGCAGGAATCTGATGACAGCGTCAATCGCTAATTTTTAATTTAAGGTCTGACCCTAAGTAATAGAAAACGGGTTTTGACTCTGGAGATTATACTGTTAGGTTTTTTTCTTTTCTGTTAACATTTTTTTCGGACAGGAATAGTTATGAAGTTAAGCACTCAGGAAAGAGAAAGAGCAGTATGATGTTGCAAAAAAGATGATGGCGTCAGGATTATCGGAAGATGTCGCATTCGACTGATCAGAGGCGCAAAGGCTTGCTGCATTACCCGCTTTTAATGTTTTAAGCGAAATGCTGGCTTTGAAGAAGGAGGTCCAACGTGAAATCGAAATCGCAAGAAAAGCGTTGTATATCATGGGATGACTGGAAGTCAAGACGCCAAACGTTGCGAAAGCAGACAAGTCTTGTTGGCCCATCTGTGATACGTCGCAAGGAAAGTTCCTCAGATCCTCATCTCCGTGCCGCCTTTAACGGCAAGCGAGCTCCTGAGTCAAGTCGGCATTAGTCCTGCCTTGCAAACTTCACGACACTGCCGTGTCCAGTATCTTGAGAAGAAAGATAAAGAATCATTTTGTACACTAACGAAGTTTGATCCTAAAAATACCATTGCGCTTGAAACAGGCATCTGGGCAAATCGGGGCATCGACGTGTTTGAACTCCTTTTAACACGCATTGTGGCGCAGTGTAACTTTGCAGGGTCGATCAGCATGAAATCAATACAGGTAGAGCAGTCGATACAGTTGTGGTCGACACACGATACTGAACCGCAGATAATTATCGGGCCTGCCATAGCCGGGGGATAAAAAGCCATATGGCCGATATGCTTTCGACCCAGCTGAAGAAAGGTGCGCAAAGCGGAATCTTTATCTATGAAGATTTTGTATATGACAAAACAACGGATACATTCACATGCCCCGCAGGCCAGACATTAACCCGAAGAAAACACAAGCACAAGCGAAAGGCTTATGAATATGCATGTCTTGCGCCAGTGTGTAAGGGATGCTCTATTCGATCCCAATGTACAAGGGCCCAGAGTGGAGCGGCACGAACAATAAAACGTCACTATAATCATGAAGCAGTGGAAGTCGGTCGGGCCGAATCCGCAAGCAAGGCCGCAAAGAAAGACCGCATAAAAAGAAAGTGGCTGATGGAGGACAGTTTAGTTGAGAGCAGCTTTAGTTTCTTTGCGCCAGGCGCTTGGCGTCATGCCGAAGGCGCGTTTGAAGTGACCTGAGAAGTGTTGTGAGGCGCAGAATCCCAGATCAAAGGCGATCCGGGTAATGGGCAGATCGGTTGTTGTCAAAATGCGTTTCGCCTTCTCCAGTCGGCAGGCCAGTTGAAACTGGTAGGGGGGCAGGCCGGTTATCTGTTTGAACGCGTTTATCAGCAGGGATGGTGAGAGACGCGCTTCTCTGGCAAGAACATCGATGCTGAGGTGCTGCTCCGGTTGCTCTTTGATGGATTCCACAAGTTGTTCGATTAATTGAGGATTCGCTATCGATGTTTTGTTTACAGATGCATTGATGACCTCCATCAGAATCGAGGTGCATGTGTTGGTTAAACCTACGGTCTGCCAAATTCCGGGTTTTTGATCATAATATTTAAACATCTGCCGGAAGGCGTGTTTAACTGCGTCGGTCTTGGCGATGATGTGACAGGGTAACTGATTGAGACGGGTCCAAAGTTCTTTGGCTTCACCGGGTGTGAGGCGCAGAAAACGTTTGTTTTTCTGTGGAGTGCGTATCAGAAGCCAGTTGACCATGGCGCTTTTAGGACTGGTTGTCAGGCAGTGAATATCTTCGGGCTTGTTGATGTAAAGATCGCCGGGCATGATGCGGTGCTCCCATCCGTTGTTCAGGAGCGTCAAGGCACCGCGCAGACAGAGTCCGATCTCCAGACACTCCGCATGTTGGTGGGCCGCTATCGGAGTGGCAGAACGTCCGTAGCGACTGAACCCCAGTGCCGGCACCTCCGGAAGACCCGATTTTGCCAGATCAAAGACACCCTGTTCAGGGGTAGAGCGGTAGGTGATCGACAAACCCTGATTGCGCGATGCACGTTTTGGAATCTTTTTATTCACTATAACTCAATCATTTGCACATATCCAGCCATGAGTCCGGTGTCATAACTCGGATTGTTTTTGATGCCCGTTTGATCACTTCATCATCGTAGGTTAACAGTATTGCGTCATACAGATGGGCTACAGCGACATAGATTGCATCGGCACCACGCAGAAAGAGGGTTGCGGCAAAACTTTCCGCAGCTTCCGCGATTTCTTCTGAAAGCGGTTGCCAGAGATGGCCCCTGAAATCACGCACCCATTGGGATGCCGAACGTCCGGCACGGGCATTCCGTGTTTTTCGGCCTATGGTGGCAACCACTTCAATGGGCAACAGGAGTGGCGAATACAGAATTGCAGATTCTTCGGCGGCCGCCAGAAGACAATCCCGGCAGGTAGCCGCAAATGGATCACTGTTATCCAACGCGCCTATCCAGACATTTGCATCGATGGTTAATTTCATCGCCTGTCGTCCTTCAATAACTCTCTGCCCAACCGGGTATCGGTGCTTTTCTTCCCGATTTTTTCGGATAAGGAGCTTGTTTTTTTTAGCCACTTCTCTTTCCATGCGGCCTTATCGTTTTCATCGGAGGTGTCTTGATCATCAAGCGATACGCGTCCTTCCAGCCACAGTTCATAAAGTCGTTGTGTTACCGCGCGAACCGGTCGTCCGTCGAGAGAACTCTTCGATTTGACTCTACGGTAAAGCGCATCAGGGATTTCCAAGGTTGTTTTCATATCAGATACATTTTCCCATATTCCCATATTTATGTCAATGCTGCGTTGTTGTCGCCATGAAATTCTTAACTTCACCTCCCAAAATGCGCAGCGCTTTTTGTTAAAATTGAGGCGGCTAAAATATAGTCAGGTGATGGAGGATCACGGAGGCTTGTATTACAGTATTCCCGTTTGCTTGCAGCAGAAAGCAGTTTTAGAAATGCAATGAAATTACATTTCTTTTTTCGTTGTATGATGCACGTGGTCATGATGCTACTCTTCAACTATCACTTATATAGTTTTATAAATAAAACAGCGGGGATTTGATGATTAAAGGGAATAACGTGAAAAAAGGTTGCGGCATGGGTATTTTTGCCAATAAAAAATGCGATTGCATAGTTCCGCCCATTCAAACAAACCACCTTGTTGCATGTGTGGTCATGTCTTTGCTGATTGCCGTATCGTCTGTGGCGGCAGAGAATGACAAAACGCAGTCACCGATTGATATCGGCGGGCGACTGGAGCTTTTCGTTGATCGCTATCTTGTCGACAAAATGGACAACGTTTGTTTCCGCTTGCATGAACCTGTCCGTCAACCTCTGTCACAGAGTCCTCTGCCTGACGGCGGCTACGGAACAATCATCAAGGACGGGAATTTGTATCGTGCTTATTACCGCGCTGTAATACCGGGATACGAGGGGTCGCTTAAAGACGGTCATTCCGGAGAGATTACATGTTATGCTGAAAGTCATGACGGTATTGACTGGAGCTTTCCTGATCTTGGGGTCACTGATGTCAGAAGCGCGGATGGCGGGAATGTCATTATGGCCGATGCGTCTCCTTTCAGCCATAACTTTTCGCCATTTCTGGACAGTCGTCCCGGAGTAGAGCCGGCATCACGTTTCAAGGCGCTGGCAGGGATCCATAAAAGCGGACTCTATGCTTTTAAAAGTGCCGACGGAATTAAATGGGTCAAAATGTCTGATAAGCCTGTACTTGAACACAACGCTTTCGCTTTTGATTCGCAAAATGTGAGCTTTTGGTCGCCAACTGAGGAATGTTACGTGTGTTATTTTCGCACATGGCAGAGTGCGCACGGCAGACTGCGAACTATTTCAAGAAGCACATCACCTGATTTCCTTGTCTGGAGTGAACCGGTTGCCACCAATCCCAATCTGCCGGGTGAGCATCTCTACACCAGTCAGACACATCCTTATTTTCGCGCTCCGCATATTTACATTGCATTGCCCACCCGCTATGTGGCTGGTCGGATAGGATCCGAAACAACGAAGAAGAATTTAGGCTCGACCGATATTCTCTTTATGGCATCACGTGCAGGAACATCTAGTTATGAGCGTTTGTTCACTGAGGCTTTCATCCGCCCCGGTCTTGATCCTGAAAGATGGGCCAGCAGAGGTAACTATGCGGCATTGAATGTGGTGCCGACCGGAACAGACGAGATCTCTGTCTATCACTGCAAAAGCGGTCATCGGTATACACTGCGGACAGATGGTTTTATTTCTGTGAGAGCAGGCGCAGTGCGGGGTGAACTTCTGACAAAACCGTTCACCTTTGACGGAAATGCGTTGCACATTAACTTCAGCACGTCGGCGGCGGGAAGTTTGCAGGTCGAGATCCAGGATGCATCGGGGAAGCCTGTACAAGGGTTTCAACTGAACGATTGCGCCGCCACTGTCGGCGACAGTATTCAGCATCGCGTGGAGTGGAAGGACAGTCCAAATCTGGGAGCATTGAGCGGAAAAACCGTGCGTCTGCGCTTTGTAATGCTTGAGTGTGATCTTTATTCTTTGCAATTCAGTAAAGAATAAAGAGCAGCAGATATTCAAAAGTTTTGTGAATGCAATAAACGGCATAAATTTTTAATCACAAATTGAGGACGACAAAAATACGTCTGTAAAAAAGGAGTATCAGATGAAAAACAGAATGGTAAAATTGGTAGCCATGACGTTTGTCATAGCGTTATGTGCGGTCATAAGTTATGCGGAGTTTGCTGCTGAGGTCAGTGGGGTGACTATGACTCAAGTTGCAAACACACGCATTGTGAATATAGGGTACAACCTGGCGAATGAAGCTGCGATTATTACTCTTGCAATCGAGACCAACGGTGTGCCGATTCCGGATAGTGCCGTCAGAAATCTGTCTGGTGATGTTTGTAAGGTTGTGGAGGCTGGGTTGAATAAATCTATTGTCTGGAACGCCGGTGCGGATTGGCCGGAGCACTCGGTGACTGATGCGCGGGCAAGGGTAACTGCCTGGTCCACTAAAGCCCCGCCTCAGGTGATTAACGAGGCAGTTCAGATGTAATAAAATGATGATTCTTGTTTTATGCACGATTATGTAACACGACTTTGCTAAATTCAACAACAGAAAGAAATCTGAATGCAATATGAAGAGATGATCGGCGCGTATTCGGCCATGTTTACGCCGTATACGCATGACAATCAGATTAACATTGAAATAATTGAACGGCTGGTGGAGTACCAGCTAGCGGGAGGTTTGCGCGGCTTCTTTGTCGGTGGCTCAACCGGTGAGGGTATGCTACTGACGCTGGATGAACGCAAGACTCTGCTCGAAGCGGTTGTGAGGCTTAACCGGGGCCGCGGAAAAATTATTGCCCATGTGGGGGCAGTACGAACCGAGGACTCTGTCGTTCTTGCAAGGCATGCGGCGGATGCCGGAGCGGATTGGGTTTCTTCCGTGGCACCGATATATTTCGCGCAGAGTTTTGCAGGAACGCTGTATCATTACACACAGATCGCGGAGGCGACGAATTTGCCGTTTTTGGTTTACGCGTTTAATACAACGGTGATTCCGGAACGTGATGTTGAAATTTTTAAGATTAAAAATGTCAAGGGAATGAAATTTACCAATGCAGATTATTACAGTGTTCAGCAGTTACGGCGGCTGATTGATAAACCGACCCTCTTTCTGAACGGCAAGGATGAGTTAATGGTTGGTGCCCTGGCAATGGGTTGTTTTGAAGGAGGCATCGGTACAACCCAGAATCTGCTGCCGCAACATTATGCCGAGATCAACCGTCTGGTGATTGAAAACAATGATGTTGATACGGCCCGACCCTTGCAGGAAGAGGCCAACGCGGTGATATCGCTGATGCTGAAATATGGCAATATGTCATACGCCAAGGCGATGATGCGCTTTATCGGAGTGGATTGCGGTTATTGCCGCGCGCCGATTCCGCCATTGACAGAGGAGCAATACGCAGTCTTCGCGGAGGAGTTGCGAGAGCAGGGAATTCTGAAGGAGAATTCAGTGAGTTGACATGATTACAAGATGTTATTATTACGCAGTGGCCTCTCGCAGAGGTTGCAGAGAAGTTGTTGCTACGTAGTTTTTAGACAGGATAACAGGATTAACAAGATTCAGAAAAATCAAATCAGAATCAAAAAATAATGATCAGAAAAAAACTTATCTACGGGATATTAATGTTGTTTGGCACACAAATATGGGCCACGCCACCTGTGGGGATTGAATGGTCTGAGAAATTTTCTCTGCCGTCGCAAACTGATGGGCGGGCGCACATTGGACTGGGAGGTTCTTTTCATGGAGAACACAACGGGGTTGCATTGCTGGCAGGCGGATCGAACTTTCCGGATAAACCGCTGGTGGATGGCGGTAAGAAACGTTATTACTCTGATATCTATGCTTTGGTCTCCGGCAGTACAAACTGGATGCATGCCGGTCATCTTTCTCAGCCGATAGCGGGTGGCATGTCTGTCACCACACCACGGGGTGTGGTCTGCGTGGGGGGCGATTCCAACGGCACAGTGCTTTCGCGTTCGTTCATCCTGAGCTGGGATGCTGAAAGGAAATGTGCTGTCGAATCACCCCTGCCGGATTTTCCCGCACCGACGCAGATGGGCGGCGCGGCTGTAAACGGTAGTCATGTTTATGTCGCAGGGACTGCGGGAACGGAATCACTGGCCAGTAATGTCTGGATGCTGGATCTTGATGCCCTTGATAAAGGATGGTGTCCACTGCCCTCCGTGCCCGGTCCCAAAGACCGCACTCTGGCTCAGATGTTTGTTCAGAATGGCGACCAGAAGCGCAAATATCTTTATGTGATCGGCGGTTTTGCAAAACATGAGGACGGTGGTGCTAAGGCTTTGGTCGACGGCTACTCCTTTGATCTCTCACAATCGCTGGAGTCAGGTGTCTGGAAGCTGATATCTCCTGCTCTAAACTGTAGGGCGGGTGACCTCACCCGCCATTGTAGCGCCAACTGTAGGGAGGGTGACCCCACCCGCCGGGAATTGGTCGGTGAGGTCACCGACCCTACAAGTTTAATCGAGCATACACGAGATTCATTCAAAACAAATTCCGCATGGCCTCTGATTGGCGCCTGCTGTGTGACCAGCGGTGATCAGCATGTGCTTTTCTTCGGTGGACTTGACACTGAGTACTTTGATGACAATCAACGCAAAATGGCCACGCTGACAGGTGAAGCCCGTGAACGTCAGCGGATTAAATATCAGTCAACACTGCCGACAACCTGGAACCGGGATGCGCTGGTCTACCATACCGTCACCGACCGCTGGTTTACTCTGGGAGAGCTGCCTTTTCCCCCTACTGTCGGAGGAGTGGCCATCATGCGCGCAGACGGCACAATCCTGCTGGCATCGGGTGAGATTCAGCCCGGTATTCGCACACCTCTCTGCATAATCGGAAAATTTGTTGCTCAGAAAAAATTCCATCCGCTCAATTGGGCGGTGATGGGACTCTACTTCTGCGGGCTGGCCGGCATGGGCTGGTGGTTCATGCGTAAGAAAAAGAGCGCTGACGATTATTTCAAGGGAGGCGGTCATATTCCCTGGTGGGCTGCGGGCATCAGCATTTTTGCGGCTATGTTCAGCTCGATCTCATTTCTTGCAATTCCTGCATTGGCCTATATTTCGGACTGGCGTTATGCGCCCAAGGTTTTGTGCGTTGCACTGATTCCGCCATTGGTGATCGGATGCTATCTGCCCTTTTTCCGCAAGCTAAATTTAACGAGCGCATATGAGTATCTGGAGATGCGTTTCAATCTGGCGTGCCGGCTTTTTGCAAGTCTGGCTTTCAACTTGTTTATGGTGGCGCGTGTGGCGGTGGTTGCCTATCTGCCCGCGCTGGCTGTATCGGCGGCTACCGGGGTGGATGTGAATCTCTGCATTGTGGGAGTGTGTTTAATGACAATTCTGTACTGTACCTTCGGGGGCATTGAAGCGGTGATCTGGAGTGATGTGGTGCAGTGCGCTGTTTTGGTTGGCGGTGCAATCCTAATTTTTATTCTGCTGGCCATGGGAACGGATGGCGGCATGGCCGGTATGTTCCGGATGGCAGGTGATGCCGGCAAATTGAAGGTTATAGATACAGCTTTGGATTTCTCACAGCCGGTGATTTGGGTTGTGATGATTGGTGGAATGGCAGAGGTGTTCATAACCTATACCAGTGACCAATGCGTGATTCAGCGTTATATGACAACCAAGGATGTGCAGGCCGCTGGGCGCAGCCTGTGGCTGAATATCCCTTTAGCCTTTCTGACCGGCGTGATATTTTTCAGTATAGGCTCGGCTTTATTCACCTTTTACCGCAGCAATCCAGAGTGCCTGCCTGTGACCATGCCCAAACCGGATTCTATTCTGCCGATGTACATGGCCAATGATATGCCGAAGGGAATTTCGGGATTGGTGATGGCCGGACTCTTCGCTGCCACGATCTCCACTCTTGCCGCCAACTTGAATTCATCAGCCACAGCCATTACCTCTGACTGGTTTGTGCGGCTGCGGAAAGAAGAGACAAGTGACCGGATGCGCGTGCTCTTTGCGCAGTTTTGCACTATAGTTGTTGGACTGGCAGGTATGGTAGGGGCTCTGACCTTAGCGAACATGGATATCCGATCGGCTTTTGATCAATTTATGAAGTTTATCGGAATTATGACCAGCGGGCTAGCCTGCTTGTTTCTGCTTGGCATTTTTGTGCGGCGTGTGGGATCGATCGCGGCTCTTGTTGGTTTGGTAGCCAATTACGTGGTATGCATCGGATTGGATCGCATGACTTTGGTCTGGAAACCGCATCTGCTGCTGTATGGAGCCATCGGCATTGTAACCTGTGTTGCAACCGCGCTGACGGCAAGCCTGGTGTTCCCCAACAAGAAGCAGGGAATTGAGGGGCTGATGTGGCGGAGAGCTGAAGAGAAGATCTAAAGTTCTAACCAGCCGTCGTACCGCATCGCGGCACTATGGCGGTCAAGAAATGGGAGAGTTCTAAAGTGACTGGATATTGTAGAAAGTGGAATGTAGGATGTGGAATGTGACAAGATTCTCTGGTGCGGTTCAGTCGATTCCCTCGATTACCTCGAAACTATGTTCTTTGTGGTTACAAATCTGTGAAGCAATCAAACCCTGCAAAAAGAAAATGATATGAAATTAGTTAAAAACACAGATGAAATACGGCTAGGAGTTATCGGCATGACCGAGGGTAATGGTCATCCCTACTCCTGGAGCGCGATAATTAACGGCTATGACCGTGAACGCATGACCAGCGAGTGCCCCTTTGCCGGGATTCCTATCTATTTGAATGCAAAACACTCTGATGATTTTGGGATTGCGGGTGTGAAAGTTACGCATGTTTTTTGCAATGACCGCAAAGATGCCGAGCATGTGGCGGCTCTTTCTCTGATTCCGAATGTGGTTGATACCCCGGAGGCGATGATAGGTTTTGTGGATGCCGTGCTGATTGCCACCGATATCGGCGGCGAACACGTCAAACGGGCAAAGCCCTTTGTCGAAGCCGGTGTGCCGATCTTTATCGATAAACCTCTCTGTGATAATGCGGATGACCTTGCCACCTTCGAAGCCTGGGTTGCTGCGGGAGCCTCTATTCTCTCATCCAGTTCCACGCGTTTCGCTGTTGAGTATGCGCCCTATCAATATCCAGAAAAACCGCTGGGCGATTGGAGCTTTATTGCCATGCCGATGGCGAAGAAATGGGAGACCTACGGCATCCACGCGCTGGAGGCGGTTTACAGCATAACCGGGCCGGGATATGTATCGGTTCGCAACACGGGCACGGCCGAGCGCAACATCGTGCATCTGAAGCACCGGTGCGGCGCGGATGTGGTCATCGCGTGCGGCAAGGGAATTGTATACGGCGGCGCAATGGCGCTGTGCGGAACCAAGGGAAACGCGACCGTGGTCACAAAAGACACGTTCTCGACGTTTAAGGCGCAACTCGCGGAGTTTGCAGGTTACCTGAAAACAGGGGAAAGGCCCTATCCCTTTACATACACCAGCGAGTTGATGCGTCTGGTGATAGGCGGAATTGAGAGTCGCGAACGCGGCGGTATTGAAGTTGAGGTTTGAGTATTTTGGACATGATTACAGGATTAACATGATATCATTGCTTCGTAGAAATTTTAACACAGAGACTCGGAGACACAGAGAAAAAAGGCTGAACCAGAGTTGCTGATAATAAGTATTATTATGATGTTTAAGAAAACTAGTTTTCTATGCAACGCCAAATTGCCTTTAAACGGCATTTGCCAAGTCACATCTTCTTTAATCATGTTAATCATGTCATCCTGTCTAATTTCATTGAGGAGTATTTATGAACGTACTGAATAGTTTTTCGCTGAAAGGTAAGGTTGCACTGCTTACCGGTGGCGCCGGTCTGTATGGTCGGCAGATCGCCGAGGCGTTGGCTGAGGCTGGTGCGACCACATACATTGCCTCGCGGAATGTGGCCGAACTTGAGAAGGTCGCAGAAGCACTGCGGGCCGACGGCGGTGACGTGACGGCGTTGCCGCTGGACTTGGAGGATGAGACGTCTATCCGCGAGTTGGTCGCGGAGATCGTGCGTCGCTCGGGACGGTTAGATGTGCTGGTCAACAATGCGGTCACCCGCTGTGCATGCGCCGACTGGGATCAGCCCATGGAGGTGTTTGACAGGAGCCTGCGCATCAATGCATCTTCTCTCTTTGCTTTAACCCGCCTGGCAGCCGAGGCGATGAAGAGACATGGCGGGGGTTCTGTGGTCAACATCGGCTCCTATATGGGGCTGCTCGGACCCGATCCTCTCAACTATGCCGGTACGGACATGATGGCTCACCCATCGCCGATCTACTTTTATGAAAAGGGCGGGATGGTGAACTTCACCCGCTTTGCCGCAAGTGTGCTGGGGTCATCTGGTATCCGCGTTAACGCGATTCATCCCGGCGGATTTTTCAACAACCAGCCCGAAGCTTTTGTAAAGAATTACTGCGCCAATACAATGCTGGGTCGCATGGCGAATGAGAGCGACCTGAAAGGGGTGATTGTATTTCTGGCCTCTGATGCATCAAGTTACCTGACCGGAACCAATATTCCGGTTGATGGCGGGTATACGGCGAAATAAAAAGAGTTTTCAGACATGATTATATGATTAGCATGATTGAAGGAAGTGAATTTTTATAGCCGGCCTCAGCAGAGGCCGGTCTGGGGTCTGCTGATTCCTGCTACAATGTTTTGATCCGGGCTGCATTTCAAATTTGATACCGATACCGAAAACAAAAATCAAGATGTGCTCTAAAAAAATCCTGTTAATCCTGTTAATCCTGTCAAAGAATAAAGAACAAAATGAATACAAATTTTTCAAAGTTAATGCTCGGTACCGTGCAGTTCGGAATGAATTACGGAATCGCGAACACGGAGGGAAAACCGTCCTTTGAGAGGGTTTGTGACATTCTGAAATCCGCTGCTGAGGGGGGCATTACCTCCCTCGACACTGCGGCTGCCTATGGCACGAGTGAAGAGATTCTCGGAGAGGCTTTGGAAAAGCTGGGCTTGCGCGATTCAATGACGGTGATCAGCAAAGTGCCTCCTATTAATGCGAAAAGAGATGCGGATGCGGAGAAATTTATCGAAAAAACCCTACGGGAATCATTGCGGCGCTTGAAACTCGATCAGCTCTCTGTCTGCCTGCTGCACCGGGAAGATGATCTGCGCTTTTTCCCGCTGCTGGAAAAAATGGTCGATCGCGGTCTGATTGGCGGTGCGGGAATTTCTCTGGATAGTGATCGTTTTCTTTCGGATGTGACATCCATTCCCTACATCCAGCTTCCCTATAACGTGCTGGATAAAAGGTTTGATCCATTCTGGTCGGTGGCGGAAAAAAACAAGATCAAAATATTTACCCGCAGCGTTTATCTGCAGGGACTCCTGCTGATGCCTGAGGAAAATATAAGACCTGCACTGTCGGACGTGATTACTGTGCGACGTAAACTGGAGAGACTCGCTTATGATGCCGGTCTTTCGATGGCGGAACTCTGCATGCGCTATGTGTTGTCAAATCCGACGGTGACGGGTGTTTTGACCGGAGTAGACACTGTTGAGCAGTTGCGGGAGAATCTGCGTCTCGCCTCGCTTGGACCATTGCCGCAGGAGCTCGTATTGAAAATTCATGAGTGTGTGCCTGAGTTGCCCGAAGCGATTGTTCGTCCGGCATTATGGAGCACACTTTAATCGTAATGGATGTTTTCAAATTTAATGGAGAATTTCATATGTTAACCGCAGGTGTTTCATTACTTGATATATCACCGCAGCCTGGAGTGCAACTGGCGGGCTACCCCCATTGCCCTCGTCCGAACAAAGGTGTGCATGATCCGCTTTATGCTGCTGCTCTCTGTCTTGACAATGGAGAGACAAAACACGTTTTTGTCACAGTGGATCTTCTCAGTATAGGTAAACAGACAGTTGCCAGGCTTCGATCAAAATTTGATTGCAGTATTTCAGTTTCGGCATCGCATACCCACAGCGGTCCCTGGGCGTCGGAACCATTGGCCAGTGAGAAGGACGAGGGCATTGAACAGAACCCTGATTATATGGAGTTCCTTGAGCAGCAGTTGGAAAAGGCTGTGCAAGACGCCTGTGAAAATAGTTTTGAGGCGGAGTTTGCTACCGGCGTTGGCGTTTGCGGTGCAGAACAGGGTGTTGGCGGCAACCGGCGCGTACGAAATGGAATTTGTGATCCTTCGGTGAATGTGATGGCGGTACGCGACAAAAGCGGAGTTATGCGAGCGGTTTTTCTCAATTATGCTTTGCACCCGACATATCTGCATGCGGATAACGAATTGGTCTCTGCCGATTACCCGGCCTATATCCGGCGTTATCTGAAATTCGCCTTTCCCAATGCCGCATTTATGTTTGCTCAGGGGGCATCCGGCAATCAGAGCTCCCGTTATCATCGGGTGGCTCAGAATTTTGAAGAAGCGGCCCGAGTGGGATCAACACTGGGCGTGGAGGTCTTTCACAGCATTCAGAGAATGTCGTTTACGGACCAGTTGAATATCAATGTGGACAGCTTTAACATAGCTGATATTCCCATGAAGAGCTTTCCAGCACTTGAGGATGCGTTGAAAGATGAGCAAGAAGCGGTTGCTGCATTTGAACTGGCAAAGAGCCAGGACTATATCGCCATGCGCAATGCTGAACTGGCTATGTTCGGAGCACAGAATACAGTTTCATTCGCAAGGATGGCCGATGAGCAGTATGTCAGTCCCGAACTCCCGCTGGAAGTGCAGCTCATACAGCTCAATGATACCCTGGTGGTTACAGTTCAGCCGGAGCTGTTTGTCGAGTACGCCCTCGAACTCAAAAAATGTTCCCGTGCAGAAAAGACATTTGTTCTGGAGGTTTCCAATGGCTATGCGCCGGGCTATCTCTATACACAGGCGGCAGGGGAGGAAGGTGGTTATGAAGTTGGAACTTCAATGTTTGCTCATGATGCCGCGGATTACCTGCTCGCCAAAATCAGAGAAAGAATTGAGAAATGAAAACAGAGAGTTGGAATGAGGCTTTGGCGTCTCTTGAAATTGAACAGGCTGCGGTTGCCATGGTTCAGGAAAAACTTGATCCTGCTGCCTTCGGCTGCGCTGTTGATCTGCTTGCCCGTGTGCCGCGCATAATGACATGCGCGAGTGGTTCTTCCGGGATTGCAGCCAAAAAATTCGCGCATTCACTCTGCTGCATTGAGCGCGGCGCAATGTTTATGCCTCCCTGTGAAGCGGTTCATGGCGGTCTTGGTGGACTTAAATCAGATGATGCCATGGTTATGGTTTCACGCGGGGGAAAAACTGCGGAGCTGCTGCCTGTTATCGAAGTCTGCCTAAAGAAAGGCGTTCCCCTGATTGCGGTTACAGAAAACTTAGAGTCACCGTTGGCAAAGGCGGCAGATATTGTCCTTCAACTGCACATTGAACGCGAGAGTGACAAATACAATTTCATGGCTACTGCCAGCTTTGTGGCCACAGTCGCGCTTTTTGACGCTCTGCTGGCGGCGTTGATCGAAGAGACCAGCTACACGCGCGAGATGTTCGGATTGATTCATCCCGGCGGAGCTGTCGGCGAAATGCTGAAATCTGAAAATGATCATGGTGTCGCCGCTGAATGCGATTTGTTGTCTACGAAAAAGTCTCAACCCCGCAGATAAGGAGATAAATGTATAAAGAGTATAAACTCAAAAAACCATTTTTTGAATTCGGCCCCAAGGCATATATGTATGGAGCCGAACTGCTTGATCTGGTCAAGGCCATTGATGGGTATGCGGTTAAATATGATATTGATGTGATAATCGATCCTCAGACCGTTGATATCCGCATGCTTGTGGAAAATACGGAGAGGGTGCAGCTCTATGCGCAGCACATGGATTCAATTCCTGTCGGTCGAGGAATGGGCACTATCCTGCCCGAGGCCCTCAAAGAGGCGGGTGCAGTGGGTGTGCTCCTGAATCACGCTGAAAAGAAACTCTCTTTGGAAGAGATAGAAACAACCATTCGGAGGGCTGATGAGGTCGGTCTGGCCACCATGGTCTGTGCTGATACCATCGAGGAGATGCGCATTGTAGCCGGTTTCGCTCCGAATATCATTGTTGCAGAACCGACCGAACTTATCGGTACTGGGCAAGCCAGCTCCATGGAGTATGTGAAGGAGTCGATTGCGATTGTGAAGGCTGTCAACCCGGACATCCAGGTGCTGCAGGGCGCCGGTATCTCCAATGGTCAGGATGTCTATGACGTGATCAAGGCCGGAGCCGATGCAACAGGTTCCTCCAGCGGAATTGTCAAAGCTTCAGATCCGGCTGCCATGGCGGAGGAGATGATAGCGGCTGTCCGCCGGGCCTGGAATGAGAGATGCGCAGTATAACAATTTTAAAAAAGTAAGAACAAACAACAAAAAAGGAAAAAGAAATGTCAGTATTTCATGACGAAATCAAACTGCAGTCCCGTGATCATCTTCCCTGCTTCCACAATGTTACGGATCAGGTGAAAGAGGCGGTCAGCAAGTCAGGCATTAAAAACGGAATATGTGTTGTGTATTCACACCATACAACCTGCTCGGTGATCACACAGGAGTGTTCTCACGACTTGAATTACTATGGACGTGAATATATGCAGGCCGATCTGATCAATATTATGGAGAAGTTTATTCCGACCTGCCGGACTGAAGGCCAGTACATGCATCCCGGCCCCAAGCATATCGAGTTTGCGCTCTCCTGTCCGGGCGAAGTGGCTGCAGGCAGCTTGAACACGGATGCACATCTGCGCTCCTGCTTCTTCGGAAGAAGCGAGACCATCACAATTAACAATGGTGAACTGTCGCTGGGCGAGTTCGGCTTTGTTTATTTTATCGACTGGGATCAGGTGCGTGAAAGAGAGCGTGTCTGCGAAGTGCAGGTCATCGGAGAGTAAAACTGTATTCGTGCTTTGCACGAACTGCAAGGTTGCAAAGGTGTCTTGATGAGAGAGAACAACCGGAATCGTACTTTCATGGGCAATGGTGTCAGTGGCGGTTTGCTGATGGGTATCGACCTGGGTTCATCTTGTTTCAAGGTGGATCTGTTTGATGCTGATCTGCATCGTGTCGGCGGTGCCGCTGCTCCGGTTGTTTATGATATACATGACAACTGTGTCGAGATGCCGGTTGCGGATTGTGAACAAACTCTGCGCAGGGCGATTGCAGATGCCAAACAGGAAAGTGGCTGTTCCCCATCCGATATTTGTGCAGTGGCTTTTAGCAGTCAGGCGCAGACCTTTACTGTCCGGACACCGGAAGGCGCGGCAAAGATACCGTTCATTTCGTGGAGGGATCATCGCTCTTTCCCTGGCAATCCGACCAATGATCTGACGGAGTTAGGCAAGCATTGCAGCACGAACGAGTGTCTTCCGGCTTTGACTGTCTCGAAGTTGGCAGGCATGAGAGGCCTGGTTAAATCTGATGACTCGGTTCTGTGGTTGCCAACATGGTTTGTCAGAGAGTTGACCGGAAGGAGCGCGGTTGATGTGAATCTGGCTGCCATGAGCGGCCTTTATTCATTACAGAGTGGCGATTGGTGGCAGAGTGCGATGAAGTTCTGCAATATCAATCCGGGTAATCTGCCACAACTGAAACTTTTGGGGGCGGTCGCCGGTTTGACAAATAATGCCGCCGCCCGATACGGGTTGCCGACAGGCATTCCTGTTGTGCTGGCAGGCAATGATCAGACAGCAGGTGCTTATAGTGCCGGTATTCACGAAAGCCAGTCGCTGTTGATCAGTCTTGGCACCGCGCAGGTAGCGTACCTCTCCCTGCCGTTTATGCCGCAGCCGAAGCCCGGCACTATGCGGGGTGACTATCTCGAAGACCGATACTATCAACTGACGGCTGACGATTTAGGAGCCGGTTCCATAAGTTGGGCCTGCAGTGTGCTGCCGGGATGCGCAAATCCTGCGGATTTTGACCGGTTGGCGGCTTCGGCTCCTGCCGGTTGCCACGGTGTGCGATTTGTTGCCGACGGTCCGGCTGGCAGTGGACATTGGATCGGAATTGAGCATGCGCAGGCTACTACAGCGGATAAAGCCCGGGCTGTTTTAGAAATCCTGGTGGAGCGCATGGCCGATATGATAGGTAATTTGAACCCGCTGCAGACTGAGTGTGGTGTGCTGGTTTGCGGCGGGGGGGCAAAGTCCGAACTCTGGCTGAGTATGCTTTCCAGTCGACTTGAGCGTCCGTTGGTGCGGACTGAAGCTGTATCGCCTTCCGCAGGCGCAGCGAAGATGGCGCGAAATGTTTTGGAGTAATGCTCCGTGCGCAAATTATTAAAGGACATTTAATGTTATGAAAACATTTGAAACATCTGAATTTAAATACGAACCCTCTCATTATGTTCCTTTCCGGGATAAAGTAGTTCTTGAACAGATGCGCGGGATAGGGCCGGAGGATTTTCGGAATCATCCGAATCCGAATCTGAGAGTGCATGTCGGGGTGGATTTCGATATGGCTATGGATATTTTTCGGCGCATTAAAGAGGCATCCGATGCCGGACGAACTCTGGTTTTGATCCTGCCACAGCCATGGCCGCTTTATGAGAAGGTCGCTGAAATGATCAATATCTGTCGGGTTGACTGCAGCAAACTCTATACTTTCAATATGGATGAGTATGCCGATCAGGATGGTAATATCGCGCCGGAGAGCTGGCCTTACGGTTTCACACATGCGCTGAAGAAGTATTTTTATTCGAAGATAGCACCCGACCTGCGTCCGCCGGAAAATCAGATGATCGGACTTACCAACGAAACCTTCCCCGACTACGGCAAACGGCTTGCCGATCTGGGCGGGGCGGATCTCTGTTATATGGGGCCGGGTTGGACCGGGCATGTGGCTTTTGTCGAGCCGGATGCGCCGGAGGTGCCCAAAGAGCTCGAAGATTTCAAAGTCTGGGGACCCGGCATAGTTACTCTGAGTCCGTTTACCCTGGCGCAGAACTCGCTGCATGGCAGTTTCGGCGGCGCAGGCGATATTGCCTCGATTCCGCCGAAAGCGGCTACAATCGGTCCGGCCCAGGTGCTGGGCGCCAAACATCGCATCGGTTTTTATACCATATCTGTGCGTGGAACCGAAGCCTCCTGGCAGAAAATGATCGCGCGCCTCTGCCTCTTCGGTCCGGTGACACCGCAGGTGCCTGACTCTATTATTCAGTTGAAACCGAGTGATGTCTACGTTTCCGAAAATATCGCCAGCAGAATGGAGGTTGATTGGAGCAAGGGGTATTAACTCTGAATCTCGTTCTATATTGATTTAAGAAAGCACAAATGGCATAGAGCATAGGGCATGGAGCATGGAGAAGAGAGTGAACATAGGGAGATTTCTTCCCTATGCCCTTTGCCCTCTGCCCTATGCAACCTGCGTTACTGATTGCAATTTTAGCCGAACTAAGGTGTCTGCGATGAGCACATTCATTCATAATACTAAAATAATTTTTCCCGGTGAGTGTATTCGGCCAACAACCATACGGTTTGAGGATGGTCGTGTTGTATCTGTCGGTCTTGCTGAGCCGGTGCCGAAAGATGAAATCGTCGATGGCGGCGGCAGGCTGCTGACACCCGGTCTGATCGACCTGCATGTGCATGGCATTGAGCATTTCAGCTTTGATAATGGTGCGGATGATCTGCTTGGTGCCGCACAGTGTTTCGCCAAATATGGCGTTACAACTGTGCTGCCAACACTGGTTCCCAGTCGGGAGCGTTCGATGCTGAATAAACTCAGCGAGATTGCCTCCGCCCTTGAGCGCGTCGATGGGGTGTGTATGCCTGGCCTGCATCTGGAAGGGCCTTTTACGGCACTTCCGGGTGCGGGTTGCGACGTTCTAAGAGGTGACTGCGGGTTGCTTGATGAAATTATATCTGCTTGCGCGAATAAAGTCTTGGTTATGTCGTTGAGTCCCGACACGGAGAATATCATTCCTGTGATAGAAAGATTACGCTCAAGGAATATCGTTCCTTTTGTCACGCACACGCGCGCCTCAGTGAAGCAGAGCCGGATGGCAATTGACGCGGGCGCGCGTCATGCAACACATCTCTATGATGTTTTTCCTGTGCCAGCCGAGAGCGACCCCGGTGTGCGGCCAGCCGGAGCGGTTGAGGTATATATGGAGAGTCCGTCGGCTACCGTTGATTTCATTGCGGATGGCTGTCATGTTGATCCTGTTGCCATTCAGCTTGCGGTTCGGACAAAAACCGCCGCCGGGGTGGCGGTGATCAGTGACGCGAATATCGGTGCCGGATTGCCTCCGGGGATATACGATACTCCATGGGGCTATCCGGTCAGGGTGGAGTCAGGGAACGGCGCGCGTATTGCTGATCCTGAACACAAATCCTATGGTATGCTGGCCGGCAGCGCCCTGACCTTGAATGCGGCCATGGCCAATGTGCTGCAATGGATCGACGCAAATCCCTGCGATATCTGGCAGATGGGTACGTCAACACCAGCACGTATTGCGGGTCTAAAAACCAAAGGTGTGCTTAAGCCTGGGTATGATGCTGATCTTGTTCTGTGGAACGATGATCTGACTCCATGCGCAACTTGGATCTGCGGTCGCAGAAAATTATAAAGAGATGTGTGAAGAGAGGATGAGAGTGGCAGTCGGCAGTAGCAGTTGGCAGCAGCCGTCGCCGCCGGCTATGGCCGTCGCGGTGCGTATAATATTGCAGCTATTGAAAAACTATTCATATGCGAGATTGACATTTGCGCCATCCCTTGCATAATTAATGTGACATCTGGAATTTGAAATAATTCCAATCATGCCTATGGGCTGTTAGTTTAAACGTAGCCGTTCACGGGGTATAAAAACAGGAACTTAGCGTGTCATCGGTGTTCTGCGGGATCAGCCCGGCGTCCCAGCGGCGGGGGCGCCGGGCTTGTCAGCCGAAGGCGGGTAACAGGGATGGGGCGGGGTCGCCACGAAAGTAGGCGCGGACCGCCGCGAGGATGAACTCGAAGGCTGACCGGCCCTGCATGGCGCAGGTACCGACGACCGTCCAGAGACGCTCGTTGGTTTCGCGCCCCTTTTTGCTGCGCGTGCCCTGCGTGATGCGCCGGTCGATGACCACGAAGCGCACCGCCTGCTCGGCAAGATTGTTGGTCGGCCCCATACCGGGGGTCGTGATGAACTCGAAGTAGGCTTTGCCGTTTTCACGAAAGCGTTTGGCCATGTTGAAGGCTTCGCGCTTCAACTCCTTGCCGTCATGGTCCAGACGTGAGGGCACATCGTCGAGTGCGACCCGCATGATGTTTTCACGGGCCTGCGCCATCGCCTGGTCGAAAGCGTCCGGGGCCAGATGCTCGCGACTGTGGATGACCTTGAACATCGCCTTGACCGCCGCGAGCAGCCGTGTGCCGTATGCTTTTGTCTCGGAATCCTTCAGGCCGGCGAGATACTTGATGTCGCGGATCAGGTGGGCGATGCAGAACTGGACGGTGATGTTGAAGTCCTTCATGTACTTGTGGTAGGCGGAGAAGTAATCGCAGCCCAGGACGCCGTTGAATTCCTCGCCCAGCACCTCGAGCAGCACTTTCGAACCGCGGGACTTATCGATCTTGAACAGCACGTAGAGATCGGCTCGGAATACCCAGGTCCAGAACTTCCCGCCGTTCTCCTTGTGCCCAGTCTCGTCCACATTGAGGGCGTGTTCGAGCGGCAGGCGGTCGAGCAGTTCGGCGTAGGGCGCGTCCAGTGCGTGCGAGGCTTTCTCAATCACCTTGCGCAGGTAGCCGCGGGAGACATGTTCGCCCATCACGTCGCGCACGAACTTACGGATCGTGGAAAAGGAGGCGTGATCGACCGTCTTCATGTAGGCGACCAGCGCGGTCAGGCGCTCCTTGAAAAGCCCTTCCTTGACCACGTCCTCCGGGAAGGGGTGGTAGTGGATCTTACCGCATCTTTCGCACCAGACCGGATAGGAACGGTGCTCTTCCTTGCGCACGATCACCTCCTCGATCTCCATCTGCTGCAACACGCGCGGCGGCTGGTCCAGAAACGTGACCTCGGCGTTGCCGCACTCCGGGCAGGCGTTGAGCCGGTACTCGTGGAAGGTCTGGATGTCCGCTTCAGGGAAGGCCGGGCGCTCGTGCCGGGGGTGGCCGGGTTGTGCGCCGATCTTGCGTTTTCCCTTCTGCCGCTGTTCAGGCTTGGGGCGTGTGATGTCCGAGGACGGCGGCTTGCTGGAGTTGGTTGAGTTCTTCGAAAGCTGAGCCACCTTGCGTTCCAGCTCGGAAACTTTCCGCAACAGCAGATCGATCTGCTGTTGCTGCGCCTCGACTTTCGCGGATAGATCACAGATCAGCCGGGCGGCACCCTCAGGATCGCTACGGCAAATAGCCAGTGCTTGCTCAAATGTGATCATCGCGCAACGCCTCCCTGAAGTTCTTGTCCAGCGGATAGAGATAGACGTCCTTGACTGCGGCGTGGATGCAGTGCTCGCGGTCGTTGCGGGTGCGTCCCTGAGTAGCACCCACCCGTAGCCAGTTCGCGGCTCGGTAGCAGGTACCTTTGAAACGCGAGCGGTCCACGAAGGTCTCCAGCGCATGCACCGGATGTCCGTACTTCGCCCGCCAGTCGGCGCGGATACGCCGGACGATCAGGCCCAGCACATGACTGGCCAGATGCGGGACCTGCACCCAGCCGGGGATGAGGAAGCGCGTGTTGTTCGTCAGGTGTTGCAGGTTGCGTTCGCGCGTGGGGCGGTCCCAGCCGATGAAGGCGTCGCGGTCCGCGCACTTCCAGGCCGCCGATCCGAACAGCACGCACGCCACCGGGCGGCCGTGCCGATCCCGCACGAGGTAGCGGAGGTTCTCGCCGACCGTGTTGCGCTGCCCCAGGTAGTGCTCGTGCGCCAGCAAGCCGAGGAACAGGCGCACGTCGGCCGAGCCTGGAGCGACGATGCTCACGCACAACGGGCGCAGATCGCGCAGTGCGTCGCGCACCGGCTCCTTGGGCGGCGTCACCAGTTCGATCCGCCGATTCCGGTGTGCGTTGGGCGAAGGCGCACGCCGCGCGGGTAGGTGCAAATGTCCAGCCCGCTCCAGTTTCAGCAGCAGCGTGCGCGCCGCCATGTCTTTGGGCCGGCCCAGCGCGTTGCGCCAGTCCCAGCGCGCGCAGAGTTCGACGCTCAGCCGTGACCGGCACCAGTCCGGATTTTCATCCAGCAAGCTTCGGATCAAGGCGATGTCCCCGTCTCCCAACTTTCGTCCCTGCATGACTAAAACATCTGACATAGGAAGCAATATACAACATTCACGGCGCTGAGTCCAGCCCGAAAATAGTTCATTATCATCCCATAGGTTGCTAAATTTCGATAGTTCTCCCCCTTGCCCCCTTTATTTACAGGAGTTTGCGAGTGGATTTTACTCATTTCCGAGACAGG
>CAYOQJ010000005.1:0-8795 GCA_964406095.1 uncultured Lentisphaeraceae bacterium
GTACAAGACCGGCATGAAGTTCAACCCTCAAACCGAAGGAGCTGAAATATGTCCGTAATGTCACCATTTTTCGCTTTACTTGATAATAGCTTGTCTTTACCTACAGTGCAGCCCTGGATATCTTCCATACGGCCTGCAATAAGGGCATCTACATCTGACTCACGGTAGCCGGGAGTTTTCGCACCGGGAACCCTAACTGCCTGAATTACTCCCCGCTCCTGCCAGTTCGCGATGGTTTTCACGCAAACTCCGAACCGCTCAGCTACAGCCTTGCGGCTGACAACCCGGTCCTTAGCGGGTCCGGCATCAGCTTTCCTAGCTTTCCTAACACCCTTCTTCAGCATCTGAACAAGGTTCTTCCGTTCCTCAGTATCCACTGACTGATCTGCAGCCAGCACGGCCTGAATTGCCTGAATTGTTGTATCAAGCATCTTTATAAACCTCAAATGTGCATACCGGAATAGATCCGGCAGCTGATTATCAAAACAAATTGTAATATCTGCCATATCAGCGGCACCCGCCGCTGACGTAAATGCACACCGTTGTGTTATGCTCCAGGCCAATCGAAGCTTACCCGGCGAAATTATGATGTTAACCGGCCAAAGCGCAGGATATGCGGAGCCGAACTCGCATAATGACATTCCGGTCGGACGGTAAAATAACCGTGGTATATATGAATCGGCTGCAGACCGCAGCCTGGCATTGTTCTGCCCTCCTTTTTTATCTGTTTTACAATCTTTCATATTAGAATCCTGAAATCTGCGGAATCTCAAGGTCAATTACTCGGGTCGGTGTAACAACAAGGTCAGCCGCAACAGGCATGTCAAAATGCAGGAACCAGGAATATCCGGGCACACCACAGCCGTCTCCATACAAATGCGGAAGCATGTCCCGCAAAGCCTGGTTTATAGACATTTATTTAAACCTTGATAATAACGGTACGGCTATCACCACACCGGGCTGTTAAGGATATCACCGCTGAACCCCGGAATCACCCAGTTGCTCCGGCGGTAATCTGTAAAGAATTGAGCTTCAGCCGACGCTCAACACTGCGTTTGATATCGAAACCCCTATGAAGTCTCGATATAAAAGATAAATATGTATATGAATTTAAGTGTAATGGGGGTAGACTCATAATAAGTCTACCAGTTGAGGATTGCGACATGAATTAACCTGCGCAACCCTATAATTCCTTCACTTGGTACATTGTAGATGAAACTGAGTGGAATTACAAGTAGAAATGTAAACTTTTTTTGTGCTACTCTACTGATAGCAAATTACAGACATATCCGGATTAATACTATTATGACAGACAACACCTATCTGGACGACAGACTCGCCAAGCTGAAACCCGTTACCAACAATGTAAACGAGCTTTTCGGTGAAATCCTGCAGCAGTTACGCAGAGACAGGAACCTGCCTCTGCGTAAACTGCAGGAGATGTCAGGTGTGCCGAACCCTGTAATATCCTCCATAGAGAAAGGTAAAAGGTGCTGCGGCACATCAGCTGCCAATAAACTTGCGGATGCCCTTTATGGACTTAATGAATCACCAAGTAAGCTTATATTCCTGTACGCAGCGGCAAGCACGCTTAAGTCGGGAGGCATTATAGACAGCGACAACCCCTACCCCCCGGCAGTTTTTGACATGGTATCTGCAAAACTGCGCTCAATGAAGATACGCGCACGTGATATAAGTCTGGCAAATATCACCCCGGGCGATAAGGGCAAACCCGGTAATGATATATCCATTGAGCTGCATGACGGCCGGCAATATCACATATCAGTCAATATTGAGCAGCAAGGATAACAGTCGAAATTGGTGAATTGATACTGAAACAATATCATGCTATTAAAAAGAATACGCTTGGTGAAGATTTTGACTCATGGAAAAATCAGGCAATGAGGAGTATAAAGCAATGATCACACTAGAACCGGTTTGTTTTAAATGCAAGCACTTTGATCAGGAAACTAGCACTTGTCCAGCTTTTGAAGGTGACATTCCTGGTGATAGCCTAAATGGAATCAATGATCACAAGAAATCATTTGAAGGTGATCATGGAATCATGTTTGAACCTATTGAAGAATAACAACAACTAATTTTCAGTAAAAAGCGCGAATTGCCTTAAAAAAATAAAAAAATCTCTGAAAATCACATTAATACCCTTGTACATGTTTAAGCTATCTCCTATGATAGCCGTATAGCTTACCAGAAAGCTGTTGCCCAAACACGAAATACGAAATATATATCAGTCATATCACTGATAATCATCATCCGCCCTGAACCGGCAGATAATGATGATGTAAGTCGAACGCGTCTACGAATCTACAGGATATCTTCCTGAACGAACCGGCAGGTTGACCCTGCCTTCACACAACGGGTCTCAGAGCCCGTTGTCCAAACGAATACCCGAATACGGAAAAGCAATGCCCGCACAGCAGCATTGCGTCAAAACAGAATTATAATCATCCTAATACGAGGTATTTATATGAAGACAGCACAGACAACCGCCAAGAAGAAACCCCGCACTGCGAAACAGATCGAGGCCAGCCGCCGCAACGGGAGAAAAAGCAAAGGGCCTGTAACTGAAGCAGGCAAAAAGAAATCAAGTCGGAACGCCGTAAAGCACAGCCTGTTCTGCCAGGTATTCCCAGAAGGGCCGATGCCTGTCTTTGCCGACAGCGAAGAGTATGTCCAGATGGTCGAAAAATTCAATGCCGATTTCGGCATATCAACGGAGCTGGGGCGAAGACTTGTCGAATCCCTCGCTTTGGACACGCTGCGCCTGCGGCACGCCCAGGGAATGCTGGTCACAACCATCGATCCCGGCATCAAAAATGATAAAAATATTGAGGCCGCCCTGCTCCAGAAAGAGTTTGCCTATGGGACAATGAGCGAACAGGATATCTACACCCTGTGGAACGCCTACCTCGAACTGCAGGCACAACTGACTGACGGCAAAGGCATGCATGTCCAGGAAGATGCGGTTGAACTGATAACCGCCGATATCTGGCAGCAGATGAGCCGTGCGAAACCGGCGCTGGATGCCGCACGGAAGGAACTCGCAAGGCTTGATGCAACTCTCGGCGAAAACCCGAACCCGGTACAAAAATCACGCCGTGAACAATTGCTTATGAAAATATCGGACATCGAGTATTATGTGCAGCATACCGATAAGGAGATCTTTAATGTCAGAAGCGAAGCAGATCTCAAGGCATTCATAACCGGCAAAAAGCGTCTCACACAGGATCGGAGAGAGAAGTGGATCAAACTGATCGGGATATGCAAAGGCAATGTCCAAAGCGCTGTCAACAAGATCCGTAAAGCCGATGAAACGATCAATGCCCGCAAACAGGAATGCGTACGTGAATCTGTTCTCCATTTGGAAACACTCCAGCGACTGGGTGAATACCAGAACCAAACCCGACGATCAATTGCAAAGACTATGGAAATGATCAGGGATGTCGAAAAAATGGCGGTAATTGACGTACTGGATTAACAGATTCCCGGGTTCGTTTTTTGAAAAACGTTTTCCCGGGTTCCCGGTTACCAGATACAGATATCCCGCAATCGGGCAAATTAAAAGAGATGAAACATGGACTTTGATGAAGAAAAACTGAGTGACGAAGCAAGGCAGTTATTAAGCGGTCTGCGTGAAAACATGGATTTCGCATCGTATCTGCGCATGGCTAGAACTGTAAAGGAAAAGAGCAAATTGGAGGTCGCTGCGAAAGCAAGCATAGGCAAATCAACTCTAAACGCAGCTGAGAGAGGCAGAAGCCTGCCGAGGCCGGATGTGCTTGACAGGCTGGCAGACGCACTTGAACTGGATTACAGCCAGCGGGTGTACTTTCTGAGTCTCTGGGCAGAGGAGAAAATTAAACAGACTGCAAGAAAGCAAAGCCGAAAGAAATGCCAGGATCATAAGCGAGCGATTATAACTCCGATGACGGAGGAGGAGAGGGCGGCGCTGGAACTGATCACGGGAACGAAACTGCCGGACGGCTTTTAATAATGACTCAACTATACGAATAATCGCTATAACTATTCCGATTTCTTTACCCAACTAAAAACTTCTGTAATAATCAAGGCAGGGCCGATGCAAAATGAGCAAAGGTCCGATCATCTAAACAGAATAGAGATTAATCATGAAAACCGAAGAGAGAATCAGGAAGTTATTAGAAGCGACACCGGGTCAGTTGGCCGGTATTGATGCAAGACTGGAAGGAAAATTGTAAGCGTCTTAACTTTGACCTACTGGTGGACAATCGGCAGCCGTGATATCCCGTTGCGTCAAATGAAAACGTCACCTGTTTTTATCTGCGGAATGTGGTAACATTTCGTCATCGATGAACGGTTATGTAATAGAACAAGGGAGGTCAACTCTGCTCCGCGCGGCAGCAATTTTGCTTCTGCCGGTAATGATTCTGCTCTACTATAAAACTGGTCTGCTTACCGTACGCTCTTTTACGGAGCACTCCGGCAACATGTCGCATGGCTGGCTGATTCCCGTACTCTCACTGCATGCGCTCTGGCGGCGGCGATTTCTGATTTGCACCGCTGAAAAGCGATTCGTTCCAACCGGTGTTCTCGGCGTACTCGCCGCTCTGAGCCTGCTGTGGCTCGGGAAAATATATTCTCTGCTGTGGCTCCAGCAACTATCGTTCGTCAGCATGCTCTGGTCGCTGGTTTATAATCTCTGGGGCAGGGAGGTCGCCAAATTCACAATGTTCCCTGTCTGGTATCTTGCTTTTGTGATTTCTATGCCATCCGTTTTGGAAAAGCTTGCGGAACACCTGCAAACGTTCTCTGCGACCATCAGTTACGCTCTGATGCGTGGTTTCAACCTCGAGATTCTTCAACAAGGAAATCGCCTTCTGTCATACGCGTATGGATCCGGATTTCGTTTCGAGATCGCGCAGCCATGCAGCGGCATCCGGTCGCTGCAGGCGCTGACGGCATTCACCGCGCTTTACGCGTGGCACACGCAGAAGGGCGTTCTGCGGAAGTGGCTGCTCTTTCTCTGTTCAATTCCCATAGCGGTTCTTTCCAACATCATCAGGGTGTTCTCGGTCTGTCTGGCGGCCGCCGTGTTCGGCGAGTACGCGGCGACCGGCTACTATCACGACTACTCGGGCTATGCGGCCGTGCTGGCGGCGATGCTGCTTATTTTCAAAACCGGAGACCTGCTGAAAAATCTTCGCGATTGTTAAAATAATACTTGCGTTATTTTGCCGGATGCTCTAAAAACAAAACATCATAAAAAAATACAGAAATAAAACAGGAGTGAGAATGCGGTTTTTTCGCATGAAGTTATTGGTGACGGCATTTATGATCATGCCGCTGATGCTTTGCGCCGCCAGAGTGGTTGTGCCGTCACTGAATTCACCGGAGTTCGCCGATCTTGAAGTCAATAAATGTGTGCCGATCCCTGACTCGTATTATGAGGATCTGCGTGTTTTCACCCTGGAGGTCACATTCAACAGTGCCGGAACGAGCAACGGGTTCCACGTCGCCTTCGGCAACGATACCGGCAACGGCTTTCTTGAGTTCGAGGAGATATCTTTTCAGATAGGTTTCGACGGAGGAAGATGGAAACTGCGCGAAAAGGGCATGAAAAACACCTATATCTGTACCGATGACTTCTCGACACCTGCAACCAGAGTGCTCTCCATGCGGATAACAATCAATAACGAGGGTATGCCCATGCGGGTCGCGTTCAAGGACAACAACCGCCTGTTCACCTTTCCATGTCTTGATCTTTCCTCTCCTGATGTCATACCCGATTTTATCAAACCGCCTTTCTCCGACATGAAAATCACCCGCCGGGGATATTTCGCGGAGAATCCGGAAGATTTGACAACGGTAAGTTTCGACCGGGACGGCATAAAACTGCTGTTGCGCTGATATGGTAATCGACAAATTACCGTGTACACATTTATTTGTAGTAGTCGTTTTATAAACAACAAAACCGGTATTCACCACCGCACCGAAAGCGTTTTAAAATGAACGAAAGATGGCTGATCACACTCATCGCGCTGACGCTCCTGCTCTGCGTCAGCACGATTGATCTGCATCGGTTCCTGCGTGAAACAGCTGAACAGTGTGCCAGGCGCCGGATCCTCTCCCAACTCATGACTCTCCTACTGGTCTGCGGAGTGGTCTGGTACGCGGGCACAAAGCCGACCAACCTCGCCACGCAGTCAACTTCGCATGTCGTCTCCCTGCCGGAGATCGGGCTTGCGTCCGGCGGCTCAGCAATGCTCTCCAGCGACATCAGCTTTGAAGAGTCTTCCATCTCTTCCGAGTCACCATACCTGACCTCCAGCCAGATGATCAACGGCTACGCTCTCACCCAGGTCACAACCGGCGCCGTCTCATGGCTGAGCTGCCCCGAAAATTTTGTCGTGCTTTCCAACTGGTTTGCCTATGGTGTGCATGACGACGTGCGGCATCTTGCCGCCGATCCTCTGTTCGACATTCACTACTCCACAAATATCGCATCAGACCTCTTTGTGTCCAGCTCAGGAACACTCTCGTTCGATAAAGTCAAGGGCACCCCCTTCATCAGCACCAACGGCCTGCCGGACGGTTCGTCAATCCCCTACGCCGCCGTTCTGCACGGACCGATGAGCGCCATCGCTCCTGAAAGCCGACTCTGGTATGCGGTCTCTGAAACCAATTACTGCATGACATGGGAGAATTTCTATGCCGGCCGCCAGACTAACAATCCGGTCACCTTTCAGATCGAGGTGCTGCGAAATCAGGATATCGTCTACCGCTATCTGCTCAGCGACAGTTGCGTCAATTCATCGGCGCTGACCAACTTCCTGATCGGAGTTCAGGCCAACTGCCCCGGCGGCGGTGAATCCCTGCGGTTCACCTCGACCAACACCACCCCGCGGATATTCGAGCTTTACTGGAGCTATTTCGGCTACCTCGACCCGGCTCTTGAGCATCACGACACCGATACTCTGACCAGCAGTGAGGAGGTGTTCATCCACAGGACCAATCCGCATGTGGCGGACACCGATTACGACGGACTGCGGGATGATGACGAAGTCGCCGCCGGCACCGACCCGAACAATCGCGACTCCGACGGTGACGGCATACCGGACGGCTCCGATCCGAATCCGCTGACTCCCGACACAGCCGATAACGATAATGACGGTCTTCCCGATACATGGGAGGCTTACTGGTTCGGCTCCACCAATGTGACCGACAGTTTTTATAATGACACAAACTCGAACGGACGCTCCGATCTTGACGACCTGCTCTCAGGTGTTGACCCCGCCTTCTCGGTATGTGCAATAACCACTTCCCATGGTATACACAGGTTCTCATGGACGGACATCCCTGATGCCACTAACTACATAGCTGTGGTCACAAGCGGAAACACTACCAACTGGATATGCTCAGCCGATATTTGCTCTATGACAGTGACAGATGATTTCACATCCGCTGAGCACACTCTCACAGTCAGAGCCCTCTGTTCCTCCAACCGGCTGGAACATACGGCATCCGAGACCTTCCGCCAGCCCGCGCAGCCCAACCTGACCGTCTGGAAGATCACCGACCCCTTCGCGCTTGACTCCGCTTCCTTCGGCGATACGCTCCTGCAGCGGAGTTTTAATATCGCGCAGGTGCGTCAATGGCGGCAGTACTGTATTTCATCCGACTATCAGAGCGCCGGATCGTGGGAGCTGGAGGGCATGCATCTCGAGTGGGAGGACAGCGCGGGCGCGTCGGGCATCACCAACGCGGCACCTGTCATGGACTCTCTGCTGCTTGACACGGGAGCGGATGCGCAGATACTGACGGTCAGACTCTCCAAAGCCCGGAGCGGACTGGTCAGGACGCAGAAACCGCTCTATCTCATCTGCTGGAGTCCGGCGGTCACTCTCGACACCAACGCTCTAACCATGGCAAGCACCGAGGGCTATGACACTCTCGTGGCCGTCTCGGATGTCAGCGGAGGGAGCGCTGGCACCGGATTCACCGTCAATACCGCGGGACGACCCTCGAACAGTCCGCTGACGCAACCGCAGATTAATGCCCTGAACGACCCCTTCGGTGACGGCGGCGACAGTTTCATCGCGCAGTCAGACGCGTCAGGAGTTCTGAGCGGCGGTTCATTCAGAGCGGGCGCATCCGGCGTGTTCAACCTTGCCGCGCCGGGTTCCGGCGGCGCTTCCGGCGCAACAGGCGGGGAAGGCGGCGCATCCCAGGGCACTCCGGGCACTTCAGGCATGAAACCCTGCGCTCTCTACCTGATCAGCCCGGTCGTCGGCGCATGTGAAGAGAGCGGTTCATCATCAGGCGGCGCCTGCGAGTGCGGAGAACTTCATACGGAATATTACCCCTTCGACAGTTCCTGCTTGCGGGAGCGGTGGCTCCGCACCTGGTATTATCTCGACGAGGACTGCTCCGGAGACATCAGCGACTGCATCGAACTCAAACTCGGACTTGATCCCTCCGACGAAGCGATGTTCACAGTTGAAATCAACGGTCAGCCGGGCGGCAGCTACTACTGGCAGCCGGCGGATACATCAGCCAGTGTGAAAGTCACTTTGAATGGTCATGAGGTGTGGAGCACGGAGTACACACGGGTTGATCCGGCCGGCTGGCGCGGCAGCTTCTCCGGCGACGGGCCGCCGCTTTCGATAACCGCGGATGATGACCGCTGCGGCTGTGACGACGGCTGCGAGAGCGGCGACTGCGGAGCGAACGACGGGCCGGAACTCGGCTCGCTGAAATTCAGAGTCTCGCTGGGTTCCGCGGGCTACCGTCAGAGC
>CAYOQJ010000006.1:0-42370 GCA_964406095.1 uncultured Lentisphaeraceae bacterium
TACGCAAACAGAGCACTCCGCCAGAATTTAAAACCATAAAAGAGACGTACCAGCCGTGCTGGCTTACTGCGGATAATATCGAGATAAAAACGCGACACTTCGAACTTACCGTTCGCATCGAGGCGCGCGGAAGGATCGACTTGCCTCGGGAACTCCCCCCGTGAACGGCTACTTACTTTCTGAAAGGACATAAACCAGAAAATCACAAACCTGCCGCATCGCTTCCGGATCAAGCGAATGCTCCGGACGATTGGTCATGGCCACCCGGTTTTCAACACCGAGCAACCGATTGACCGCCAAGCTGTGATTCAGGGCGATCCATCTGGAAGGTGGATCTTCCGAGCCGCCGCTGACCAGGAAGGGACGGGGTGCCATCAGGGCATGCAGTTCGGTCAAGTCATGCCCCTGACGTCTCAACTTGGGATATAATCCCCGAGCCGAATTTTGGGGGGTGATCAATCCACGTTTACGCCACGGTTTAGGGTGATAACCAAGATACCAAGGTTCCCAGTAATTGATCGAGTTGCGATCCTCACCAAACACGATACCCGGATCCGACCAGACACCGGCCGCAAACTTATCGAAAAGACAGGACGCGAACATCGCCCACTTGCCGCCGAAGGAGTGTCCGACAATCGCAATGCGTTCTGAATCCACTCCCTCAACCTTGGCCAGCACATGCCATGCATTCGCAGCGGCATAAGCTAACATGGAAAGCGGCTGCACATCGGCATTTTCAATCGAGGGATAGTAAAGCGCAAACTCCTTGCGGTCAGAGGCAGCGCGTGTGCCGATGGAAAGCGTTATGAAACCGCGCCGCACCAACTGCAACGCAAAATCGCGGTGTGGTCGTGTTCCGAGACCGACCGCGGTTTCGGGATCATAAAAAACCGAGATTGCTGCCGGTCGTACACCGCCGCCGTCGGGCACCAGCAAATATCCATCGGTTTTTTCATCGGGCAGCCAGTTAAACTCAACCTTATGCCTGCTATAATTTTCTACCTTTTCACTGGAGATAATTTTTAACCGCTGTTCACTCAGCAGAGGAGGCCACTCGCCCATCAGAGAGTGCCAACGTTTGAGAATTTCGGTACGGCGTCTCTGCCACTCTTGCACCGTTTTCACCGGTGTACCATCATAAAATTTCAACGGCGAGGGGTAATCACCGAATTTGCCTGCATATTCCGAAGGCGGTGAAAAAAACTCTTTTATGTTATTCCAAACCGACTCTGTGTCGGCTCGAGTTGCGACAGCTTCAGTTTTTTTTACAGCTCCGCAACACCGCGACACACTCAGACAAGTAAAAACGGCAGCAACGCCAATATTAAATTTAATCATCCCAACAGCGTTGATCATGTGTAGTCCCTCCACTTTTTAAAGTCGTAAACATACGGGCCACAAGGGTACATCCCTCACCACCGAGCGTATTTTGTGGCTGAGAAATCGGTGACATCTCCAACCATCCGCGGCGGGTGGAATCATCCAACCTGCAACCATTCCATTTCGGCCATCATTTTCGACTTTTTTTGTTGAGCCCCAATTTTTCCACGTAGTCATCAAATTTTTCAATCTGATTTTTGTAACGGAAAATCATTCGTTTCAAAGCGTACCGCTGTTTGGGAGTGAGCGATTTTTTGGCTTTGAACTGTGACGCCAGACTCTCAAAAAATGACTTGTCATCAAAGGTCTGTTTGCCCCTTTTAACGGGTTCATTCCAGGTTTGCACCTGCTCGAGCATTTCAACCAGCCAGGGGCTTTCATCATCCTGCGGCAGTCCGCTGTCGGTAACTTTAAGCTCAAGTTCATCACGCAACTCTTCAAAATTATCTATTACGCCAGCATATTGAACCAGCATACGATCAAGTGCCATAACCTGTTTTTCGCTGAGTTTGCGTCCGCTGGCGACCTGCTGTTTGAGTGAATTGAAGAAATCTGCCTGAGATTCGCTTAACTCCAGTGCATCCATAACCTTAAAGCGTTGCATCGTTTTTTCGTAGCTGATGGCCACTTTGTCATCCTCGACAAACGAAGCGAATCCGATGCGGGTAAGTTCCTGTTCAGCACCGGGAATCTGATCCTTGTAGCGAACGGCTATCTTAACCAATGCTTCCAACTGTCTGTCGGTAACACTTCTTTCGCCTTTTTCAATCTGCTCCGCAACCGATTTGACAAAACGCTGATCGCTATATTTGCGTTTGCCACGCTGAATCTCGGGCGCCCATTCGGTCACTTTGTCCAGCATAGCGATTACCGCGTTCACCTTAGCTTTATCGGCTGGCGGCTCTTTCGCCTTTTCCATCCAATCCACAAAAGCTTTGTAGAAGATTTCCAGCATGTCGCTCCATTTAATCGCACCCTCTTCCACCTGGTCGAGCTTCTCCTCCATCTCGGAGGTGAAGTTGACATTGAAAAGCTCGTCCAGTTTTAATACCAGCAAATCGCTGACCTTCAATCCCAACTCAGTCGGTGTCAGCTGTCGCTTCTCACGGGTGGTATATTTTCGGGCATTAAGTGTTTCGATAATTGACGCGTATGTTGAAGGACGCCCTACGCCATTGGCCTCCAGTGCGCGAATCAAAGATGCTTCGCTGTAGCGTGCCGGTGGCTTGGTCTCCTTACGTTCACTCAGCCACTCCACCAGATCAAGCATGTCACCCACAACCAGAGGAGGAAGTTTTTCAACTTCATCACTCTCAGAATCACTCTCATTCCTTCCGTCCTTGCGCCGCTCATCTTTGTTCAACACCTTCAGAAATCCGTCAAAAATGATCTCGGATGAGGTCGCCCTGAACAGATAACTGTGTTGCTGCGACTTCCTTTCGGCAGTGATGGAAACGGTTTTACGGGCGATTTTAGCCGCACTCATCTGCGATGCCACGAAACGGCGCCAGATAAGATCATAAAGTTTCAGCGCTGGCGCATCCAAAACATGTTTGAGGCTTTGCGGAGTTAGATTAACATCGGTAGGGCGAATCGCTTCATGCGCCTCCTGGGCACCCGAACGACTCTTATAACGATTGGCGCTGGCAGGGATATACTCGTCTCCATAATTCGCATGAATGTACGCGCGGGCGGAGTCAGCGGCCTCTTTGGCAATAGTGAAGGAATCCGTACGCATGTAGGTTATCAAACCGACCAAAGGATCGTTTTCAAGCTCCACGCCCTCATACAATTTCTGTGCGAGACTCATTGTGCGCTGCGGAGAAAAGCTGAATAGACTGGAGGCTGACTGCTGCAGAGTAGAGGTTATCAAAGGCGGTTGAGCGCGTCGAACCACATCTTTAACGGTGATATCGGATACTTTGAGCAGGCTGCCATCCAGGTCGGCCAGTATCGCCCGGGCGGCATCTTCCGTAGGAATCTCCGCCTTTTGACCATCGATGTGGGCCAATTTGGTACTGAACGGATCAAGCGGTTCACTCTGGCGACGCATAATGGCCCCCATAACCCAATATTCATCCACCTTGAAATTCTGAATCTCACGCTCTCGTTCAGCAACCAGGCGCAGGGCCACCGACTGAACCCGTCCAGCGCTCAGGCCGCGTTTGATCCTGCGCCAGAGCAGCGGCGAAACCTTATATCCCACAATACGGTCGAGCACCCTGCGTGCCTGCTGCGCATCAACCCGATCCATGTTGATTGCCCCGGGATGATCAAAAGCGGATTTAACCGCAGCCGGAGTGATCTCATTATACTGTACACGATAAAAGGGTTTCGCTCCGACGGTGGCGGAAAGCAACTCGTATAGATGCCAGGCAATCGCTTCACCCTCACGATCAGGATCGGGCGCCAGATAAACAGCATCACATGTTTTGGCGGCCTTTTTCAATTCACTGACGACCTTGGTCTTGCTTTTGGAAAGAACATATTTCGGTTCAAAATGATGCTTCACATCAACCCCAAGTGTCTTTTCGGGCAAATCTCTGACATGTCCGACCGATGACTTGACAATGTACGAAGGCCCCAGTATCTTGCCGATAGTCTTTGCCTTGGCGGGTGACTCCACTATAACCAAATTCTTTCCCATTTAACTAATCCTCAGCTTTTCTGCGCCACACCAGGCTTAAATATCCAAAATGCGACTTGATTTAAATAGTCTAAATTTTTTTGCTCAATTCGAGTTTACTCTCTGAAAGAAAGATCCCGGACCGACTTTGACAAGCCGCTTAACACGTAATCCGACAAGTATGGCATTAACCTTACCCGCCGCAAGCCCGCTGGCCCGCACGACAGTGTCAGCATAGCTGCCCTCCTCACTGATCGCACTATAAACCATCCGCTCCTCCGGAGTGAGCACCGCTTTTTTTTCGGCGGAATTATTCTTACCGTGCTTTGCCTCGCTTTTTTCGCGACGCGCTACCGCGAAAAGATCCTGTAGCTCCTCCAGCACATCATCGACCGAAGTGACCAATCGCGCCCCCTCACGAATCAGGCGATGGCACCCCGATGAAACCCTCGAATCAATTCTACCCGGTACTGCCATTACGCTGCGGCCCTGTTCAAGAGCCTGCGCGACAGTTATCATTGTGCCGCTTCTGTCCGGCGACTCCACCACCAGAATTCCTCTGCTCATACCGCTCACAATACGGTTGCGTTGCGGAAAGCTCTGCCGATCGGCCTGTCGGCCGAATGGATACTCCGTAATAATGGCACCACCTCCGGCAATAACTTCACCGGCGAATTTAGCATTTTCTCGCGGATAAAGCTTATCCAGCGCTCCTCCGAGAACGGCTACCGTGGTGCCATTGGCCTGGACTGCTCCGACATGCGCCTCAGTGTCAATGCCTCTGGCAAAGCCGCTGATCACCGCATAACCTGCGGCAGCCAGTTGATACCCGAATTTACGGGCGGTCTCACGCCCGTAAAGCGAAGCATGACGTGTTCCGATAATCGCACACCCATCCTTAACGCTTAAGGCCGCCGGATCACCCGCTACATAGAGCACCAGTGGCGGATCAGCGATCTCACGCAACAATGCGGGATAAAAGTCATCATCGATGCTCACCAGCGAAATATCTTTCCTATCCGCCCGTGCAATCTCCTCTTCGAAAGGCACTGTGCGCAACGCATCATACAAATTTCGGGCCCGCACATCACTGAAACCCCGAACCGCACGAATATCCTCCGGCTCCGCCTCGAAAACGTCCGCTGCCGAGCCAAAGCTCTCGCGCATTCTGAGAACTGTGACACTGCCTATGCCGGGCATCATATTCAAGGCAATCAGTGCTTCTTTTTCCGTCATAACGAACTGTCTCGTAATTCAAGTTTCGATCAACAGGACGAGATTATTAACATAATCATCTGAGGTTGACAAGTGACCAAAAATAATTTACTGCACCCAATGTATTTCAAAGGCATACCCGGTAAACACTTACAAAACACCAATAACTGTCGCGCAACCGCTCAAACATATCTGTAATTGTCTTTTTGCGAAATCCACTGCATACTCTCTCTGTTTTGATCCGCTTCTCCACTTCATCAAAGAGCCTTTAATACGCCGGATCAGCGCAGTTGAACCATGTGGAGAGCGCATTTTGAAGTCATGAGTCAGCCGGCAAGGAGGAAAGCGATGTTTGCAACATATCAATGGGTGGACGGCGCTTTGAAAGAGGTAATAGCTCCCAACAGTGATGCCTGCTGGATCAATCTGGCCGATCCATCAACCGATGAGATATCCAAAGTTGAAAAAATTACCGGAATCCCCCGCGAATTTTTAACCGATCCGCTGGATAAAGACGAACGGCCGCGTCTTGAAATTGAAGATGAATTCACACTTCTGATAGTCCACGTGCCCTACCATGCCCCGCATGATAACCAGATTCCCTTTCAGACTCTGCCCCTTGGCATCGTGCTGACAAGCAACAGCGTTGTTACTATCTGCAACCGCCAGACTCCAGTCACAAGCACTTTTCTCACGCAAATCCGCAGAGTCTGTCCTCCAGGCGACCTCTTCCGTTTCACCTTTCAGATTCTCTGGCACTCCGCAATTCTCTATCTTCGCTATCTGCGTGATATCCGTCAACGCGCTGAGGTCATCGAACAGGATTTGCATGAGTCTATTTCAAACACCGCCCTGATGCGACTGCTAAATATCGAAAAATCATTGGTTTATTTCACAACCTCACTGAAAGCCAATGATATCATGATCGGGCGGCTGGAACACACACGCCAACTCGATATTCCTGAAAAAGATCTCGATGTGCTCGAAGATGTGGCCGTCGAATACCGTCAAGCCCTGGAAATGGCCACGATTCACAGCAACATCCTGACCGGCACCCTCGATACCTTCGCCTCGATTATCTCGAATAATCTAAACAATGTCATGAAGTTTTTGACCTCAATTACGCTGGTGCTGATGTTGCCGACCCTGGTCGCCAGCGTCTACGGCATGAATGTATCCCTGCCGCTGGCAAGTCATCCGCACGCTTTTTTCATTCTGATGATCCTCTCTGTTCTGCTCAGTCTGATTGTGGTTGCTATTCTGGCCAAACGACGTTTTTTCTGACCGGTAATGCCGTTCAACTTGACTATGACACCGCGTAGTGTATAATCTCAATTTAATCTGCGGACGAAAGGTATGATCAAAGAGTTTTTATGGGTATTGTAATCGACCATGAAGCACGCAAAAGTGAGATAATAAAAAAATCAATCGAGCTTTTTGCGGAGGAGGGTTACAACGGCGTTACATTTCAGAAAATAGCCGACGCCTGCGGTATCGCCCGTACCACTCTTTACAAGTATTTCAGAAACAAACGGGAAATTTTCAATTACGCTATCTGGGAGAGTTCCAATATCCTCTCCAAAATTTATGCCGCCATTCTTAAATACAGTCAGCCGGTCGACGTCCGCCTTAAAAACATAATGGACGCAGTGCTTAATCTACTCTTTGAACAAAGAGTCATGCTGACAGTTATTCTTGATTATGTGCTGGCGGCCCAACGTGGCGGCCACAGGTTGGAACGTAATATCGAGAGCCATACCATCGTCTTACGCCGAATTGTGCAACGGCTGATCATCGAAGGTATCCGGAAAAAAGAGATTCGCCCGGTCAGTCCCAAGCTGGCAACCAATCTGCTGTACTCGCTGGTCGAGACAACGGTGTTGCGACTGACTATCAGTCGCAATGCTGATCGGAACGAGCTCTCCGCCATGATTCACGTAACGATTGACTCGCTCAAACTGAAAGACGACTCTAAAGTTGACTATTGACTTATAGGTCAGAAACTGAAAAACAAAAGGCTTAATCAGCAACTTGGGTTTGGCGGACTGGTGGCAAATATAGCAGAGCAAGCTACCGGCTGTTGGCTGCAAGCTTGATTGAAAGCAGAACCCGCCTCAGTGTATGTCCCTCTGCGTTGTATACACATAATTTTTAACCTTTGGAAAAAAATGCTTTATTTCAAATCTACAGTCGCGCTTTGTGTTATCTGCGTTGGGATAAGCGTAGCCTCTGACGAGGTGCGTTACCAATCAAAATCCTACTCCGGCCGCAAACTCGATCAACGTAAAATTACAGCTCGTTCATACCAAATCCAAACCAAGGCCCGCGCCAGCCGGTACAAACCATCCCGCCAAAAAAACGACGGCTTCTTCAACTTTTTTCGGTCAGACAAAAAGATTGAACCGAAACCGCTGGATTTCGAGCAGCTTGCATCCCAACCCGACTATCACTCGGATGACAAGCATACTGTCAAAGCGCAGCCACTCGATAGCAAAAAAATGAACCGAACAAAAAAAATGGATGTTTCAACCGCTAAATCCGGCAAAAGTTTCAAACCGGCTGCCGAAAAACCTGGTCGTGATCCGATGCTCGAACCGCGCCAGGGAATCAAGGTGCCCCCCAAAGAGGAACCCTCCGAATAAAGTTACAAAGATCATTCCAGTGCCCCCATTATGCCATCAATTCAAGTTTTACAGATATCTGCGCTCCTGCTCTTCGGTGTAGGAGCCACTTTATACTACAATATCCGACGCACACTGCACCGTTGGGGCTATCCGGTTTCGCTCTTTGTCTATAGCGGAGAGTGCTGGTCCCATTATCGTGATCTCATCGCAAAATCAGATGCGCCGCAACAACGCAGGCTGATGCTGAAAAAACATCTTATGAGCCTGTGCCTCATCAGCGCTCTGATTATTTTATTGATATCGGGCTTTATTCCAGTAGAAACGGCAGCTGAATGAATAACAACAACCGAAAAATTTCAGCTTGGGGCATGCTGCCACACGAGTGGAAACCCATCTTTAGTGAAATGGGCCTGCCCGGCTACCGCGCCGAGCAGGTTAATGTGGCCCTGCACCGCAATCTGATCACCTCCTGGCGGGATGCAACCACTCTTTCCAAAGAACTGCGTGCTGCACTGGCGGAAAAATTTTCAATTGAACCTCTCAGAGTAGTAAACACCCACGAGGCCTCCGATAACGTGATTAAACTGCTGCTGGAGTGCGACGACGGTGAAAGAATCGAGTCCGTTCTGATCCCCTCCAAAGGCCGGATAACACAGTGTATCTCATCTCAAGCCGGCTGCGCTTTCGGCTGTGCCTTCTGCGCCAGCGGCATGCATGGTCTCATCCGCAACCTGAGTGCCGCTGAAATCGTCGCGCAGGTTGTCTCAGCCTGCCGACTGCTGAGAAGCCGCTCTCCCAAAGCAACCCCTGAATTTCAGAGTACGCCCCGCCCGGGCAACATTGTCGTTATGGGCATGGGAGAACCATTCGCCAACTATGAAAATGTCATTAAAGCTCTGCGTATTTTAAATGATCAGCGCGGCATCAACATCGGTGCACGGCATATCACCCTCAGCACATGCGGTGTTGTTCCAGGGATTGAGCGGCTTGCCCGGGAGGGCGTGCAATTTGAACTCTCGGTTTCATTGCACGCACCCACAGACACCCTTCGCAATCAGATCATGCCGGTTAACCACCGGTGGCCTGTCAGCGAGCTACTCCGAGCCTGTAACCAATACACATCAAACACCGGCCGTATCGTAACCTATGAATACACTTTGATCAGCGATTTCAATGATCGTTTGGAACACGCCGATGCTCTTATAAAACTCTTGAAAAACCAGCACTGTAAGATTAACCTGATTCCCTTGAGCCCGGTTGAGGGTTTTGTTGGTCAACCTCCAGATCACACCCAGGCCCTGCGTTTTCTGGACAAGCTGCATAAGGCACGTCTCAATGTGACAATGCGTAAATCACGCGGCAAGGATGTCAACGCCGCCTGCGGACAGCTCAGGTTTAAAAGTGAAACGAAAACATGACAACTTAATCGCTCCATCTCCGGCAGAAAACCCGGCCCAGGACTCACTCAGCGGAACGGTGGAATCCATTATCTTTCGTAATGATGAGTCCGGCTATACCGTCTGTTCAGTTAAAATGCCGGCCAGACACCACCAGCGTACGGAAATTGTAACCGTTGTCGGCACATGCGCCGCACTCTGGGAGGGCGAGGAACTTCACGCTGAAGGCAATTGGGAATGTCATCCCGCACACGGACGTCAATTCCAGGCTCAGGCCATCACATGCATCGCGCCCACTTCACCAGAGGGTATCCGCCGCTATCTGGCCAGCGGTATGATCAGGGGCATCGGCCCAACCTATGCCGCTAAAATTGTGGAACGCTTCGGATTGGATACCTTGAGAATCATCGACAAGGAGTCGGCCAGACTGGAGGAGATCGACGGCATCGGCAAGGGCAGACGAACCATGATCAAAGAGTCGTGGTCTGCCCAACAGGGCATCCGGGAGATTATGATTTTTCTCCAATCATACGGTATCGGAACCGCCAAGTCATCACGCATCTACCGACAATACGGCAGCGACGCGATAGCCATTGTCAAACGCAACCCCTATCGTCTCTGCGAAGATGTCTGGGGAATCGGTTTCAGAACTGCCGACAAAATTGCCATCAGTGTCGGTATTCCGCATGACTCCGAAATACGGGCTCGTGCCGGTCTTTTATTCACTATCCAGAGTGAAACCGATGAAGAGGGACACTGTTTCACCATCGATGCTGATCTGCTTCTGCATGCCCAGCAACTGTTGGACATACCTCTGGAAGGGCTGGCCAACGCTCTCAATATGGAAATTGAACGCGGAACCCTGATACGCGATGAAAACCGCATCTACAGCAACGACCTATTTAGAGCCGAAATGCGCACAGCATTCAAAATCAATCAGCTGCTCTACAACCAGGCATCTTTCCGTGCCATCAGGATCAACAAGGCTGTCAAATGGGCTGAACGCAAAATGGGCATACACCTGGCCGCCGGACAACTCATGGCGTTGCGTAAGGCACTCTCGAGCAAAGTCTCCATAATCACCGGTGGCCCCGGAGTCGGAAAAACAACCATCATCCGCGCTTTAACCGACATCTTCAAAGCCCGCAAACTGAAAATTCATCTGGCCGCGCCCACCGGACGAGCTGCCAAACGAATGTCCGAAGCCACCGGCAGTCAAGCCGTAACACTTCACCGTTTACTCAAATTCAACCCTAACCGACGGGTTTTTGAACACAATGCCGAGAATCAGATTGAAGGAGACTGCTTCATACTGGATGAAACCTCCATGATCGATATCAAACTAATCGATTACTTCCTGCAGGCTCTGCCTCCCCGCGCCACTTTGATCATGGTAGGCGATATAGATCAGCTGCCAAGTGTCGGCCCCGGCAACGTGCTGCGCGACATGATCCACTCAGATATCGTGCCTTACAGCCGTCTTGAAACCATCTACCGACAGAATACCAGCGGACAGATTGTACGCAACGCCCATCGCGTCAACTCCGGCGAAGGTTTTCTCCCGCGTGAAATTGACAGCGATTTTTACTTCATCGAGACTCAGGAACCCGCTGACATTATCAAGCGCACCGTGGACATGATGACAAAACGCATACCACAAAAATTCAAATTCAATCCGCTTAGTGATGTTCAGGTGCTGACCCCTATGCGACGCAACCTGCTGGGTGCCGAGAATCTGAATGATGTCATCCAATCGGCACTTAATCCTGACGGCGCAGCTCTGCAGCGCGGCGGCGTAAATTATCGACGTGGAGATCGCGTTATGCAGATGCGCAACAATTACGACAAAGAGATTTTCAACGGCGACATCGGCTTTATCCAGAAAGTCGACCCCGAGGAAAAAACACTGATTGCGCTGTTTGATGAACGCCCGGTGGTTTACGAGCAGAATGAACTCGATGAGCTTGTACTGGCTTACGCGACATCCATCCATAAGTCGCAGGGTAGCGAATATCCGGCTGTCATAGTGATCTTGCATACCCAGCACTATAAACTCCTGCAACGCAATCTGCTCTATACCGCCATTACCCGCGGCAAACAACTGGTGATCGTGATCGGATCATCTCGCGCTGTTAATATCGCGATCAAATCCAACCAGGTTCGCGAACGACGCACTACCCTGCGGGAACGTCTGCAACAGGGTAATCGACAGAGCGACAAAAGGCATAGCTCCGGAGAAGGATAGTGGGCACATCTGCCAGCGTTTGGCTTGTTTGCAACGTTACAAAGAGATAATATAGGCGACATGAAAGGTCGTTTCAGCAATATATACGGAAGTTTTCCGCGTGCCCTGAGGCTGATATGGCTGAGTAGCCCCCTGCTGGCCACGCAACACACAATTTTAATAGTTGTGCAAGCCTTGCTGCCACTGATATCGCTACTGACCTTGAAAGCTGTCATTGATCTAGCCTCCGTCCTGTACGGCAGCGGTGCTTTTACACAGAGCTCACTAACGGTTGTGCCTGAACTCTACCGCACGAATCCACAATTCGCATCACTTGTGCACTGGTCACTGCTGGGTGCCGCTACGCTGGCACTCACAGCCGCAACACGGATCGCAACAGCCTGGGTGGCGGAGTTTCACGCCATCGCGGTAACCGACGAGGTCTATCGGATGTTGCACGCCAAACTGACCAGCACCGATTTCGCCTTCTTCGAAAACCCGGATGATCAGAACAATCTCTATCTGGCGCGCGAACAGGCAGTTTCAAGGCCGGTCAGAATCATCGGCGGTTTAAGCCAGCTACTGCAGAGCTCAGTCGGCCTGATCGGTTCAATCGTGATACTGCTCAGTTTCACGCCGTTGCTACCGCTGCTGCTGATTGTTTCGGCAATTCCAGGACTCATCCTCAAAGCACAACGTGCCCGCCGCTTTTTTGACTGGCGTCGCAACCTGATCCCACTCGAAAGAGAGTGCTCCTACTTCCACAGCGTCATGACCGAAAACGAGGGTGCCAAAGAGATCAGACTCTACGGCCATGCCGCCTATTGCCAGTCACGCTTTCAGATGGCGCGTGATCAGCTAAAACAACGACGCCGTCAGTGGCGACAAATTGTCTTGCGCTATGATCTGACAGGCATGGCCACGGGACTGACAGTGGCAGCCGCCGCCCTGTTCTGGTTGATCGATCAGACCATGCGGGGTTCAATTACACTCGGCACAATGGTTCTCTGCCTACAGGCCCTGCGCCGGGGTCAAAGTGTGATCAGCACGATATCCAACACAACCGCAGCTCTGTTGGAAGACTCTGTTTTTCTGGAAAGTTATGAAGAACTGCTACAACGTCGGCCATGTGTCACAGCTTCATCCAATCCCCAACCAGCCCCAACACACATTCAAAGAGGCATTGTTTTTGAAAATGTCTCCTTCCGGTATCAGGGCACCCGGCAGCCAGTTCTGCAAAATGTTTCTGTCTCTTTGCGACCTGGCGAAAAAATTGTACTGGTCGGAGCGAATGGAGCTGGCAAATCAACCTTTATCAAACTGCTGTGTCGGCTGTATGACCCTTGCGAGGGACGTATTCTTGTCGACGGTGTCGACCTGAAAGAGATTGACCCAACGCAATGGCGCTCACAGATCGGTGTGCTTTTCCAGGATTTCAACACATATCAGCTCTCGGCAGAAGATAATATCCGCATCGGACACCCTGATTTCAAACCAAATGCCCCGGAAATTTATGCGGCCGCACATGCCGCCGGACTCGACAATATTGTCCGGCACTGGCCCGATGGCCTTAAAACACTTCTGGGCCGCTGGCTGCATGACGGCCTTGAACCAAGCGCAGGCCAGTGGCAAAAGATTGCCCTGGCACGGGCTTTTTTACGTCCGGCAGCAATTTATCTGCTGGATGAACCGACCAGCGCACTGGATGAAACAGCCCAGCGAGAGGCCCTGGAATCACTGCAAAAACTAGCCCACGGCAAACTCACCATTTTCACCTCGCACCGCAGTATTCCCACCGGTCTCGTTGAGCGGGTTATTCTGCTGGAAAACGGCAGCGTGACGGCGGACGGCACACCACAGGAGATAACAGACAAACACCCTGAATACAACCAATTGTTTCGGGCTTGAAGCAGAGTTACGATTAACCTGAACTCTTACGTACCTTGACTATCGTTGCGTTTAGATCACTGTGCGGCCGAGATGAATTAATTGCCGTGCGTCCAGTATGGCTTCAGGACACAACAGTGAATAATGAATTGAAAGAAAAACTGCAAGAGCTGCCTGACAAACCCGGCTGCTACATGTTGCGCGATCGCAAAGGACGTATCATTTATGTCGGCAAAGCACTCTCACTGCGCAAACGCGTTCAGAGTTACTTTCGTCCGTCCACAATTCGCAATGCGCCTCCAAAATTACGAAGCATGATCAACAGTGTTGAAGATATCGAAATTGTAGTAGTACGTAATGAAACCGAAGCCCTGTTAACCGAGGGTAATCTCATTAAACAGTATAAGCCACGTTACAACGTTCTGCTACGAGATGATAAACGTTATCTAGCTCTGCGCGCCGATCCGGATGCACCGGTGCCACGTTTGACAACCTGTCGGATTATTCGTAACGATGGCGCACTCTACTTCGGCCCCTTCCCCACCTCCGCAGTAGTACGTACCGTCCAGGAATTTCTTGAAAAGCGTTTTGGACTGCGTAAATGTTCCCCGATTATACCGGACGCAGAAACTCATCGTCACTGTATGAACGAAATTCTGCGCTTCTGTTCAGCCCCTTGCATCGGCAAAATCACACTTGAGGACTACCATGCCAATTTCAATCAAGCCTGCGCTTTTCTACGCGGCGAACGATTAGGTATCATCGAAGAGGTCAAAACACTCATGGAGGAATATGCAAAAAAACATGACTATGAAAATGCGGCACTCTGGCGCGACACCTGGATCGCCATGCGTAAAATGATCAAAGAACGCGCCAAGGTCAGATCAACGCCGGAATTTAACAAAGCGGAAGCTATGACGGGTATCCGGCAACTAGCTGAAATACTTGATTTACCCCAAATACCACATCGCATTGAGGGATTCGATATTTCTAACCTGTTCGGAACCCATTCGGTTGCCAGCATGGTGGTGGCACTTGACGGCGCACCCGACAAACGTTTTTACCGACGTTTCCGTATCAAAACCGTGGAGGGGGCTGACGATCCCCGTTCGATGGCCGAGGTTATCACACGTCGCTACAAGAGGCTCAGAGATGAGCGCTCTGCTCTGCCTCAGTTGATCATGATTGACGGTGGCATTACACAACTACGTGCTTCACGTGAAGCACTCCAGACTCTCGCACTCAATATTCCCGCAGTCGGGCTCGCCAAACAAATGGAGGAAATTGTGATCGATCATCCACAACAGAATTCGATCTTTCTGCCGCATAATAGCAACGCTCTTAAAATTCTGATTCGTCTGCGTGATGAGGCACATCGCTTCGCGGTTGATTATCACCGTCGCTTGCGCAACCGGACCATTCGGGAGTCGGTTCTCGACGAGATACCCGGTGTCGGCCCTTCAAAAAAAGCAACACTTCTAAGACATTTCGGCTCAGTTTACCGCCTTGCACGCGCATCAATCGAAGAGATCAGTGCTGTGCCAGGCATCAATCGTTCTCAGGCTGAAGCAATCCAACGTTTGATCGTAAATCGGAAATAAACTGGCGCAGCTTCATCTCTTTAAAACCGTGGCGGCTGTCGTGCGCAGAGCCACTGCGGTCTTATCGTCCATCCCCCGCGGCTTATAATCTACTCTCTCGGGTGATATGTCAAAGAGTGTTCCGAACCATACACAGCCTGCCAGATAGCAACCCCCTTCACCTGCATGAAAACGGTCTTGAGCATTCCACAGATCGATCTGGGGATTTTCGGCATACGATCTGTAAAATGCCTCACCGGAACGAAGCAGCCTGATTATGCCTGCTTCCTGCGCGAGCCTGTTGTAACATTCAACCAGCCCGGCGTGCATCTCGTCGCGTGTGATATCGAATTTCAACAGCCGCTCACAATCAGGCGCATAAGCCCAGGTCTGATGGATCATAACTTGAGCATCCGGTGCATGTTTCCGGATGAATGCCAACAGTTCAGCGGCATGCGGCTGATAACTCTGCGCCCTGAAACTCTGGTGACTGACCTGCTGAATCGTTATTACATCGTAAATCTTCTGCTGTAACAGCTCCTTAAGAGTATACCTCTTAAAATAAGGCTTTAAGGCAGGATTCGCCTCACACTCCCTGATCAGGGCGGCATGTTTTTCAAGTGAACAGCCGCCGATGTCGGCTCTGGTCAGAGAAAGCTCACACCCCGGCACAGAGTTGGCAATTGCAGTCAGATAAGTGGTGGCATTATTTGAGAAACTGTTGCCGATCGTAAGCAACTTAACTGTTTTCGCCTCGCTGACTGTCAGAAAGACTGCAATGAAAAGGGATATAATTATAGTGGATTTCATGCGTAAAGATTAGCGCATCGGATTCCGTTTGGCAATCGAAGATTCAAAGGATGACCCCATTAAGACCCCATGAAGATAATGCACATTCTTTAATTTAGAAAAATCAAATTGTTTAAAAAGATCGCGTTTAACTTCCTTAGGCAAGGGATACAGCGAAAAATCTAAAGCCGTTAATCGTTTGTATCCGATAGCCGGAAAGTGATATAATGGGACCACTTAAACGCCCCTCCATGTTTATAACGAGGAGATAAAAATGAAAAAACGTAACTTACGCCTGAATATACCCGTAATGATTTTACTGGTTTGTTCAGTCTGCTGGGCAGCGGTTGGCGGCAACCGGAATACTGACGTTAGACGCATTATCATAATTCAAGGCGCTGGTCACAAACCCGCCGAGAAAGCATCGGAAGAGACCGATGCCATAACACATGCGACAACCAAGGAGATCAACACCTACACCCTGACGGAAATGCTGGTAAAAAAACTTGATTCCTTAAAGATTCAAAGCGATGTGACTGATTATAGAGAGTGCAAGAATCTCAGATGTCTGCACAAAACGCCAGCAGAGAACAGAGGTAAATTTGACATGGTCATATTCGCAGGTCCTTCACACTTTAGCAAACAGCCCCCCCAACTTACAAAACTTTATAACAACCATCTGGGCGAAGCGGTTAAGCAAAATCCAGGATTGCTCTGTTCAACCTTAGTGCCAGCCTGGTTTCCGGAAACAAAGGGAGCTGGCACGATCAAGGTTGCCAACAAGGCCTTTGAAAAACACGGTGCCGGAGTTGTTCAGGGAATAAGCATACTCACCCCCCGCGACAAAAAGAAAGGAGCATCGCAGGAGGAAATTGCAAAGGCATTGGATGAATTTGCGCAACGAATTGTCGAAGCGTTGGCTGATTAGCCAACCAGCCGACAACCTGGCAGAGGCCGATATAAATCGACGATTGAATTTAAATTCAACGAAAATTATGCAATGAACATACTTGTTAGCGGAGCTAGTGGCTTGATCGGGCGGCCTGTCTGTGACGCGCTCAGAAAACGAGGACACACTGTACGCACGCTCTCACGCCAGCATGGTGATGTTATCTGGCATATCGAGCAAGGGTACATTGATTCTAGTGCTTTCGACGGAATAAATTGCGTTATCCATCTGGCAGGTGAGAACATTGCACAGCGCTGGAGCGCAGCTGCCAGAGCCAGAATAGTACAAAGCCGTCTGGCGACCACCCGCCTGCTGATGAGTGAGATAGCCAGGCATGGCAGAAAAATTGATTTTATCTGTGCGTCCGGAATAAACTTTTACGGTTATGACAGAGCCGATAAGCTAACCGAAGAGTCACCCTCCGGTAGCGGTTTTCTGGCGGAACTCTGTTGCAGGTGGGAAGGTGCAGTCACCGGCAGTGCGGTGGCGGAGTTGCTTGCAGAGACTAAATTTATCCGCACCGGAGTTGTTTTGACCCCCGAAGGCGGCGCTTTAAAAAAGATACTGCCAATCTTCAAAGCGGGGTTAGGCGGTAGACTCGGCTCGGGACTTCAGATGATGAGCTGGATTTCGCTGGCGGATTTAGCCCGTATTTATGTGCGGTCTGTAGAGGACAATACACTGACCGGAGCAGTCAATGCCGTCGCACCCAAAAATGTAAGCAACGCTGAATTTACCAGAGCTTTGAGTGCCGCACTGCACCGTCCCGCCTGCCTGCCTGTACCGGCAATTGCTCTCAAGATATTTTTCGGTGAGATGGCAAAGGAAACCGTATTGGCGAATTTACAGGTGCTTCCGCAAAAACTGCAGCAGACCCGTTTCGAATGGAAACATCCTGATATCACTACGGCTCTCAAAACAATGCCGCTGTGACCATGCAGTTTTACGTTAAATCCCGCCAACACAACGTAAATAAACAGAGTGTATGGAAACATTACAGCACTCCAGCAGATCGCTAGAACAACCACAGCCCCAAAAAGCCGCAGGCCAGAATAAACAAAACCGGATGCACTCTGCCTTCAGTGAGAACTAGCCCCGTAAAAGCAAGTGCGGAAACAGCAAAATCGAGCCAACCTTCAATGATACCGCTACCGTATGACCAGGTGGCAAATATAATCAGGCTAACCACACCTATCTGTACTCCGACACGCAGTTGACGCACATGGGTGTTAGTACTGATCCGATCCATTAACGGTGCCAGTAGCGACAACATCAGGATCGACGGCAAAACTACGGCCGTCGTAGCAACCAACGCGCCAGGCACACCCTCGATGCGGACACCGGCGAATGTCGCCGCATTGATCGCAATCGGCCCAGGTGTAATCTGCGCTACTGAAACAAGCTGCGTCATCTCGTTAAATGTCAACCACCCCTGAGTGTTGACGAGCTCATGCTGAATAAGAGGTATAATCACCAGACCGCCGCCATATGCACCAACCCCAATCAAAGCGAAACTTAAAAACAACTTTATCAATATAGGCATACAGAAAACCTCCCGACAAAAACATCTGGAAAATTCAGTTTAAATTGCTCTCAGATGAATCATCATTCGCAGCAGAGAGCTGTGTGCAGAAATAACCGATACCGGCCGCTGTGATCACCGCCCAGACCGGGTGCAGTTTTAAAAGAATAATCATCAAAAACGAGACCAAGCAAAGGGTTACATTAGCCAGGCACTTCAAATATTTTCTTGCAAAAAGGTAGCTTGTAAAGGCCAACTGGCCAGCAACCGCCAGTGCGCAACCCCGCAGAAACGCCGCCACCCCGGGATGGACGAAGAAGGGCAGTGCAACCCAGACCACCATCAGAATAACGCAGACAGAGGGCAACACAGTGCCTAGAACCGCAATCAGCGCGCCCCGCCAGCCGCGCATACGCCGACCCTGCAGAAATGCGACATTCACAGCTATCACACCGGGCACAAGTGTAGCCATCGACATCTCCGCAAGAAAGTCCTCCTCCGCGATCCATCGCCGCTTAAGAACCAACTCATGACGCATAACCGAAACCATAACCAACCCGCCACCCAGTGTAAAGAGGCCGATTCTAAAAAAAGTCCAGAAAACGCTACGGTAAGGTATAGAGCAGTTCATTTTTTAAGCAAAGCCTTTTTTCAATCTTCTGTTTCTGCTTCAATATTGGCACCAGGATATCACTTGCTTTTTTTATTAAAAATTGTAGCTAGATTGCCGGAGGCTGAAAGCCGTTGCAGTTCACGACGTGCCTGCGCCTCTAATTCAGCCAGAGAGTTACGAGTGCTGCCCGCACCTTGCCCAGCGAACGCACAGTGAACATCACCATGCCCCCCTTTGCCGTCGACATTATCGCGGCTAGACAGAGTGTCATCAACAGATCGAGCTTCCGACGCGGCCTTGTTATCCGGTGGTGGAGAAATTACACGCTCTTTCTTCAGGGTGTGCGGTGAATCCTGAGGGTTCACCTCCTCAAAATCAAGCAGTTCCGGTGTATCTACCCCATCATCATTATCCTCAACACAGCTCTCCAAAGAGGGTTGATCCGGATATTCAAGCAGTGTGGCCGCATCAATAAAGAGTTGCCGCAAGAGTGCAAGACGACGCTCTGCCGAAGAATCATCATTCGGCAGCTTCTCTTTTTCGAGCATGCGGTTGATTTCACGTAGCGATTTGACCTCAGACTGGCCATTGCGCAGTTCATGTTCCAACTCTTGAAGCCGATCCAGATATTGTTTATGAACATGACTCAGTTCAGTTTCATGTGCAATCTCAATTTTTTCAAGTCTGAGCGAGAAGGCAGTTTCAATTTCCTTTTTTTCGGCAGCGTGAAGCTTGCTATTATCATCTGAAAGCCGCTGCTGTTCTTTGAGGTTATCCTGCAAACTCTCGCTGCGAGAATTCAATGCGGAGCATTCACTGGCGAGCAGCCGTTCGCGGGAGTGCGCATCTTCAAGCTCTTCACGCAGATGGGCGATCTCGGCATTCATGGCACTCGCAAACGACCTGTTTTTTTCACAAAGTTCAGCCAGCTCTTTGTTTAACGCTTCCTTTTCCGCCGCCAATTCGTGGTTCAGCGCATCAAGTTTTTTGCATTGATCTGCAATTTCCGTCTGCTTTGCACGCAGATCAGAACACTCCGTCTCGCGCTTGCATACTGCGGAGCGCAGCTCTTCCAACGCGGTTGCAAAATGCTCCGATTCAGCTTGCAGTCGTTGAATTTCTTCCATGGAATGGGTTGCGGCAGCGGAGTCAGCAACGCTTTTGTGGCCCGTGCAATCCTTCTGATAGATCACCGAATCGCGCGGTATTGAACCGCTCTCTATCAGAGCGGTCATAGCCATACGATGAATCGGACCATAAAAAGAGCCGGGCTCGATCTCTGCAATCGCATCCATTTCCAGTTCGGGCAGATCAACAGCCGCCTGCCAGGTTGTGCGATCGTCACCCGAGATATAACTCAGGGGTGAAATTCGTCCATCCTCAACCCAGAGCTTCAGAGTTTGAAAATCGACCGGCCCGAAGATTTCATCATTTTCATCACGAACAAACCATTCCAACTCTGAAATGGCAGTGATTATCTTTGTTTTTTCAGACAAAATTTACTCCCTAACCTCCATCCATGACCTTCACCGATTTGCCTGACCGCACAACAACTTTTAACATGAAGCGATATGGACAAAGCTCGATCGGAACTGTTGTGCAACCACTGAACGCAGGGCAACCGAAAATTAACAGAAACCAATACATCCGGTCAAGACAGATCGCTGGTTTGAATTGTTTGCGGACACACTTTTAATGGTTTCTTTCCCCAATGGAAAGCGTTATATTCTGAAACAACCAGCAGTATATCGGAGTTACGGAAGCTTAACGAAGACATCTCTAAGTTTACAGGATACTGCATTCGCAAGTGACTGACGCGACAACGGAGAATCAAAATGCAGATTGAGAATGACAAAGACAAATCGGCGGTGGTACCGAAAGAGTATTTGAAGGCTTTTATACTCGTTACGATGCTTTTCGCGTTGTGGGGCTTTGCAAACGATATCACCAACCCAATGGTGGCCGCCTTCAAGCAGGTATTCATAGAAATCAGTAACACGCAAAGCTCGCTGGTTCAATTTGCCTTTTACGGTGGTTATGCCACTATGGCAATTCCGGCGGCACTGTTTATCAGGAAGTATTCCTACAAGAGCGGAATATTGGTTGGGCTGGCACTCTACACTGCCGGTGCTCTGCTTTTTCTGCCAGCAGCCGTAACTGAAAACTTCTACTGGTTCCCCGTTTCGCTTTACATTCTGACATTTGGTCTGGCATTTCTTGAAACAACTGCCAATCCGTATATCCTCTCAATGGGAAATCCTGCCACCGCCACTCGTCGTCTGAATCTGGCACAGGCATTCAACCCCATGGGCTCGCTACTGGGAATGTTTGTCGCCACTCAGGTGGTGCTCGGCAAACTGCAGGCGGAGGATTATTTCAATGACATCAGGGTGATGCTGCGAGAAAAAGGGGTTTCGGAAGAGCTTTTGCCCGAAGCGGTTAAAACCTATCTTTCCATGTCAGGCAATGCCGCCGAATATGCCGCTGTAAAGACTCACGATATCATGGTGATTCGCAATCCATATGTTATTCTTGGTGTGGTTGTGGCACTTATCTTTTTCATCTTTCTGTTCAGCAGCCTTCCTTCCAAAAGCAAGACAGAGCATATCCATCCGATTGAGTCCGCCCGGCGGCTACTGCGTAATCGCGCCTGGGTAGGCGGAGTGATCGCTCAGACCTTTTATGTTGCGGCGCAGATAACCTGCTGGACCTATATCATTCAATATGCCACCCGGAACTGCGGATTCACGATGAAACTTGCACAAAAATGGAACATTGTTGCGATGATCATCTTCCTGACCAGCCGGTTTATCTGCACTTTTTTACTGAAATACATCAATGCCGGCAGATTGCTGACCGTTCTGGCCTCAGGTGGTATCGTCCTTGCGATATTGACCATCATCCTGCAGAATGTGGCCGGACTTGTCACTCTCGTAGCTATCTCGGCCTGTATGTCGTTGATGTTTCCAACAATATACGGTATAGCGCTGGAAGGTCTTGGCGAGGATGCAAAACTCGGTTCGGCCGGTTTGATTTTCGCAATTGTCGGCGGGGCATTGATGCCGATGGGTGCTGGCTGGTTTATCGATCAGGGTACGTTCGACCTTGGAATGTTTACTCTGAATGGCGAAAGCGCCGCATTCCTGCTGCCGTTGACTAGTTTTATTGTTATTGCGATCTTTGGTTGGCGAACTGCTCGCTCTGCAAAAATCAATCACATCTGCAAATCGTTTTAACCGGCGATCCTTGTCAGATTGACAACCTCTAGCGCAATGCGTCAAGCACCGGATTGATCTATGTTGCCGAACGCTTCAAGGAGCTGCTGATTCACAGAGTTGTAACACTGCGGCAAAGTGAACTCAGTGAGCTGGATGCGTCGGCACGGAAAATCTTCGATCCGCAGGATTCAAGCAGTTCGTTCTCCTGTTTTTATGACAGACATTGGAGTTACAGCGATTAAAAGCCGCGGTCAAGAATGAAAAGTCCCACACCGTTAGGACTCAATTTGACGGAGATACCGCCTTTGTATTCACCAATATCCCTTTGTCGCCAAACATCATAGAGCGCATGATTGCAACATGTTCCGATTTCATCCCAACCGACCTCAATTGACCGTTCCTGTGCCGAGTTGCGGTTGAATATCGCTAGTACCATCGCATGACCGGCCAGCTTTTTGAACATCACCGTTTCATCAGCGTCGGCGCGAATCACCTCGGCCACATATCCGAGCTCATCCTGATTGATGTTTAGCACCTCGGCATTGGCCAGGAGTGCCACAGTAAAATCATCGATGTTTTCAATGTCGCATGAGAAAAAAAAGGGCGCACAGACAATCGACCAGAGAGTAACATATTGATAGCGCTGATTGGTATCCAACGGTATCTCTTCGGATGGTTCACCCATACGCTTGACATCCTTGATGCGATGGATATACAAAAAATCGGGATCATTCCAGTGTCCGGGTCGGCTGTACTTCCGCAGAGGGCCGGCGATTCTCAACGCCTGCTCGAAGTAGTGGTTGACATTATGGTTCAGATCACCTCCAATACGCCAACTCTGAATACCGACAGAGGGCGCCCAGCTCCACGGATCATGGCGTCCATACTGGCAGAGGTTGAAAAGAATATCACGATTCTGCATGCGCAGATAATCCGACATCGGTTTCCAAAAATCCCTGGGAGTGAAACCTGGAATAGTCTTCAGCATCCGGTTCTTTTCACGCCCGCCGCTACACAGGTCATATTTCAACAGATCAAATCCCCAGGCGGCATACTGTTCAGCATCAGCCATCTGATGGCCGCCGGAAGCGGCCCAGCTCTGGCAGGTACGCTTACCTGGACCGCTGTAAATGCCGGCCTTTAAACCAAAACTGTGAATATAATCGGTCATCGCCCGCATATCCGGAAACTTGCCGTTGGGCAGTATATTGCCGTACTGATCACGAATGGGGCCAATAGTCCCAGTGGAATGATAATCATAAGCCGCGTGTTTTTTAACTGTGGCGGCACCGCGTGTCGCGTGCATATCCTGTGTCAGCCGCATCCAGCAGTCGTCAATTCCAATATATTGAAACCCGACATCGGCAAGCCCGCGCTGGACAAATACATCAGCGGCACTCCGAATAATCCGGTCGGACACATCCACCATGTGCCCGCCCCAAGAGTTCCAGCCGGTCGGTGGTGTCAACGCAATTTTATCACCGATTACAATTCTGAAAGAACGTTCGCAGTGACCATGTCGGTTATGGGCTTTGATCAACGTATCAAATTCGCCGGGTTTATCTGGTGTTTCACCTCTGATAATGCCCTGTTGTGAATCCAGTTTCAAGCCTGGAGGTAACCCGTCAACAGTAAATTTGATCGGACGTTCGCCCTGGCAGGGAATCCGATAAAGAAAAATTCTAGATGGCCGGGCTCCATAGATTTTTGCTCCGTTGATGCGCGGCACGAGCGCGGGTGCAGGTGTAAGAATCTCCATTTCGCCGATCCGTGCGTCGTACTCAGCGAAAGCCGCACGGGCCGTGGACCCGAACAACAAAACGCCGCTCATCCACAAAACAGTAACAAAATCTCTCATTTTTCACCACCCGGGATAAGAAGATATGTCGAATTTCATATAGCTTCTTCGTGCTAATTTAATATCTGTATCAGTTTGCGTCCGATCTCGGCATTGTCGGTGTCCGCAATGAACATCGCGCTACCCGGACCGATAGCCATCACCGGCACCATGGCGGAGGTGTGGCCAAAACTGTTGAATGAAGCACCGCACCGCTCTGCAACAAGCCGATGACATGCAATGACAATCGCATTCCTGTTGCCATACATCCTTTTCAACTCTTTGGCACGCTGATCTTTCTTGTTTTCCGATCGAACAACTTTAACAATTTCGGTGATGGCGCGTAGCTCAGTACCCGTGGCGTCGTTTACCCCGCTGACGGCCAGAGCGCGAGCAGCAATCTCAGCATGGTCTCCCTCGATGCTCCAGTCCTTGATTTTATCAGCCAATGCGTCACTGGTAAGTCTGATATCTGCGATCTGTGCGATAAATCGCTGGTCATCCCGTAGGGAAGAGTCATATTTAAGATCACCGGTCTCATGATCAGCGGTTACCACAATAAGAGTTTCCTCGGGATGATCAAGATAAAAATCGTACACCACTCTGACCGCATCATCAAACTCCAGCGTCTCTCCAACCATCGCCCCGAAATCATTGGCGTGACAGGCCCAGTCGATCTTGCCTCCCTCAACCATCATGAAGCAGCCGCTCGGAGAATCGCCAACCTTCTTTAGACCTGCACGCACCAGGTCAGCAAGCCTGATCGAATCCTTGCGCAGCTCACTCTGGTAAGGTATCTTCTGCTCAAACATCACTTTAGCGTGTTTGTCGAAGTCCGCCAACCCATCCCTACCGCTCAAAAGAGTGTAACCAGCTGCCTTAATGATCGCACGGGTCTGGTTATGATTTTTGCCTAGCAAAGGCTCACCGGCCAGAAACTCAAAATTGCATCGTGCGATTTCAGAGCCGATCGCATCGTACATATTACGTTTTTTCTGATGTGCGTAAAAAGCCGCCGGTGTCGCATGATTTATTCCGACACTGCTGATCACTGCCACCGCCCTGCCACAATCACGCGCTTCAAAGGCCACCGATCGACCGGTTTTAAAATCCGGGTCCATACCGATAATTCCGTTTTTAGTCTTGAAGCCACAGGCCAACGCGGTACCCGAAGCTGCGGAGTCGGTTATTTTACCGGCATCAACCGGATTAGTGGTAGCCTTGCTGTGAACGGGAAAACTTTTGAAAATCAAGCCGGAACCATCCTGACTGGTAAGCTTGCGATAACGGTGTGCGATCTCAACCTGATTCACCCCCATTCCATCACCGATCATAAAAAATATGTATTTCGGTTGCCCGCTCTGTGCCATAGTTGAGATGACACTCAATACCACGACAGCCAACAGTACACGCAGACACCCACGACGATTTATAAACAACATTTTCATTCTGTGCTCCACCTGCTTACATCTCAAACCCGACATTGAACTCCCCTTATAATTTTTCTAAAATGCCCTGAATGCAAGCAACAAGACAACCTCTGAAATTTACAAGCAGAATCGGATTATCCCTTTGAATTTAAAATTGCAGACGATCTTCAGCTTTGCGGTGAAAATGGAGCGGGCGAAGGGAATCGAACCCTCGTAAGAAGCTTGGGAAGCTCCTATTCTACCTTTGAATTACGCCCGCATCGTTTGCGAAAAAACACCCTCAAAGTAACATAAAAACAAACACCCGCGCAACACTCGATTCGTACATAGTTAAAATTATGCTGCTTGTCGAATTTTGAGTTTGGAACTCCACTATAATTATGATATATTTCTACCTTTAATCAAGAGAAGTAGATTCACAATTCCGGAGAGTCAGATGCAGATTTTCATCAGTTTTTTATATGTCATTGAAATTATTGTCAGCTTTCTGCTGGGCGGAATAATTTTGTTGCAAAAGCCGAAAGACGGCGGATTGGGTGTAAGCTTCGGAGGCGGCATGGGAGAATCGCTTTTCGGTGCTCAGATGGGCAATGTTCTAACCAAAGGAACAATCATTCTGGCCACTATCTTTCTGCTCAACACAGTCGTGCTCTCGCGACTGACCTCATCAAGCGGAAAATCGGTGATGAAAGGCGTGTCCTCCCCCGCGCCAACACAAAATTCCGCACTGCCAATGCCGGGTTCGGAATCAGAGAAAAACGCGACGGAAACGCCCGCTCCTATGCCGCCGGCCGGTCTCTAAACAGATATCAGATGTCAAAACACGAAATAATGTTGTTTCGGTTTTTTATTGTCACCCCCATTCATAACGCATGGTTGACATTATAATCTGTCACTGTTAAATTAATACGCATGAAATTTTCGGTTTGGCTCGCTTTTTTCGCAATTACCGGTTCGGTTTATTTGAATTTGCAGGCGCGCGAACGTAGCAAGCGTTTTTCTATTGGTGAAAGTTCGACTAACATAATCATTCAGGTTGAAGCTGAGCGGCTTGCACCCATGATACGTGCGGACCAATCGCTGTTTCATGAGATTTCAGGATTGATGCTGCGCAGTCAGGGTGAGGGGACACCACAAACCGATCTTTCTATTCGTGGCGGCTCATTCAGCTCGGCCGGAGTGACAATTGGAAAGCTCGCATTGCGCAACGCTCAAACCGAGCATTGGCATGCGGTGCTAGCGGATGCCCCCGAATCCTGGTTTGGCCCGACGCGGGTTGTTACCGGTATTGAACGATTCCGCCACTCAGTTGGGCATCCCTCAGGCTCGGTGGTTCTAGAGCTGGCAACACCAATTGATAACGACAACCGCTTGATCTCTGGTACAGGCAATTATGGCAAGATCCATGGTAGCATGGAATCGACAGTTGTCGAATATGATGATGAGGGTCTTAGCGGAACATCGGCATTCATTAAGGGGCGTCATGCGGATCAAACCGATGCTTTAAGCGACAACTATCTTGATCACGGTGCCGGCGGTGCACGGATCAGCCGCGAAACCACCAGAATGCAGGCTAATTTGATGGCACTGCATTCATACAGCGAATTCGGAGCACGCGGTTTTTACGGCTCGGATCGTCGACACCCCGCAGAAGAACATTTGAGTGATTCACTCGTAACCGGATCACTTAAACTTAACGGGGATCAGGAGCAACCGACTGATTTCAGTGCCGCCTGGCGTCGGACAGATGACACCTACATCCTCAACCGTTACAAACCGGAGCTTTACCAGAATGAACATACAACCGACTTCTATGGTCTGCATGTTGATCGTCGCAGGGTTGTCAACAATCTCATTTCGCTTGATACCCGTTTAGATGCGGAGTTTGACAAAATTCGCAGTCACTCGCTGGGCGACCACACGCGCGGCCGCAGTTCACTGGGCTCGGTTATTAATCTGACCGGTGACACTCTCACACTATCGCTGGGCGGTTCCGCTGAATTTTTCAGCACCGACTCGACCTGTTTTCTACCTGCAGCCGCGCTGGAGTGGCACATAACCGACATCGCCATTCTGTTTATCAATTATACTGAAGCACTGCGTCAACCATCATACACAGAGTTAAATTACAAATCACCGGATTCCCTCGGCAATAACGGTCTTGAGCGGCAACATACCAGGACAGGCGAATTCGGTTGTCGAAGTGAAGGTGATACAGGAAAATTTCATCTGGCACTATTCTATGAAACAAGCAGCGACACCGTCGAATGGGTCAAAACCGATCTCAACTCACCCTGGCGCGCTGAAAACGTCAACCAGATTGAAAGTTACGGTATTGAACTGGATGGGACGGTCATTCTGGATGAAAACAACTTGTTGAGCGGTTACGCAATGCTGCTGAACAAGGAGCACAGCGGAAGATACTATGCCGGACGTTACAATCTCGACTATCCTGAATGCGTATTTCAAATGGCACTACGGCACCGTTTCCACAGCAATTTCACAGTTAAACTGAGTCAGCAGTTCGCGCATTATGCCACCAATCCGGTTCGCCGCGGCGGCAACTGGCTGATTGACTCTGCCATTGATCTGCAATGGCAACCGGATTGCACCGACGGTCTGCTTGTCAACGTAGGGATCGGCAACATTCTCGACGATGACTTACAGTACCTGCCTGGGCAAAGCTCACTGGGCAGAACTGTTCACAGCGCAGTAGCATACAACTGGTAGCTATCCCCATTTTTGATCCTAAAAACGGCAGTTGCCATTTTGTCGTAGATGCAAGGCGAAACAAGAGTTTAGCATTTACGTAACGTTTTCTTCTCTTTATTTCTGCTGATACGCTTTGATAGAATGCCGTTATGAAAGTTTTATTCCAACGTTGCCACGCAAAAGCCATTATACCTTCATACGCCAATCCGGGAGATGCCGGACTTGATATCTCGGCTGCGGAGAGCGTTACCATCGCTCCGGGCAGACGCGAAATGGTGCGTACCGGTCTGAAAATGCAACTTCCTGCAGGTTATGAGGCCCAGATTCGGCCACGCTCCGGACTTGCCGTTAAAAACGGGATAACCCTGCTGAACACTCCTGGAACGATTGATGAGGGTTATCGAGGTGAAATCTGCGTGATTGTGATCAACCACGGCGAAGATGAGTTTCTAATCGAACCCGGCATGCGCATTGCGCAAATGGTGATTGCACCGGTGGCACGCGCTGAACCGGAAGAGGTCGTTGAGCTTAGGGCCAGCGTCAGAGATACCAACGGCTTCGGCTCTTCGGGAGTTTAACCCTAAAAACGGCAGATGACGCCGATCACTCACGCGTAAGTAGTGCCGGATTGAATCGACGCAGTGCCAAAAAGGCACCGCCAGCGACCGAAGCTGCGGCTGCAGCGCAAAGGATCAGCACAACAGTAGCGACCAGCCTCCAGTTAACTGTCGAGTTCAGGGATAATGCGGCCGGTTGAATTGCGATCATTGCTGGCACAACACCACACAACACTCCCACAGTCGTCAGCGTCCCATACTCACAGATCAATGTGAGAGCCGTACGTCGGCGCCGTACACCGACAGCCTGCAGAACCGCAAATTCGTAACGGCGCTCATCAATGCTACGCGCAATAACCAGAGCCACGCCGCAGACCCCCAACAGCAGGCCAAGAGCTCCCAACACCAAAAACATATCAAGATAGGTCGATTCCATTCGGCCCAGCAGTCGCAGACGTTCAACCGCACTTTCGATATGCACCCCCGGTTCAGGATAACGCAGCCGCACAGAGTCAGATGCTCTCAAATTATATGGTGCATAATCGCAAAGCCACATGCGATAACCGCTACCCGGAAACATCTTCACGAAATGATCCTGATTCAATATCAGGCCCCCTTGCAGAATCGAAACACGCGCCGGCAGAACTCCGACAATCCTGATACGCCGCATCTTCCCATCGACAGCCGGATAGCTTATCTCATCGCCATCAACAGGATCAGCCCGCATTTTAAGACTGTATTGCAACATCGCCTGGTCAGCGGCCAGCGCGGGAATAACATCATCCTCCAGCTCATCATGTAATACACTCCACAATCCACCGCGATCATCAGGTTCAAAGGCACGCAAAGCTGCCATCTGCTCAATCGGCAGACCATAGAGCTGCGGCAGCTGCGGCAGGGTCATATTCATGCAGCCCGCTTCATCGCCCTTCTGCACTCTGACCGGTACAACATTATCTGCCCCGGAAATTTCACGGGCCATCTCCAAACCACCACTCAGAGTTCTGGGCGATGTTGTGCGGATAATACTCTGAAAACCGCCGCTACCCGAAGATGTTTTTTCACTGTTAGCAGAGGGATCATGTTTCATTGAGAGCATACCCACCGTTACAAAAAACCCGAGGGCAAGCAAAATAACCAATGAATTGCCGCGTCGACCGGATTTACAGGCATTGATGACTCCAGCGACAACCGGCGAAAAAACGACATTTGGCACACTGTTGAAATGCGCCAGCCATGCAAAAGCCGCATTCCGTGCCAGCAGCATCAGTGATATCACCAGCAGAAAACCCGCACCGAAAAAGGCGGAATTGGCATGCTCGCCACCACGAAAAAGGTATATAACTGCGAATGCCGCCAGTGTAGTAAGAGGTGCACCAATACGCGACGCAACTGCCGACCAGGATTGCGAATCCTTATTATAAACATGTAACAACCCTCGGGAACGCAGCAGTTCAAGCGGTGCCACTTCGCAAAAACGTCGGATTTTAAAGATCATAATTATCAACAACATCAAAAGGGTCACAGTCAGAGAAATGATCAAAACACCTGGAGCAAAATTAAATGTAATCGAAGCACCGGCGAAGGCGTCATGCCAGAACTTTGAAAGACTCCAAACCAGCAGACGCGCCAGTGTCAGCCCCCCCCAGGCACCCAACAGACTGCCGAATGCGGCCGGTGGCAACCACTCAGCCAACAAACAGATCATGCTTTTTTTTCTGCCGATCCCTAGAGCAGCAAAAAGCGCCGGTTCAGTTATTCTGTTGTCCAACAACAGGGCGAGCGTCAAGCCGGACAACAGCAGTGCCGAAACCATCAGCAGACAGGACATTCCGGTGAACAGTGCACGAAAATCGGTTGATCCTCCGGCAGCGGCTAAACCCTTATCAAGCAACGGACGAATCTGAAAGCCAATCCTTTCTGGTTCGATTGAACGTAACAGGGCTTTCAACTCATCCCGATCGGCACTGACTCGCACACTCATCGATTCTCCAAAGAATGTGCCAAAACACTGTTTCGCAGCAGAGTGGGTAATAACCGCCTTGGGCGTTTCACGAAATTTCTGCCAATACTCCTCATTGGATTTGTCGGCCAATTTTTCTTCATCCATCGGCATGCCTATATCCCAGTCGGCGCAACTATCCACCTCTGCCAAACCAGGCATAGCAGGCATGCGCTCTTTCAATGCACCAGCCTCTTCCATTGTGATAATTTTAAGCACGGAAAATACACGCTGTTCAGGAATCAATTGACCGGCGGGTTCAAACCGGCGCCATTTAAGAGTCAGGTCAGAGCCGGGCGAAAGACGCAGCTTGTCGGCCAACCAGCGGTTAACCACGATCTGATCATCACGCATTTTTTTTGGTACTATCCGTCCATCCGGCGTCACACCGGCAGTAAAACCGTACGGAGTGGAATTGGTGGAATTGGTGCTTTGAAAATCGTCAACCAAATGAAACAATGCCCACTCAGATGAGATTTTGTTAGTCTGCAATGCGTCGGAAATGGCGGCGGGGATAAATATCTCGCGACTTTTAATTTCGATTATTCCGTCATCGAGTGTTTTCAAGTGAAGTCCGCAATCTCCGGGACTCAATGTTGATTGCAGGGCTGCACGTAGATCGGCGGAGTTTAATTCCGAGAGTAGCAAATTTGCATATCCGGTGCCATCCGCCGCAGCGGCAAGCTGCTGATAGTCAACACGAATGTTGACCGGCAGCACTGAAGCGGGTGATGGGTCGAAATCGGCGGTAATCAAAGTGTCGGCGGCAGGCAGAGCACGCTCTACAAAACGGCGTGCCGAGTTTTCGGCGGTGGCACTCCCCAGCGGCAGTTCAGCGGCAAAGTGGGCCGGTTTTTCGAAACGATATGACCAACCCGGCGAATCAAACCCATCGATAATCTCCGCGGCCCGGCGGTTGACAGCAACGGTTCCAACATCCTGATTGTATGCAACCGGATCATCGACAATGCCGAAGATATTGACAGACTCAGCACTGACAACTCCTTCCGGACTGAGCAACGCCCCACGCATCATCAGAGCCGCCTCGCTTGAAGGCAGACGGTCAGCCAAATCGACCGGAAACAATCCACGGTCACGGATCACTCCGGAACGCACCTCTCCCAAACGAGATCGCATATCACGCAGCAACCCGGTATGCAAACTTTCGCCGGTTGAAAGTGCTGCGCACAGGATGGCCGAGCACAACGCGGCAGAGAGTGCAAAGATGATATGTCCACGCCAGTAAAAGCGCAAGCCACTTAAACTCCAGCATAGCGCAATCAGTTTGTGAGCATAATTTTTCACATTATCCGGAGCCAATTTAAAAATATCTATTTACCCTGCGGTGTGCCGCTGACCTGCAAACGCACAGCGTAAACTGCACTGCGTGAAGTCACAAAGAGCGTCTTTTTTTCCGCTCCGCCGATGCACACATTAGCACTCCAGCTTTCGGGGATTTCGATCACCCCGAGTGATTTGCCCTTCCTGTCAAAAACATAGACGCCCTTTTTACCGGTGAGATAGAGGCGGCCATCGCGATCAATTGTCATTCCATCAGAACCCATGCTGCAAAAGAGCGTTTTGCGACCGAGACTGAAATTCTTGTTGATAACATATTTCCAGGTTAATCCAGCACCTATATCCGCAACAAAAAGATACCTGCCATCAGCTGTACCCACAATACCGTTCGGCTTGGCCAAGTCGTCGGTCACCCGGATCGGTTCGCGGGAATTCGAGGGCAGATAGTAAACCTGTTGGGTTATCTGCGGCGGCTTAGTATGATCCCACCAGGGACGTTTGTAAAACGGATCGGTGAAATAACAGCCACCTTCAGGATGGGACCAGACATCATTCGGCCCGTTTAAAGGTTTATTCCGGTAGCTGTTTAGCAAAACAGTTTTCGAGCCGTCAGGGGCAATCTTCCACAGTTCCATGTTTTGATCAGCGCATGCCAACAACGAGCCGTCTCTGGTGAAACACATACCGTTCGAACGTCCGGCGGGTTTCATGTAAAGGCGCACACCCCGTTCGCGTGTCCAGCGATGGATAGCATTGTTGGGTTGGTCTGTAAAAAATATCTCACCCTCCTCATTGACCGTCGCACCCTCTGTGAATTTAAAACCATCCGCCAGCTTTTCAACTTCGGCATCCGGCGCAATAACATTTTCGAGACCGGACGCTGAAAGCTTTGCAACACTAACTGTAGCAAAAGATAATACAATCAAAACATGTTTCCGCATAAGACACTACCTTTACACAATGACTTCAATAAAATAATCTAAACCGACGACCACAGTGTAGCAAATATTCATGTTCACTTCCAACAGACAAAAAAACGACGGACGCAACCGCATCCGTCGTTTTTTTCGTTCAAAGAAGCAGAGCAGGCTGTTAAGCCTCGATGCCCTTCTCTTTCAGATACTCGAGCACCTTGCCCACAGAGGTGAGCTTTTCAGCATCCTCATCAGGAATTTCAGCGCCAAACTCCTCTTCAAAAGCCATGATCAGCTCGACTGTATCCAGAGAATCAGCACCCAGATCATCAATAAAAGATGCTTCCGGTGTTACCTGCTCGGCATTGACACCAAGTTGCTCAACGATGATTTCCTGTACTTTATCTTCCAGTGACATTTAACTTCTCCTTTTCGTGATTAAACCACAACATAAAGCCGCGGCCAAACTTAATTACATAACCATGCCGCCATTCACACTCAGACACTGACCTGTCACATAAGCGGCCTCATCAGAGGCTAGAAACGCAACAGCTTTCGCAATATCTTCGGGCACACCAAAACGGGCCATCGGTATATTGGCAAGCATCTGATCACGGACTTCCTGTGAAAGGGCATCGGTCATCTTAGATGTGATAAATCCAGGAGCAATCGAATTCACGCGTACACCGCGCGGAGCAAGCTCCTTGGCGGCGGATTTTGTCAACGCGATCACTCCGGCTTTGGATGCGGCATAATTGGCTTGTCCGGCATTGCCGATCAAACCGATTATCGAGGCAATATTAACTATAGCTCCCTTGCGTTGCTTCATCATTGGACGGGCAACCGCGCGTGTGAACAGAAAAGTTCCTTTAAGATTAACTTTCAGAACATCATCCCAATCCTCGTCCGACATCCTCAGCAAAAGAGTATCTTTCGTGATGCCCGCATTGTTAACCATTATATCAATCCGACCGAACTCATCCACCACTTTTTTTACACAATCATTAACAGCAACACTTTCGCCAACATCAACCGCAAGTGCCAAAGTCTTACGCCCGAGAGCCTGAACCGCCGCCGCCGTTTCATCCAGCCACTCTTGTTTCAGGTCGCAGAGCACGATGTCCGCGCCACGCCCCGCCAACTCCTCAGCGATAGCCCGACCAATGCCACGAGCGGCTCCGGTTACAACAGCTACTTTTCCGTCAAAACATCCCATTGTATGATAATCCTTGAGTTTTGTGGTTAGCAAATATCAGCCGGCCAGTGAAGCACAGCGATCAAGTGAACTGACATCCTGTACATTGGCGCAACTCAGTGAGCGGTCAATCCTACGCAGCAACCCTGAAAGCACCTTGCCGGGCCCAAACTCAACAAAGGTGTCAATGCCGTCGGATTTGGCCGCCAGCACGCAGTCATACCAGCGAACTGAATCTGTAACTTGGCTGAGCATCGCCGCTTTGATCTGCTGTGGGTCTTCTGAATGGATCGTGCCGGTAACATTGGCCAGCACTGGCATCTGAGGTTTACGGAACTCGACATCGGCAAGCACCTCAGCCAGTTTTTCACGCGCCGAGGACATCAGCGGTGAGTGGAAAGCGCCGGCCACATTCAGAACGATGGCTTTCAGCCCCATCTCACCGGCGGAGAGCGCAGCAGCGTCAACCCCTGATTTAAGACCGGAAAGAACCACCTGTGTGTCAGAATTAATGTTGGCAATGCTAATATCATGTTGCGTGCACAATTGCTCAAGCTGTTGCGGTGTGGCGCCCATTATACTGACCATACCGCTGCTCTGTTCATCGCAGGCTTCCTGCATAAAACGTCCGCGGGCCTCCAGCACTTTCAGTGCCGAGCCAAAATCCAGCACGTCGGCTACATGCAGCGCACTGTACTCACCAAGACTCAAACCGGCAGCCATTTTAAAAGCAACTGCGGGATAGCGTTTTTTAAAGGCTTTGTAGGCTGCAATACTGACGGTGAAGATCGCGGGTTGGCAGATGTTGGATTTGGTAAGCTCCTCAGCGGGACCTTCGAAACAAAGTGCTGTCAACCCAAATCCCAGAACATCATCCGCCTGCGCGAACATATCCGCAATCTCCTGATCAGCGGCAAAATCTTTGCCCATACCGGGGAACTGGGCACCCTGTCCGGCAAACATGCATAACTTGTCTCTCATCTTCAATCATTCCTTTTAGGGTACAGAATCATCACGTCACTGACGCAGAGTCTGCCTCTTAATAATCAGGTTGTCGAGTCTGACAGAAATTCGCAAAAAGTCAAATCCAAAATCGCGCATTTCCTTTGAGCCGGGGCGCATCTGTGGCGCGTAATTCGACGGGATTCACTCTTCGCCAAGGCTTTCATCGTCGCTACAGCCAATACACTGTTTAACTAAAAATTTCGGACAGACTTACAGAATTTACATGTCATTAGCTCTTGATTTTAACCCTTTCAACCATCTCTAAAAATAACATCAATCTAAGTTTTACTGACTACCAGGTCGCACAACTCGCCTGAGAAACGCGGTGCCCCTTGTGCAAAACAGTACGCACTTCCGTAATGGTTTGCAGAGTTGCTCCGTTAAACTCTCACTGCTGAATCTTGCCGTACTCCTGGATGCTACTCTCAATCTTATCACTCAAATTGGCCGCAGCAGCAGCAGAACCTGCTATGATAGCGTGATAGATAGCACGGTGTGAAGAGGAGCCATGCGTAATAATCACCGCTCCCGGCACACCCAGAAGCGGAGCACCACCATAAATCTCCGGGTCCATGCGGTGTTTGATTGTCTCGAGAGCCCCCTTCAGCAACAGTGCTCCCAACATCCGCACAGGATGACGGAAAAACTCTTTTTTAATCCAATAACCGACCGCATGTGCCACGCTTTCAGTCGTTTTAAGCACCACATTACCAACAAAGCCGTCGCAAACCGCCACATCCACTTTGCCGAAAAAGAGATCGTGACCCTCAATATTCCCTTTGAAATTCAACGCGCTTTTCCTAAGCAGGTGAAAGGCTTTCTTAGTAACATCGTTGCCTTTAGTATCCTCGGTACCAATACTGAGCAGCCCAACAGAGGGGGTATTTCTTTTAAGCACCGACTTGGAATACTCACTGCCCATAATTGCAAACTGGGTCAACCACAATTCGTCACAATCAGTATTGGCTCCCGCATCAAGCAGTAGCAGAGGACGTTTGGGATTGCGAGTGGGCAAGACTGTGGCGATTGCCGGGCGAAACACACCGGGTATCCTTCCCAGACGAAAAACCGCTGAGGCAGCAACGGCCCCAGAGTTGCCAGCCGAAACCATGGCATCGGCTTCACCGCTTTTAATCAGGTCCATGCAGATGTTGATCGAACACTGTTTTTTCTTGCGAACCGCCGTCGCCGGCGATTCATCCATGCTGATCGAATCCGAAGCTGGCACAACCTGCAAACATTTCTGATCAACCCGTGGATATTTTTGCAGTTCCGCCTCAATAGCTTCCGCCTTACCGACCAGATAGATGCAGGATACCTCCTTCAAACGGTTAATCGCCTCCACCGCTCCGTGAACTATCGCGTGCGGAGCATTGTCGCCCCCCATAATATCAAGCGCAATTTTCAAACCGCGACTCTCCAGAATCAACTGTAATTATTTCAGGGTTAACACCGTCGTAAAAGTCAGTTATCAGCAAAAAGCCGCTCTCTTGCATGAGAAACGGCTTTTTTTAACGGTGCTTACACCTCGACGGTCAGAACCTGGCGCCCCTTGTAGGTTCCGCAGGATGCACAGACGCAGTGGGCCTGCTGATTGGCACCACAATTCGGGCATGACTGAACCTGAGACAGTGTCGCCTTGATCTGGCCTTTACGAATATTTTTACGATGTTTTGAGGTTTTCCGCTTTGGTACGGCCATTTTTTAACTCCTTAAGTTGCTGCTCATGCGATTCGCACCGCAGTTCTAAACCTGCATCACTGTTCCACACCACCAAGCGCGTCCAGCGCTGACCAACGTATATCTTCCCGCACAGCACCGCAGCCGCAGGCAGAATTGTTCAAATCGGCACCGCATGATTTACACAAGCCCCGACAGTTCTCGCTACAGCGAGGGAAAGCAGGAAGACGGACTATAATATCTTCCCGGATGGCATCGGTCAAGTCCGGGAATGAATTTTCTTCGGTTATTTCAAAAGAGTCGACAAATTCGGGCTCTTTCACCTTAAGCTCAAATGAGATGTCACAAATTGCGCACCGACAGATAAAAACCTGCTCTAAACTCCCGCACACCAGCAATTCGCTTCCCAATGCCTGTATTTTCAACTTATAGCGAATGCCGCCACACGGTTGTACAAATTCGCTTTCGCCGATATCAACCACATCAGGTGCTGTTTCACCTTCAAAAATCTCACCACCAGAATCGAGTCGCTTTAAATCAACGATCAAACGCCCCGGTGTTACCGACATCCCTTTGCTGTTTTCCTGCATTTGCTCTTACCTCCAAAAAACGTGCGATATACTTTTGTACCTCTGGCGGTACAAAAGAGCTGCCATCACCTCCATAGCGCACTATTTCGCGAATTGTGCTGGCGGTTACGTAGCTGTAGTTTTCATTGGGCATCATAAAAAGTGTTTCTATCTCTGGCGCCAGTTTGCGATTGGTCAACGCCATCTGAAATTCATATTCGAAATCAGAGTAAACGCGCAAACCGCGCACAACCACCCTGACGTTATTGCGGCGGCAATACTCCACCAGCAAAGTGTCAAGCCGATCTACTCGAATATTGGTAAGCCCCGCAGTCGTAATACTCTCGGTAATCATACTCATACGCTCATCGATACCGAACATGCCGCCCTTTTTGGCTGAGACCCCAGCCACCACAACAATGACCTCATCAAAAAGCTTGGAACTGCGCTGAATCAAATCGAAATGTCCCAGCGTAATCGGATCAAAGGTTCCTGGATATACCGCAATATTGTTCATAACTCTCTATCCCTTTTTGGTTGCAACTACAAAGCAGTTTCGTTACCGGTACAAACCGGAGTGTATAACGTCAGCCTTGTATGTCCATAAACACGCTCTTTAATCAACTCCCACCCATCCAGTTTTTCCGTAGAAGCATTCACCGATGATTCAGCCACAAAAACACCATCTTCAGCGATTACGTTGTGCTTGCGCAGTAAACACCCCAGCTGCACAAATCCCGTTGCGACGGATTCTTCGTAGGGTGGATCAGCAAAAACAATGTCCGCCCGCAATCCATCGCCGCCGGTTGTACACCAATGCTCGGCATCCGAACAGATTACTCTGCCGCACAACAGACCAATACGCTCCTTGTTCTCCTGTAGCCAGCGGAGATGACGACGGTTTCGTTCCACCCAGAAAACATCGGCAGCACCCCTGCTCAAAGCATCCAAGCCGACAGAACCGCACCCGGCATACAAATCAACAAACAGCGCAGTGCTGATCTTGTTCATCAACATGGAAAACAACGCTTCGCGCACCCGATCTTGCGTCGGTCTGACTCCATTCCCATCGGGCACCGACAAACGCCGACCACAAAATTCACCGCCTGTAATTCGCATCTTGCAATTATAGCAAAAAACATCAGTTGAAAAAAAGGCTATTTCTGGGGTCAAACCTAAAATTTAAAAATAGCGATTGACGGGTGTTTTTGCTATATATATTCTAGATGAAATATCCCTAATTCGCCGCGTTACGTCAAAATACTACACTGGATTTAACAATGATTATCTGTTAATGTACAAGCGTTATTTTAAACAAAGGTTTTGTAATAATGAAAAAAATGTTTAGACGCGGTGCTGTTCTATTGCTCGCAATCGTCACCTCCCAAACACTGGCCTTCAATCCGCCGGTTGATTCTAAAAACGGACTTTCCATGGAAATCATCGGTGTCGCAGAAAAGGAATCGGTCTTGGAACCACTGGATTTTACTGTCAGGCTATCTAACCAAAGCGCATCGAATGTTAGCGGCATTGTCCGGGTCTGGCTTAATGACGATTGGCAGATCACGGTTCCGGCAGAACATAATGTGAATCTGACGGACGGAGCCAGTGTCCTCCTTGAATTCAGTGCCCTGGCCGGTAAACGCGTACTGAATGCGCTTTATCCTGTGCATGCGCATTTCAGGAACGAAGGCGGCAAAACCGAATTACACCCCATCGCAATTTTTACAAGTGTGAATGCTCAACGGGAAAAAAGCACCAAAGCACAAACACTGAAGATGCTATCGGGCCTTCAGCGGCTGGACCAACACGAATTGATCCAAATGGTGACCGTAAACCATAAAAACGCGGTTCGCAGACTGGGTTGCGGTTTCACTGGCACCGATCCGATAAGTAAAGCATCCCTCAAATTCATTAACCAGACGCGCAACGGTATCACGCGGCGCAGCATCAATTTTCATCCGCCGTACAAAGATGGGACGGGCGATATATGGTTCGACTATCAAGTTGAACTGCCAGCGGAAACCCCTGCTCGGCTGAACTTCCACACCGCCGTGCGCGACACCTCTCCGCACGAAGGTAAATCTGACGGCGTCGAGTTTAAAGTCATCGTGATAGACCATTCAGGGCAGGCAAAAGAGGAGTTTGACCGTTTCAGCGCCGCCCGGGTATGGGAGGAGGGGAGCGTAGATTTGAGAGCTTATGCGGGGCAGAAGATAACTCTGCGACTCTGGGGCGGCCCTGGTCCTCACAACAACACCTCATGCGACAGTGCCTACTGGGGTGATCCGACTCTCATCTGCGGCTCATACGAAACCGCACTGCCGACCGCTAAGCATTGGCGCAGCAGGGAGATACTGGCTCTGCAGGAAGCTGAACTGGCACTCTCCGGCGATACCAAAGCCGCACACGGTCGTTTCACTCTCGATGTGCGCGGCGAAAAATTCGGTGTTGCACTGCTACCCGGCAAACAGGGGCTGACCGACGCTGTAATCGCCTTCACCGACGGAAGCAAATCGCTGCTTTATCGCGGTTTTCAAATGGATATTGACGATGCCCCTGTTGGAGCTGTGGAATTGGGAGTTCCCATTACCGCAGTCGATTACAAAAGTTGGTTTGGCAAGCTCTACGCAACGCACCACATTGCCACCCAAAGAGGCATTGTCAAAGCAAGGGCGATCGTTTATGTTGATGACGCTGCTCTGCGTATAGAGTGGCAGATAATCTCACCCACGCGTGACAGACGCGGAGAACCACGTTTCACCCGGCTGGCCATCGGTCCCACAAGCGCGGTGCTCAAACGTGTTTACGCCGGTTTCGGCAATGTAATCGAATATCCCGATTCATTTACGATGCGCGGCACCGGCTTTATTCTCTCAACACGGCATGTCGGAGCGGATTATGAGAACGGACTGAGTTTGCTGCAAGCCTCAACCGTCTTTCCAGATCAGGCGGTTTACAATAAAGACTCCGGCTGCTTCGCGCTTGAAACTCCGCATAACACCGGCTTTTACTTTATACCTTCAGCCGCAGGAGCATTCGCAGCCGCTCGCGCTTACCGCGATATATGCGGTTTCAAACGCAGCCCCGGCTGGAAACGCACCGCTGGCAGAATGTGCCTTGACCAATGGGGCGGCGACTACGCCGAAGCCGCCGCTGGTCTGCGCCTGGCAGCCAAATACGGGCTGAACAACTCTATCTTTGTCAAACATGCCTGGCAGCGCTGGGGCTATGACTACCGTCTGCCGGAAATTTATCCGCCACATGGCAGCTTCGATGACTTCCAAGCCATGCGTAAAGCCGCCGCTGATGCAGGCATTATCTTCGCACCACATGATAACTATATCGACTTCTACCCCGATGCAGCTGATTACAGCTACGATCATATCATCTTCAATGCCGACGGTACCCCGCAAAAAGCCTGGTTCAACAAGGGACGCAAAGCACAGAGCTACCGCTGGCTGCCACACGCCTTCCAACCCTGGATGAAAGATAACATGCGCCGTATGCGCGACGGGTTCCATCCTGACGGATTGTTCATTGATGTTTTCACCGCCATGCCGCCACGTGACTATTACGATCGTGAAGGAAATTATTACACCCGCACACACACCGCTGAATTGTGGAAAGATGCCTTCAATACCTGTCGCCGCATTCTTAAACGCGGCGCCCCCATGATCAGCGAAGCCGGCCACGACGCACTGATCGGCGCGATCGATGCCGTCCAGTCAGACCATCGTCACGCCATACGCTACATCAACCACAATAAATTCAAGGCCGCGGTACGAACACCCTGGCACGATATGGCCACTCATGGACGCATGGTGCTGCTGGCTGGCGGACTAGGATCACGCTACGGCGATATGGACGGCAATAAACATGCGCCGCCGCAGCGAAATTACGCCAGCGACGACTACCTCTCCAACACCATCATCGGCGGACGTAATCCGATGTGCCAGGGACCATTCTCACGCAATGCCGTGATGACCTACTGGCTGCTCCATGATATCTGCAATGAACTGGCACATCAGGAGTTTGAACATCATGAGTTCGGCGAGACGATCATGCGACAACACACCCGCTTCAGCGAACAGGGACGGGTCTGGAGCAATCGCGGCAAAGAACCCTGGACTCTGCCGAACGGATTTATACTGCCGGAATACGGATTTTATGCGGAAAGCGAACGAATAACCGCTGGCATAGTTGAGCTTGACGGACAACGCGCCGCATTCGCCAAAAGTCCGCAAGCCGTCTTTGTGGACGCACGACCAATCTTCGATGATCCGCACAGAGCCAAAGTTGCCGCCGATGTTACCGGCGGTGAGTATCTGGGTAACGGCCGCTTCGCTTTCACCGTGAAATGGAAAGTCATAGAACCCGGCATACCGCAATGCAAAACATTTCTGCATGTCGACCACGTCGGCAACGAACTCGACAAAGGCGATAACATAGCCTTTCAGTCGCATTTGAATTTCCCGCTGGAAAAATTGAATGAACGCTCAGAATTCACAACAACCTCCACATTCCAGGTGCCTGAAAACATGCCGACAGGTAATTATGCTATCCGTTTCGGGCTCTACAACCCGAATCGGATCAAAATCATGGGGAACTCAACAGCCAACAGCAGGATCAGAGGCGGTCTGATCACCGTTGTTAAAAAGAATAAAGCATTCACAGAGGGCTCATGGCAAGCCGAAGAACATGCGATGAAGGACACCACACTGCTACAGCGCAACCTCGACGGGCGAATGCTAAACTTCGGAGCAGTCAAAACCGACGGAGCCTTCAGGATTATGTTCCAAAGCGCAAACCGCTGGCTGCTGATTCCTCTGCCACACTCACTGGCTTTCAGCGCGGAGCTGGATCTGGATAAATTCGGAGCTGACACCACCAGCGTAAATTCCATACAAGCCGTTGAAGCACCCGAAAAGAGCGACGCTTCGGTCAGCTGGCAACAATCCGGTCGTATCGTCTCTTTGCAAGCCAAAGGAGATGCCTTTGCCTACGCAATCGAATTCAATCGCTGAACGGGTCCTGATTGCAATTCAACCTATTTACGGCATTTGAAATTCAGAAACTGAGTTAAGTGATTGTTAATAAGGAATTTGTTAATTTTATAAGCTTCACCCAATGGGTGAAGAAGTTT
>CAYOQJ010000007.1:0-11890 GCA_964406095.1 uncultured Lentisphaeraceae bacterium
TACAGTTGACGTGTATCATTGGCCGGTGAAGTCACCGGCCCTACAGTTGACGTGTATCATTGGCCGGTGAAGTCACCGGCCCTACAGTTGACGTGTATCATTGGCCGGTGAGGTCACCGGCCCTACAGTTGACGTGTATCATTGGCCAGTGAGGTCACCGGCCCTACAGTTGGCGTGTATCATTGGCCGGTGAAGTCACCGGCCCTACAGTTGGCGTGTTAAAATCTCCCTCCGCCATGCCCTCTGCCTTCTCATAAAACTAGGGCTGGCGCTGATAGGTGGCGGGGTCTTGCGGCTCAATATTGAAATCCGGCTTCCAATTGGGTGAGGCACTGTAAAACTTCATCGCGTTATTGAAAACAAGATTTTCAATCACTGCCTGGCTGTGGCCGTCGCTATGCATATACTCAACCACCTTGATCAGCGAAAGCGGGTCTGAAATGCCCCAGTCCGCCGAACCGTTGACAATAACCCGCTTCGAACCATACTGTTTAACCATGGCCGAAACCCGTTCCGGATTCAGCTTGGAGTAGGGATAGACCGTCATGCCGGCAAAACATCCGGAGTCCAGCGTATGCCTGATAGTCTCCTCGGTATTGTGATCAACATCAATGCGTTCGACAGAGAAACCCTCGACTTTGATTATATCCAGGATGCGCAGGGCTCCACGCAATTTGTCGAAATGGGGCAGATGCAGAACAACCGGCATCCTGCGTTCCTCCGCCATTTGAAGCTGACGCAGCATGGCATGTTCCTCATTGGGGGTAATGTTGTTTAAGCCGACCTCCCCAACGGCCACACAGCGCGGGTGATCAAGATATTCGCCCAGGCCGTCGATCACCTCATCAGCCAGCACACGGTCGTCGGCCTCTTTAGGATTCATGGCAATGGCGGCATAGTGATCAATCCCGAAACGCGCGGCTCTAACAGTTTCAAACTCAAGTATGAGTCGGAAATAGTCGAAGAAGGAACCGGCGTAACGCCGGTTGGCACCCAGCCAGAAAGATGGTTCGACACAGGCACGGATTCCCGCTTTGTGCATCGCGCTATATTCATCGGTAGTTCTTGAAAACATGTGAATGTGCGGTTCAATAATTGTCATTTACACCTCCTTTAACACCTGATTAAACGCTTCAACCGCCCTCACGGTTCATCCACCAAATACTCAAGTATGCCCAGTCTCTTTTTGATTATAGAATTTAAACGCCAGCGGCAGTAAATCGCCAATGGTTGTACGCGCTACATCAGAACCTTTTAGAGCAGCGTAAAAAATGGGCATCTCCGCCGTGCAGAACTCCGAGAGCACTTGGCGGCAGGCACCGCACGGTGTGGCCGCATCCTGCCGACGGCCTCCAACCAAAGCCAAAGCCACAAATTTGCGGCACCCGTTACTGACCGCATTAAACAGTGCCACGCGTTCAGCGCAGATTGAAAGACCATAAGAGCTGTTTTCAACGTTGCAGCCGATATAAGTTTCACCGTCAGCACCAAGCAAAGCCGCACCGACTGGATATTCCGAGTAAGGACAATAAGCACTCGCGGCAGCGTCGCGCGCGCTCAATATCAAACATTGGATGCCTTCCGCATCTAATTCAAAGCTCATGCCAACGCCTTTCATAAACGCTCGATAATCAATTCCCGCAGTCCCGGTTTTTCGTCTCCAACTGTTACCGCAGCGCTCGCCTCTGTTAATAATTCGTGTGCAAGGTCAGAGTTCGCCGCATGCAGCCGCATTAAAGGTTGTCCCGTCTTAACCGATTCACCTTGCTGCACTAGTTGGTCAATACCAACCGCGTGATCTATATCATCCGTGTTGCGGCGCCGTCCACCGCCCAATTGCAGAACCACGCGTCCAATTGCCTCGGCATCCACAATTTGCACAAATCCGTCGGACTTCGCCAACACATCAATCGTCACACCTGCATGGCCGAATTTACTATAATCGTCGATCACCCCACTGTCGCCTCTCTGCTCTTCTATCATTCTTCTGAAGCATTCTAGCGCCGCGCCGTTGTCGATAAGTCGGCTTAAATCAACCCGAGCCTCTTCAACATCAGCATGAACACCGGCTAAGACCGTCATCAAAGCGGTCAACTCAATGGTGAGGCGCCGTGTATCTGATGATCCTCCGCCTTTCAGCGTCTCAATCGCCTCGATCACCTCGAGCGCGTTGCCGACGCTACGTCCGAGCGGCTGATCCATATTGGTTATCAGCGCACCGATTCTGCGATTCAGTGCGCTCCCTACTCTGATTAAACTTGCTGCCAACTCGGCGGCTTCAGCGCGACTCTTCATAAATGCCGCTTTCCCGCATTTGACATCGAAGACCAGGGTTTCGGCGCCCTCGGCCAGTTTTTTTGACATTATACTGGCGGTTATCAGCGGAATACTGGGAACCGTACCGGTCACATCGCGCAGGGCATAGAGCTTCTTATCGGCAGGTGCAAGCCGTTCGGTTTGTCCGATGATTGAGCAACCTACAATATCTATCACCCGCTTGAATTCATCTATCGGCAGGTGCGTATCATAACCAGGAATTGACTCCAGTTTATCGAGAGTGCCGCCGGTAATGCCAAGTCCACGCCCGGAAATCATCGGGACAGCCAAACCGGCAGACGCGGCCAATGGTGCCAGAATGAGCGAGAGTTTGTCGCCAATACCGCCGGTCGAGTGTTTATCAGCGGTCGGCTTAGGCCACTCCTGAAAAGAGATCAGATCACCGGAACGCATCATCGCATCGGTCAATACCGCTGTTTCCTGCTCACTCATGCCCTGAAAATAAACCGCCATGGCCATGGCGGCCATCTGATAGTCCGGAATCGAACCGCTGTTGTAACCGCCGATAAATGCACGTATCTCTTCCTCCGTCAGCGCATCACCGTCGCGCTTTTTTTCTATCAGCCATTGCGGAACCATGTGTCTTACCCCTCCGTGTTAAAATGCCCGCTGAGAACCGGTCTGCCGATAGGCAGGCGGCGGTCTCCAGGTATAGATTATTGCGCCGACAAAGTCGCCGCAATGACGAGAGTAAAAAAACAGAAGAGCGAAGCCATTCAACGCACACTCACACACTCTTATCTCTCCGACTCCCTAACCCCTAATTCTCTCCTCTTCTCCATGCCCCATGCCCTCTGCTCCATGCCTCCCTAACCTCCAACTCACACACCTCTTTAATGCCGCCAATGTTTGTCGGTGAAATCCATATAGCAGTTCCAGTCAAAAAGCGTAAGGTTATGCTTGCCGGTGCGCAGGTGGTAGCCGATGCGCCCTGTATGGATCGGGGTGTCCGGCGGCGGAAACTCGGCGGTCTCCAGTCCTTTCACTCCGTAAAGCCGCCAGAGCGGCGAGGCCAGGAGGCACGACTGAAACTCTCCCGGCTGGCCAGCCCAGTCATCAAGCGTGGCCGAAGCGACATAAAGCAAGCGCGAGGCAATCAAAGCCAGTAACATATGCTGATCAACCGGCAGGTCGTCCTCGTTGTCGTTATACTGATTGAAATTATCGCAGAACCAGTGCGGGAACGAAGTGTTAATGCGAGCGATGTGCTCTGATTTGGGCAGACACATGCGGTTGAGCTTGGCTCCGCCGCAACCCGAGTTGTTGGACACAGTCAGCGCGAAACGCTCATCCTGCGCACCGCACCAAAGGGCGGTTTTGCCGCCGCGCGAGTGTCCCACCACAGCCACATGCTCAGCATCAATCAGCGGTTCGCTCTCGATCCAGTCCATTATCCGACTCGCGCCCCAAGCCCAGGCGGTCAGCGTGCCCCATGAGTCCGCTTGGCGCACTGCAGGATCGGGTTGAAAAATCTGATGCACCCCGTTGCTCCAGCCATCAAAGTTGTCGGGATCGATATCGGAATTACGATAAGCAATCGCCGCGTAACCTCGCGCGACAATCTCCTCTGCTGGCCAGAACTCTGTGCGTTCCTCTCGCTCAGGATCAATATTCTCGTCACCCCGGTTGCAGATCAACAGAAAAGCCGGCACAGGCTTTTTTAATTTGGGTATAAATGCGGTAAAATCAAAGCTGAATGTACCGCCGGGCCCTGAAAATGTGACCTTTACGCGCTTGCGCAGGGCTTTCCCCTCCATCATCACCTTATCGGGCGCACGTGCTTCGAATCTGAGATCATCCGGACGACCGACGGGTGCACGTCCGTAAACATGTTTTCTGAAAAGTTCAAGAATCTCCGGACGCCTTTTGTTATGCCACTCCTCTTTGGTTGTCACCTTCGTTCCGTCCTGATTTTTTAATAGATCCGGTATATCAGAACCAATCGCATTGAGCAAACAGATTATGACCAATAAAGCTGTGATGAGTATTTTCTGTGTCGTCATTGTCAGGTTCCTTTTTTTTGGTCTGCTATTCAGTCAGTGGCCACATCCGGATCCTTTTTGTGCGCATTGGCAACCGTGGCGGCCAGCGCGTCGAGCTGTGCGAAGGTCTCGGTATCCGGCAACCCCTGCTGTAGCACGGTTCCGAGAACATTCACCTTAAGGTGCGGAATAAGGTTGGTAATCTGCTCTATGGCTTTGCTGCTCCAACCGTAGGAGTTGATAATCGCGGCATATTTGAGTTTGGGTTTAAGCATATTAGCGAGATGCGCCGCGTAATAGACCGCCGGATGGGGACCGACATGCACGGTTGGTGTACCAACTATCAGGGTGGCGGCATCGACCAGCGCAATCGCCAGTTTGCCGATATCAGTCACAGCAAGATCAAAGAGCTGCACCTTAACCCCTCTAGCCGCCAGCGCGTCGGTCAGATAGGCGGCCATTTTGGCCGTCGAATTGTGCATGCTGATATAAGGCAATACCACCTCGTTCTTCATTCTTGCCGAAATCCAGTCGCGGTAGGCATCTATAATAAACTGCGGTTGGTCATAAACCGGCCCGTGACTCGGAGCGATCATATCGAAATCCAGTTCATCGAGTTTTTCCATGTTTTTGGTGATAATTCTACGGAAGGGCATCATGATCTCTGCATAGTAACGCTTGGCTGCCTCATACACCAGGGCCTGATCGGTCACAAAGAGATCGCTGGCAGCCAGATGTGAACCGAAAAAGTCGCATGAGAAGAGACATTTGTCTTGGGGAACAAAGGTACACATGGTCTCCGGCCAATGCACCCAGGGGGTATAAACAAAACGCAGTGTCTTGTCACCCAGCGAAAGTTCCTCGCCATCAGCGACAACCTGAATCCGTTCGGTGTCGACTTGCAGATGAGAAGTGAGCATGTCATGAGCCTTCTCGCTGCAGATCAATCTAGCAGTGGGGAAGCGCTCAAGTACCGCGGGTATCAAACCGGCGTGATCCTGCTCTGAGTGTTGTGAGATCAGATAGTCGATCTTCTCTACACCGTCAAGAGCTTCCATCAGATCATCACTCAGATCGGGATCGGCGGCGTCAATCAGTGCCGTGGCCTCCGATCCACGCACCAGATAGGCATTATAGCTGGTACCGTCGGGCAATGGTATCAAAGAGTCAAACAGACGTCTTCCCCAATGAACGCAGCAGATTGCCTCAATTCCGTTTTTTATTTTACGCGCACGCATAGTTACCTCCCTCTGCCGTTAAGCTCTTTTCTAATACATCTTGATGCTCAATCCGGATGTATTCTAATATAGTTGTACGGTTGTCTCAATCGTAAAATTGCCCGTATTTTTACCGCGTCTGATCGGTACAGCGGTGGGATTAACAAATTCCTTATTAACAATCATTTAAATCAGTTTCTGAATTTCTAATGCCGTAAATAGGTTTAAAAATTGAGCTGAAGATAGGGATAGCTTACCTGGCGATGCTGGCGACGGCTCCGGATAGAATCGGGGATTGGCGCGCTGAAATAATCATCAGCTTGAAGGGGGCGGGTCTTTTGTGTTAATCTCCAGAGCACAGGTTCTATCCCGCACAAATGAATTCAGATGGGCTGACGGCACAGAATAGAATCGGAACTTTCAGCAGGAAAACTGTTTTATGGTAAATAAATGTGAAACCGCTATTGTTGAGTGGATCAAATCGGCTTTCAGCGCGGCTTTCGGTGATGAGCATGATTGGGAGTGGCTGCAGGTTGTACCGGCAACCGACCGAAAATTCGGCGACTTCCAATGTAATGATGCTATGCAGGCCGCTCGCACTCTGCGCATGGCACCGCGTGCCATTGCTGAACGAGTGACAGCCGCGCTACCCAAACCAGAGATGCTAGAGTATGTTGAGGTAGCCGGATCCGGGTTTATCAATATGACTGTGAATAAAGAGTGGTTGACCGAACAACTCGAAGAGATTGCCGCAACCGAGAATTTCGGTATTCCAAATGCAGGTCAGGGGCGCACGGTTATTATCGACTATTCAAGTCCCAATGTAGCCAAACCGATGCATATTGGTCATATTCGTTCCACAGTGATCGGCTGCGCCGTCGACCGTATCTACCGTGCTCTCGGTTACAATGTGATAGCGGACAATCATCTGGGCGACTGGGGCACGCAATTTGGCATTCTGATCATGGGTTATCGCCACTGTCTCAGCGAAGTTGAACGCAGGCACCTGAGTGTTGAACTGCTTGAACGGGCTTACGTTGAAAGCTATAACAGAACAAAGGATGATGAAAGCTGGCTGGATGCCTGCCGCGCCGAACTTGTGAAACTGCAGCGGGGTGATCCTAAAAACCAGGCGGTCTGGAAGCGCTTCATTGACATCAGCATCAACGAATTCGATCGCATCTACAAACGCCTTGATGTGCATTTTGATCTCTATCGCGGTGAGAGCTACTATCATGAGTTGCTTGAGGAGACCGTCCGGTTGCTACAGGACAAGAGTCTGGCCGAAGTCAGCGAGGGGGCGCTGGTGGTTAAACTGGAGGATGAAGCTCTACCGCTGTGCATTGTGCGTAAAAGTGACGGTGGCTTTAACTACACCACCACCGATATCGCCACAGTGCGCAGCCGTGTTGAGGAGTTCAATCCTGAAAAAATTATATATGTCACCGATGAGCGACAACAGCTGCACTTCAAACAGTTCTTCGCGATCTGTCGGAAACTCGGGTATAAAACCGTCCTCGAACACCTCTGGTTTGGATTGATGCGTCTACCCGAGGGAACATTTTCAACCCGTCAGGGCAATGTCATCAAGCTTGAAGCCTTGCTCGATGAAGCAGTCAGCCGTGCGTTGGCGATCATTGAAAACGGCGAACGTGATATTCCGGTGGAGGAGCGCCGGGCTCTGGCCGAAGCCATCGGCATCGGCGCAATCAAGTATGCCGACCTGAGTCATGATCCGCAGACTATGATTGTATTCACCTGGGAGAAGGCACTGGCACTCGAGGGCAACTCCGGCCCCTACCTACAGTATGCTTACGCCCGTATCTGTTCACTGTTGGATAAATATGCCGAGCAATTTGGCACTCATGACCCGCTGAACGGCAGAGTGCTGCTCGATTCCGCGGTTGAACGTGAACTGGCCCTCAAACTCATGCGATTTCCCGGCACAGTGTTACGGGCGGCGGAGTCATACAAACCCAGTGTGCTAGCCGAGTATCTCTTCACACTCGCTCAGCTCTACAGCCGCTTTTATCAGAGTTCACCGGTATTGCGCTCTAACGAAACTCTGCGTACAAGTCGCGTGAAACTCTGCGCGATGGTCGCGACGGTTTTGCGCGACGGCCTGCATCTGCTTGGAATCCGCACCCCCAGCAGGATATGAAAAATGGTCTCTCCCGAAACAGTTGAAAAGATTAAAACCCGGATGCAAGAGGCATCTCTCTTCGAAGAGGATATCAATGAATCTTTTATTCTGGGTTCCGGCAGCGGCGGCCAGAAAATCAATAAAACCGCCTCGACCGTACGCCTTTCCCATGGCCCCAGCAAACTAACCGTCAAATGTGGACGCAGCCGCTCGCGCGAGGAGAACCGCTGGCTGGCCCGACGTGAGCTGGCTGAAAAAATTCTTGAAAAGGAAAACGCCGAAATTTCCGCACGCATTCAGGCCAGAGAGAAGATACGACGTCAGAAACACCGTCGCTCACGTCGCCAGAAAGCTAGGATGCTTGATGAAAAATCAAAGCAGAGCCAGAAGAAAGCGGCTAGAACCAGCGTGGACATTCCGCATGACGATTGACTAAAGCTACCCCGCTAAGCGGGAGCGTAACCCTAAAAACGGCAGTTGCTATTTTGTCGTAGATGCAAGGCGCACGGTTTTCAGCTATAGTGACTATGCTGGAAGCCTTACAATGCCGCAGATGCGGTAAAACTGGCAACCCCTTGCGGTTTGAAATTCAGAAACTTCTTCATCCATTGGGTGAAGCTTATAAAATTAACAAATTCCTTATTAACAATCATTTAACTCAGTTTCTGAATTTCAAATGCCGTAAATAGGGTAACACATCTTAGCTGTTCAAATTGGTGCAACCATAATTTTGGAACGCCTGGTCTTGTTTGCAACGCCGTAAACAGGTTAACCCGCACAGACTCTTCTCAGGTCACTGACCGGAACTCTTGGACTGCTTTGTGCCGGGATTCAATTGGACTTCACGGAGTCGCCGAGATCGTCGGGGTCGTTGGCCAGTTTACGATAAAGGGTGGCCAAGCTGACCTTGAGGGTTTCGGCGGCCTTCTCCTTGTTGCCGTTGTTGGAAGAGAGAATTTCCTCCAGATACTCCTTTTCCTTGGCTTTAAGAAAGCCTTTGAGAGACACATTTTCACCACTCTCCTGCGCAGTGACATCCGGCTGAGTAGCGCGAATCTCACGCGTACGCTACAGAATGCGCGGCGGCAAGAGTTCGGGAGTTATGCTTTCACCCTGCAGAAAGGTAATAGCATGTTTGACGGCATTTTCCAGCTCACGCACATTACCCGGCCACTGATAATTCATCAGAATAGTAGCGGCCTCTTTTGTAAGAATAGGTTCTTCGATCTCGGTATGATTGTTCTGACACTCCTTGCGGATGAAATGTTTGGCCAGAGGTATTATATCCTCGATCCGTTCACGTAGCGGTGGAATATCAAGGGTGATTACTGCGAAACGGTAGTAGAGATCGGCGCGGAAATTTCCCTGCATCACCATATCTTCGAGATTAGTGTTGCTGGCGGCTATTACGCGCACATTGATGGGGATGCTCTTGTTGTCGCCAACACGGCGAATCTCCTTTTCCTGCAGAACACGTAGCAGTTTACCCTGGAGCAACAGGGGCAGACTGGAAATTTCATCAAGAAAAAGCGTACCATTGTCGGCGGCCTCAAAGAGTCCGGTTTTATCGTTGTTAGCCCCGGTAAAAGAGCCTTTGATATGACCGAACATCTCGGATTCGAGCAGATGTTCAGGCAATGCGGCGCAGTTGACTGCCACCCAGGGCCGATCACGGCGCGGGCTGGCTTTATGTATCGAACGGGCGATCACCTCTTTTCCGGTACCACTCTCGCCGTTGATCAGCACCGTGGCGGAGGTCGGTGCCACCCGCTCAATCATCTCGCAGACAGCCTGCATTGATTTGTTGGATGCGATTAGATTTTCAAAGTGGTAGCGCAGTGGTTGAGATGCGTTTGTTACTGCACCACCCCCCTTGTTTTTGACATACTCTTCCGCACGCTTGAGAGTTTCCATCATTTCGTCCACTTTGAATGGCTTGGTCATATAGTCGAAGGCACCGTTTTTCATGGCATCAATCGCGGTTTCAACAGAAGCATAGGCCGTCAACAGAATTACGGGGATTTGCGCATTGAATTTTTTTATCTCATGAAAGAGGGCCATCCCGTCCATTGGCGACATACGCAAATCGGTTATGACAATATCAAAGGAGCTGTCAACCTTGAGCATCTCCAGTGCCTCCGGCCCGCTTTTGGCGGTATCAGCCTCATAATTATTGGCCTTTAGCAGGCTTTGGAGCAACATCAAAATACGCGCTTCATCATCAACTATCAATATCTTAGCCATTGTAAGTTCTCATCTCTGTCGGTTCATGCTCAATGTCGTGATTATACGGCAGACAGCAGTCGAATACAACTCAGTTTGCAACAATGGTTCCCAGTTTGAATATCGGCAGGAACATGGCAATTACAATCGTGCCGATTACAACACCGAGTAAAACCATAAGAAAGGGTTCCATCAGTGAGGTTAAGGTCGCCAAAGTGGTTTCAACCTCATCATCGTAGGTATCGGCCACACTCTCTAGCATCTCGTCGATCCGGCCGCTGCGTTCGCCGGCCGCGATCATCCGCACCATTAGCAACGGCAGATTTTTACGGCTTTCCAAGGCCACACTGAGAGAATTACCCTGCTCCACATCCTTGCGTGCTGCCAGAATTTCCCGCTCAATCACCTTGTTGTTCAGCGATGTACCCACAATCTGCATCGAGTCGAGTATCGGCACCCCGCTGCTTAGCATCTGCGCGAAGAGTCGACAGAAACGCGCGATGGCGACCTTTAGAACCAACTCGCCGAAGATCGGGAGTCTGAGTATAAATGCATCAAACTGATAGTGTCCCCTTGCGCTGGAACGCCACTGTTTAAATCCTAAGATCAGAGCAATAACTGCCAGAACAATAAAATACCAGCGACTGCGAATGAAGTTGCTGATGTTGACCAGCATCTGGGTCATGGCCGGCAGTTCCGAACCGAAATCCTCAAACATCTCTTTGAAAACTGGCACTACAAAGGTTATCAGTCCCAAAGCCATCAGCATCGCCAAACTCAAAATCACAACCGGATAGGTCATCGCCGATTTGACCTTGCGCACCAGACGGGCCGATGAGTCCAACATTATGGCCAGCCGCCGCAGAACATCAGCAAACTGGCCGCTACGCTCGCCAGCCGCCACCATGTTGACATACATCTCATCGAAAACCGAAGGGAATTTGGCGAGCCCCTCGGAAAAAGGGCTGCCGCTCTCGATACTGTCGTGTAGCGAGTTCATTACCATCTTAAAGCCCGGATGCTTGCTTTGATCCATAATGGTTGTAATCGCCGCCAGAATCGACATACCGGCATTAAGCATACTGGCAGTTTGGCGTGTGAAGGGGATCAGTTCGCGTTTTTTGATGTGCCGGACACCCGGAACCTTGGTTGTTTTAATGTTTGTCTTTGTCTGCATCGTTTGCTTACCGTACTTAGCCCTCACCACCGGTAACTTCAAGTGCCGCCTGCATAGATGTGACACCCTCCGCCACCTTCAGAATACCGCATTGTTTGAGTGTAACCATCCCGTTTTCTACTGCCAGTTTGCGGATTTCATTGGAGGTTGTTCCCCTTACAATCGCGGCCCGAATAGCATCCGTCACCGGCAGAACCTCCATGATTGCCCCCCGGCCTTTGAAACCTATTTTGTTACATTTAGGACACCCCGCCGGTTCAAACACCTGCCGCTCCTCAAATATTGCCGGATCAATTTTGTTGGCAAGCAGTATTTCCGGATCAATCTCACCGATTTCCCGCTTGCAGAAGGGACAGAGCTTGCGATAAAGGCGCTGAGCCTGCGCCAGAATCAGGGAAGAAGCCAGCAGAAAGGGCGGCACCCGCATATCAATCAGACGTGGAATGACACCCGGTGCGTCGTTGGTATGCAGCGTGCTAAGCACCAGATGACCGGTCAGAGCGGCTTTGACCGCAATGTCAGCGGTCTCCTCGTCACGTATTTCACCCACCAGCACAATGTCGGGATCCTGACGCAGAGTCGAACGCAGCACCGAAGCGAAGGTCAGTCCGATCTGAGTGTTAACATGTACCTGATTCACACCCGCCAGCTGATATTCGACCGGATCTTCAACGGTTACGATATTGACATCCAGTGTATTCAAATCCTGCAGACAGGAGTAAAGCGTCGTGGTTTTGCCGGAGCCGGTCGGACCGGTGACCAGCACGAGGCCGCCGCGCAGGTGGCCGAATTCCTTGATGACCGGGGGCAG
>CAYOQJ010000008.1:0-7499 GCA_964406095.1 uncultured Lentisphaeraceae bacterium
GGTCGCAATGAAGAGAGTAAAAAGGGAAGCCAGGACGAGGAGAGCCTCACGCCGGGCTTGGCAAGTGGTCGCAATGAAGAGAGTAAAAGGATAGATGGCGTACCTCGCACCTGGCCGGTTTACTTTTTTGAGTCGGATACGAGTGGTGAGAAGCCCTATGAGGAGTTTTACACGTCGGGCGAGGAGCTGGATGAAGTGCGTTTTTGTAATTTGGGAGTTGTGAAAAACTCAAAACGGCGTTCGCTGGCGGAGATCGACGAGATTTTTGAGTCGTTGCATAAGTTGTTTGCTCAACCGCAGGTTCTTAAGAGCGAGGTGGTTGATGTTTTGAAAGAGTATTTGCCAAACTTCGCGCATATTGAAACTGGCAAGGGTTTGGATCAAAAGATGTGAGCTAAAAAAGCTGCGCTTTTTTAGGATAAAACGCTTCGCGTTTTTGGTGAGTGGGGTGTTGATGCTTTGAGGAGTGTCTGCTGATTAATTGTGTTACGCATAACAGTAAAATAATTATTGTTGTAGTTGATAAGCCTTTTAACCATTTTAACTTTAAACTTTTTTACAGAATTAAAACACGCAGTGTTTTGTCCTAAAATTGTGGAACAATTTTAGATGGCTGGAATTGTTAATGTATTTATCGATGACCGAGAACCTGGGCAATTTGTGAAATTGTTTCGGGATGCGGGGGCGTCGTCGGTAAACGTTGAACGGTTGAAAGTTGGTGATTTTCTTGTTAATCAGCGGTGGGTGTTTGAGCGCAAGACAATTAATGATTTATGCGTTTCTCTGGTGGATGGCAGATTGTTCAGGCAGGCATGTAATATGTTAAAATTCTCCGCAATCCCGATTTTTATTTTGCAGGGCGGTTTGAAGGATGCGTTGAAAAGTAGTGTTTCGCGTGAGTCATTACAGGGAGCGTTGATAACGTTGAGTGTGTTTTTCAATATTCCTGTGTTACGAGCCTTGGATAGTGTTGAGGTTGTTAAACTGATCAACTATACGGTTGTCCAGGAGTGCCGCTTTAACAAGGGTTTAGTTCATCGTTTTGGATATCGGCCAAAAAGGTTAAAATCGCAGCAACTTTTTTTGCTTCAGGGATTGCCCGGCATAGGAAGGCAAAAAGCCGAGAAGCTGTTGGAAGTTTTTGGTTGTGTACAGGCTGTAATGAGTGCGGATGAAGATGCTTTGACGGAAGTGGAAGGTATTGGCAAAATTACTGCAAAAAGGATCAGAGCTATACTCAGCTAAAATTGCTGCGCAATTTTAGATAAAAACGCTGTACGTTTTTTTAGGAGGGGATAGCACGGGAAGAGAAGTTGTAAGGAAAAATGCGGGATCATTTGTTAGATAGAAAATTGAGGGAAGGTTGAAGTTTCACTTTTTTATACCTCTTCCTAAAACAGGCAGTGTTTTGTCCTAAAATTGGGGAGCAATTTTAGTATGTATAGAATTATTAAACGTTTGATGGATATTGTGTTGTCGGGTTTGGCACTGTTGGTGTTGGCGCCGTTATTGGTGCCGGTCTGCCTGATCCTGCTTTTGACGGGCGAGCACTATGTCTTTTATTTGCAGGAGCGGATCGGACTCCACAACAAAAAATTCGGAATCTGGAAGTTCGCTACCATGCTCAAGGCCAGCCCTGATCTGAAGGGTGGTTTGCATACAACGCGCGGTGATCCGCGGGTGCTGCCGTTCGGAAGGTTTTTGCGCATGACGAAAATTAACGAGTTGCCGCAAGTGATAAACATTCTGAAAGGTGACATGTCGATTGTCGGGCCACGGCCGCTGGTTGACAAAACTTTTGATCCATATCCAGAGCATGTCAAGGAGGCGATCTATAATGTGCGTCCTGGTTTGACTGGCATTGGTTCGATTGTGTTCCGGGATGAGGAGCGGCTACTTTCTGAATCTGATCTGCCAATGGATGAGTTTTATAAAAAATCTATAGCACCGGCCAAGGGGGAGCTTGAGCTTTGGTATCAGCGGCGGATGTCGTTGTGGACCGATTGCATGCTGATATTTTTAACGGCCTGGGTGATTGTGTTTCCCAAGAGCAATTTGCTTCATCGGGTGTTTAATGATTTGCCGCGAGTTGATGTGCCGGGGCTGGAGTCGGCATAGCATAGGATGCTATGCCTTTGTGGAATGTGAGAAGTGGAATGTTGGACGCTGAATTGTTATGTAAAATATAAATTCTATTGACAATTTACATAAAATAATGCTACCTTTTTTCTTATGAAACCACGTAAATTAGAGAAAAAATTACGAAGATGGGCGGAACAATATCCAGTAATAACAGTTACCGGTCCGCGTCAGTCAGGAAAGACCACATTGTGTCGGTCGGTTTTTTCCGAATATTCCTATTGTTCACTTGAAGATGTTGATAATCGTATTTATGCAAAAGAGGACCCGAGAGGATTTCTTTCCGAGTATTCAGATGGTGCAATTATTGATGAAATTCAACATGTTCCTGATCTGGTTTCTTACATTCAGACTTTAGTTGATGAAAAATCTGATGTATATAATGGGATTCAAAAGCAGTTTCGTTGCCAAGTAAATGTATTGCCGTGGCGCAATTTGGTAGGGGAGTTTGAATAAGACTGGTGGAGTTCAAAGTAAAGTGACTGAATCTAAAGCTGCTTTCCGCCGCAACCAAACTTATGTCATCGAATGAGCCTAGCCCTGGTCATGAAATATCTGGTTGTATTTTCTGCGCCGTAGCTTTGGAAAAAACGCTACGCGTTTTAAAAGTAGTAGAAAACAATTTACAATTCACAACTTACGATTTACCGCCTCAATTTCTTGTTTTTTGTTGCAAAAATTGAAATTATAGCGACTAATGATGACGTTTATCATGGAAGACCGGATTAAAATAATACCCAGTGGGCAGTTGCGTTTTGTGGCTGGGGATGACAAGTTGGCTTTTTCTGATAAGCTGGCGACCGCTTTTGCGCAATCATGGGTTAAGGGATTGTTCTCTCTGTCTGCTGATAAATACAGGGTGGAGCGTTCGCTGAGCCTTAGATATTGGCAGCGGGTCGCTGACTTGGTTTTGACGGAGATCTGTCATATTCCGGAGGATGAGCAAGATGTGACTATCAGTGCCCGGTCTGATGCGTATCTGACGGAGATGGTTTTAGCCGCTCCACCGATGGAGGGTGGAGAGTATCTTACATTGGAGGTGCTGGAAGGGATCTCAGTTGCTTTGCGCACTTGGTGTGAATCTTTGATTGTTGATGCTGGCGGAGTTTCGCGATTTTTACAAGATTACGCACCTAAATGGCATCAGGTCGGTCGGGTCTGTTTTCACTTGGCTGAGAACAAAGCTGATGAGTTGCGGCCATTCGCATTTTTGGCGACATACTCAACGGGGTTTAGCGAGGGTGGTAAAGTGAAGCATGTTCGACTGCGTCAGGCGCTGACGCAGTATGCCGGAGAGCGTAACAGATCGGCTTTGGTGAAGTTGCTTTCACCGGTTGAGAAGGCTTGTCAGCATCTGGAGTGGGTGCAGGGGTTAGTTGACAGCGGGCGCATTTATGGAGCAACGGCAATGGGCAGTGCGGATGCTTACCGATTGCTGCAGGATATTCCGATGTTGGAGGAGTGCGGGCTGACCGTCAAGATACCCGACTGGTGGAAAAAACGGGCGCGTCCGCAGATCAGCGTTACAATCGGCGGCAATCATCAGTCAACGGTTGGCAAACAAGCCTTGCTTGAGTTTAATGTGGAGTTGGCGCTTGGGGAGGAGCGGCTTTCCGAAGATGACCTCAAAGCGATTTTAGCTGGCGAAGAGGGTCTGGTCAGCATCAAGGGCCAGTGGGTTGAAGTCGACAAACAAAAGTTGCAGGAAGCACTGAATCATTGGACCAGACTGCGGAATGAAGTGGGCGATGATGGTATATCTCTGTTACAGGGAATGCGGCTCTTGGCTGGACTTCCTGTTAAATCCAGTGACGACACTGTGGTTGAGGAGAGTGTCGCCAAATGGATGGATGTTAGAGCGGGTGCACAGTTACGGGAGATTCTGGAGCGTTTGCGGGATCCTGCTAAAATTGACGCGGTTGATACCGTGGGTCAGTTAAATGCGCAGTTACGTCATTATCAACGCCACGGAGTTGAGTGGCTGCGCTTTTTAAGTGAGCTGGGGCTGGGCGCGTGTCTGGCGGATGATATGGGGCTGGGTAAGACTATTCAGGTGTTGGCATTGCTGCTTTATTATCGCTCTAAGGGAGAGACAGAAGCTCCGTCACTGTTGATTGTGCCTGCATCATTGATGAAGAACTGGAGTATGGAGGCGCGCCGTTTCGCTCCATCATTAAAACTCTTTTTCGCACATCCGACTGAGGTGAAAAGTGACATCCTTGAGAAAATCGGAACTGACCCAAAACAGGCGTTCAAGGGTGTTGACCTTGTGGTGACAACTTACGCAATGGCTCATAGACTGCATTGGTTGTGCGAAATTAAATGGAAAACAGTGATCTTAGATGAGGCGCAGGCGATCAAAAATCCTTCAACTCATCAAAGTAAAGCAGTAAAAAAAATGCGCACGGAGTCAAGGATTGCGTTAACAGGCACACCGATTGAAAATCGACTCGGTGATTTGTGGTCTTTATTTGATTTTTTAAACCCCGGCTTGCTGGGTTCAGCAAGCGCGTTCAAAAAGTTTCTCTCAAATATGCAAAGCGGTGAGGCGGGAGAGACCAGTGCTTTGCGAACGCTGGTACAGCCATACATTCTCCGACGTTTGAAGACGGATCGCAGTATTATCAGGGATTTGCCGGATAAGATTGAGAGTGTCTGTTATTGCACGTTGAGTAAACCGCAGGTGAAGCTGTATAGTCAGTGCGTTCAGAGATTAGCAGAGACACTGGAGAGCGCGACTGGAATTGAACGCCGCGGGTTGATTCTGCAGTCGCTGATGCGCTTCAAGCAGATATGCAATCATCCGAGTCAGTTCAGCGGTGACGGCGAATACAAAGCGGAGCACAGCGGCAAATTTGTGCGGCTGGGTGAGATTTGCGAGGAACTTGCGTCGCGTCAGGAAAAAGTTTTGGTATTCACTCAGTTTAGAGAGATAATTGATCCTCTTGAAAAACATCTGGCAAAGGTTTTCGGGCGAAGTGGAGTTGCGCTGCATGGCGGTACCGCGGTTAAGAGTCGTCAAAAGCTTGTCGATGAGTTTCAAATGGATGACGGTCCGCCATTTTTTATTCTATCGCTCAAGGCGGGCGGCACAGGGTTGAACCTGACTGCGGCATCGCATGTTATTCATTTTGATCGCTGGTGGAATCCGGCTGTTGAAAATCAGGCGACCGACCGTGCGTTCAGAATTGGGCAGAAAAAGAATGTGGTGGTGCATAAATTTGTTTCAAATGGCACGATTGAAGAAAAAATCGACAATTTAATCAAGGAAAAGCAGGCGATGTCGGATCAGATTCTCAAATCTCAGTCGGAGGTGAATTTGACTGAGCTTTCAGATGATGAGATACTTAAATTTGTGACATTGGATATTGCAAGCGTATAGGATGTGATTATGCGACATTATGATGAATGGCCGGCGTATGTTTCTGTTGCACAAAGAAAAGCAAAGTCGAAAAAGCTGATTAAAAAGCTCTCTAAAACGATTAAGAATATAAAACCGGTTGAAATTGAGGGACGGAAAATTGCCAGTACGTTCTGGGGTCAGGCTTGGTGTACGCATTTGGAGAAATTTTCTGATTATTCAAATCGTCTGCCGCGTGGCACAAGTTATGTGCGACATGGTGCGGTTTGTCACTTGGAGATTGCCGAGGGTGAGATTACAGCCAAGGTGAGCGGATCGTCGCTGTATGATGTGAGAATTAACATAGAGCCACTCAAAAACCGAGTTTGGCAGGAGATTCGCAGTCGATGCGCAGGGCAGATAGGTTCATTGATTGAGTTGTTGCAAGGCAGGATTTCCAAGGATGTCATGGCAGTTGTGACAGAGAAGAGTATGGGATTGCTGCCGCAGCCGGGGGAGATTAAGTTCAGTTGTGATTGTCCTGACTGGGCGGATATGTGCAAGCATGTGGCGGCAGTTCTGTATGGGATCGGCAACCGTCTGGATTATGAGCCGGAGCTGTTGTTTACTCTGCGCGGGGTTGATCCGACGGAGTTGATCGATGAGAGTCTGGAGGTGAAGTTGCCGAAAAATAGTGTTGCTGATGAGAGCGAGATTTCCGATGACGCGCTGCAGGGAATGTTCGGCGATGACATAGACCTTCAATTGGATGATGAAATTAGCAGTGCTGCGGAGGCGAACACGCTTTATAAGTCGACGACAAAAGATGAAGATGATGAGTTGTATCTTAGTGGTGTCGCGGTAAGTGCAAGAAGAGAGTCGCTGGGGTTAACGGTGGCGGAGTTTGCGGAGTTGATTGGGGTTGCGTCCGCGACAATTTACCGATGGGAGAGAGCCTCTAAACCATTTAAGATTAAAAAAAGATATTCGGGCTTTTTTCAAAAGTCACAAGTTTAAGTGTCTTATGCTTGCGCTACTTTATTGCCTTTTGCCGAAATTTAAGTTGGATTGAATCCAAAAAACGCATGGGGTTTTTGGCAAAGACGGATTGAACCTTCAAAAGCGATGTTGATGAAACGTTTGTTTGATTTATTTCTTATTGCCGCAACTGTTTGGCTGTGGTTGCCATTGTTGCTGTTGACTGCGCTCGCAGTTCGGGCGGTTATGGGAACTCCGGTTTTTTTCCGACAGGAAAGAACGGGTCTGTATGGCAGAGCTTTCAAGCTGATCAAGTTCAGAACCATGCTATGCGGTGACGGATCTGATCGAGCGCGGTTGACACGATTCGGAGGTTTTCTGCGAGCCACAAGTTTGGATGAGCTGCCGGAGCTGTGGCATGTGCTTAGAGGTGAGATGTCGTTGGTCGGACCGCGTCCACTGCCGACGCGCTACCTGCCGCGTTACTCTTCAGAGCAGATCCGGCGGCACGATGTTTTGCCGGGCATCACCGGCTGGGCGCAGGTTAATGGACGTAACGCTTTGAGCTGGGAACAGAAGTTTGAGTTGGATCTCTGGTATGTCGAGAAACGTTGCTTATGGCTGGATGTGAAAATTTTGTGGCTGACGATTTGGAAGGTTTTGTGTCGTGAGGGAATTGCGGGTGAGGAAGAGGCGACGATGGGAGAGTTTGAGGGGTAGGTTTTGGGGTGAGGGAGAGAGAAGTGCGCGAGTGCGCGAGTTGGGGAGGGATTAGGGAATTTTAACGCGGAGGCTCGGAGGCGCGGAGGGGGGGGATGATGTGGAATGTAGAAGGTGGAATGTGGAATGTGGGATGTGGAATGTGGAAGGTGGAATGTGGAAGGTGGAAGGTGGAATGTGGAATGTGGAAGGTGGGAGGTAGAAGGTGGAATGTGGGAGGTGGATTTCAAACCGCAAGGAACAAAGGGAAGATTAAAGGAAGAGCTTCGGGTACTCTGCGCTATGCCCTATGCGCTCTGCTCTACGCCGAAGTACGGCGGAG
>CAYOQJ010000009.1:0-6447 GCA_964406095.1 uncultured Lentisphaeraceae bacterium
ACACATCGGGAGGGTTGCCCAGCTATTAACTTTACATTGGAGTTTTATATAGGATTGTTTTTCTGATATGTTAGTAGCTGGGCCGCCGACCGAAAAGGGTATTTAACCAGAAAAACAGGAAATAAAAAGAAAATCATTTTTTTTATTGAATATCTCCAATACTTTTGATAAATTATATACTTTTATTGACCGTCTTGGTCAGCGGTTGATCAAAGACTTATTAAAAATTTACTATAAAAGTCTGTCATGAATATTTTTCGAACCAAACATCTTCCGCCGGTTGTGGCCAGGGTGCTACGGGTATTTTACCGCGTCACGCGATTGTACGCATTTCTGCGCATCCTGTGCACGGCGGGGATTATATATCTCGGTCTTGCTCTAGTTGGCATGCACCTGGACAGGGTGCTCTTCCTCTCTCCCACGGAACGCCTCGCCATCACCTGGATCGTCCATGGAACAGTGGTCGCCTACCTGATTGGGGCGTTGCTCGTGTTTCTTCTGCGTGCTCCATCCCTGCGACAAATCGCCTATGAATTGGGAAGCCGCGTGCCCGAGGGCGACGCCGAGCGTTTCGCAACAATGGACAGCGTCATGAGCGAAAGCTTTGCGGATCACGATCCGGTGCGCACGGAGCTTCTGGCTCACCTGCAACACGAGACCGAGGATCTGAGCAGCCGGATCCGACCCTTCCGGATGGTCAGAGACATGCTACTACCGCGACTGGTGCTGGGCTTGTTAGCCGCAGTCCTCGTCTGTACCATACTCGCCACTTTGCCAGACTACCAGTTTCCGCTAATGGTCCGTCGTTTTCTTTCACCCCGCGAAAATCTGCCAAAACCCAGCTTTATTAATATTCGCGTGACTCCAGAACAACTGGTTTTGGGACGTGGCGAAGAAGCCGTGATTCAGGCCGAAATCGAGGGCGAAATTCCCGTTATGCTTGACTGGATTTATCGCATCGCCGGCGTTTCGAAAAGCCGCTGCATAATGGCCACAGCACCCGGCCGAACCAGTGACGTTCGAGTGAATTCCGAAACCGTAAGAGAGCTGAATCGCATACAGCGCCGTCTATTCGTCTTCTCCCAGTCAGAACTCTCCAACGGCTTTAGCTACCTCCTGCGCTGTGCCGACGCCGAGACCGCCGTACATTTTGTGGAAGTCATTGCCCAACCGCGCATCACAGAACTGCGCCTGATTGCTAAGCCGCCGGCTTATACCCGACAGCCTGTTATGGAAATAGTCAATCCCAGACAGCCGGTGACGCTCTTTCCAGACACTGAAGTGGAGCTACAGTTTACCGTTGACCAAGACGTGACCGAGTGGCATCTGTTGCTTAACGGTAGCAAAGGTCCAACCCATAAGTGGAATCCGACTACGCATACCGGAAGCTACACCTTCACTATGAAGGACAAGCTTGATATCGAGGTGCGTGTTCAGAACGATCGAGGATTCATCAACGCCGAGAGAGCACGCATCAGCCTCATACGTCTAGACGACCGACCGCCGCAGTTGCAGCTGGAGTATCCCACCGGTGACCTGACCGTGGTGCCAGGTGAGCTGATCCCCGTACAGGCTCTGGCTGAAGACGACCTTGAAATCACATCGGCCGGGTTTCGATTTCTGCTCAACCCGGAATCAAATCCCGATGCTTCGTATCAGAAGCTGCCGATTGTCATTCCAGAGCCGTACGGTGACCGCGTAGCATTGACGGAAAACTTTGACCTCGGGCAGACCACCGCCGAACCGGGCGATGAACTACTGCTGTTTGTCAGGGTGCGCGACTCTGCAGGGAACGATGCTGAGTCGAGACCGATCCGCCTACGTATCAATGCATTCACGCGTGGCGAGAATGAACGCCGGCGACTCCTGGCTCTACAAGTCGTCAACGAACTATTCGCAAACCTTGCCGAGCAGACACCGGAGGCTGCCGACCCCGCTCTCGATCGCACAGTCTATGAAAAAGCACTGAAAACCGCGGCAGATCTCGGCGTACCATTGGACTCATCTCCCTCCATCGACTCGATTTGCCGCCTGCTAGAGAACGAACATCATTTCACGGATGTACCCCGACACAAAGATGATGTGCGTAAATTGCAGGCCGTGATGCTGGCGTCATGGGCCATGGGCAAATTGCCTGACAATGCGGTGCAAACAGAGACTACGAACTCCTGGCCAAAGACCCTTGCATCGGAAATCATTGAACCCGTAATGCTTTCTCGACGGCTTCAGAATCTCACATGGCGACTGTTCGGCATGCAGTACGAAATCGCCAACATGCGAAACCTGTTGACAGATTCAAAAACCGAGCGACAGATCGCTGCGGAGCGTCTGGCGCTGGAAACTCTGATCCTTGACCTCATTCAGTACGCCGAAGACCAAAAGGGCGTGCAGACAGCGTTGCAGGCAGAGCAGGCACTACAAAACCAGATCGAGGAGATCAAAACCAGGGCGGAAGCCGAGTCGAAAACAGAAGGCGAACAGGTAAACAATATGTTCGGATCCGTAGAGCTCGATGTCGAAGTCAATCAGCTAAACCCAGAGGATTTAGAGAAAATTGCGGAGATTAAAAAGCAGCTCAAGGTTGCCGAGACCGAGCGAGTACGTCTCAGCGAAGCGGCTCTTCTCGAAGGCATCACGGCCGAAGCTTCGACCGTCAAAATGACAGGTCTGGAACCAAAGGAACTCGAGATGTTCGCCATTGCAGCGTTTGACCCAATGCTGAAGGCAAACACCGATGTAGCTGACGTCGCCATTCATGCCGAAAATAGACGGGCTCGCGTACAGAATATGATTGACAAAAAAATCAATTCCATGGACGAAGAGAATCCTGAATTGAATTCTCAAATGCGACGAGCCGAGCTTTATATGAAGGCACTCGAGGATATCGGTGTGGACCTGGCATCGGTTGCCGAAGCGACGAGCACGCTGGATGACCCGGCTCTGAAGATTCTCCAGGGCGATCTCAACACCGCCGGGTATTATCTGACGCGAGGCAACTCGACTAGGAAGCGTGCGGCTTGCGACAAGGTGATGCAGATCTTGGATCGCATGCTGAAGATCACAAGCCCGGCAATGCCGGTATTGCTCCAAGAGGAGCAACAGGCTCGGGAACGCTTAGGATTGTTCTATCTTGATGCGTGGAATCGGGTTGCCGAAGGACTGCCGGTTTCGGCCGGAGCGGTACCCAGACCGGATCTGGCACGGCAGTGGGCAGAAGCAGACATGCGCATGGTGGAGTTCAATCCGTTTGCTTCGCTCACACCCCGGCTACGTGATATGGCGCTGCTTGAGTCTTTGGATGCCGGTCTCACGACGAATACGACGACCGAGCTCGTGACGTTTTTGGCTCCTACCGGACCCCAGGATATGGTTAACGCCATTGCTAGCGAAAAGAGGGCTCGCCAGCTTCTCGCGCTGAATTGGGAACTCATTGACCTGCTTGGTTCCAGCCGAATATCGGATCGCGAAAAAATACTGTCGGCACGTCTGCTGGAGCTGACTGCGGCTCGTCTCGGTGCCATCCCCGGAGTCGACATCGCCGCCCTGGATAAAAACCTGCTGGCTTTGCCACCAACATCGGCTGACGCGGCAACCGCCGACGAGCAGGGGGAGCTCATTCGTACCTCGCTGACCGAAGTTAATGCCGCGGACGCGGAAAACGTTCTGCTCAAGGCCGCCCGCAAGCACCTGCCGCTCGGTGAACCGCTCGTCGTTGCAAGCCAAGCCCTTGAGCGTGCGGCGGAGGCCGTCAAGGCGGTCGAGGCTCTGAAAACTTCAATGGACACAGGTAACACCGACGTAGCTGGACCCATCGGTAGAGCCGTCGCTGCCATTAATCGAGCCGTTGCCCGGTACGAGCAGCTGGTGCGAATCACATCTCTGGATGCAGCCTGGTTCGATCCGCTGGGGGCAACGACGCCGCACGAAGAGCGGCTCTTCCTTCGGGTTCGAGAAACGGTCGGGCGCTACCGTGGCCGAACTGGCATGGCAGTACAAAATCTGACTTCTGCAGGCAGTCGCCCTCTCGATGCCGCGCAGTTGGGTAGCCTAGGCGGCGACCTTGCTATTATCAAGGCGGGTGTGCAAGCCATGCATAATACCCTTAAAACGGCCATCGATGAGTATGAAAATGAAGATGTTGGCCCGAAATATCCAATTCAAGAAGTGTTTGCCGACACGACAGTCTGGGTTAAGACCGGACGTGAGCTGGTCTCCAGCACGCAGCCTGCCGAGGTGACCGAGCGTTTTGTCAAAAAGTTTGCAGCGGCACGCCTAGAATACCTGGCATCACGCAGTGTGATGCTTGAGACTGCGACCCGGCAGTTGCAGGAGACAGTAGGTATGACAGAGGCAGGCACCGCGGACCCCGAAAAAGTCAATGCCAGTCTGAAGGCGTTGCGTCAAGGCTTTGTCACGTTGCAGGAAGCCCTTCAGAAGGCGGGGAAAGACCCCATTCAGGATCCCCTCCGACAGGACGTTGAGGCTCTGCTTGGTCGGGTCGGCAAGTTCGACGAGGTACGGGGTGATGACGACACCGCGCAACGCCGGCAACTTCTTAAACTTACAGAGCTGCTCAAAGACACGCAGCACCTGTTGCGACGCATGCGTGCCGAGATCGACACGGTCACGGAACCCCGCCTCCAGTACGAGGGCGGTCCAGACGGCATCTGGTTGCCGGAGACGCGTCTCGATGCGGAAGTGGCCCGGCAACGGCTACTGGAGCAACTACGAATAGCGCACCGGCAGTTTACCCTGGGCGTGCTGGAAAACCTCGATAAGCCTGTCACACCGGCTACCTGCCGCGAACTTCAAGCATGGAGTCTCTTCGAGCATCAGGTCGCCCGCTCGCCCCTTAGTGGAACGGTGACACCACCGCGCACCGAAGCCGGCGGCGATTCCATGCGCGATCCGCTAGAAAAATGGCTCCTTGACCAGCTTCAAGAAGCAGCAGACGAAACACGAGCCGAGGATAGCCTTCGAACCTACCCGGCTATCACGCGCGAACTCAACCAGTCATTAAAAGATTACCTGCGCTACTGAACATAACGCAGAAGTACTGTCAAAAATTCGATGAAAAAATGATTACGCACTGAAAGAGCAAATTATAAGCTAATAGGATGAAGCTAGCTTTGCTAAAGCGGGCTGACAGACCAGCTTATATCAGCCCTAGGCAACGCCTAGGGTAATAAATAGCAATGTTTGTTGGCCATGTAAAGGCAACTTAATAAATATAGGGTTAAACCGCACAGCTATTAACTTTGAAATGGATCTTTGAACTATGCAAAAATTGATTTAAGTTAGTAGCTGGACTGGTATAATTTGCCCTTTCAGGGCGTTACACAGAGGGAAAATAAATAGCCTATATCCCATTGATTTATAACGAATTGGGTGCAGGCTCAGCCTGCAACTTTTGACAGAACCAACATAGAAGACAGGGGAACAGAATGAAAAAGAATGAAGACAGAATGGACTGCAAAGGTCCAGGTGCAACTCGCACAGCGTGGATCGTGGCTCTCTACATGTTCGTTTTTTTAAGCGTAGGTAGATCGGCCCGGGGGGCTGAAGAGGATCCGCGCCTCCAGGCGCAGGCAGCGGTCGATAACGGCCTGAAGTGGCTGGCTACGCATCAGATGACCGAAGGACCCGACGCCGGCAGCTGGCGTGTGCCGGAGCAACGCTATCGAACCGCAGTCGCAAGTTTTGCGGGGCTAGCGTTCCTCGCAAACGAATATCTTCCCGGCGAAGGCGAGTACGGCAAAGTTGTTGAACGGGCCATGAACTACGTAAAACCCTCCATGACCAGCGATGGTTACCTTGGGCAGGGAGCCAGTCAGGGAATGTACATCCACGCCATCTGCACGCTGTTCGGCCTTTCATACCTGGGCCTTTCACCCGACCCGGACACGGAAAATGAATTGGCGGTCTGGTGTCAAAAGAGTCTTAATATCATCGCCGAAGCACAGAAGGTGAGCCGCGAAAGTTTTGCGCGTGGTGGCTGGCGCTATACGCCCTCAAGTTCAGAAAGCGATTTATCGGTGACTTCCTGGCAGTTGCTGGTGCTGCACTCGGCTCGCCAGTGCGGCTACGTGATCGAGGACGAATCCATTGAAGAGGCCCTTCGATTTATTAACAGCTCTTTTGTTCAGCAGACCAACTCTCCCTCCGGTCCGCGATCCGGATTCCTATACCGGGTGGGATTCAAAAATGAACCCGAACTGGCAGCCACAGGGGCGGCTCTGTTCATCAAGAGTATCCTGGAACAGCACGTAGATGAGCGGGTGAAGCCGGCACTGGAATACCTCGCTAAGTATCCCCCGGCGTGGGGCGGAGTGGATCAATACGGCGGCTACTTCTTCTTCAACGCATTTTACATGACGCAGGGCATGTTTCAGATTGGAGATGCAACATGGAACGATTACATCACTGCGATGCGTCAGATTCTTTTGG
>CAYOQJ010000010.1:0-53941 GCA_964406095.1 uncultured Lentisphaeraceae bacterium
GATGCGGTAAAACTGGCAACCCCTTGCGGTTTGAAATTCAGAAACTTCTTCATCCATTTGGTGAAGCTTATAAAATTAACAAATTCCTTATTAACAATCATTTAATTCAGTTTCTGAATTTCAAATGCCGTAAATAGGATTAACGGAATACAGCATTGTTTGCGAACTATGCACAGAGAGCCCGACCGCGTGGCAGATGTCACAGAGCGACCAATAGAATCGCAATAACAAGAATAATCATTACAAAGCGACTGCCACAAATAAACGCAACAATGTGACAGCCGCTCTGCCGTATTACGGATTAATTTAAACCTGCGCAAGCAGTAAACAGCAGTGTGCAGTGAAAGCGTGAAGCCTCCGCTGTCCAGCCTACCTGAGAATGATTAAACTTCCGTCATAAGGAGTGACAACCGTGATCGTAACCGTTGCCGTATCCTGATTGCCATAGAGATCAACCAGCGTGTAGGTGAAGGTTACATCCTCCGGTCCATTGGCTGACGGGTCAAACTCACCATTCGGATCAAAGGTGAAAGCGCCTACTCTGAAATCCTGCGGATAAGCGTATAGATCGCCGCTGTCACCCTCTAGCGCCAGATAAGTCGCCGCCTCGGTGTTGGCGTGCGCCAATTCGGTATCAAAGGTTGTATCCTCCTCACAGTACAATGTAAACGCTGTATTGCCGATTGCCGGCATACGGATTGAGCAGGGGTCCTGACCATAATAGGTGGCGACACACCCGATCAGACTCGGAGGATTGGTATAGCTGTTACTGAAAGGATATTCCACATTGATGTTGTTGAGCGTCTGCGCGGTAACCCCCGCTTCAAAATGATAGCCATTCCAGAGCCCGACACTCTGCTCAATCGCCAGCCAGCCGATTGTCTCCGGCTTGCTGCCTGCGGCGTTACGGTCGACCGCGTCGTATTCGAAATCCTGCATGGCTACCTGGAACCCACCCACGGAGACACCGTCATCGTAAGAAACCCCCTTCATGCGGGTTGTAAACAGTTCATCGGGATAATCAGCGCTTTGAAGCTGGTTGATCAATACCGGACGAGATGCGAATTCCGTCGTGAAAGTGACCGACTGCCACGAGCTGGCGTGAGCCGCTTTTTTCTGCTGAACGGCATCTGTCGTCACCGTACCAACTTCAAGTAGCGTGCCGTCGAGCAGTTGATACTCACCGACATCGAAAACAATCCAGCTTACGGTTTCCGCAGCGTGAGTGTCGCCATCACCGTCACTTGTGCCACCGACATCCTCAGGCTGCTCAATAATCTGAATGTCGAAGCTGCTGTCGGCGGCATTGACATTGGTGATGCGCACGACGGCGGTCTCAGTTTCATTGCGACTCATCGGTTGAGCGAATACCACCGGATTCTGAAAGATGCCGACAGCACCATAACTGATCGTTTGCTTGACGTGGGTCAGATCGGTCAGTTTGCCGCGTTTGGCCACCAGTTGCGGCACCGCGACATCCAGCACTCCTTTGTTGATACCGACGGCATCAACCGCGAAGACCGATAGTTCATCGTTGACATCAACGGAGCTGTCAACTCCACTGCCGGTGTCATCGGTAATCAGATTACCGCTGAGAATGCGATCTGATTTAACTGTGTAAACGTTGTCGACCGCAGTTATGCCGTCGTCCCGCCCCTCGACATTGATGGTCACGGTGTTCGCGGCGACTGAGTCAGCCCCATACTGATCACACACCAGACAGGTGAAGCTCTCGCTGACAAATTCGCCCGGCAGCATTCCTTCAAACTGACCGTTAGGATTATAGGTGAGCGAACCGTCGGAACTGACCGTCATAATCGCGCCGAGCGGCGTGCTAAAAGGTGTATTCAAAGGCAGAGCACCGCCATTAAGTTCAACTATCGCAAGCGTGGCGTAATCGCCGAAATCAATGTCGATGTCATTGACGGTCAGCGAACCGTAAAAGATTTCATCCTCGTTGGCCGCTAAAACATCATCCACGCCGATCGGAGGGTCATTTACACCATGAATTTCTACAGTGACCGTGCCGTTCTTTATCACCCCGCCGTCATTGACCGAGTAGCCGAATGTCTCATAGGCCACCTGTCCGACCCCGAGCATGCGGTATTTATCGGCGGTGTCAAACGAAATGGTTGCGCCATCGGTCAACACATCGACATCATCCCAGATCAGGTTGTCTGAATCCGGCACGTCACTGCGATAGATAGTAAAATCCCAATCCAGCTCGTCCCACGGCTCGGAGAGATAGGAATCAACGCAGATATAAATAGTGCTGCCAGCACTTTGATGCCCCAGGGAGCAGTTGAAAACGCTTCTGGTTGCCGGCGCGTTGGTGAGAATCAAGTGACGTGTCGTGTCGGCATAGACACCCAACACCACACCGTCTTCTTTATCACTCGATTTGCTGATCCAGGCATCGGCTATCTGGTAGTAGCCATCCTGATCAACAGTGTGGGCCACAATCACACCTCGCGCGGTGTAATTGGTGTTGACGCTGTCGCGACATTCACCAAACCCGAGACCGGCATGCGGACCGTTCTCTTTGAGGGTAATCCATCCGCCGGGAAAACCGTCAGTTGTATTGGCGGTCGCATTAACCTGCCATAGAAAGCCATCCCAAACCAAATCGCGATAGAAGTCCGGTGACCCCATGACTCCACTGGCGGCATCAAACTGCGAAGGATCGCCATCCACCCAGCCCTCAGGCGCGTTCCACATATAGCGCACTCCATAGCCGTTACCGTCGCGGAAATCGGCGACATCACCGACCTCATTACCGGTCATATAATCATCTCTGAAATTGTAGAGTTTAACCGGCAGATTCAATACGGCTCCGGCACCAAAGCCGATGTCGTTAGCCAATGGATCGAAACTGTTCACCGAATCACCGGCATTGATGATGATGGTGTCGGCCTGAGTTCTAACCGAGTCCAGTCCTTACACAATTACGGACACGGCGGCGGTGCTCACCCCGCCAATTCCGTCGCTGACTGTGTAGCTGAAACTATCCAGCGCACTCTGACCTTCAAGCAGATTGGTGTTCAAATTACTTGCGTCGTAGGTTATGGTACCGGAGGGGTCAAGTGTGACAACAGCACCCAGCGCGGTTTGAGCAGGTGCCGCCGGATCAACCGCGAGAAAGCCGCGTTTAACCTGTTCGTAGCGGGCCGTCATTTCATCCATTGTGAGGATATGATCGTAAGCGGCGACAACCGCGATGTCGCCTTTATATGAGTTGTCTGGCACAAAATCAAAAGCGCACTGACCGTAATAACGTCCGATGCCGGCAGGGTCACCGCCGCTAAAATCATTGATCAGTCCAAGGGCGTTGGTATGACTGGCGCTATTGGCCGTGCTGAACGACGCGGATGGATCGCTGTTCAGATAGAGAGTCAGTGAATCGGTCACGCCCGGATTGTCTTTGTCGTAAACCACCAGCAACTGATTGAACTCATTCCAGCTTACTCCCTCAATGCGGGCTTCAAGCAGATTGGCGGGATCGGTGGTATAATAGGAATCGACACTCACACGCACAGCATTGTTTTCGGTTTCATAGACAACATACATGCCGATTGTATTACCGCCGCTCTCATAAATTATCACATCTCCCCGCTGCTCAAGATCGGGCTTGAACCAGATTTCCAGAGTCAAATCATTAGCGGAGATATCGCCGCCGACATTATCATCCAACCCGTATCCGCTGGCCTCGATGTTGCGCCAGACTCGTCCGATTCCCCCAAATTCTGAAACGGCATCAACCAGAAAACCGGATGCGAGAGAGTAATCTCGACTTGAGCCGATAGTGCCCAGATTACGCCAGCGGCCTATGGCTACATCATCCTCGCTGACCGCCGCGGCATTGAGTTCCATCCAGGGAGAGAGCGCTAACTGCTGGTCATTACCAATCAGCTCACCTCGCTGAAATGTACGTGTTTCTCCGGTATTTACCGTAAATGCGTCGGCAACGGCCTCACTGCGAGCACCGACCTTGAAGGTCATGACAGCCGAATTAGTTGAAGGTGATCCATCGACAACCTCATACTGAAAACTCTCCATAAAATCGTGGCCAGCCCAGATATTATAAATAACGTTTGAATAAATAGTATCGGGATTGTAAGTCAGCGAGCCGTCAACCGAGGAACGCCGCACTGTGGCACCGGATGGCAGGGTAAAATCGGCATCGGCAACACGAACGATCTCGGTTTCGTTGGTGTAAACACCGCTGAGGGTAATGGGATCTCCTGCGGCATCGGTGTTGTTGTGAATCGCGTTGTAGTTCTGCAGAGCCTGGTCAGGGGTGAGGGCTCCGGCGTGCAGTTTATAAATTGAAACCGCTCCGTGGAACCAGGAGTCATACTTCGTGCCGGTTACAGTATTATCGAAACCGCCGTGGTTGGTGCCGGTGAAATGGCCGATCGAGGTTCCGTCGCCGCCATCCCAGTCGCTGATACTGCTGTTGGAAGAGCTGCCGACCGATTGACCGTTGATATAGAGGGTGCTGATGTTGCCGTCCAGGTCAATAGCATAAACCACCTGAAAAAACTCATTGGTGCAGTCATCGACCAGCACACTCTGCGGATCGGTGAGCAGATTGTAAGAGACCTTGCCCTCATTGGTTTTGCCGAACGCGCTGGCGGCTGTCAGCACGCCGTTTTCAACCGCGATACCGGTACCAATGCCGCCGCCGCACTCAAAAAGGGTACTGAACTAATTCAAATCAGCCGGATGCAGGCGCACCCACATTTCAAAGGTGGCGCTGGCCAGGTCGATTGCCAGACTGCTGAGAATTTCGCTGTAGGAGTCGCTGTCGGTTCGAATTGATATACCGCCGATCCGCATGTAGCCGCTGCTGCCGTCAAAGAGATAGGCGCCGCGGATACCGGCGTGGGCGCTGACCACATCGCTGTAGGCAACTCCGCCCTCCAGCCGCCATCTCACGTTATTATTATTGATCAACCCCTTGTTATCCCATATCATTTCAGCAGGCGGCTCGTTGCCGCACACGAACATCAGGTTGATAATGCCAGTGCCGTCACTCAGTTTCTCGATATAGCCATCGTTATCAACCGGATTGACTGGCAGCGTCACAGCTCTGTCGCCCGCTTTAACACTTGAATCGACGACATAATCATCCATAGCCCCAATCAAACCAACCTGCGAGGCGCAGAGCGTATGTGCTGCAACTACAATTACCAACAACGCTGAGAGTTTATATGTGTTCATTTCTTAATTCCTTTGTTGCCTAATCAATATCTGAACCCGTCTAAACGAAAATGCCTTCACAAGACGCAACAGAACGCAGAACGAAGAATCCAATCCATGGATTATTGTCTCAAATAACGGATGATCTGACAAGTTCAAACTTTGAAACCGCGCGATCCCGCACCGCAAGAAAACAATCAGAGAATTTCACACACACAGACATCTGAACAGATAACCGGATTACCGTGGCGCGGAATTATTGCCGCGCTAGCACAGCCCCGACCGCGCAGAGCAGCGACACTCCCACGGCGCACCAATAAAAACTCAAGCTGAGGTCAACTGGTAGGTCTTGCGTTTGGCGAATTCATTTTGTTTGCCTTCATTCCACTGCTGAACCGGGCGAATGTAACCGACAACGCGTGAATAAACCTCAGTAGCGGCACCGCACTTCGGACAGATCCGCTGCTCACCACGCAGATAACCGTGATTTTCGCAGATCGAAAAGGTCGGCGTGACGGTAAAATACGGCAGATGGTAGTTGCTGCAGACCATCCTGACAAACTCCTTGACAGCCAAAGGATCACTCACGGATTCACCTACGAAGGTGTGCACCACCGTTCCACCAGTGTACTTGGTCTGTATCTCATCCTGCAGATCAAGCACCTTGATGATATCATCACTGTAGTTTACCGGCAGCTGAGTGGAGTTGGAATAAAATGGTTCACCCTCGCTGCCGGCACAGATGATTTCGGGATAATACTTGCGATCCAATCGGGCAAGACGATAGGTCGTACCTTCGGCCGGAGTTGCCTCAAGATTGTAATAATTACCGGTCTCTTCCTGATAATCGGCCAGGCGTGAGCGCATGAAATCCATTACGCGCAAACCGAAAGCGTGACCGTTCGCACTGCCAATATCCTGCCCGAAAAGGTTCATGCTAGCCTCATTCAATCCCACCAGCCCAATGGTCGAGAAGTGGTTCTGCCAGAATTTACTGAATCGCTCAAATACCTGACGCAGATAAAACCGGGTGTAGGGATATAAATCCTGCGCGGTGAACTGCTCAAGCACCTTGCGTTTGATCTCAAGGCTGTTGCGTGCTATCGCCATCAGATTGTCAAGACGCTCCATGAAATCACGTTCATCACTCGCCAGATAACCCAGTCGAGGCATATTGATAGTCACCACCCCAATCGAACCGGTCTGCGGATTGGCTCCGAACAAACCACCGCCACGCTTGGTCAGTTCACGCGTATCGAGACGCAACCGGCAACACATCGAACGCGCGTCATCGGGTGTCATATCTGAGTTGACAAAATTGGCGAAGTAGGGAATGCCGTATTTGGCGGTCACCTCCCAGAGCTTCTCGAGTCCGGGACGGTTCCAGTCGAAATCACGTGAGATGTTGTATGTCGGAATCGGAAAAGTGAATACGCGTCCCTTGGCATCTCCCTGCGTCATCACCTCCAGAAAAGCGTTGTTGATCATATCCATCTCAAGCTGAAAATCAGCATAAGTCTCCTCCATCTGCTCTCCACCCACAACCACATACTCTTTAGCCAGCGTCGAAGGCGCACTCAAATCCATTGTCAAATTTGTGAAGGGCGTCTGAAAACCGACCCTTGTGGGTACATTTACATTAAAAACAAACTCCTGCAGCGCCTGTTTGACCTCTTTGTAAGAGAGCTTGTCATAGCGTACAAAAGGCGCAAGCAACGTGTCAAAACTGGAGAATGCCTGAGCACCGGCCGCCTCACCTTGTAGCGTATAGAAGAAATTGACAATCTGACCGAGAGCGGTGCGTAAGTGCCTGGCAGGCAGGCTCTCGGCTTTACCGGCCACTCCCTTGAAACCGCTACGCAGTAAGTCCTGCAGATCCCAGCCTACACAGTAAACACTCAACAGACCAAGATCATGGATGTGCAATGCTCCGCTGTTGTGAGCTTCGCGAATCTCAGCAGAATAAATCTTGTTCAGCCAATAAATCTTGCTGACTTCACTCGATATGTAGTTGTTTAGACCCTGCAGAGAATAGCCCATATTCGAGTTCTCACGAACCCTCCAATCACCACGCCCAAGATAGCTGTCAATCAGATCCACATCAGCTTTTTTGACCATATCACGCATCCGTGCATGCTGATCACGATAGATAATGTAGGCTTTGGCGGTTTTTCGCCAAGGTGAACTCAGCAAAACTTCCTCGACAATATCCTGAACATTCTCAACCGTCAATGTCATGGTATCGTGCAGCGAGTGAATCAACCCCATTGTCCGTACGGCCAGCTTGCGGGCTTCATCCACTCCAAATTCACCCGTCGCCTCTCCGGCTCTGTTGATTGCCTGGACAATCTTCTTCAAATCAAAAACTTCATCACGTCCGTCACGCTTTTTAATACGCAGAATTAAATCCGGTTGAATCATCCTATCCATAAAAACCTCCTGCTGAGCATATCTCTGAACAACTTGTATTAATTTTGAAATTTACTCCTCGTACAAAACGGTAACAACTATATCTTGTTGTGAATCTGATTGCAAACACTAAATGTTGTGTTTTTCGTAAAAAAACTGCCGACCACGTTTTTTAAATATCAGCTTGAAATTTCTTCGTACAACCCTTACTATATTGAATTTTCATGCGCCTGTAGCTCAATTGGATAGAGTGTCGGCCTCCGAAGCCGAAGGTTGTGGGTTCAATCCCCGCCAGGCGCACCACCCCCGAACTTATCGGTTTTTGTCCGATTCCACCGAAGGCCCTGAGAAAACCATTGATAAAAAGAGTGTTTTCCGCTATAAGTTCTGACGTTTGGTACGTTCACGGCATTGTGAAAACAAAAGCAGAAAAAGCGGAACCATTCAGACACGTTTTTAGAGACGAGGGATTTTATGATCAGAGTTAAAATTGTCGGAGCATTGGGTTACGGCGGTGTCGGCATAACCGAGCTTTTGTTGCGCCATCCTGAGTTTGAACTTGCGGTGCTTGTCGACAGAGAGGATGTCGGCAACTCCATTTCCTCCGTTTATCCCCATCTGAAAGGCTTCTGCGATCTGCCGATTCTTGCCCCTGATGACCCTTCAGCCAGTGATGACGAAATCGATGTTGTGCTCTATTCAACACCTGACGGAGTAGGCATGACGCTGGCCGAAGCCGATTTGAAACGCGGTTCCAAGATCATCGATTACAGCGGGGATTTCCGCTTCACCTCAGAAGAAGCCTATGCCGACTACGCCACACGCATCGGCAGAAATCCTTTACACGCATCACCCGATCTGCTCGGCCGCAACGCATACGGATTGGCTGAACTTCATCGCGATGAAATCCGCAATGCCGAGATTGTCGGTAACCCAGGTTGCTTCGCATGCAGTTGTATTCTGGGTCTCGCTCCAGCAATTGGTAATTCATTGATAGAACCGCTCAGCATCATCTGTGATTGCAAAACCGGAGTCTCCGGCGCTGGTAAAAAAGCCGGCCCCGCCTTCCACTACCCCGCCCGCTATGAACAGATGAACGCCTATAAACTGGCAGGCCATCAGCACATCTGCGAAGTCGAGCGTGAACTTGCACTGCTTTCAAACGAAGAGGAGATACGTGTAACCTTCACAACTCAGGTAGTCCCTGTCTGCCGCGGAATCCTCTCGACTCTCTACGGCACTCTCACCACACCGGTCACCGAGAAACAGCTTTTAGAGATATATGCCGACTTTTATAACGACAGCCCCTTCGTGAGGGTTTTCGGCAGTACAGCTGCAATGGGTACGACAAATGTGCGCTGCACCAACTACTGCAACCTGACCGTTAGTGTTGATGAACGTACCAATCGACTGAGAGTCGTTTCACATATCGACAACCTTATGAAAGGACAAGCCGGTTCCGCCCTGCAGAATATGAACCTGATGTTCAATCTTCCGGAAACCACCGGTTTGGACAGACCTGGAATGTATCCATGAGTGCCGCAAAAAAAAATAACGACAAACCCGTAGCTCCCCTCACTCTCGACAAACGGACGGCATCATCCAACGTCAGAAAAAATAAAAGCCATCTGGGTAAAGGACTGGGAGCCCTGATTAGTAAACCAAACGGCGGTGTGACAACAAACGAGATATTGCCACAAAAAACCGATAAAGCAGCTGCCGAACCCATCCACAATTCGGTAATCGAAATTCCGGCTGCCGAAATTGAACGCTCTCCCTGGCAGCCGCGGCACAACTTTGACCAGGAAGCACTGCGTGAGTTGGCGGATTCAATCCGCAGTAACGGTATTATACAACCACTGATCTGTCGACGCAACGCCGCCAACCGCTTCGAACTGATTGCTGGCGAACGCCGTCTGCGCGCTTCAATTGCAGCGGGCATGCAGAAGGTGCCGGTTATTCTGGTTGATGCCGAAGATCGACGGGCGGCCGAGATGGCAATTGTTGAAAATATTCAGCGCCAGGATTTGAATGTTATTGAAGAGGCCGAGGGCTATCGCGCCCTGGCAAACAAATTTGATCTTACCCAACAGGAGGTGGCCGACCGAGTGGGTAAAGCTCGTACAAGCGTCGCTAACACTTTGCGTTTACTAGAGCTGCCTGATGAAATCAAACAGATGGTCAGCAGCGATATGCTCTCAACTGGTCATGCCAAGGTTCTGCTGAGTGTACCGGAACCATCCGAACAGATTCTGCTCGGACGAAAATGCATTGCCGATTCTCTGACTGTGCGGGGTCTCGAAAATCTGATCAAAAAAAGGCAGACATTATTTAACACTCCACCCAAACGTAGCGCAAAACCTGATTTGCCTGACGAATATGTGCACAACCTAACCGATCTCCTGCACAACCACTTTGGTACCGCCGTGCGTCTGACACCAAGCATAACCCATTCAAACGGTAGCCACACCAAAGGAATAATCGAAATCGACTTTTATGATAATGATGACCTCAACCGCATTCTCGATGTGTTTGGTGTCTCACTGGATTGAGTCACCACCAACCTCCATACACATACGGTAATGCGAACCGAAAGTACAACTCATCCATCAAGCGGAGCTCTGCGTAAGTATGACTGTTTTTTTGCGAAAACTCCTGCCCCTCACACTGATTTATACTCTTTCATTAACGTCTCTGAACGGTTGCCGTAAGCCGGATGAATCAATTGAGACCTCCGCACTGTCTCCCGCCGTAAAGCTGCACTTCACTCCCGAACAGGCTTCCAACGCATTCCGATACGTCGAAAACTTCGTTCGTGAAAACACACCGCGAGACGCCGGCACCACCAACGGGGCACGAGCGGCTGAGTGGTTGTGCGCAGAACTGCGTAATAACGGAATCAATGCTCATGTCGACCGTTTTACTGACCTCTCCCCACATGGCACGTCTACCTTCGCCAATGTGCTCGGAGAAGTGCAAGGCACCAGCAAAGATTGGATTGTCCTGCTTTCACATTTTGATACAAAATCCGGTGTCGGCAACGGTTTTCAGGGTGCCAACGATAGCGGTTCCTCAACCGGTCTGTTGCTGGAACTTGCCCGCATTATCCATAATGAAAAACCTCTCTCTCTGAATTTCATCTTCGGCTTCATGGATGGCGAAGAGTGTGTGTTTGCCTATTCGGAAAACGATGGATTCCATGGCAGTAAACGACTGTCCCGCCAAATGAAAGCTCGCAACAAAAGTGTCAAAGCTGTCATCCTTATGGATATGATCGGTGACCGTAATCTCACAATCACCCTTCCTCGTAACTCCACCGCTGAATTGAAAGTTATGGCCCTCCGAGCCGCTGAAACAGTCGGTTATCGCGATAAAATCAGTTTATACAACGGTGTCATTCTGGATGATCATCAAGCTTTTCTGGATCATGGTTATCCCGCCGTCAACCTGATCGACTTCCATTTCGGCAGTCGACTTGGACAAAATGACTATTGGCATACAATGGAGGACACTATGGACAAAATTTCGGCTGACAGTCTGCTTGTCACAGGCCGCATTGTCACTGAAATGGTTAACCAATTGTCTGACTAATCCGTTACTATAAATGCATTATAAACACTTTTGCACCACCACAAATAAACCGCCTGCTAAAGATATATTGGAATTATGTGGAAACTCCTCAAATTTTTCGGGCATCTACTGAGATTGCTCTTTTTGATCGCAGCCCTGCTGACGATCATCGCGACAGCTCTGCTCTACATCGCAGAACACGGTATCCCAACAACTATCGTAAAAAGATTTGAAGAAAAGATATCCGATGAAGATGTCATCATCCAAATAGGCCGGGCAACCTTTACATTCGACAGCGGATTGCAGCTCTATGACATCACCGCTGAACCGCGCAAACTGGCTGGTGAAAAATTCGGTACAATCGAGAAGATTAAAATCGCTCTGAAACTCTCCCCCTTTATCCCGCATAATCAACGCATTAAAAGCATTCACCTCTCAGGGGTGGAAATGCCGCGCCACCCACGCCGTATTTTCAGAAAACTGGCAAAAATGAGAGGTGAAACACCACCCCATAAACAACGCAGGAAACTGCCCCCACTGACTCCCTTTAAATTGTTTATCGATGACTCCTGTCTGATCGGCCTGAACGTCACTGCTGCAGAAGCAACCGTTGTTCTAAACGAACCGGTCATCTGCTTTAATTCAGCTCTGATAAAGTGGCAGGGCAATACTCCGCATCGCCAAATAACCGGCAGAACTGAAGTTGACCTGAAACGGAATGTCATCTCGGGAACAGCCAGCGGCCTGGCCTTTCAGGAAGACCTGGAACCTTTTTTACATGAAATGGGTGCACGCGGAGCCATCAGAGAAATGGCACGGATAACCGCAGTGGAAAAAGCAGCCCGCGCCAATTGCAGCTTCGCAGCCAATATTGAAAACGGTGATTTCATGATAGATATCGATATCGATGTGGATCGCTGCTGTTATCGCAATATCCCCCTCGATTACGCCAGATTTAACCTGACAGCGTGCGAAACCAACGGAACAATGACGGTTGAAATAAATAATTTGACCTCCGCCAGTACAACCGGGAAACTGGAAGGCGATATCTTCTATGACGAGGCTGACGAAAGTGTCCGGGTGCAGGGCACTTCCACTATGGATCACAAAGACGTGCTAACCATGATAAATATCCTTACCCACGGAGAGCTTAATCCCCTCCAACCACAAAACCCGCCTATCGTTACAGTAAAGGGTGTTGCCGCAGTCAGCACAAATTCCGTAGTTAAACACAATCTTGACGGAAATGTTCGTATCGGCACAGGCGTGGTTTTCGGACTGATCGTACAAGAGGCTAATGCAAAGTTCAAAGTCATAGGTGACCATGCCTATCTCAAGGATGTCGTCGGCCATACACCAACCGGAGGTTCGCTCAGCGGAGATGCCAAATTCGATATCAATAATACCCCCGAACTGCCCCCCACAATCAATGCCAATGTTGAATTCAACGCTATCGATTTAATAGACCTCGCTAAAATTTTCAGCATTACCAACGCCAGAATCGGCGAATGTGCAGGCAAACTGCGACTCTCTGGACTTCTCGGGACGAATCAATTGCATACAATCAACGGCGCAGGTAGCTTTGATGTGAAAAAAGGACTTTTAACCAGACTCCCACTTTTCGCCGGATTCACCGATTATATATCCCGAAATATACCCGGTGTCGATCGCGTGGTTGATCAATCAGACTGTTCCCTTGATTTCACAATTCGAAACGGCATTCTTTCTTCAGACAACTTTCTGATTGAGGGGGATGTATTCAGTATCCAAGGCAAAGGCGACTACGATATCGTAAGTGACGACCTCGATTTCACCGTGCATGTGGCTCTTTTCCGACAGAAAACATTTGCTGGCAGAATTATCCGGATGGTTACTTTTCCCTTTAAAAAACTGCTACTGGAGTTTAAAGTTTACGGCTCTGTCGAAAAACCCGAATGGTCTTATGTAAATATACTCGAAAAAATTACCGACCAGGTACCGGAAAAAAAGTAGCAGAATAACCACCTTTAAAAAAAATTAACTATGTTGTTTTCAATACATACTTATGGATGCCAGATGAATGTGCGTGATTCAGACGCAGTCGCTGCAATGTTGATAGCAGCGGGTTATCAGCAAGCTTTACACGAAAACGATGCCGACCTGGTGATCGTGAATTCATGCAGCGTGCGCGGTAAGGCCGAAGATAAAGCGATTGGCAAACTTAGAATGCTGTGCGCTGGTAAACGAGAGCATCCCAATCGCAAAATCGGCTTGATGGGCTGTATGGCTCAACGCATCGGAACCGATATCTTTAAAAAACTGCCCCTGCTTGATTTTGCAGTCGGTACACGCCGCTGCGGTGCAATCCCGCAGATGGTAAAACGCGTTCTCAAGGGTGAAACCAACATCTGCGAGATTTCAGCAGCCGAAGCCTTTCCTGATGTGCCCGACACCCACAACGAAACAGGTCACTCCGCCTTCGTCACAATTCTTCTCGGTTGTAATCGACGCTGTACCTACTGCATTGTTCCCGATGTGCGCGGTCCTGAATATAGCCGCCCGGCACATGAAATACTCGCTGAAATTTGCGCGCTTGCCTCACACGGCATCCATGAAGTAACCCTGCTGGGCCAAAGCGTTATGAATTACGGCAAAATGAACGATGTCTGGTATTCGAATGACCCACACGGCACAAACGGTTATAAAGAACCTTTTACGCGACTGCTCGAAGCGGTCGCATCTGTACCCGGCATAAATCGTATCCGCTTCACCTCTGGGCACCCCTCTGGCTGCACCGACGAATTAGTACACGCAATGCGCTCGCTGCCGCAGATTTGTAACCATCTGCACCTGCCTTTTCAATCAGGATCTGACCGTATCTTGAAGATGATGCGGCGCGGCTACTCGCGTACTGATTATCTTGATGCGGTTGAACGCTTGCGTTCAGCCATGCCCGATTTTTCGCTGACCACCGATGTTATTGTCGGCTTCCCCGGCGAAACTGTCGCAGAATTTGAAGAAACCCGTTCGCTGATGGAGATCGCCGCATTTGATAACGCTTTTATTTTTAAATATTCACCTAGACCGGGAACACCCGCCGCTGAAATGAGTGACAACGTAAACAACGAAGAAAAAATGAGACGTAATCAGATACTGCTTGCGGATCAGGATATTCGTGGACAGAAACTTAATCAGGCACTGGTGGGTACCGTGCAGGAGGTACTTGTCGACGGACCAAGTCTGCGTAACAGCGAACGCTGGTCAGGACGCACCCCCGGCAACAAAATCGCTGTTTTCACTCCCGCCCCAGGAGTTGAACCGGGTAGTATCGCCGAAGTACGGATAAAACGCGCTACCCCACAGACTCTTTATGGCGAAATTCTGGGTTGAAAACAATTTGACCGCAACTCACCCGCCACACTCCGCGCAGAGCCTGACTGTCAGCAATTTTATTACTTACTTGAACACTGGTATTGGTTTTAGTAGAATCGGTCGGTTTTTTACGCAACATTGGATTCAGTAATGGAATATCTACTTTTGATTGTCAGTGCGGTATTGGTTAACAACTTCGTTCTGAGCCGTTTTCTAGGCATCTGTCCTTTTTTGGGCGTCTCAAAAAAGCTGCATACCGCAATAGGTATGTGCGGGGCTGTTATTTTTGTTATGACAGTCGCCTGTGCCGTCACCTGGTGTTTGCAGAATTTTTTGTTAAAGCCACTTGAACTGGAGTTTCTGCAGACGTTGACATTTATTCTGGTAATCGCATCCCTGGTTCAGTTGATTGACATCGCAATGAAACGTTTTGCACCCCCTTTGCACGCAGCACTCGGAATTTTTCTGCCTCTTATCACAACCAACTGTGCAGTACTGGGTGCCGCCGTGCTGAACATGAAACAGGGATATGGTTTCATAAAATCAACTCTTTTCGGTTTCTCGGCGGCTTTGGGTTTTGCGTTAGCGCTGATTATATACACTGGCTTAAGGGAGAAAATTGATCGGGCTGATCCACCGCTTTGTTTTCAGGGTGTTGCCATCGCGCTGGTTACCGCCGGATTACTGAGTCTGGCTTTCATGGGTTTTAGCGGAATTGTGAAATAATATGGATGCGGAAACAATTAAGTTTATACTCATCCCCTTTCTTTGGGTCGGTCTGATAGGTTTGGTGATTGGGGTTTCCCTTGCTCTTGCAGCCAGATACATGGCGGTGCATGAGGATCCCCGTATCGCCCAGGTCACGGAGCTGTTGCCTGGCGCCAACTGCGGAGGGTGCGGTTTCGCCGGTTGTTCTGAGTATGCGAAGGCGATTGTTTTGGAGAATGCCGATATAACCCTATGTGCACCTGGCGGAGCTGCCTGCGTGGATTCAATTGCGAAATACATGGGCGTTTCGGCGGGCAGTGTGGAAAAGATGACCGCGCTGGTGATGTGTTGCGGCGATGATGAGAACACAGAGCGGCGATTTGCCTACAACGGCATCAACGACTGCGCCGCAGCTGATGCGCTTGCCGGCGGTGACAAGAGTTGTACCTATGGCTGTTTGGGATACGGCAGCTGTGCCCGTGTATGTCCAGTCAACGCAATCAGCATTGAGAAAGGTCTGGCAAGAGTAAATAAATCATTATGCATCGCCTGCGGCAAGTGCATCGCGGTTTGTCCACGCAAGCTGATCAAACTTGTACCGACCGCTGCACCGATTCATGTGCTGTGCAATTCTAAAGACAAAGGGGCCGATGTAAAGAAGGTCTGTTCAACTGGTTGCATCGGCTGCAGGTTATGCACTAAATTCGGTGACGAAGGAGCCTTTGTAATGGATGGTTTTTTGGCTCATGTTGATTACTCCGTGCTCATTACCAGGGAGGAAGTGATTGAGAAATGTCCATCAAAATGCATCCGCAGAAATTAAAACGCAGGCAAAGCTGCAATCCAATATGAAAACAGTTTCAGCACCATATCAGTTTAAAGGCGGCATCCATCCGGACTATCACAAGGAGCTGTCCGGGAGGAGTGCCATTGAGCGAATGCCGAATCCGTTGGAGCTGACAGTACCGATGTCGCAGCATCTCGGTTCACCGGCCAAAGTTTGTGTCAGTCCGGGGGACACGGTGAAAAAGGGAAGTCTGATAGGAGAGCAGAACGGTTTTATATCGGTGCCTGTGCATGCTCCTCTCAGCGGTACTGTGAAAGCGGTTGTACAGAGTTGCAGTGCCGCGGGGCGTAGCTGTCAAGCGGTTGTGATTGAGAGCATGGATGACGGGGCAACGGCATATTTAGAACCGATAGACGAATGGTTTCACACCAACAGGGAGAGATTGCGTAACCGTATCGGGGAAGCTGGCATTGCGGGAATGGGCGGGGCCGGATTCCCGACGAGAGTAAAGCTTTCGCCACCGCATGACAAACCGATTGACACTGTTATTCTGAACGGTGCTGAGTGTGAGCCATATTTAACCTCTGACTACAGAGTTATGCTTGAACACGCCGACAAGATTCGCATTGGTGCTGAAATTGTTCAGCATATTCTGGGAGCCAAAACGATAAGGATAGCGATTGAAGACAACAAACCAGATGCCATCAGAGCCATGGAAAAGTCATGTGCGCACAAACGACAAGGTATCGAAATTGATATACTACCCACCGGTTATCCGCAAGGCTCGGAAAAGCAGCAGATATACAGCGTTACAGGACGCGAAGTTCCCCGGGGCGGATTACCGATGGATGTCGGGTGTGTGGTTGAAAATGTCGGCACCTCTCTGGCCATCTATGAGGCAGTCGTACATGGACAGCCTTTAATTGAGCGGGTAGTTACCGTGACGGGCGAAGCGATTGGGCGTCCGGCCAACCTGCTAACTCCTTTTGGTACCAGTTACCGCAAACTTATCGAGCATTGTGGCGGGATACGCGGCAGTGTCGCCAAGGTCATTTCAGGCGGGCCGATGATGGGGTTTGCTGTCAGTTCTTTGGAGATACCGACCGGTAAAACAACATCGGGTCTGGTGTTACTGCCGCCTGAAAGTATTCAACAGTTCAGTTCACAGGCATGTATCAGCTGCGGACGTTGTGTGGATGCGTGTCCAATGGGGCTGGTGCCTTCGGAGCTCAGTCAATTTATTGAAGCGGATGAGATAACTGGTGCTGAGCGGATTGCGTTGATGGACTGTATCGAATGCGGTTCATGCGCCTTTGTATGTCCGGCTCATCGTCCGCTGGTGCAGCATATGCGTCGAGGCAAAGCCGCTGTTATGGCACGTCGTGTGGCAGTGGACGCGAAAACCCGCAAATGACCTGGGCAGGAATTCAAATAAAGCAGAGCATTGAATGAAACCGGAAAACACATCTGAGAGATTTATTGTTAGTTCATCGCCACACATCCATGCGGGCAGTTCAGTTGAGCGCATCATGCTGGATGTACTGATCGCCCTGACACCGGCATTAGCAGCTGCCTGTTATTTTTTCGGTTTTGACGCATTGCGACTGACTGCGGTCTGTACGGCCACAAGTATCGCCACGGAGTGGTTTTGCCGCGTTATGATGCGTCGTAGCAGATCAATCGGCGATTTAAGTGCAGCGGTCACGGGGGTACTTTTGACGCTCAATCTGCCGCCATCTCTTCCCACATGGATGGCGGTGCTCGGTTCGATCTTCGCGATAGGCATTTGCAAACAGATTTTCGGAGGGCTGGGTTATAATGTATTCAATCCGGCTTTGGCGGCGCGCGCATTTCTACTGATTTCATTCACGGGTATGATGACCAGCTGGAGCGACTCTGACTGGTCCGCCGCTCTTACTCTGAACGAAGGTATGATTGATGTTGCAACTGGCGCCACTCCTTTGGGAGCAATCAAAGAAGCGATCAAGGCTGGCAGGGGGATACCGGAGTTTACATTGGCGGGTGTGGCACGCCTTTTCGTCGGCGACACCAACGGGTGTCTCGGTGAAACTTCTGTCCTAGCGCTGTTAATCGGTGCGGCCTATCTACTTTATCGCAGAGTCATCACTTGGCATATTCCGGTAGCCTACACTGCAACGGTAGTGATTTTCGCAACTATCTTATATTGTGTTAATCCGCAGACAGCGGTGATGCCGCACATTCATCTACTTTCAGGCGGGCTTGTGCTGGGAGCTTTTTTCATGGCAACCGACATGGTCACGTCACCGGTGACAAAACGGGGTATGCTGATTTTCGGAGTGGGTTGCGGAGTTGTAACTATGGTCATACGCACAGTCAAAACCGGTGCTTATCCGGAGGGCGTGAGTTTTGCGATTCTTTTCATGAATGCGCTGACGCCTTTGATCAATCGCGGTTGTCGCAACAGAGTGTTTGGGGCAAAATCATGAAAGAGAGCATCAGATTGACAGCGGTTTTAACCGCGATATGTTCGATCAGTGCGGCCATGCTGGCGGCAGTATACAACATTACCATGGGGCCTATTAACAGAGCAATGGAGAAAAAAATTGCCCAAGCAACTGCTGATGTAATGCCTATCGGGACACCTAAAGCGAAAATTGAAAAGTCAGACGGCGAGCCTTTTTATGTCTCGCGTTCGGGTGATGGCACACTGGTGGCGGTTGCGATTGAGTCTGTTTCTTCCAACGGTTACGGAGGAGAGATCAAGATGATGGTTGGTCTGGGGGCTGACAAGACCCTGATTGGCTACAGTGTGATCTCATCCAAAGAGACTGCCGGGCTAGGAACTAAAATTGCTGAGGATGATTTTATGGAGCAGTTAGTAGGCAAACCATTCTCATCCGATTGGCGTGTCAAAAAAGACGGGGGTGATTTTGATGCGGTCACCTCCGCCACAATTTCGTCACGTGCTGCGCTGGAGTGTATTCGTGAGGCCATGGCTAAATACGAAAAAGTGCTACCAGAACTTAAATGACTGAAAACTAGCCGAGATTAAACATACTATAATTTTTAATCAGGCAGCGTTATCAAACGTGACAGGAGGAAAAAAGATGCCATTAAATTACTGGTGTTATATTTTGGGTATTTTTATGATTGTCACGGGCTTTTATGCTCTATGGCAGCCTTGTAAATTCAGCAAGTTGCTGACGAATTTCTGTCGAAATCGAGTAGCTGGCATTCTGCTTACCATGCTTGCCTGGGCTTGGGCGGGATATGCGTTGTGGACCTTACCGATCGATTTTCTAATGCCCTACCGCAAATATATTCCTTATCTGGTACTGATCTGTGCGCCGCTGACCTGTTTCAGCATGGATAATCTTCTGTCCTGCCGAGCGTTAGGTGGTATTTTGGTGCTTTATCCCTATCAATTGCTCATAATCGCGCGTTCACACCCTTCTCCTTGGAGAGTGGTGGTTATCGGTGTGGCATACATCAGCATTATCAAGGGTATGACGCTGTTACTTTACCCATGGAAGATGCGCCAGACGCTTGTCTGGTTAGAAGGCAGAGCGAAACTGACAAGATGTGGCGGAGCACTCAATCTGGTTTTAGGGCTGATTATGATCTGGCTGGGGGCAGCTATTCTGCGCTGAACGTGAAGCAAAGCATCAGCTGTTGAGATAGGCGACAATATCCCTGGCGGAGTAGTCAGAGGAATATTTTTTGCAGATACGTCCGATATTCACGTAATCGTCGCCTAGTGTAACGATGGGCAGAGCCCGGCTGCCATCCGGAAAAATCTGCCCCAATCCTACGGTTGCGAAGAGTGAGTTGCAGACGCAGGCGCGACCTTCTATCTCATCGGGGCGGCCTCCTTTTGCCAGGAAGGACTCTTCCGGCTCGGCGGGGCATCGCCAGCCAATTTTGCCATCTTCGCGCTGGTAAGCTGTACGCAGATAGCCCATATCGCAGATGCGACACCTTTGAGCATCCAGATTTTTATCAGAGACCGTACCCGGCAGCTGCGCGACTTTGAAAGGGAAACCTGCCGGTGAAACGCAGGCATCGGTAAAGACCTCTGCTCTTCCGTTCTGCGCCATTTTCAACAGTTCAGTGCGCAACGCAGGCTGAATACCTGACTCTCGGCAGAGAGCGAAGGCGGTACCGACCTGAATCCCTGAGGCACCTTCATCGAGAGCCTTTTTCAAACCTTCGGGGGAACCGTAGCCGCCGCCCATCCAGAATGGCAGGCCGATCCGTCGGATTTTATCGAGATTACATATATCGCGCGGGCCGTAGACCGGTTCGCCATCGGAGGAAAACGTCATCTTGCCGCGCGGCGGAGCATTATGTCCGCCTGCTATTGAAGTTTCAATTACAAAGCCGTCAACTGTCCCTTCCGACTTACGTAGCAACATGGTTGCCAGAGAATCTGAAGATATTATTGGGAGAAAAGCGGGACGCCGCAACGGCTGTGGAGAGTTTCCACTCTCGATAAACTCCGCCGGATCGAAGCGTCGTTTACAATCGGTTGAAGGCAAGGCTCCATGCACATTGACGACATATTCGGCATGCTCGTGTCTGATCATCTGTTCTATGATTCTTGAAAATTGCAACGGAATGCCAGCACCGACAATAACCACGCTAACGCCTGCCAACAAAGCGCCGTAAAGCGAAGGTAGATGGGGCAATTGAATCTTCTCCAGATAGTTGATGCCGACTGGATTCAAATGATCTTCTCTCGCCAGAAAAACCTCGACAAAATTAGCCACAATACAAATCTCATCCAGCCAATGATTACTTTTGACAGTCATCGATCTGATCGGTTTGTAGGGTGAGCCTTCTTTCCTGCCACCCTCAATAAAAAATGTATCAAGCACTCGTTTGGCCATATCAGGGAAAGGGAAATTGCTGACAGCTCGGCGGATATCGCCGGCGGGATCGCCATCTTGGAGTCGTCGGGCCAACACCTGATCAAGTGCGACACCGGAAACCACTCCCAGCTCTCCGGTCATGGACACGGTTCTGGCCAGCTGCCAGTTTGAGACGGCTATACCCATGCCACCCTGAATGATTTTTGGAATCGAAACTGTCATATATTAAAATCCTGTATTCGCTATCTGGAAAATCACGATGCTATTTCAAAAGGGAGCATAATTATAGCATTATAACCGACGGCATGCACTTACATAATGCGATGTATTATTTCACGGCATAGCGGGTAGCTTTAGAGAGAGCCTTCCAGAGTTGTTCGGGTGATTCTGCGGAGAGCAGGGCTTCGCGATTCTGTTCTTTGAGCAGAGCGGCTGTCAGCCCGGACATAAGCCGCAGATAGAATGCACTGACTGCAGTAGGTATAGTCATAAAAAATACAATTCTCACTTTGGTGCCCTCTTCATCAAAGATGAGGTCATTTTTCAATGTACCCATAGCGAGAGTCAAACCGCCTCCCTCAACGCCGCGCACATGCGGAAAAGCTATGCCGGTATCCATAGCGGTACTGAGAATAGCTTCACGCTCAAGAGCCGATTCGATCAATTTAGGTGCATTGGAGACAAAACCCTGATCTTCCATCAACTGTGCCAGTGCCGTGATTGCATCGGCTGCATTGGCGCCGGGCATACCGGGTAGCATTAAAGATGCATTGGAAAAACGAGATATTCCGGACTTGCGGGGAGTTGACCGGCTGGGTGTTTCACCGACCCACTGCGGAGCGTCGCTTTCTTCGAAAAGCATACGCGCGCAACTAGGGCAGTTTGAAATTGTTTTACACTGCCTCACGGCTTGCACCATACTGACCGGCAAACGCATACCGCAAATAGAACAGCATCCGTTATACATGGGGGCCATCACCAGATGATCTTTTTTATACAGGCGCTGATAGAGCGACCTAACTTCATTTGGCAGCTTCTCGGTCAGCTCATCGATTGAATCGTTCAGCCTTTCCATGTGTGATCCATCACCGGTTGACCGATGCTCATCGCGGATGAGAACAAGTTCCTGGAGCTGGTTCAAATGATTGATTAAACTATGCATCATGTCCCTCACCTAACTCAAATCTAAAATTGATAAAATAAAAATAAAAAACAACAGCGATCCGGCATTATCTGTAAAGCTGAATGCAAAGTCAATACATAGCGGACGTTAAAAGTAACTTTTTTGTTATCGGTGGTGTTGAAAAGGATAACAATCAAGCACACAGGCAGAGAAAATAAAGCGTCAAAGTCTGATGGTCACAGGATAAACTGACGATTCATTGTTCAAAGATAAAGACGGTCTCGTTCTCCCAGACCATTCGGTTCTGATGAAGGATGTATTCGACGAATTCGTGATCCGACGCGAAATCCTGCTGTTTGCTACGCAAGTCTGCAATCTCTTTTTTCTTGCGCAGAATAGCTGCATTCAAGCGGTCACGTGTACGTTCGTAATCACTTTTTTTACGCAATTCAGGCACAATATGGAATACCGTGACCAGCACAAGCATCCCGAGAAACATGATGCTCAGCAATGTAGTCAGATATTTCGACAATTTATTCACTAACAGAGGCCCGACCGGTTAAACGAAAATTATAAACACGCAACCATTGCGTATTGAATGCTTTTTTTTCAAAATTGTCAATTGAAATATCACAATCAAAATACTTTTTTTATTTGAACTTAAACGTCCAATCAGATATAACGCTCAGGGAAGCAACTCAATCCGGAAGGAAGTCATATGCATATCAACAAAAAAATCGCAGCTTTCATGAAGCAGTTCCCACACGAGGGGCTCACATTTGATGATGTAACCCTTGTAACGCGCTACGCTGATTTTTTGCCCGAGGAAACCTCGTTGGTTTCAAGACTGACCAATCGTATCACGTTGAACATACCCTTTGCAAGTGCGGCTATGGACACCGTCACGGAGGCTGGGATGGCCATTTCCATGGCAATGCTTGGCGGTATAGGGGTAATTCACAAGAATCTTTCGCCGGAGACGCAAGCCGATGAGGTAAGTCGTGTCAAACACTATCTAAACGGGTTAATCATGAAACCGGTGGTTTTCCACATTGATGACACACTAGCTTACATCAACGATTACCGGGAAGAGAAGCATCTCTCTTTCAGTGGGTTCCCGATTATTGATAATGAGGGACGGTTGACCGGCATAATCACATCGAGTGACATGCGTTTTGCCGGAAAATCGTCGGTAACTGCACGTGATGTAATGACGACCGAAGTAATCACCGCCTCACCGGAGACGACACTTGAGCAGGCTTACGCCGTGATGATGGACAACAAAATCGGTAAACTGCCGCTGGTAAACCGGGAGAACAAACTGGTCGGACTATATTCTTTCACAGATGTCAGAGAGTTAATCGAAAATGAGCAACCACTTTACACTCGCGACAGCCGTTATCGATTGAGGGCAGCAGCGGCGGTAGGTTCTGATGACTACGAAAGAATGGAGCAACTTGCCGAGAAAGAGGTGGATGTTATTGTAGTGGACAGTGCGCACGGACATTCCAAAAGCATCCTTGATATAGTCAGATGGATCAGCGGACATTATCCGGACATTGATGTTATCGGCGGCAACATCGCGACCGCCGAGGCCGCTTTGGCTCTACGTGATGCCGGAGCCAATGCGGTTAAAGTAGGTATAGGGCCAGGCTCTATCTGCACCACGCGTGTGGTATGCGGAGTCGGCATACCGCAGATAACCGCGGTTTACGAGGCAGCTGACGCGTTGGGTGGCAGCATTCCGATTATTGCGGATGGCGGCATCCGTCTTTCTGGTGATGTTCCCAAGGCATTGGTTGCCGGAGCGGACACAGTGATGCTGGGTTCCATTCTGGCCAGCACCGAGGAGAGTCCGGGAGAAAAAATCATTCATGAGGGCCGTCAGTATGTTGTTTATCGCGGCATGGGCAGTTTGGCGGCCATGAAAGAGGGGATTGGCAGTCGGCAGCGTTACGGACAGGACAATGTCGGTGACGACGATTTGACGCCTCAGGGCATTGAAGGCATTGTTCCGTATACCGGCACGGTTAAGAAGGTTATGACGCAGTTCTGTGGCGGACTTAAAGCCACGCTAGGCTACTGTGGCTCCAAGAGCATAGACGAGCTCAAAGAGGTTGGCATGCTCTACCGGGTCAGCGGTGCCGGAGTTCGCGAAGCTCACCCGCACGACATCAAGATTATCAAAGAAGCACCGAACTACCGATCCTGAACCGCTACCTAAGAACTCGATGATGCACCAGGTGCTGGGTGCTATTTTCCAAACCTGATAAATGAATGGCTATCCAGAGCTGATCCACTGCTTTAACCTAAAAACGGCAGTTGCCATTTTGTCGTAGATGCAAGGCGCACGGTTTTCAGCTATAGTGACTATGCTGGATTGCCGCGGAGCTGCCGAGTATTTTATTTGTTCCCGACCGACCATCCATTTCGGCCATAGCGGCGTAGAGACAGGTTGCCCGAATCGCATGGCGAAAAGCCTTACGTTGCGCTGCAGCCGCTTTGTACTGTTGAGAATACTCTGCAACGTTGATTTTTGTCGGCGTAATTTTTTCAAAGCAGGCTTGCAATATCTGCTGAAATACGGCATGATTAAACGACTTTTTTGAGAGATATCAATTATCTGGAGGATTTATGGCTAGAGAAGCTAGAAAATTTAACAAGAAACCGCGCACCCGCCCGATCAAAACGCCGGCTGAGAAGGCTCGTCGCCAGAGGGTTCAACGCGCACGTCTGGTTAAGCTGGGGCTTGATGCCGAAGCTGTTGAAAAAATGCAGCCGGAAGATGTCCGCAAACTCTGTTTGCGACCCGCGCAGGTTAAGAAGATGGTGTCCGCCTAGCACTCTGTCGGACTTTTGAAAGTTTATCAGGCTGCTGGAAGCAGTGGCAAAACCGCTGAAAATACTTTCAATCCACGGATTATTGAAGCAATCGGTTACAGCGACAATCCCATCTTTATTTTTAAACGTTTTGATAAACATTGAGGGTGGCTTCAATCATGCGTTCCAAGGTGTACGGCGCAGCAGTTGTGCGGGCAGATTTTGCGATTTTACGGCGCAACGCCGTATCTCTGAGAGTGGCTGTATTCTCTAACAGAGCTTCAAAATCGCCGGGTGGCGCAAGCATGGCACTCACATCATGTTCGACAACATCACCGATCCCACCCACTTTGTAGGCGCTGACAGGCACACCGGCATCCAAGGCCTCAAGCAGCACGTAGGGCAGCCCCTCCCAGCGTGAGGGTATGACAATCACATCGCAATCACGCATGCGGGAAACCACCATTTCAGGGGAACAGCATCCCGCATATTCAATGAAAAATTTCTCTGACTTCCCCAGGGTCGCTTGAGCCCTTGACACGCCAAAAATCATACCCGCACTGCTGATTCCACGTCGGTTAAGTTCTTTGACAAGCCGCACAAAGGTATCGAGCCCCTTTTGCGGTGCGGCGCGTCCGAAAAAGCCGAGCTTTAAGCTTTCACTCTCACAAACTGCCGGTAGCGGCAGATTACAACTTCGAATTCCGTTAGGGATATAATTGATAGTGCCCTGATCATAACCTAACTCCAGAGCGGCACGCTGCTCTTCGCGCGAAAGCACGATAATCGCCGATGTATGAGGCGCAACGTGTCGCTCAAGCAAACGGTAGACTGGCGTAAATCGGCTGGCGGTCATCAGGACGGGCAGGCAGTGCGGTGTATAAACAACCGGCAGTCTCAGCGGTGCCGCCGCACAGCGGCCCAGAAAACCGGCTTTAGCACTGTGGAGATGCACGATATCCGGAGCCAGTTCGCGCATCAGCCGTCTGAGCGAGAAGATGGCGCCAATATCTGCGGGGGAAGCTGAACGGTCAACAGGTAGCTCACACAGTGCTACACCCCGCTCCGTCAGAAAGGCGCGTACCGCAGCGGCGGAGTTCTTTGAGCAACGACTGAACGACAAAGCGGCATGGCACTCACACAAAGTGCCGTGCACCGTGTCGATCAGGTCACGCAGATGACGCCAGGCGCCACCTTCCACCGCTTCTAGAACATACAGTACTTTTTTCATCACCGCCTCAATCTGCCTGCTTTTTCAGATGCAAACGGGCAAAACTGCGAATACTGACTTGCCTTAGTTCGGCATAATCGTTATATTGTGCGCCTGATTAAGTCGGGCGGTTATCTCAGTTGGTTAGAGAGCCTGGTTTACACCCAGGATGTCGGGGGTTCGAGTCCCTCACCGCCCACCAGTTTCAAGCGCTAGCTTATTTTCTTCGTCCTGCTCTGAGAGCGGCAATCTGCCGCGCAATCAGCTTATAAAGCTCGTGAATCTCATCCATCCGCAGCAGATAAGCAACACCCAGATAGAATATTGTGAAGAGACCGCCGGTCAAAGCGATTTTTATCAGATCACCTAATCTGCCAGCGAGTTGCTCTACCGTGGCAAGTCTGTCCAGCAGCAACCAAGCCAATACACCGGATATCAGTGAAGCAAAAATGACCCTTAACAGAAAGGCAAAGGTTGACGCAAAGGGGAAAACTGGAGCATTTTTACGCAGAAAAAGATTGAGTGCGACACTTTTGAGAATTCGTGAAAGCGTGAAGCCGCCGGCGATAAAGCAAAGCATCAAAGCCCCGTTTCCATCGGCGACATGCAGCCCGATCCAGCTGATAATAATGCTCAAGGTAGAAAAGAATATCCCCAGCAGCGTAACCGTCCACATGCGGCGGTTAGCGAAGAAGGCCTGCATGGCCAGACACTCAACCGCCCCGGCCGGCAACACAAAGGTATAGAATGAGAGCGTCAAAGCGGTGCGCTGTACAGCTGTTTCATCAAAATGCCCTCCTTGAAAAAGCAGTGCGGTAAAGGGCACGGACACCACTGCCATCAGCATGGCAAAGGGTATGAATGCCGCCATCAGAATACGTCCAAAATGAGTGACTAATCTACCCAACTCATGTTGATCCTTTTTATCGACCAACTCACAGAAGAAAGGAAAAACTGCAATCGAGAGGGTGTATGGCACCAGCCAGTGGATAGTTCCTTGCAATTTGCGTCCAATACTGTTGGCCTGCATCAAACCGCTCTCTTCAATGGTTCCCAGCACAAAAACATCATTCACATGATCACGTATTTTTGCAACCACAATACCGGCCAGCAAAGGCAGCATCAGCCACAGCAGTTTCCGCAGAAAAGGGTGACGCCAGTCGATTACAAAGCGCAGGTGTTCAAGCTGATCGCGTAGACCGAACAGATGGGTGCCCAGCTTACACAGAGAGCCTGCAACGAGGCCCCACATCAACATCTGGGCATAGTCTTTTTTCAGTGCCACCCCAACCAGCAGAAAACCAACCGCGCAGAACTTCCAGACCGCATCACCGAAGGCGGCCAGAAAAAAGCGTTTATGCGCATTGAGCAGCACGTAGGTGGTCGACCCCAGCGAGAGACCGATCAACGCCGGGGCGAGGCTCCGCAAACTGCGCACAGCCAGGGCGAAGCGTTCCGGATCGGCACTTGCGGAACCGGCTTCCCAGGGCATGGTCATGGTGACCACAAATTGCGGAGCAAAGAAAAGAAAGAGTGCCAGCAAGGCCAGCAGGATAAACTGCACACTGAGCACCGAGTTGGCGAAACGCCAGGCATCCCTGATTTTTCCGGTATCCAGTTCCCGCATGAAAAGCGGCAGAAAAGCCGGAGCGAGAGCCTCTTCTCCGATCAGAAAGAGCGTGTAAATGCCATGTTCAAAGACGAAGGTATAGACAACCTCATAGGTTTCAGGTGGCAGATACTGGGTCATAAAACGCGCCTGAATCAGACCTGCCAGTTTAAAGAGCAGATGAGCCGCGCCCACGAAAAGTCCTGCTTTAAAGATGCTCTTTTCAAGCTTGGTACCGGTAATCCCCATTATCCCTCCCCCGTAGTAATGGAGCGAAGAGTGCCAACCGTTCAAAGCCCGCTCCGGGGGCACTGCTGATTAACAGCGGCTCTCCGCCTCATCTAATCCATCATCTGCATATCACAGAACTTGCGATACTCGCCATCCTTTTCATAGAGCTCAGCATGGGTGCCGCACTCTTTGATAACACCGTCCTCTAAAACAAGGATTGTATCAGCATTTTTAATGGTACTCAAGCGATGAGCTATTGCAAATGTTGTGCGGTTGGTCATCAGTTTGTTAATGGCATCCTGCACCAGTTTTTCGGTGACCGTGTCAAGCGCGCTGGTAGCCTCATCGAGAATCAGTACCGGCGGATTTTTTAGAATCGCCCGCGCAATAGCGATCCGTTGACGCTCACCGCCACTGAGTGAAAAACCCTTTTCGCCGCAAACCCGATTATAGCCCTCGGCATGCGCGGTAATAAAGGGATGCGCATTGGCCATTTTGGCCGCATTTTCGATCTGCTTTTGGGTGGCGTTAGGCGTTCCATAGGATATATTGTTGGCTATCGTATCGTTGAAAAGAACGGTTTCCTGTGTAACGACACCGATCATTTTACGCAGATCGCCGGTGGCGATATCTTTTACATCCACACCATCTATCGTTACCGTGCCGGCATCCACATCATAGAATCTGGCCAACAGATTGGCCAGAGTGGTTTTACCGGATCCGGTACCACCAACAACTGCCACAACCGCGCCGCAAGGAATCTCAAAAGAGACATTCCTGATAGTAGGCTCACCAGCCTTGGCATATCGGAAGCTGACATTCCGGAATGCTATTTTTTCTTCAAAACTGCTTTTGCGTACCGGATCAGCTGCTTCAGGCAGAGAAAAATCCGTATCCAGCAGTGAAAATATACGGGTCAACGCGGCGCGCCCACGCTCAATCTGGGCCTGTACCCGGCTCAACCGTTTCATGGGAGCATAAGCAATGAAAAAAGGTACAATCAGGGGCACGATCTTGGTCAGGGGTATCCTGTTGAAATAGCAGTACACCACGAAGGCGGCAACCAGTAGTAATCCGACACCCTCAACCGCGGGCCCGATTAAAAGTTCAATCCGGATAGCCTTCATCACACTTTTGAGATAGTACTGATTAACCTTGTAATATTTCTCTTTTTCCTGCTGTTCGGTATGATAAGCTTTAACAACGCGGATGCAGGTCAGATTCTCATGTAGTTTCGAGCTCACAATCGAGATACGTCTGAGTGCCTGTTTCGCCCATTTTCGTACACGGTTACCGAGGAAGGCCATTGGCAGAATAAAACAGGGAAAACCGAGAATTACAACCGCCAGAGTGGATGTCATACCGTTCTTGAGTGCGAAATAGAAGACATACCCGGCAGAAAACAATATTTCAAACGGTGCTCGGCAAATATCAGCGAATGTCCGTGAAATAACGCGATCGACCATTTGCGGATCACTGGTGCATCGGCTCATTATCTGACCTACATCTGTCCGTCCGAAAAAGCTCAGCGGTTGATTCTGTAGATGATTAAAGAGATCTATTCGAAAATCTCTGACCACATTCGCCCCGGTCCAGCGCAAAAAATAGTGGTTGAGATACATCACCACCATTTTAAAAATCACAATTGGCGGCAACACAAAGAGCCCCAGCAACAGCAGCATGCCGGTCATGTTGTTATTTTCATCGCGGAACTTCAGTCCCAAACGGTTGCCTATCTTTTCCGCTTTCAGAAAACTGCGCGGCAGTGAAGCTTCGGCATCATCCCGCGCATCATTAAACTGACCGGCCCCATCCTGTCCGGCGGCCTGCGCGGAATCGTACGAAGCGCCGTGAACCTCAGCAGTTTGTCCGGTTGTCACAATCATCTGCTTGAGTGCCGGCTGAACCATCTGAAATATCGGAAGCCAAGCACCCGCAGTGAGAGAGCCAGCCAGCAACCCCATAATCAGACGCCCTCGATATTTCACCGCATATCGGTAGAGTCGCCTATATGCCTCTCCGACCGAATAATCTCTGTCAAAGAATTCATTCATAAAGTCTGTCAATCGTCAGCCAACCAGCGTTCCGCCTCCAGAGCCGCCATGCAGCCGCTGGCGGCGGCGGTGACCGCCTGTTTATAACGGCGATCTTGCACATCTCCAGCGGCAAAAACCCCATCCAGATTGGTACGTGTATTCGCAGTCGTGATATAACCATCTTCGTCCAGATCGAGATACTCCGCGAACAGAGCGGTATTCGGCGTATGGCCGATGGCCAGAAAGGCACCATTAACCGGCAATTCGGAAATGGCACCGCTTTTAACATTTTTAATCTTCAGTGCCCTGAGTGCTCCTTGATCAACACCCATAAACTCATCAACCACGGAATCCCACATGACATCGATCTTATCATTCCTAAGCACACGCTCGCCCATGATTTTTGAGGCGCGGAATTGATCACGGCGATGGATGACAGTTACCTTGGAGGCCATTCGCGAGAGATAGAGCGCGTCCTCCATAGCGGTATCGCCACCCCCGATCACTGCCACTGGCTGATCCTTGTAAAAAGCTCCGTCACAGGTAGCGCACCCGGAAACCCCCCGTCCCGTTAGGGCCTTCTCGCTTTCAAGTCCGAGATAGCGGGCACTCGCTCCGGTAGCGATTATCAGAGCTCTGGTGTGTATTTCACCCTCCATCATCAGCGACAGTTTTTTTGCGGTTCCGGCAAGATCACACGAACTGACTTCATCCATCACGATCCGCACACCGAGTCTTTCAGCCTGTCGCCGCATGGTTTCCACCAGAGTGTTGCCGTCTATCGGCTGTTCAAAGCCGGGAAAATTTTCAACATCCGTTGTTTCGGTAAGTTGACCGCCCGGCATCATACCGGTGATGACAAGCGGGGAAAGGTTGGCGCGGGCGGCATAAATGGCGGAGGTTATGCCTGCCGGACCGCTACCCAATATCACTATTTTCTCCATCTTCTTTAATCTCCTTTTCTACTGAAACTGCACAATTGTGCAGCATCGCACGCATGTCAAAAGCGCAATGCCGTGCTGTTACGGCAAAGCAGAGTATGCAGGACGGGCACAGACTCACTACCCGGCAGAAGTGCTGATCTTTTAAGTTTAGGTGTAGCGCAGTACTTCATCCACAGTTGTATAGCCATCGAGCACATTGCGAATGGCATCCTCGCGCAAGGTGCGCATACCAAGCTCGCGGGCTTTCTCCTTGATATAAAGGGTCGGACTGCGGTTATTTACTAGTTCACGAATCGGATCGCTCATGCGCAGGTATTCGAAAACACCTTTACGTCCCTTATAACCGGTACTGTTACAGTTTGAGCAGCCCCGGCCATAGAAAAATTGACGGTCGCCAACATCGGCTTGGGTCAGGTCAAGGTTAGTCAGAGCCTCATTGTCCGGTGTATAACCCTCCTTGCAATTCAGACAGATTGTGCGCACCAGCCGCTGTCCCAACACCGCCTCGAGAGTCGATGAGATCAAATAAGGTGCCACATTCATATCAACCAGACGGGTAACGGCACCGGATGCATCGTTGGTGTGCAGAGTACTGAAAACAAAGTGACCAGTCAACGAGGCCTGCACCGCGATCTCCGCAGTTTCAATATCACGAATCTCACCGATCATCATGATATCGGGGTCCTGACGCAGAAACGCTCGCAGCACCTTGGCAAAGGTGTTGCCTGACGAAGGGTTGATCTGCACCTGAATGATACCATCAATATCATATTCAACCGGCTCCTCGGCCGTCAACAGCTTGGACTCAGGTTTGTTGATACGGCGCAGTGCCGAGTAGAGAGTGGTGGTTTTTCCGGAGCCGGTCGGCCCGGTTACAATCAGGATACCATTGGGTTTTTCAATATCAATTGTGATGTCCTCATAGATATCCTCAGGCAGACCGACATTTTCGAGATCAAGTGAGACCACGGAACGATCCAGCACACGCAGTACCACGCTTTCCCCATGCGAGGTCGGCAGACAAGAGACACGCAAATCAACCTGATGTCCGGCCACCGTCAAAGAGATACGTCCATCTTGCGGCACACGACGCTCGGCAATGTTCAGACCGGACATAACTTTGATACGCGAGATGATCGCCAGCGCAAGGCGCTTGGGAGGCGGCGACATCTCATAGAGGGCACCATCCACACGATAACGAATGCGGAAGGTGGTTTCAAATGGTTCAAAGTGAATATCGGAGGCGCGGTCGGTGACAGCCTGGTAGAGCACCAGATTCACAAACCGAATGACCGGTGCGGCCGCGGCGGCACTTTCCAGTGAAGCAGCATCAGCTTCATCGATAGTCAGCGACTGATCCGAAGCCATATCCGACTCCAGACCATCAATCATATCGACCATCGACAGGCTTTCCTCACCGTAATATTCGCGGATACGCTCCAGCACGTCGTGCTCCTTGGCAAAAGCGAACTCCACATCGCGTGTGAGCACAAACATCAGTTCATCCATCACATACGGATCGATCAGATTGGAGGTTGCAAGGGTCACTGTGCCGCCGGTGGTATGCACCGGCAGCACATTGTACATTCTGGCAATATTGGCGGGCACACTTTCGATCACATCCGGATCGAACGAGGCTATCTCGAGATCGATCACATCGCAACCCTGGTAGGAAGCCATCATGCCCAGCAAATCCTCCTCGGTAACGTAGCCGTTATCGATCAGAATCTTGCGGATTGAGTTACCGGAGCGCTGTTTCTCTTCAATCAGCTCCTTACTCTGCTGCTGGTCAATCACACCGTTACTGATTGCAAGATCGATCAGTGGATCATAGGTCGGTGTTTCGGTTATAGTTACATCATCCATTTAAATTACCTCTGGTTGAGCTCCTGCCGTAGTTTCTGAACAACCGTATCGGGATCCTGCGATTTGGTTATGAGATCCTCATAGGATATTTTCCCAGCCAGGTAGAGTCCCATCAGATGAGAATCAAGGGTAACCATACCGAACTTGGCGCCGGTCTGGATATCCGATGAAATCTGGAAGGTCTTGTTGTCGCGGATACGCGAACGGATGGCCGGAGTTGATATCATGATCTCGAACGAAGCCACACGTCCGGGCTTGTCGATGCGTTTGAGCAACAGCTGCGAGATGACCGCCACCAGGCCAACTGAGAGCTGCGTGCGCACCTGCTCCTGCTGATCGGTCGGGAAGGCATCCACCACACGGTCAACGGTGGCCGCAGCACCGGTGGTATGCAGCGTCGCAAAAACCAAATGGCCGGTCTCAGCTGCGGTAATCGCCGCCTGCATTGTTTCAAGGTCGCGCATTTCACCCACCAGAATCACATCGGGGTCCTGACGCAGTGCGCGGCGGATCGCCTCAGCGAAGGAGGGCACATCATGACCGACCTCGCGCTGTGTTACAATACAGTTTTTGTGTGGATGGTAGTATTCAATCGGGTCTTCAACCGTAATGATGTGAACATCACGCTGACGATTGATAATGTCAATCATGCTGGCCAGTGTGGTTGATTTGCCGGAACCGGTGGGGCCGGTCACCAGAATCAGACCGCGCGGTTTAAAGAGCATCTCTTTGACCTCTTCCGGCAGACCGATCTGCTCGAGAGTCAAAAGATCGGCGGGAATCTGACGCAACACTATCCCCAGATTATCGCGCTCCTTGAAAACCGAAACACGAAAACGGGCCAGATCGCGAAAGGGCAAAGCGAAATCCGATCCGCCACTCGCATGAATCTCTTCCCATGCATCTTCAGCGGCAATCGAACGTGCCAGCCGTTTAGTGTCCTCCACTTCCAAAGGCGGAATATCCAGCGGTGTGAGCGCACCGTGAATGCGCAGCATCGGCGGCACTCCCACACGAATATGCAAATCAGAAGCTCCCTCATCCACAGTTGCCTGCAGCAGTTCATCCATAGTCAGACTGTCGTTCATTACTCAGCATCTCCCATTGTTGCTCTTAAAACCTCTTGCAGCGACGTCATGCCGGAAGCAACTTTCAGCATGCCGTCCTCACGCAGTGTACGCATTCCCATCTCACGGGCTCGAGCCCGCAGAACCGTCGAGGGCGCACGATCAAAGATCAGACGCTGGATGGTGTCATCCAGCTGAAAAATTTCAAAAATACCTTTTCGCCCTTTGTAACCCGACTGACCGCAAGCCGAACAACCTTTACCGAGATACATTTTGCTCAGATTGGCCTTTTTCGCCACCGGACCGAGAATCTTCAACTCGCGCTCACTCGGATGATACTCTTCCCGGCATTTGTCGCAGATCGCACGAACGAGACGCTGAGCCATGGCCGCCCGCAGTGCCGACGCCACCAGAAAGGGTTTGACTCCGATGTCCAGCAGACGTGTGACCGCACTTGGTGCATCATTGGTATGCAGCGTGCTGAAAACCAGATGGCCGGTCAGAGCAGCCTCCATAGCGATATCAGCGGTTTCATGGTCACGAATCTCACCGATCATCACAATGTTCGGTGCCTGGCGCAGAATTGAACGCAGTGCCGCTGAGAAGTCCAGTCCCACATCACGGTTGACCTGCACCTGATTGATGCCAGACATTTGATATTCAACCGGGTCTTCCACGGTGATGATCTTGCGATCCGGCAGATTGATCTGACCCAGGCAAGCATAGAGCGTGGTGGTCTTGCCGGAACCGGTGGGACCTGTTACCAGCAACACGCCATCCGGCAGTCCGATCAGCCGCTCGAATTTCGACTGATCATCTGACAAAAATCCCAGCTGAGGCAAACCCAGACTCAGATTGCTCTTGTCGAGAATACGCATAACAATACTCTCACCGTGATTGGTGGGCACCGAGGAAACACGCAAGTCAAGATCGCGTCCCGAAACCTTGACCTGAATACGACCATCCTGGGGAGTGCGTTTTTCCGATATCTTCATGTTTGACATGATTTTCACGCGGCTCAGAATGGCCGCCTGCAGACGCTTGGGCGGACTATCCATCTCCCGCAGAACACCATCGATGCGATACCGCACACGGAACGTGCGTTCCAGCGGTTCCAGATGAATATCCGAGGCGCGCATTTTGCACGCCTCCATGATGATCATACTAACCAGGCGGATAACCGGGGCATCGCCCTCTGATGCATCACTGTCGGCATCCACATCCAAAACATTTTTCTGTTCAACATCAACCCCATCAGACTCGATACCGAATTTTGTTTCAAAGTCTTCAGGGTACAATCTTTCAACCGCGGACTTGACCTCCTCCGAAGGAGCAACCACAGCCTCGACCCGTTTGCTCAGCACATACTGTAGCGAATCAATGGTGTCGTAACCCATCGGATCCCCCAAAGCAACGGTCACCGCTTCATCGGTGCTGTACAACGGCACAACGTTGTATTTTCGAGCAACCTCCGGCGATATGATATCAACAACCGAGGCGTCGATCGCCTCGGTGTCAACATGCACATACTCCATGCCAAACTGCTGCGCGATCAGAAAAAGCACATCGTCTTCGGTGACGGCCCCGCTTTGCACCAGGATATCCAGAATAGTTTCCCCCTGCTCGCGCAGAGAATCCTTCACCGCTTCAACTTGTTCTTCCGTAACATGGCCGGCTTCCTGCAGCAACTCTAAAACAAAATCATCATTTGATGTCACAATTATTCTCCTGAGCTCTATTAACTAGCTTCAATCAATTATTCTCCGCGAGTTTACGGGATATCATAGTGTTGACCAATTTTGGGTCTGCCTTGCCTTTACTGAGTTTCATCACCTGCCCGACGAGATAACCGGCCGCCGCTTTTTTGCCAGCACGGTAATCATCGACCGACTTCTGATTGGCAGCGAACACCTCTTTGATAAACTCTTCGAGTGCGGCGACATCACTGACCTGCGCCAATCCTCTCTCCGCCACAATCGTTGCAGGGCTGCCCCCATCTGTGAAGAGTTCCAAGAGCAGTTGCTTGGCTGTGGCACCATTGATGGTGCCATCCCGCACCAGTGTTATCAGCTCCGCAAGCGCTTCAGGGGTCAACGCGCTCTCGGCTACCGTTCGCCCGGTTTCATTCATCACCGCCATAACATCGGTTATAAACCAGTTGGCCACAACCTTGCCATACCCGCAGATACGCGCACATCTCTCAAAAAAATCAGCGTTAGGTTTCTCATCTGCCAGCACTCCGGCGTCATACTCCAAAATACCGTACTCAGCCATCATGCGTTCGCGTCTGGCCGAAGGCAGCTCCGGCAGCGTGGCACGCCAACGCGCAATCTGGTCTTCACTCAGGGTGACCGGTACCAGATCCGGCTCCGGAAAATAACGGTAGTCGTGGGCGTTCTCTTTGGTGCGCATCGACTGCGTCTCGCCGAGATCAGGATCCCATCGGCGGGTCTCCTGAACTATCGTGCCACCCTCGCGCACAATCGCGCACTGACGCTCAATCTCGTATTCAAGTGCAGCGTAAATACCTTTGAAGGTATTCATATTCTTGATCTCTGTGCGGGTGCCCAGCTCCTTCTGGCCGAACGGACGTACACTCACATTCACATCCGAGCGCATATTGCCCTCTTCCAGATTGCAGTCACTGACACCGGCGTACACAAGAATCTGCTTGAGGCTCTGCAAATAACTCATCGCTTCATCGGGAGATGCCAGATCAGGTTCGGAAACAATCTCCATCAGCGGGGTGCCGCAACGGTTAAAGTCGACCCCGCTATACCGGGCGTAGTGTATGATCTTACCGGCGTCCTCTTCCTGGTGAATGTGATTGATCCTGATAAATTTACGCTCTTCCCCCGTTTCAATCCAAACTCCCCCTCCGAGACACAACGGTTTGGCCTGCTGCGATATCTGATAGTTTTTTGACATGTCGGGATAGAAATAGTTTTTACGATCGAAGGTGCTGTAACGATTGATCTCACAGCCCAGCATCAACCCGGCGGTTACCGTCAGCCGGATCGCTTCACCATTCATCACCGGCAATGCTCCGGGATATCCGAGACATACCGGACAGACATGGGTGTTGGGCTCAGCTCCGAACTCCAGGCTGCAGCCGCAAAACATCTTGGTTCTGGTCTTAAGGTGAACATGGGTTTCCAGTCCGATTGTCACTAACAAATCATTCATCCCGTAAATCCGTTACACTTCAAAAATTCTTTCCATGGCGCCAGCGGCTCTGAACAGAGACTCCTCACCGAAAGCTGGCCCCAGCACCTGCACGCCCACCGGCAGCCCTTCAGCAGTGCTGCCGCAGGGCATGGCAATGCCGCAGATGCCGGCCAGACTCGCTGGCACTGTAAACACATCACCCAGATACATCCTGAGCGGATCATGCGCCGTCTCACCGATCCGATAGGCAACTGTCGGCGCAGCCGGCGTCAGAAGTACATCACACTTTTCAAAGGCCCGCGTAAAATCATTCCTGATCAGGGTTCTAGCTTTCTGTGCCCGTCCGTAGTAGGCGTCGTAATAACCGCTGCTGAGCACATAGGTCCCCAGAATAATACGTCGTTTGACCTCGGTACCGAATCCCTCAGCACGGCTGCGAGCATAAAGATCAAAGACCCTCTCTGGATTTGCCGTGCGATGCCCATAGCGTACCCCGTCAAAACGCGCCAGATTGGCCGAGGCCTCAGCAGTGGCCAGAATGTAATAAACCGCAATTGCATACTCGGTATGCGGCAGAGAAAGCTCCACAATCTCGGCCCCTTCAGAAGCACAGCGGTCAACCGCCTCCCTGACCCGCTCCGTCACCTCGGAATCAGCTCCTTTGATGTAGTATTCGCGGGGTAACCCGATTCTCAACCCTTTAATTTCACCGTTCAACGCCCGAGTGTAATCCGGCACAGCCACATCGAGCGTCGTGCCGTCACGCCGATCCAGACCAGCCAGCTCACGTAGCAGTAGTGCCGCATCCCCGACCGTACGGGTTAGCGGGCCTACCTGATCAAGCGAGGACGCATAAGCTGTAACCCCGTAGCGGGAGACCCTGCCGTAAGAGGGTTTGACCCCTACACATCCACAGAACGAGGCCGGCTGACGAATGGAGCCGCCGGTGTCGGTGCCCAATGCGGCAATCGCGATTCCACCAGCCACCGCCGCCGCGGAACCGCCACTCGAACCACCGGGAACCCGTTCATGATCATGCGGATTGCGGGTGATCTTTAAAGCCGAGTTCTCAGTGGAAGACCCCATCGCGAACTCATCCATATTGGTACGCCCCGCAAAAACCGCACCGGACGAACGTAGCCGGGCTATGACGGTCGCATCAAAGAGCGCGGTATAGCCAGCCAGCTGCTTTGATGCGCAACCACAGGGTTCCCCCTTGACATTGATGATATCCTTAACCGCCAGCGGCACACCCAGCAACGGAGCATCGCTCCCGGCACGCCGCTCTTTGTCCGCTCTCTCCGCCGCTCTCTGAACGGCTTCGGAGTCGAAATGCAGGTATGCGTTCAGCCGAGTGTCCTCACGCGCAACAGCCTCCGAAAGAGCAACCGCCAGCTCAAACGCCGAAAAATCTCCAGCCTGGAGTCCCTTGATCGCGGATGTCAGCGTCATCTTTCCTATATCTTCCATAAAATCGGTCATCCCCGGCTGTTCTTAAATCTTCGTGCACTTTTCCGAATGCTGCATCAAGCTCTCCTTCCAGCACCATCCGGTTGCCGGGCAGCCCAGATCAGGCATCTTCAACAATCCTGGGCAACTTGAATTCAGTCGCCGTACTGGCTGGCGCATTCGCCAGCACCGACTCGCGCGGTAGCGATTCGCAAGGCTCATCCGCCCGGAAGAAATTGCTGGCCGCCTGCCCATGCATGGTCGGTTCAATGCCCTCCAAATTCAATTCGTTGATCTTTTCGACATATTCAACAATCGTTTCGAGCTGCCCCTGAAAGAGAGCGCGTTCATCCGCACTCAGCTCAATCCGTGCCAACTCGGCCACATAGGCCACATCAATTGTCTGACTCACGAAAACACTCCTTAACTGCCGCCTGTCAAAAAAATTAAAAATTTCAGAGAACAGCGATTATATACACCATCCTTTACTGATACAACGCTAAACCCTGCAAAAAATATTATCAGCCGCCGGCTTTACCACGTTTTTCAGCGGAAGCGGACGATTTGGAGCCACCCCGCTTTTTTGCGATACTGCGGCTCCCGGACTTTTTCTTTGCCACGGCAACGGATTTCCGCTCGGAGTTCAGTGCCAACTCGTCGCGCATTCTGAATACCAGATCAGCACCGCTCTCAGCCACCTCAACATCTATTACGCCCGCAGTCAGAATGCCGCGCAACAGGTTTTCGGCAATGTTGTCTTCGATATAACGTTCAACCGTGCGACGCAACGGACGAGCACCCAGTGCCGGGTCATAACCCTTGGCAACAATGAAATCCACCGCCGCCTCACTCAACTCCATCGAGATATCTTTGACTGCCAGCCTTTCGCGCACCTTGCCCAGCTCCATATCCAGAATCTTAACGACATCACTCTTCTCAAGTTTGCGGAAAACAATCAGATCATCAAAACGATTGAGTAGCTCCGGCTTAAATATCTGTTTAGCACTGACAATCATGCGATCCTTGAGACGTTCATAATCCACACTGCTGGAACCTTTGCTGAATCCCATCCCCTGACCCTGCCGATCATAATCAAAACCGAGATTGGAGGTTAGAATTATAACAGTGTTGCGAAAATCCACCGTCACTCCCAGACTGTCTGACAGGTGCCCCTCCTCGAGAATCTGTAGCAGCATGTGCATCGCATCGGGATGAGCTTTTTCAACTTCATCAAAAAGTACCACGCTGTAGGGTCTGCGCCGCACCTTCTCTGTCAACTGACCGCCCTCTTCATGGCCCACATAACCGGGCGGCGAACCAATCAGACGCGAAACCGTGAATTTTTCCATATACTCCGACATATCCAGCTGGATCAAAGCCTTGTCGTCACCGAACATCTGTTCGGCCAGTGCCTTGGCCAGCAGCGTCTTGCCAACCCCGGTAGGACCGAGGAAAAGAAACGACCCAATCGGACGTTTCGGGTCTTTCAGATCGGCGCGCGCACGGCGCAGAGCGCGGGCGACCGACTCGATAGCCTGCTGCTGCCCGGCCACATGCTTCTCCAACTCTTTTTCGATGTTCAGCATTCGGGCACGCTCGCTCTCACTCATCCGCTTGATGGGCACCCCGCTGATATGCGCAACGGTCTCGGTGATGTCATCAACCGTCACCTTCAAAGTCTTCTCTGAACACTCCGCTTTCCATTGAGCAACAATCTGCTCACGCTTTTTAAGTGCCGTACGCTCCTGATCGCGCAATGAGGCGGCCTCTTCAAAGTGCTGATTGCGGATCGCCTCCTCTTTCTTTACACTCAACTCGCGGATAGTCTGTTCCTGTTCGCGAATGTCCGGTGGCAGAACCGAAACCCGCATGCGCACACGCGCCCCCGACTCGTCCAGCGCATCTATCGCCTTGTCGGGCAGTTGACGCCCCGGCAGATAACGCTTGGTCAAACGCGCTGCAGCTTCGAGAGCAGCAGCATCGTAAAGCACATTGTGATGCGCCTCATAACGCGGCGCGATGCCACGCAGAATTTCAATTGTATCTTCAACCGATGGCTCATCAACTCGAACAGTCTGAAAACGTCGCTCCAGTGCAGCATCCTTCTCGATCCGCTTGCGATACTCGTTAAGCGTCGTGGCGCCGATGCACTGCAACTCGCCACGCGCCAATGCCGGTTTGATTATATTGGCAGCGTCCATGCTACCCTCGGCACCGCCAGCACCAACAATAGTATGCAGCTCATCCAGAAAAAGAATGACTTTTTTACTCTTTCTAACTTCATCCACCACGCTCTTCAAACGCTCTTCAAACTGTCCTCGATACTTGGTGCCGGCCACCATTAATGCCATGTCCAGCGCAACCACCCGCTTGCCGCGCACGCGCTCGGGTACATTACCGTCCGCAATCGCCTGCGCGAGTCCCTCAACCACCGCCGTCTTACCCACACCGGCTTCACCCAACAGGGCCGCGTTATTTTTGGTCCTGCGACAAAGAATCTGAATCACACGCTCCAGCTCGCTCTTACGTCCGACCACCGGATCAAGCTCGCCCTTGCGCGCCAGCTCGGTCAGATCACGTCCGAAGAGCTCCAGCCCCGACTTGCCTTTACCGGTGGGTGCACCCCCCATAAACTGCTCAGGCGATGCGGTCATACCGGCACCGAAAATCTCCTCTGGCGAAGGCATTTGATATGGCGAATTGTCAGTTTGCCCGTCAAAATCCTCTTCTCCATCCTCATCCTCATCCTCATCGAAATCATCGAAAACATCATCCATATCCAGGTCGTCATCCGCACGCGACTGATGCACATGATCCAAACTCGCCAGAATATCATTCATCAGCGGCATGATACTCTCATGGCTGATGCCAAGGTGCCTGAGTACATGTCCCGCAACCCCCTCACCCTCACGCAACAATGCCAGAAATATGTGAATCGTTCCGGCGGCATCGAAACCGGTGGCCCGCGCCAGGGTAACCGCCAACTGCAACACCTTCTTGGTTCTAGGCGTGTAAGGAAGCTCACCGCGCATGCTGACACTGCCGTAGGAGCCTACAAAACGTTCCACAGCTTCCCGGATATCCTTGAGACCGACACCGAATTTGCCAACGATGTCAGCCACAACGCTACCCTCGACCGACACAATGCCGATAAGCAGATGCTCTGTGCCGACATACGGATGATTGAGTCCCCTGGCTTCGCGCATTGCGATTTCAATAGCAGCCAACGCCTGATCCGTGTATTTCCCGAAGCTGTCCAGCATAAATTAGTTTCTCTCCTAGTCTTTCAAAACTTCCATAATAGCAGATTGCGCAACAAACAGCAATGACCAGAGATAGAGGATTTTTATAAATACCTCGGCTGACCGGTGTACGGTGTGCAGCCGGAATATCCGCTCCCGAACATGGCGTGGCCTCCGTACGTAGAGAAAAAATTATCCTTTTTCGGTAATTCGCGGAAAAATCACTTGTCAACACAAATTATAAATGCTACAAGCAAAATGATACGTTGTGTTATGTGCCGCTTATAGAGTCGTCTTCAGATGGAGCTTGAGAGAGTTCTCATTTCATTTATGAGTGAGTTTGAGTAAGTTTATGAAAAAGTTATGATGGAGAGTGTTATGAAAAAGTTATTCATTCGCGGTTTTTTGCTCGGATTCCTCGCGGCAGTCTCAGCCGCATCAGTTCACGCCAAGGCGAAATGCTGACCCACCTGACACTAGAAAACGAAAGCTGCACCAACGCTCTGGCCTACGGCCGTGCCCAAGGCTTCATCCGCAACGAAAACGACAACAATGAGGCAGTCATCTCCGGCGGAACGATTATTGAAGCGAGCGCCGGTGACATCCTGCGGCTGCACTCGAACCGCAGCGACACCAACACCGGTCTGGATGTAATTATCACCCCCGGCCACACCGCAATCCAACTTCTCAAACTTGATGACTCACTCGACTGTCTGCGACTGCGGCGCGCAAGCAATACCAGCCCAAGCGGTCCGACATCTTTCACCCCTGTAACCTGGGATACAATCGACGAAATACCATCCTCCGGCTCTATGAGCTATATCGGCGGAACAGAGAGTGTCACTCTCAGCCACGCCGGTTATTATCTGATCTTCGCCAACACCCATCTGCTGCGCAGCGACGCCCGTGAACTGACCGGGAGCGCCTCCAGCGGCACCCGTACCGGTGTCACCGGCAGAATGACCCTCAGCAGTCAGCCGATTGAAGGCACCTTCACTACCACCTATCCACGCGGTAATACAAACGAAGAGGAGTGCGACAACGGCACCCTCTGTGCCGCAACTCTGGTCAAAGCGCAAGCAAGCGATGTGCTAAAAGTCGAACATGAGAAGCAAGCCGGTGTAAATTACATTGTTAAAGGCGATAAAACCGCGCTGACAATCATAAAACTTCCCGACAGTCTCGCCAATATCCGGTTGCAGGATGTGACCGGAGCCAGCCCGGTCTATAACGACCTCAATCAGGGCCTCAGCGGCACCGACGAGTCGCTCAATCCACCTATCCCCCTAAAATTCCGCACCCAGAATGAATCTCCCTCAACAATCTTCACTCACAGTACCTCTGATCCCGGCAACAGCAGAATCACCGTCAACCAGCACAGCCGCTACCTCTTCATCGGCGGCTATTTTGATGATGACGACGGCGAGATGCGCATCTGCCCCAACCCGCAATGGACGGTTAACGGCAGCACCCTGCCCTACGGCGAATGTTCGCAATACTCCCGCAATGACCAGGTACATAATAACGGCAACTGGCTCGGCATGGTCTCGACCCTGACCTCCAACAGCTATGTCGAAATGACCTCACGCCGCCTCGGCAACAGCGGTGAAATCTCCGGCGACTCTCTCGGATTGCAAGGGTTCGACATTGCCACAATGACAGCCAGCCCGGTGCTGATTACCGCCGGCCCTATGGCAATTACAACCAACAGCACCGCTGTTATCAAAACGCGCTCGCTGCTAACCCGTAGCCAAAGCGTTTCACCGGACAATTTAATCTACACCATCACATCAGCCCCTGACGACGCGCTGATATTCAAAGAGGGTGTGCCTCTGACTCTCAACGACACCTTCACCCAGTCCGATGTCGACGATGAAAAAATCACCATTACCGCCGAAGAGACCATCGGCAACTTCAATGTTTTCAACTTCACCGTCTCCGACGGCGGCTCGCAGCCAACCAGTGCCGCCTTCTCGATCCTGGCCTCCGCCGGTGTGACAACCGAACCGGACAGCGGCAGCACAACCGAGGATGAGATTCTCACCCTGCTCGATGACGATGTCGCATCCGTTCTCTCCAATGATTTCGGCGTGGCAATCTTTGTCAGTGAGTACGACGCTGTATCCGAACTCGGCGCAGCGGTCGCCGTCAACAGCGACGGCACCTTCAGCTATGATCCGGACAACTCCCCGACACTGCAGGCACTGCAGAACGGACAGTCAACTAACGATACCTTCAACTATACGGTCGAGGACTTCGCCGGACTGACCGGCGAACAGAGTGTGACCATCACCGTCAGCGGCACCAACGATACCTTCGCGGCGCTAGCGGATTGCATCAACGACCCATCAGTCACCGAAACCGGCGCAGTATCGCTGGCGGTCAATCTGACCGCTAACGACGGCATCACCGCCACCGCCAACGGCGATCCTGAAAACCGCATACTGCCGATCAACTACTCTGCCGAGTTCATCGACACACCGAACTTCTGGTACAACACCGGTACCGATACACAGGAATACATGAACTGGCGCTTGAGAAAAGGATGCCAAGCAGTCATCATCAGCAGCGCCTACGCTGGCATCAGTCACGCTTGCAATTTCGACGGCTCGGAATTCGCTTACGGAACCCTCGGCGAAGGCGTGGAAAACAGCATTGACAATATTGCCGCAGGCGATCCCAACGAAGCGAGCGCAACCTTTGAGATGTGGATTCGTCCCGATCCCGCCGCTCTGCTGCAGACCAATGTGCTCTTCGAAACCGACGGCACAACCGGCATGGGCATCGTGCTCGCAAAGAGCATTCTGCAGGTCGCCAACGGCATCGAAAAAGGGTTGATAACCTATGATCTGATCAACGACCCGCAAAGTCTGCTGCTTGATGATATTACCAATGAATTCGCACAGATAGTCTTTATTATAAATATGGAGAGCGGATTAAACGAACTCTATATCAACGGGGTGTTTATCGGCATGGCGGACAACAACAATGTCAGCGACTGGGACGGCGGCGACGGCGCCGGCCTCGGGCATTTCGGCGGCAACAATGTCGGCGGCTTTATGAGTCCGGCTGCTGGCACGACTTACGACACCTGGTACAATGGCGACATAGCCGCTTTCCGCATCTACACCGAGGTGCTGAACAGCACACGCATCCAGGAGAACTACCGCGTTATGCTTGAAGGCGAAGCAACCGACATCGACGGCGATACCATCACAGTCGCCGGAGTCTATGACGCAACCGGCGCTCTGATCAGTGGCATTGGAACTCCGCTCACGCTAGCCTCCGGTGCGGTACTGACTCTCGACTCAGCCACCGGCTCTTTCACCTACGACCCGACCGGCATTCCCGGCATTGAAACATTATGGCAGGATGAAACATTTTTTGACCACTTCGTTTATCAGGCGACCGACAGCAATGGATACACCTCAAAGGCGCCGGTTCAGATTTCTGTGCATGGTGTCAGCGAACACAACGAAATCACGTTGCAAACAGATGAGCTGCGTCCGACCACGCTGACTCCGGGAGAGCTGATGCGCGGCCATCAACCGCACATAAATCCGCTCAACCCGCTAATCGCCCTCTATACGCATCCTGATAAAGTGCACGTCTCTCCCGAAAATGCCACAATCTGGAAAAACCCGGGCAGTTTAGGATCAGAGTACAATGCCGTAATCGACTTCAAAGGTTTGACACCGGTTGCCTCAGGCTTCGGTGGTATCGGCTACGCCTTAGTCAATAACTTCGCCACTATGCCAACCATTGACCAATATTCAACCATAGATCAAAGCTGGGAGGTGTGGTTCCGACCCGATCATGATGCCGTCGGCAACAGTGTTATAATAAAATGCGGCGGTTCCGGATACGGCACGCTGATCTACTACAACGCCGAGCGTAACTCGGTCAATGTAGTTGTCGACAGTGGTGACAATAACGACCAGACCACAAGCATGATCGCCGAGATCGGCGGAGTGCGCTGGGATGAGTTCAATCAGGTGATCGCCACCATCGAGTTCGCAACTCCGGATCAACCCGACATACTGCGCGTTTATTTGAACAACAACCCGCACGATGCTTTCAGCACCGCCAACTCGGTTACAATCACCAATCCGAGCGGCAATATCTTTGATATTACAGGTACCGACCCCACAGGCATCGGACGCTTCCATGGAACGGGTGTTGCTCTTGGTCTGGAATGCGGCGATTTCAAAGGTGCGATCGCACACGCCATAATCTACCCGAGCGTATTGAGCGAAGCCGAAGCCGCCATTGCCTACAACCGCATCCGCAAACCGCTTACGGCAGTGCAGAGCGGCACTACCGCTCTCGGGGCATCAGTATCGCTTGCAGACGGAGCAGTCAGCTACGACGGTCAGGTCACTAACGACATCGCCTACGGTGCTGTTGTAGCCGACAGCTTCACCTACCAGTTCATCGACGACAACGGCGCAGCAACGAGCGCAACCGCGCCACTCATGGTGCGCGGCACAGGAACAACCCTGACAATCAACGACACCCTGGTGCTCAGCGCCGACGGCTCAGCCACCAATTTCAATCCGCTGCTCAACGACAGCGGACTCGGCTCCGGTGCTGTCATCCTGACCAACAGTGTGATCATCGCCGATTACCGTGACGATTATCCAACCGGTACAATCAGCGGTGAACCCGCCGATTTCCGCGACGGCAACGGCTTCGGCTGGCAATACCTTTGGAACGCTCCGACCAACTGGGTCTTCGAAGAGCAGTATGACGGCGCATCCGGTGCGATCACCGAAACCAACAGCTTCCGCCACCTGGTGTGGTCGGATGCCTTCCTCAACTGGCGAGCAGACAGTGACAACATAGCAACCAACGGATCACCCGGTGAGTATCTGCATCTTCACAGCACCGGTGGCCATCCCGGTTCCGGCTGGAACACCATTGACATGCAGCCAGCCTACACCAACTATCTCAACCGCTATGCAATCGCGGCCTACACTGTGGCGGAGAGCGGTTCTTACAACATAATCGAAAGTATGCTCTACACCGACAGCAGTGCTGACGGTATTGACCTTGTGATAATTGTCAACGACACCGTTGTCGAACATCACTATCTCGGCAAAGCACTCACCGCTGATTTCGACACCGATCTTGGAGAACTCGTCAGCGGCGACACCATTTATATCGGCATCGGACCCAATGCTCACCGTTATGCCGACGGATTTAATCTTGATTTCTCGATCGCGCGCCGCGCTGCGTCTGACGCGCGGGAGCTGAATATCACCGGTGAACTGATCAACAACACAACCGCTCTGACATACGATCCCGACGACCGTTTCGCCGCTCTCGGAGTCGGTCAGTCCGCCTTCGAAACCTTCACCTACACAGTGCTGGATAATGGAGAACTTTCAACCGCCACCATCACAATCGAGATTCAAGGTGTCAATGATCTGCCCACAGCAGTTGACGACACTTTCACAACTGATGAAGACAGCATCGGCACCTGGAATGTACTGGCCAACGATACCGATATCGACAAAGGCGACGAATTTAATCTGACCGTCAACAGCGTGCTGGGTCTCGCGGGCAATGTCGGCGGCGGCTTCACCTCCGAGCAGGGCGCTCAGGTCACGATCAGTGCCGATGGAACTCTCAGCTATGATCCGGGTGAATCCTTCCAGCAACTTGCGCTTGGAGAATCTGTCACCGACACCTTCACTTACAACGCCAGCGATGCGCATGGTCTCTCCGCACTGGCGCCAGCGACTGTCACAGTCACCATCACCGGCAATGACGACGGCGTAATCGCCAACAACGACGTTTACGCGGTGGATGAGGACAAAATCCTCAGCGGAAATCTTGTCACTGACGACACCGGAGAGGGTGCCGATGTCAACATCGACACCAATGATCTGCTGATGATCGAGAATGTTGATGCCAGCTCTCTGCTCAGCGAACTGAGTATCGGGAGCAACCGCATTGTCTGTCTCCGTGGCAAAATCACTCCGACCGGTTCACCGCAGACCGAGATTTTCGATGCTACCGGCAAAATTTTAAGAAATCCGGTGGTATTCATCACCCCCGGCGGAATCAGTGACCCTGAACCGGGGGCGGTTATGGTGGCGAATGTGACATCCTCCAGCTTCTCCTACTACTTCAAGGAACAGAAAGAGGGTGGCGCACTATCCGACAACGACAGCAACACGCATACCAACACCACCGAGCTCCCGTATATGGTCTTTGACTGCGGTGAATACCTGCTGGCCGACGGCACCCGCTTTGAGGTAGGCAAAGCGGAGATCAGCGCAATCTATGCAAAGAACGAGGGCACCCTGATCTGGGATGAGATCAACTTCGCCAATCCATTCAAAACGCAGCCGGTGGTGATCAACCATCTGCAGAGCTGCAACGATCCCGATGGCGAACTGTTCGGCACGCGCATGAACGGCAAGTACTACGTTGGCGGCGGGGTAAGCACCAATAAATTCCAGATCGCGCTGGAAGAGTATGAGGGCTCGACCGGTAGCGCCGCTTACAGCGAGACTGTCGGCTGGTTCGCAATTGAACCCATGAAGAGCATGTGGGACGGCCATGTCTTTAAATCCGGCGTCCGCACCGGCATAAAGGCCTTTGATTTAGAGTCCCCTCCCTCCAATCTCCTGCAATACGACGAACACAATCCCTTCTCTTTCGCTGAACCACCATCACTGATCGCTTCATTGGCTACGATCAACGGTGGTGATCCAGCCGTTCTACGCAGTGGTACAATCTCCACCGACACCTATCAGATATTCATGCGTGAAGACAGCTATAAAGATCCAGAGCTCAACCATGTTGATGAGCAGGCCACCTGGCTGGCGGTTGACGGCGGCAATGCGCCGCTGCGGGCCTACGATATCACAGGCGGAGTCGGCTCGTTCATCTACAATCCGATCGGCCGAGTCAATCCCACCAGCACCACGCCGGTGGTCGAAACCTTCAGCTACACCCTGCGTGATCAGCATGGCAATACCGGCACCGCGACCGTTACAATCACAGTCCACAGCGAACACAAAGGGGCAATACTAATAGTTAGGTAAGCATAGCGCCCGCTCTCCTCCAGCGGGCTTCCGCCTTCGCTAACAGTTATTGCAACGACACAGTCGACGCAATAACGAGAGTAAAAAAGATTGAAGATTGACCCCGTCAACCGTCAATCTTGAACTTCTCTTCGCCATGCTCTCTGCTCACAACAAGGGGACGGTCACTTTTTCCGTTCCGAAAATCACAGAGAAACCCGACTATGTTCCGGAAAATAAAAGTTCATGTGATAGACAGCCTCGCCGGAGTAGTTTTGGATGCCGGAATTACTGTGACTGGCCCAGTCCGTCAATGCATCAAACTGAATCGAAGCGGGAACACCCCGTTCTGAATCAAAGGCGAGCTGCCAGGAACCTGAAAGCTCCTGCACGGTTTTGAGCTCCGGGCAATTGATCGATGCCGTACCACTGCGGTCTGTGGGCAGTGTTTCTTGGAAAACGACCAGCATTGATCCGCAGAGATCGAATTCAAGAGGTACCGCGGTGCGTCCAACCAACTGCCGAAAAGCCTGTGCGGCGGGTTTTTAAAATTCTGCTCCAGCGACACACCCCAGGCGGACAGACCCAGTAAAAGTAATGCTGTTTCAATCACTCTGCGTTTCATAAGATAATTCCCTGAACTCGGATTAGGAAGCGAGTTGCTGTGCGGCTCGCTAAACAAGGAATGTCCAGCCGTTCTGCTCTGGCGAGCCGCACAGCAACTCGCCTCCTATATTCCATATCCCGCAGCCCGAATCCCGCTAGCAAACTCGGTTCACCTCGATGCCCAGCAGAGCCGCCAGTTTTTCAATCTTGCCCGCGATGTGCCCGACACCAATCGCGCAGTGGTGCGCCGGGCCGGCCTGGCTCCATTCGTTCATGAACTGCTTAGCGCTGATACTGAATTTATAGCGGCTGTTGGTATTGCCGATCAGCAACACCGGACCGGGCACAGACTCGCCCTCCGCCACCAGCAGCATCAGGGTGCCGTCGCCGCATTGCACCACCGCGAGCAGCGTCACCGGACCGTGCCTGACCGTCATCTGGATCGACAGCCCTTTGCCGGGTTTGCCGTGATAAACCGGCACCGGCACCAGCGCAACCCGCCCCTCGGCAATGGCGAAGTGTGCCGGTCCATCGTGACCCAGATAGACCACATCATCCTTGAAATCCGCCAGATAAAACTCGGAGAACGAGCCACCTGCTCCTAAAAGATCCATAATCTTCATCGCCATTACATTCTTGATCTCGCACTCGCCGGCCACCGGAATGTTACGGCCGGTCAGAAGAGTGTTACCCGCAATCACCGAGGTGACTATGTTCTCATACTCGTCGCTGCCCTCATAATAATAGGCCATGGAGTCGAGGTTATGATTGCCTATGAGCTTATCCAAAGCAACAGAGGTTTTCGCTGCCCGCTCAAGCTCGGTCTGCTCACACTCTTCTGAAACATCGAACCAATCGTGAAACTCTTTTATTTTTGCGGTGATCTCATCACCGCTGACTTTATTCCGCAAGGAATAAAGTTCGCACATCTCCAGTATCTCGAAGTGTGAACCGAAAACCGCCGCCTGCTGGGTTATGTCGGTATAGACATCCAGCATGCCGCAGTAGTAATGACCCAATATACCAACGCGGTTATTACACATGCCGTCGACCACGTGTGCAGCATCAACCCAATCCTGAATCTCCTGCCACGCCGCATCCTCCTGCAAATAACCGGTTACAACATGATAATCAATGCCCGCCCGGTTGAACACGCAGGCCAACTCCGGCACCGAGCAGGACTGGCAGTGTTCCAACCACACGCCGGTCATAACCCCGCGATCACCCAGCGCATTAAATTTTTCGTAATCCAGTTGTGCCACCGGCTGAAGATTCAGCAATACCACCGGCACCTTGGCCTTCTGCACCACCGGCAACACAGTCGAGGAGAGCGCATAGGTTGAGATGAAGAGAAAGATAATTTCCACGCCCTCTTTTCTAAATAGCTCCGCCGCCGCTCCGGCTTTTTCGACATTGTCCACCATTCCGGCATCGACGATCTCCGCACCCATGTCCGCGATGCGGTCACGTATGTCGGCATGATAACCGTTCAGTTTATCCAGCAGTCCGTCAAATTGCGGCCAATAGGTATCGAGTCCGATTAAAAAAATTCCAACTTTCATTTATTTTCTTTCGTTTTTTTAGATCAATTGGATGCGACATAACCGCCTGCGCCAATCAACACGATGGAGAGCAGCACCATCGCAATCCCAATGACAATGGTTTGAATCGTTTTCGAGTGCACCCCCTGCCACTCCTTAAAATGCAGTCCCCAGAGATTACTGACCGCCACTACAACAGCCATCAACACCGACCAAGCCGCAAATGAATAATCACCCAGCAGGGAGGAGCCCATTCCGTAGAGCATAAATTGGATATACCAGAGCACACCGGCTGTGGCGGCCAGCACGTAATTTTTAGACAGAGGTGCGGTGCTGTCGAGGTAATCGCCACCGGTATTATTTCTGATATTAAGAAAGACACAATAAATGATGTTGGTTGTAAAACCGCCCATCAAAGCCACTACCAACACTGGATTGTTCTGCCAGAGCGGAGAGACATCCTGCGCAACCACTGCATCCGCAATCGGCCTGCCAAACTCGAAGCTGAAAGCCAGGCAGGCATTCATCACTCCGGAAATGAGTGCCACCGCCACTCCTCTAGGAAAATTAAATTCAGCGGTTGCGGCCTGCTTCTGATCGGCGGAAAGCTCCCGCTCTTTGCGAATGCCCGCGTAACCGCAAACACCGACACCCGTCAGACAAACCAGAATCCCAGACAGAGTCAGTTGTCCGGACAAGCTCGTCAGCAACTCCATAAACCGTCCCTTGACAAGTGGGGGAATCAGAGTGCCGAAGGCCGCGCAGGTACCCAGTGCCAAAGCGTATCCCAACGACATACCCAGGTAACGCATGGAAAGTCCGAAGGTCAACCCCCCGATACCCCAAAGAAAACCCATGAACCAGGTTAGAAAGACCGTCCGTGCATCCGATCCGGCAATTATTCCGCCAAAGCCCGGAACCGTAATCAGCACCGCCAGCAACGGCCCGACAACCCAGGCAAACAGACCGAAAGCAATCCAACCAGACTCCCATGACCAGATTTTGATCTTTTTCAGCGGCAGATAAAAACTGCCCGCGGCTGTTCCGCCGCAAATCAATAATAAAACTCCGAGCGCAATCATAAGAGATACTTTCTTCTTTTTATTATGCAAGCTTAACCGACAGCACATAAAATATCCATAGACTCTGTGATCAGTTTTTTGCACATTTTGATCAAATTCCAGTATTGCAACATTGCCATCTGCGCGCTACTCTTTTTCTACTTGGTAGCGATCTTAAATATGATAAATTGCTCAAAAAATCGAGAAAGTCATAACAACAATGCTCGAGAAACAGATACAGAACGGATTCTCCCGTTACATACCGAGTAGCGACGAAGCTAGACGGTGGGGAATCTTTGTAACCGATCTGGGCTATACGGATATTGCGCCTGGTACGGATTACCCTCCGGGGCAACATCCGGAACAGTATACGCTTAACAGGAAAACCGGACGAGTTCTGCAGGAGCACCAGATTGTCTACATCACAAGAGGCAAAGGAGTTTTCTGGTCGGATAGAAGCAGCACAATCACCATCCGTACCGGCTCAATTTTCCTGCTTTTTCCCGGTGTGCGACACCGCTACCGTCCCCACTGCAAGACAGGTTGGAACGAACACTGGATCGGGTTTGGTGGGGATCACGGGGAAAAATTGATGCGCGAATTCTTTTCTCCGGAAAAGCCAGTTATTCATACCGGGACAGACACTGATCTCCTGAGCCTTTTCCGCGATGCCTGCACACTTGCCCAGAGTGAGAGCTTCGGATTTCGTCCGGTGATCGCCGCCAAGACTATGGAGATTATAGCGCGCATCCAGACACTGTCTTGCGGAGAGGTGTTGCGTCATCCGGTCAATGAACTACTGATCAGAGAAACCTGTCTGCATTTAAACGATCACCTGCCACAACGATTCGATTTTAACCAACACGCATTGGAGAACGGTATGAGCTACAGCTCATTCCGCCGTTTTTTCAAAGAGTTCACCGGGCTTGCCCCCAACCAGTATCTGCTTGACCTGAAGCTGCGCAAGGCGAGCACCCTGCTTGCAAACACATCACTGCAGATTCAGCAGATTGCGGATGAGTGTGGATTCACAAGCACCTTCTACTTCTCTCGCATCTTCAAACTGCGAACTGGGTTAAGCCCGCTCAAATACCGCTCCTCCTTCGCTCCGCCTGTCCACCGGTGATTATCGAAAGGTTAAAATAATTGAAAAGGGTATCGGAATCAAACCTGAAAAGCAAACTTAACAATTGACCAACCAGACCAACTCTGGTATATGTGACCTTACTAAAAAATGGGAATTATGATCGTAAATGTTTCAGAGGCCAAAGCCAATCTATCGCGTCTTCTCGACTTAGTTTATCACGGCGAACATCATTTATGTCAGCTCCATAAGCATAACCGAAATAATGATCAAAAAATCATTAGGAAAGCTGATGTCACGCACCGCCACCTTCTTGAGGCGCAAACTCGATTCATTCTCACTGTTGACGACAGAAAAGACGCATACAGATGGACGGGCAAGGGATCCCGTTGCGTCAAATAAAAATGAAAATTGATAATCCTGCGATAAAAGGATACCCTGATTATGAGGTGATGGCATGCTGGAAACAGTAGAAGCAACGATAGAAACCGATGGGCGAATCTATTTACTTGAACCGCTCCGTTTGGGGCATGCGTGCCGTGCTATCGTAACCATAATGGAGGAATCCGATGTTCCTGAAACGGCTCTATTGAGCCAGTAGTCTCTTGCGCATGATTGGGAACGCCCCGAGGAGGATGCGGCATGGTCTCACCTTCAGTAGGATCAGTTGTCCTTGTCAGGTTTCCATTCTCTGATTTATCAGCAAGCAAGCAAGCTACGACCTGCGAGCGTGCTTGCCGGAGTGGATCGTGACGACTGGATTTTATGCCAGATTACCAGTAATGCATATGCTGATCCCTGTGTCGTCGAAATTACCGATTTGGACTTTGCGTCTGGCAATTTAACCTAAAAACGGTAATGATCTAACCACGAAACACACGAAAACACTGTTCGAACTATTGATTTGTAACCTAACCCATGAGGTGAATATGGTTTTTTCATCTTTTTCTCATACGTGGTTATATAT
>CAYOQJ010000011.1:0-5429 GCA_964406095.1 uncultured Lentisphaeraceae bacterium
GGCGGACGGTTCCAATATCCGCCAGCTCTGTTTTGATCAGGATCATGATTATCATCCTTCGGTGCTGGCGAACGGTCAGATTTTGTATACGCGCTGGGACTATACCGGTATCAATCATATCTTTCTGCGTCAGCTCATGGTGATGAATCCCGACGGAACAGGACAGCGCGCTGTATACGGTAGCAACAGCTGGTTTCCCAACTCTCTCTTTCACGTGCGGCAGATTCCCGGCAAACCGGGCATGCTGGTGGCAATTCTCTCTGGTTATCACGGCGTGCATAAAATGGGCTGGCTGGTGGTGCTGGACGCGAGCAAAGGTTCACACGGTAAAAACGGAATTATCTGCCGCATCTCCGGACGGGGCGATCCCGTGAGAGAAGAGATCAAAGATGCGCTCGTCGATGACGACTGGCCTAAGTTCATGCATCCTTACCCCCTGGATGACAAGTATTTCCTGGTTTCCTGCCTCAAAAATCAGAACGCTGACTGGGCCGTTTATCTGGCGGATATCTATGACAATCTGACACTGCTGCATGATGATCCTGAGTATGCGCTCATAGAACCGATTCCTCTGAAAGCACGCGATAACGAACCCGTTATTCCCTCTAAAGTTAACCTCAGCACAGATAAAAGCGTGGTCTATCTTCAGAATGTTTATAGCGGACCAGGACTAAAGGGGGTTCCCGCCGGATTGGTGAAGAGCTTGCGAGTTATCGCCTATCACTTTGGATATCGCCATATGGCCGGCCCCCATAAAATCGGCTTCGGCGGGCCCTGGGAGGTGATGCGGATTATTGGAACAGTGCCGGTTGAGGAAGACGGTTCCGCGATGTTCAATGTGCCTGCCAACACTCCGATTGCACTTCAGGCGCTGGACGACAAGGGGCAGGCAGTGCAACTGATGCGCAGTTGGATGACCGTGATGCCCGGCGAATTCAGTTCCTGCATCGGGTGTCATGAAGATCCGCGCGATACGCCGGTGACAACAGCTACGATTGCTTCGCGCCAACCACCCCGTGAGATCGAACAATGGTACGGACCCATCCGCGGATTTGATTTTGAACGCGAGGTGCAGCCTGTGCTCGACACAAGCTGCGTCGAGTGTCACGATGGCCAAAAGAGTACCATGCCCGATCTGCGTTCGGAGAGTCATTTCCCTGATTACAAAGGGTTGCCGATGAGTATGCTTGGCAGGCAGCGTCAGCACCCTGACATGAAAAAGGTCAGCGGCGATAAGATGAAGTATACGCCTGCCTACGATGCTTTGCTGCCTTATGTGCGGCGCGTCGGAATCGAGGACGACGTGAGTCTTCTAGTGCCCGGAACCTACCGTGCCGACACCAGCGAGTTGATACAGATGCTGCGTAACGGACATAAAGGAGTTCAGCTCGATCCGGAGTCGTGGCAACGTCTGATAACATGGATCGATCTGAATGCTCCTTGTCACGGCAGTTGGAACGACGCATTTCCTGTACCTGAAAATTCTGATGCGCGTCGCAGAGAGATGGCTGAGCTATATGCCGGTCTGACGCATGATCCGGAAAAGAGTATTGTCGGACCTCGTCCTGTATTGCGGCGAAAGCCGCGGCGCGATGTTGCCGCTACCGTCCCTCCCGACGCGCCGGGCAGTGTGATTTTTGCGGAGCCGGACTGGAAACCGGAGTACACTCGCATACAGATAGAGGAAGGCGTTGCCGTGGAATTAGCGCGCATTCCCGCTGGCGATTTTCTGATGGGAGATCCCAACGGTCGCTTTAACGAGAGACCAGCGCACCGGGTGCGCATCGAAAACTCTTTCTGGATGGCCCGGTTTGAAATCAGTAACGAACAGTATGCGCTTTTCGACACTGGGCACGACAGCGGCGGCTATTACGCCAAGCGTCACGCCCGCTCTGACGACCGTGGATTGCCGCTCGACGCTCCGCTTCAACCGGCAGTCGGTCTCTGCTGGAATGATGCTGTCCAGTACTGCGAGTGGCTTTCACGCCGTACGGGAATACGTTTCCGGCTGCCGACCGAAGAGGAGTGGGAGTTCGCCTGCCGGGCCGGTTCTTCGTCCGAATTCTCTTTCGGCGGAGCGTCTGCCGATTTCTCACAGTTTGCCAACATGGCGGATCAGGCGTTCCGTACGCCCTATCATGTCAGCGGGGTGCAGATTACCGGCGGGGTGGCGCACCTGGCACTTTGCGGTGCGCATTTGGCAGATGCGCGTTTTAATGATGGTTATAGTGTGACCGCTCCAATCGGCTCATTTAAGCCCAATCGTTTCGGGTTGTTTGATATGCATGGGAATGTGGCCGAATGGACCGCTTCACGCTATCGCGATTATGCAAGTGCCGCAGCACCATTCGAAGAGCGATACGTTCTGCGCGGCGGATCTTTTTGTGATCGCCCGACAGGCTGCCGCTCCGCGGCCAGAATCGGCTATGAGCCCTGGCATCGCATCTTCAATGCCGGTTTTAGGGTAGTCAGCGATCAGATAATGATTGATCCCGGAAATAAGCAGGGTAGTAATTAATTCCGCTCCCACTGTAATTTTACTCTCATGTGTTGCCGAGCGAGAAAAAGTGGAAAAATTTTGGTTGTACTCACGTGTAAGTGTGTTACTATCTGCGGGCAATGCTGGTTATGCCGTGATCTCTGCAAGCGCTCCTCCCCGTTCGGAAGCTGCGGAACAGAATAAACTGACGGATTCATTATTTGTCGGAACTTTACAGCCAAATTTACCAGAAGGAAAAGAAACCATGAAACAGTATGTGTCAATTATTGCGGCGGGTATACTTGCAGCGCTTGTCACGCGGTCGTCTGCGGCCGACGGTGCAGCCGAACTGCAAGACGCGCCGGGACGCTGGACAGCAGAACGCGCGAAAGAGTGGTACGCGCAGCAGCCGTGGCTCGCGGGATGTAACTTTATTCCCAGCACCGCCATCAACCAACTCGAGATGTGGCAGGCCGAGACCTTTGATCCAGTCACGATCGACCGCGAACTCGGCTATGCGGAGAAACTCGGTTTTAATACGGCCCGCGTCTTCCTCCACGACCTGCTCTGGAAGCAGGATGCCGTCGGCTTCCTGAAACGCACGGACGAGTTTCTCGCCATCGCGGATAAACACGGCGTCAAGACCATGTTCGTGCTCTTCGACAGTTGCTGGCATCCGCTGCCGAAGCTGGGGCCGCAGCCCGCGCCGATCCCCTTCACTCACAACTCCGGCTGGGTGCAGAACCCCGGCATTGAGGCGTTGAAGAATCCCGGAGCCTATCCACACCTCAAAGAGTATGTCCTCGGCGTGGTCCGACACTACGCCGACGACCCGCGCGTGATTGTCTGGGATGTGTGGAACGAACCTGACAATTTTGACGGCGGCGCACCCGGGCGTCCGGGACTTGAGCCTGCCGACAAGCCGGATCTAGTCAACGCGCTTCTGCCGCAGGCTTTCGCCTGGGTTCGCGAGGCCGGGCCGAGTCAGCCTCTGACCTCGGCTGTGTGGAGAGACTCGCATGAGCTGGAGCGCCTGGATGCCTGCAAGCGCATTCAGTTAGCCAACAGCGATGTTATCAGTTACCACACTTACGGCGGTGCGGATGCCATGCGGCTTTGCATCGAGCGTCTCGGAACACTCGGACGTCCGCTATTCTGCACCGAATATATGGCTCGCCCCAATCAGAGCACCTTCAAACCACATCTCGAGATTATGAAAGCAGACAAGGTTGCGGCCTACATGTGGGGCTTCGTCAACGGCAGGTCCCAGACGATTTTTCCCTGGGACTCCTGGACTAAAAAATACACGGCCGAGCCGCGGCTCTGGTTTCACGACGTGCTTAACCCAGACGGCACACCTTACAAGGCTGAGGAAGTCGATTATATCCGCAAGGTCACTGGCAGACAGCCGTGACACGTTTTATGTGTGTCAAACCCGCCGTCCCCGCCTGTGTTGGACTGTCCAGGGATTATTTAAAGTAGCACAGGCATTCCTGCCTGTGTTGTTCTGCCCTAATTTTTAATTTAAGGTATGACCAGTGTGTTCGCGCGTTAAAGAAAACGGGCTGGGATCTGGATTATGTCAGGGGTCAGCATACGAATTTCTTCTGCTTGATTAATCACAATTCCGTAGGGGGAGTTGTTTTGGCTGATGAATCTCGATAGACTCTTTAATAATTCCGCTCTGGTTGAGACTCCCATTTTAATCTCTACTGGAATGTGTATGTTGTCCGGTGATGTAAGAATGATATCCACCTCAGCTCCATTTCGGGTGCGATAGAAGCTGAATGCCCATGGTGCTGATTCCACTGCTTGTAAACCCAGAATCAGTTCTTCAATCAGAAAACCTTCAAATGCAGCCCCGCTTTTCGGGTCCTGAAGCATCGTGTCGCGGTCGCGAACCCGTCGCAGATGATGTAACAATCCGCTGTCCCGCAGGTAACCGCGAGGCATGCGTGTTACAGATTTACTGGCACTGTGTTCAAAACTTTTTATGTTTCGCCAGATAAATGTTCCCTCTGCTATGGATAGATAATCTCTTATAGTCGGCTCAGTAACACATAGTGTACGTCCAACCTCTGAGCGGTTTATAACCGTGCCGGAAAGCTCAGATAAAATTCTTATAAATCGTCGGTAGTTAACAGAGTTGAGTCTGGGAAACAGGGTGGCAATATCCCGTTGTACGTAAGTGGATTCATATTGCGCCATCCAGATTGAATGAAACTCCGGATCACTTTGCAGGGCTGGCTCAGGGTATCCACCTTTCAGAAATGTATGGATTACCTGTTCTGCACTCAGACCGGTTGTCAGGTCCTGAAATGACGTCAGGTGTTTTTCAACAGGTATTGAGTCAAGCATCGAGTACAAAGGTGAGAGTTGCTCTCCATTAAGCTCATTGGTTTTGAGTGTTCCAAGCTCAATGATGGCTAGTCTGCCTGCCAGGCTTTCGGATAGCTCCCTGACGAGATCAGGTGAGCTTGATCCTGTCAGTATATAGCGTCCTTTTCTGGTGCGGTTGTTGTCAATAGCACCCCGTAGTTCTTTGAAGAGCTGTGGCGATCGCTGAGCTTCATCGATGATTACACTCGCTGGATACTGACTTAGGAAGAACGAAAAGTCTTTCGTTATGAAATCGAAATCATCTCCTTTTTCAAGGTCGAAATACTTCCAGTCGGGGCAACATATTTTCGAGAGAGTTGTTTTCCCGGTCTGACGGGCTCCTAGAACGGCAACCACGGGAAACATCTTCAAATATTTTTTTATTTTTTCTTCCAGATTTCGCCTGATTAACATAGAAACCCTCCAATTAGTAAATAACAAAGGTAGAGTATGGCATTTACTGGTAAAATACAAGTTGTAAATTGTAATCTACTACTTTTAAAACGCGTAGCGTTTTTTCTAAAGCTGCGGCGCAGAAAATACAACCAGATATTTCATGACCAGGGCTAGG
>CAYOQJ010000012.1:0-3309 GCA_964406095.1 uncultured Lentisphaeraceae bacterium
GCCGTCCCCTCCGGAGGAGAGATCCCGAGGAGGGCTTACAGCCTTCTTGCCGATGCGAAAAATCCCGGGGGTTCCAGGGGGCAGAGCCCCATGGGGAGCGTCCAGAAAAACACGAGATTGGCATGGTGTCAGTCTCTTAACAACAACAGGCGGTTGTCCATTTCACGTTGAACCAACACACCTTTGGAAGCCGGTCGGAATGATATAGCAGATCGATATCGTAATGCATTATGCAACTTGCCCAATATAAAACTATGTGACGTTTCCTGGAAAACCGGCATATTGGCTGGCGCGCTCAGGGCAAAATACAGGATGCCCCTTCCCGACATGTTTCAGGCTGCATGTGCAATAGAGCATGGCGGAGTTTTGATAACAAATGACAAGGTGCTAAAGAAGGTCAGCGAGATAGATGTTGTTTTACTGAGTTGTTTATAGAAAATGAAGTCTTCTTTTATATAAAATCGAGGATCGCTTTTAATATGAGTAAAGTTGTTTTAATTACAGGAGCGTTTGGGTTTGTCGGGACGAACTTGTCGGCGTATTTGGCTGAGAAGGGGTATGAGCTGTGGGCGCTGGATTTATTGCGACCACTTAGTGGTCGCAAAGGAGAGAGTTATTGCGACGAGGGACTCGTCGCAATGGAGAGGGTAAAAGTGGGAGAGAGCCAAAGGGGGAGTGCGAAGCTTTTACACTCTAATTCGCAACCAGTCTCTGGTGGCGAAAACGGCGGTGGCACGGCGGCTTACAGCCGCTGTTTCACCTGGAAGGAGCTTGGTGCGGTTCCGTGGGGCGAGGTGGATGCGGTGGTGCATCTTGCGGGCAAGGCGCATGATACAAAGAATGCGAGTGATCCGCAGAGTTATTTTGATGTGAATGTGGGGTTGACAGAGAAGGTGCTGGAAGCGTGGCGGAGCGGGATGTGGGATGTGGAATGTGGGAAGTGGAATGTGGGTTGTGGGAAGAGGGAAGTGGGAAGTGGAAGTGGGAAGTGGAATGTGGGCTGTGGGAAGTGGGAAGTGGGAAGCGGGGGGGACGGGGGAAGTTCTAAAGCTCTAAAATGCGAGAGTTCTGAACTTGCGGCGGATGGTGTCGCTGGTGAGGGTGAAGTACAACATTCCACGTCCCGCGTCCCACATCCTACAAATACTCTTTGCGCCTCGGCGCCTTTGCGGGAGAAGATGTTCATTCTGTTCAGTTCGGTGAAGGCGGTTGCCGATCGGGTTGAAGGCGTGTTGATGGAGGATGCGGTGTCGGATCCGCAGACACCTTACGGGCGGAGCAAGCTGGCGGCAGAGAGATTATTGAGACCACTAAGTGGTCTCAATGACGAGGGTAGCAGAGATTGTGAGATGGTAAACAAATCACACCCACACACTTACATCCTGCGGCCTTGTATGATTCATGGACCGGGGAACAAGGGGAATTTGAATTTGCTGTATAGTGTGGTGCGTCGGGGAGTGCCCTGGCCGCTGGGGGCGTTTGATAACCAGAGGTCGTTCGCATCGATCGGAAATGTGTGCGCCGTGGTCGAGGGTTTGCTGATGGGCGATGTGGCTGCTGGGGTGTATCAGGTGGCGGATGACGATGCGTTGTCCACCAATGAACTCATTGAGTTGATTGCCGGTGCTCTGGGTCGTAAGCCGCGCGTCTGGCGTGTGCCAGTGCAGTTGGTAAGGGTGGCGGCGAAGATTGGGGATGTTTTGCGCTTGCCTTTGAACAGTGAGCGTTTGAAGAAGCTGACTGAGAGCTATGTGGTATCGAATGCGAAGGTTAAGGCGGCACTGGGATGGGAGCGCATGCCGGTGAGTGCGGAGGAGGGCATGCGTATTGCTTTGGAGTCATTATCCCGCAAAGACGCGAAGGCGCGAAGGGTGGAAGAGGATAACCTAAATGGATGAAAACGACATAGGTAAGATAGTTGTTGATACAGCCTTGAAGATTCATAAAGTGCTTGGGCCAGGATTGCTTGAAAGTGTTTATGAGGTGGTGTTGGCTAAGCAACTGAGAAAACGAGGTCTTGATGTCTCAAGGCAGGTACAAATACCCGTTGTCTTTGATGGAGATAAATTTGATGAAGGATTTAGGGCTGATATTGTTGTTAATGACATCGTGATTTTGGAGTTGAAGTCAGTTGAGAATGTTCACCCCTTGCATTTAAAGCAGGTTCAGACGTACTTAAAGCTTTCAGGGTGTCGCTTGGGTTTTTTACTGAACTTTAATGTGGAGTTAATGAAAAACGGTATACGCCGTTGTGTCAACCGTATGCCGGATTGATAACTTAGAAGCTTTGCGCCTTTGCGCCTTGGCGGGAGAATGAAATATGATTACAGGATTTGATTTAGAGAAGTTTATAAAAGAAAAAGTGACCGGGCGGGAGAAGAGTCTTCTTGCTGCGGATTTTAAACGCTATGACAGCGAACTGCACGAGCGGATCGACGGCAAGCGCGTGCTGGTGATCGGCGGTGCAGGGTCGATTGGTTCGCATTATATCAAGGCGTTGCTGCGGTTCAATGTCGCGAAACTGGTGGTGGTGGATATTAGTGAGAACGGGTTGACCGAACTGGTGCGTGATCTGCGCAGTGACGGCAGTTACAACATCCCCGAGGATTTTGTGACATATCCGGTGAATTTCGGCGAACAGGTTTTTGCCAAGCTGTTTCATACGCATGGGCCGTTTGACATCGTGGCTAATTTCGCCGCGCACAAACATGTGCGCAGTGAAAAGGATGTTTTTTCGATTGAAGCGATGATAGAAAACAACGTGCTGCGCGCACGCGGGTTGCTGGATATGCTGCTCGACAAACCACCGCAGCACTTTTTCTGCGTCTCTACTGATAAGGCGGCCAATCCGGTGAATCTTATGGGGGCGAGCAAGAAGCTGATGGAAGAGTTGATTATGGCGTATGCCGATCGGCTGCCGATCAAGACGGCCCGTTTCGCGAATGTGGCTTTTTCCAACGGCAGCCTGCCGCTGGGATTTTTGGAACGATTGAATAAAGGTCAGCCGTGGTCGTGTCCGGTCGGCATTCGGCGGTTTTTTGTTTCACCGATCGAATCTGGTGAGTTGTGTCTGATGGCGTCGATTATGGGTGAGAGCGGTGATATCATTTATCCGAAACTTGATGCTGAGCGCGATATGATTCCATTTGACCAGATCGCGATGGACTTGCTGGCGGCATTGGGAATGGAAGCGGATGTTTGTGTCAGTGAAGCGGAGGCGTTATTGCGACCACTAAGTGGTCGCAATGAAGAGAGTAAAAAGGGAAGCCAGGACGAGGAGAGCCTCACGCCGGGCTTGGCAAGTGGTCG
>CAYOQJ010000013.1:0-3417 GCA_964406095.1 uncultured Lentisphaeraceae bacterium
AAGAGAGCGGTTGAAAATATCTCAGAAAAGCTGGATAATGAACGTTGGAAATAACTCAGGGGCCTTATTTTTAAATTTTAGGTTTGACCCCGACTAACCTCATAGTAAAATACTCTTCGTGGTTTTTCACTGTGAGGGCACAGAGAGCACTGAGGGGGGAAGAATTTTAGACATGAATTCTTGAATTTATTTTATATAATGGTCATGGAGTGCGATTAAGATTACAGTTATCGGATCAGGGTATGTGGGTTTAGTTGCAGGCACCTGTTTTGCGGACTTAGGCAATGATGTGATCTGTCTGGATGCTGACTCCGTAAAAATCGAGGGGCTGCCACAAGGCAGATTGCCGATTTAGGAATCGGGGCTGGAAGAGCTGGTTCTGCGCAATCAACGTGAAGGGCGTTTGTGTTTCACAGCGGACAAGGTGATGTGTGAGGCAGAAAGATCGCGGTTTGGGGTCTGGTCTTCAAGCCCAAGACCGATGATAAGCGAGATGCGTCGGCGTTGTACATGATCATGAAGAAATGCGAGTGTTGGGCTTCCGCTTTATTGGTGTCGGGCGTTAGCAGGTTGCCCGACTTTCTCTCATCTTGATTGGGTGTGATTCAATTTAGTTTGTATAGTTTTAAACGACATGGAGGTTCATTATGAAATTAACGGTTCTTGTTTTGTCAGCGCCTTTTATTTTTGTCACTGCGGCTAATGCGGTTGAAGAGGCTAAATTCAAAGTTGTTGAGCACGATGGTCGCTTTGAGATTCGCGACTACGCACCGCAAATACTTGCGGAAACCATTGTTGAAGACAACATGGAGGATGCCGGCAATGCAGCTTTTCGTCGGCTATTCAAGTACATCTCGGGGGAGAACAGCCTTACCAATAAGATTGCCATGACCGCGCCGGTGGGGCAGGAGCGGACCTCCGAGAAAATCGCGATGACCGCGCCGGTTTCGCAGCAGGCGGTGGGCGACCGGTGGGCGGTAAGCTTTATGATGCCGCAGAGTTACACTATGCAGACAATTCCCCGGCCGACCAACGCGCAGATTCGTCTGCGCGAAGTCCCCGCCCGCCGGGTGGCGGCAGTCCGCTACTCCGGTTTCTGGAGTGAAAAGCGCTACACGCGGTATTTGGAGCAGTTACAGGCCTGGATCAAGCAAAAGGGAGTCACTCCGGCGGGCGATCCGATATGGGCGCGCTATAATCCCCCGTTCATGCCGTGGTTTATGCGTCGCAACGAGGTGCTGATTCCATTGGAGCAGCAACCCTGAGTTGCCTGCGCCCTTGCTGTTTTTGTCAGCGCACCATCATAAACGTTCCAGAGCTGTAGACCAGCGCGAAGCTGTTGCCGCGCCGCGTAACTATCCAGAGCGGGTCACCGGTGTTTTTGTCAAACTCACCGGTGATGACGCCATCGCAGCTTATCAAGGGATACGATAATTGCTTGTCATACAGTGTCATGTCTGTGATGACAACGCTGGCATCAGCGGTATCCAAATTTCCGGTTACATGGATGAGATCACTGGGGTTGTCGATTAAGATGCTGGAGCCCTGTTCAAGATTCAATGCGCCCAGTTGCAGCGTGCCGCCCTCAAGTGGCTGCGCACCCGGAGCAATCGTGCCGCCCGCTTCCACGGTCACGGTTGCGCCGGTTGCCAAGGAAACCGTGCCGGTGCCGGCCAGGATGGCACCGTCGGCCACAAGATAAGAGCCGCCACCCTGATGGGTGCCGTTGACTGCCAGCGTGCCGTTTGAAATCACAGTCGCGCCGCTGTAGCTGTAAACTCCGTTGAAACTCTGCATGCCTTGGCCGACTTTGGTGATACCGCCGCCGCCGCTGATTGTGCCTCTGTAAACCGCATTGGTCGCCAGATTGCCGAGAGTAAGCACACCTGAACCCAGTGAAACCAAACCGCCGGTTGCTCCGCCGCCTTCCAGTGAGCCGGCAATGAAATCTTTGTTGTTCAGAAGCAGTGTGACACCTGAGGTGTCGGCCAGCGAGAAACGGGCAAAGCTGGCATCGACACTGGCTGCATTCAGTGTGCTGTGCTGTGCGAACACACCTTGAGCGATATGCACTTTTCCGGTTGCGATGGTGGTGTCGGCCACTGTAAAAGTGTTGGCCCCTGTTTTGGTTAATGTATGCCCGTTCAGAGTAATTGAGCTTGGACCGAAGCTGGCATAGATCATAAAGAAATCGCCGATGCCGCCGATTGTGGCGTCGCCGGTCAGCGAGAGAAAGGGCGTTTGAATACGGGTTGCACTGGTGGCACCGCCGCTGTTAATCCAGGCTCCCTGTCCGTCAACACCGCTGCCGCAGATTGTAACGCCGTAGCGTGTGTTATCGAGACCGCCGATATCAAATGTTGCGCCGTCAGCCACCTGGATTTTGTTGATATCATAGCGTGATGCACCAAGAATATTCGCCTGATCATAAACGTCAAGTTTTAGTATGCCCTCGTTGATTCGCACATCGCCGGTGAAAGATTCGCTGCTGCCGGTTATGGTCAGGGTGTTGGTGCCCGTTTTAATCAGCGGTCCGCTACCGGCAAATGAACCGTGGAAGGTGTTGGGTTCGTTGAGCGTGCCGACAGTCAGCGAGCCTGATCCTAAAGAGATTGTGCCACCGAAAGCGCCGCCGCCTCCGATGCCGCCGAGGGTGGTGCTGATGTTATTTATAAGAAGTATCGCACTCGCGGTGTTGTCGAGTTGAAACATTGTCTTAGAGCCTTCAACAATGCCACTTGAATGCTGCCTTAGTGTGCCGGATGCGATACGCACTGTGCCGGTGGAGATGGTGGTGTTGCAGAGGGAAATCACGTTTTCGCCGGTTTTTGTCAGTGTGTAGCCATTCAGATTCAATGTGGTCGGGTTGTATCGTGATGTAAGCAAAGCCCACTCACCGGTTCCGCCAATTGAGGCATCCGCCAGAAGTTCAATGCTGGTGCATTGCGCCTTCGCTGTCGTAATGGCACCGCCGTTATTGACCAAAGCACCGGCGCTGTTCACACCGTCGCCAGCGATTTTATAGCCGTAGGTCGCATCAAAGATCCCATTGAAATCAACTGTGGCGCCGGGGCTGACCGTTATCCGGTCAATCGGCAGGTAGGCTCCTTTGTGTCCGAATGCGAGGCCATGCCCCACCTTCAGTGTTCCGCCTTCAACCAGTGTGTTGCCTTTATAGGAATTCGCCATGCTGATTAGTGCTGTGCCGCTGCCTGTTTTACGCAGATCGGTGCCGCCGGAGATAGTGCCGCCGGATAAATCAAGCTGGTGGTTCTCATGGGCTATTGTGACTGATGCCGGATAAAGCGTGCCGGAGACATTAACAATTATATCGGTGCTGATGTTGCCGAAGACCGCGTGGTCGCCGTCATAATAGAGATTGTCGCCTTCGGCCCAGTTGGGGCTAATTCCCATATC
>CAYOQJ010000014.1:0-56985 GCA_964406095.1 uncultured Lentisphaeraceae bacterium
CTAAAAACGGCAGTTGCCATTTTGTCGTAGATGCAAGGCGCACGGTTTTCAGCTATAGTGACTATGCTGGAAGCCATGCAACGCCGCAGATGCGGTAAAACTGGCAACCCCCTGCGGTTTGAAATCCAGAAACTTCTTCACCCATTGAAAGAAGCTTATAAAATTAACAAATTCCTTATTAACAATCATTTAATTCAGTTTCTGAATTTCAAATGCCGTAAATAGGTTTAATGGCCACATCTGCGAATCGGCGCAAAAGTGATAATTATATTGGGGGGGATATTACCCTGCTGCTGTAGCGACCGGCGGATGGAGATAGATCGGCAACGGCTCCTGGCGCAGCAAGGCTGGAAATCGAGCAGTCAACGCGGCTGCCACCGTCGCACGAGAGGAAACTTTGGATTTGATCAATCTATCCGGAGAAAACTCTTGCTCAAGCAACGAAGCAAGACGGTCGAAATCAGGGGAGACAATCAGAGTGTCATTGGGAACGGCCTCTTGCAGCTCATTTGCGGGCACCAGCCTGAAGTCCGAGGCACTTTGTGTTGGCTGAGTGCCGTCAAGCAGAGTCAGACCTGCTGAAGCGGACAATTTAAAGGAACTCAACCAGAGAGTAGATCGACGCGCATCGCCGATTACCGTGCAATCGCTGTTTTCCTGCGTGCCATACTCGAATGCTATCAAGGCGGAACTTGAGATACCGTAGACCGGGCACCCTCCCGGCAGAGCCATACCCTCCAAAGCCGCCATCGCGGAGCGGATGCCGGTGAAGGAACCCGGCCCCATAATGCAGACAAACTGATTTATCTCGGCATTGCGCACTCCAAGAGTTTCGACATCCGCTGTCATTTCGGCAAACCATCCAGGTGTGCAGCGGCAGCCGTCCTCCCAACTTCGCTCGCAGAGAATTTTGTTTTCACGCACCAGTGCAAAACCGGAATGCTGGCCGGAACGGTCTAAAATCAGTCGCATCATCGAGTGGGTGATTCCTTCACTTTTTCAAATATCTTCTCAGGTGTCAGACCAGTGGCGGCGAGCAGATCACTCACATCACCCTGTTCAACAAAAGTATCATTCCATCCGAAGGAAATTACCGGAGTATAAATATGCAAATCATGTAGTTTCTCGCGTACGGCCGAGCCGAAGCCGCCAGCCAGGGCACCGTTTTCAATCGTAACAAAACGAGAAACTTCCCCGGCCGCCTGTTCACTGAGCAGGTTATCATCGAGCGGTTTAATAAAGCGGGCGTTTACAACACCGGCAAAGATGCCTGCGGAATTCAGCCGCTGCGCCACCTCTTCGGCCAGCGGTAACATGTCGCCGATAGCCCATATCCAGGTGACCGCTGAACTCCCGGAATCCGGATAGCGGATCACCGCAGCTCGGCCTAATTCAATATCAGGCACAGGATGGCGCCACTCCTTCACAGGTCCCGCCCCACGCGGATAACGAATTGCCACCGGGACCTCGCATTTCAAAGCAGTCTGCATCATAGCTTTCAGTTCCGAATAATCGGCGGGTTGCATAATCACCAGGTTTGGAACACAACGCAGCAAAGGGATATCAAAGACTCCGTGATGGGTTGGTCCGTCACTACCCACAATCCCGGCCCGATCAATACAAAGCAACACAGGCAGATTCTGCAATGCCACGTCGTGAATTACACAGTCAACAACGCGTTGCAGAAAGGTTGAATAGACGGCGAAGACCGGATGGAAACCGCGGGCGGCCAGTCCCGCGGCAAAGACAACCGCATGTTCCTCGCAGATACCAACATCAAAGAAGCGCTTAGGAAACTTTAGGCTGAACTGCCGTAGACCAGTGCCGTCACACATGGCTGCGGTAATCGCCATGATCGCGGGATTATCTTCGGCCAAAGCCGTCAGAATCTCACCGAAAACCTTTGAGTAACTCGGTTTTTCTGCCAACTTGCCACCGTCGCAACTCACGACATGGTCGGGATCAAACGGGGCGACTCCATGCCAGCCGGAAGGCTCTTTCTCAGCTGGTTTGAATCCGTGTCCCTTCTGCGTGGCAACATGCACCAACACCGGCCCTTTATACTCATTGGCTGAGAGCATGGCACTCTCCAAAGCCCGCAGATCATGGCCGTCAATCGGCCCGATATAGCGCAGCCCGAACTCCTCAAAAAAGGCGTTTTTCAGCCAGATGCTTTTCACCGCCCTTTCCATACGATGATAGAAACGACGAATAAAAGTCATGCGCAACCTGTGACCGGCCATTTCTGCGGCGGCCTTAAGGCGATTATAACGGACATCGGTCAACAAAGATCCGAGACTGCGCGAGAGAGCTCCGACATTCTCGGAGATTGACATTTCGTTATCGTTAAGGATCACAATCAGCTTACTGCCGGTGTCCGCGATATTGTTCAGTGCCTCCAATGCGATGCCGTTGGCCATCGCGGCATCGCCGATAATGGCAACAACCGCTTCTGACTCCCGAAGGCGGTCGCGTCCGACCGCGAAACCAAGCGCCGCTGATAGTGATGTGCCTGCATGACCAGCGATAAAAGCGTCAAACTCACTCTCAGCAGGCTTTGTGAAACCAGAGATACCTTTGTAGCAACGCAGAGTATCGAAACGGTCGGCTCTGCCGCTCAACAGTTTCCAGGCATAACTCTGATGACCGACATCCCAGATGATTCTGTCGCGCGGCGGATTGAATATTCTCATCAGCGCGATTGTCAGTTCAACTACTCCGAGATTTGATGCAAGATGACCGCCATTGCGGCTTACCACAGTGATGATGCGCTCGCGCAGTTCCACAGCCAGTTCAGGCAGCTCAGCGAAAGCCAATTTTTTCACATCCGCCGGTGATTTGACCTTTTCAAGAACTCTATCCATAATTTTTACTGTATTATTCTCAACTGCCACCATCCGCGCGCAGAGAATCGCGCGAGTATATCAGGTTTAGTCTGCCAGCTTTTCACGTTTTTTCAATATCTGCAGCAGCGTGCTGTTCTGACCGAAATTCTCAACTTCACCGACAAAATCGTAATTATTTCCGAGCAATGCCATAAGCCTCTGATATTCAGCTTGGGGTACACGATCCATCACGGGAGCCTGAATGGAGAGACCATAGCCACTGAAGGCCGCCACTGAACAGGGAGCACGCTCGATCAAATCTGAGAGCAAGCGACGGTTCAGAACGTGATATCGGGCAGCCTGTTTATCACTCAGCTCAGGAAAATAACCGAAAGGCCCCATCTCCAGACCGCGCGGTACCCGCATTCCAGCCTCAACCGCAAGATAGGTGTCCTGTGTAAGCAGAGTATCATCATCCCCGGCGAGCGTTCTGATTTCACGGGCGGCAATCTGTAATTCACGGATGTCAGGGAGTTGTTTTCGAAGAATCCAGAACCGATCCTGACCCTCTGTGAACCACTGCTGGATCAACGAAGATGAAAAACTGCAGAGATTAACCGCAATCACTGCGCCAATCACAAAAAACATTCGTATTTTCCGATCATTCAGACGGTTGACAACCCAAGCCGCTAGAGCTGCGGCAAGCAGTCCCATAATCGGAACTTGGTAATCATCATAGGGATGCGGTGTGGCAATATGCACGGCAAACACAGCCACAAAAGCCACAAACCAGATCAGGGGCCAGATGTCACCATGATATGCGTCTCCGTCCTGACTACCGCAAAAAGCCGGTTTTTTTCCGCGGCCATAGAGCAGAAACGCCAGTATCAAAGCACAAAAAACCATACAATGCGTGAGATAAGCACGCACCAGGCGTGAGAGCGAACCTGCCGTCAGAAAAGGGTCAATACCGCTGCCCTCACGCTGTATGTGAAAGGTCTGACTGAAGATGAACTGCTCCCAGTTATTCAGATAAACCGGAGCGAACAACAAAAAAATTCCGATTGCGCCACCAAGGGCGAACCAGAAAAACGCACTACCGCTTTTACGGAAGTTTAGCAGTAGCAAGAGCACTGTGACCGGTAGCACAACAATTAGGGAAAGGCGGGTGCCGATGGCCATAGCAATCAAAAAACCGGCGGGCAGTGCCCACATACGTGACATTCTGGAGTGTGAGCGTCGTTTGCGAAAAAAGCAAAAGGTCAGAGTCAAGAAGCCGCCGCAGAGAAATAATGATGCCAAGGCATAAGTTTTGGGAATCGTCGTAAAATAAACATGATACAGGTTGCAGGCGATCAGCGCGAAGGCAACAGTCGCTGCCTGCAGTGAACGCTCGCGCGGCACCGCACGAGAGGCCATCGCTCCGGCACACAATGCGGACAACAGAGCGATCACAGCAGTGAATACTCTGCCGCCCAGCACACCGAAACTGCCCCATAGAGCCTCAAACCAGCTGTAAAACCAAGGCATAAGCGGAGCCTGGGTGAAAAAGAAGTCGCGATAGGGATGACTGCCAGCCGTCACACAGCGGGCCGCATACAGATACCACCCTTCATCCTGATTTAAATTGCCGTAGTACGCGCTGAAAGCGTAAAGCGTTAAAGCCGACAGAACCGCACCCCCTGCCACAGCTACCTGCATGACTTTTACTAGACTATCACGATACATTTCGGTTTTTCTCCCGGTTTGACAACAATCCCCCCCCCCCCCCAATCAAAAAAGCCCAACCGCAGACTTTATCGTCCCAATTTCAACCTGAGCGAAAGTCTGTCAGGCAGTCCTGCCTTACGGTTGCGTTCAATGGCCGCATCGACATCATACTCAACCCTCGCGAACTCAACCTCACGACTCTTTGTTGAATAGGTGACATAGCAACTTCGAGGATCGTTATTACGCGGCTGGCCGACACTGCCAACATTGATAAAGTATTTTGGACCAAAGGAAACCTTGATTTTACAAGGTTCGATCCGCATGATCGAATCGTGGTCTTTTTTGTAGATCATGGGCACATGTGTGTGACCATGAAAACAGAGCGACAGGGTCTGGTAACTGAAATGCGCCTCCGCCGCCAGCGTATCAAAGACATACCCCCACGCTTCCGGCATATCCAGCGTGCTGTGCACAATCATGAATCCCCCAAAAGAACGGCTGTAGGGCAGATCATGTAGCCATTTAACATCATCCTCGCTCAACTGCCGGCGTGTCCACGCTATGACACTTGCAGCCAGAGGCTGAAAATCGTCCAGACTCTCATTGTATGAGCAATAATGATCATGATTGCCTCGTACCGTTATACACTCCAGTTCACGAATTTTGTTTAGGCATTCAACAGGATTAGCGTTATAGCCAACTATGTCGCCCACACTGACAAAATCGGTGACCCCTCTTGCACGGGCATCTTCAACAACGGCATTCAATGCCTCAATGTTGCCGTGTATATCCCCCAGAACAGCATATTTTTTGTCAATCATTTAGCGCAAATTCCTTCTCAGAACCTGATCCGATCCGTTCGCAGTTTTACGATCTGATCAGGTAATCTGCAAAGCGGCCGCAGCCAGTGGCAGATCATCCGCCGTCGTTATTTTAATGTTAGGCTTGGACCACTCCACCAGGCGGACACTCTCACCCAGCAGTTCGACTGCCGCCGCATCATCGGTGACCGAAGCTTTTTTGTTCTTAACCTCCTGATACGCTCTGGATAAAAGCGGCAGAGAGAAGGTCTGCGGAGTTTGAACAGTCCAAAGTTTAGTACGATCGACGGTATGATCAACCATGGTGCCGCGTTCGACGAATTTAACGGTATCCCACACCCGCGATGCGGCGATTCCGTTGCCATTGCGTCTGGCACAACGCAGTGTCGCCTGGATCAGTTCGGGATTAACACAGGGACGTGCGCCGTCGTGAACACAAACATAGCGGGTATCAGGATCCAATTCGGCCATACCGTTCAGAACGGAATCCTGTCGGCTGGCGCCTCCCACTGCCACAGCGGAGAGTTTTGATATGCCGAACATCTGAGCCACAGTTCTTGCAGCCGTAAGCTGATCACGACGCACAACCAGCACGATGCGATCTATCTCCGGGCACTCTTCAAAGGCTAGTAACGACCAGGCTACCACCGGTTTCGGACCGAGACTCAAGAAAGCCTTGTCCGTTTTCATTCCCATTCGTTGTCCGCGACCTGCCGCCACAATAATTGCACTATTCATATAAATATTACTCCAAACTATTTTACATTTCAGCATACTCTTAGGCAAGGTGACCGTACCATACAGTCACTCCTTCCGGAGATCAGCAAGCCAAAAAAAAAAGGCTTCCTCTATTCTATCAATCTTTTAGCTACAACGTCAAGCAGTTGCCTGCTTGTCACGTCCCATCCAACACAGGGAGCTGATAAACCAGATCACGGTTGAGACGGTCATGACACCCTTCACCTGCTCCAGAGTGGTGTTTCCAGCTGCAAACAGCAATCCGGGAATTACAATTCCAGCCAGAGCCGCCCAAGAGACAACCTGAGCCGTCAAACGGAATGATTGTTTCAAATGAATATCTTTCTGATGAATATAACTGACCGCTATATAGAGGATCGAGGCGACAAACCAGCCCGGCAGAGAAACGAAATAAATCTGGAAATAGGGTTTCCCCGAAAGAACCAACATGATGCAGATGATAAAGGTTGCAATCCAAGCCACTCCGGCCGCGGGGCTGAAACTCAGTTTTTTAAGTTCGGCAAAATTGCTCTTTAACCCGATTCTTTCAAGCACCCAGAAATCGATAAAGACAACCGCGCCCATTGGCATAAGCACCAGACCATAGAGAGCTACAAACCCGAGCAGACGCATTGCAATGGCCGGAAACATACCGGCAAGAGTCGCAATCATACCGGTCGCCAGTGTCACCTTGAACCTCGAGACCCTGGGCATAATCGCCTGAAATGCGAGTCCAGCCCGGTAGATGGTGGGGTTTGCAGTCGTCCAACCAGCGACAATCACGCAGATCAGGCCGGCGATGCCGGCGGCGCGGTAGGCCAGCGGGCCAGGCAGCACATCGGTGTTGGCCGCATCCATGTGAAGTTGGAGTGCATAGAGAATCGAAGCTGCTATCCAAGCCATGAAGTGACCAACATACATGCCTGAGGCCGAAGCCACACTGTGCCACGATTTGCGGGCAAATCGGAAAACCGAAAGATCGGACATGCCGATGTGCATAGCCATATTACAGAACCAGGCGAAGAAGGTCACATGCCAGAAGGTGAATTTAACCTGACCGGGAAGCGGGTCGCCCCCTTTCCAGATGGATGTGCGGCAGAGTTCCCAGAAAGATGCGAACGAATTCACTTCGGAACCGGTAATCTCGATGAACTGACGGAATCCGATGATACCGAAGGCCAGAAAAACCAAGACCATCCAAGGCGCGGCGATGTTGGCCACACGCGCCACCATGTCATAACCCCAGGCTGCCACCAGTGAAATGACAATTCCAACCGCCAGCACGGCAACAACCCATCCGACACTGTTGGGATACAAATCACTCAAACCGGGCATGGGAAATTTGAACCACACCCCCAGAGCAGTAGCCGAAACCGTAACCATCGAACCTGCCAAAAAACAGAACATCACACCATTAGCCAGATTGTAAAGCGTCACAAGATTGCGTCCGCAGATTTTTTCAAGTTGATAATAGAGGGTTAGCCGGGCACGTACCGCTATCGGCGCACATAGAAACATCCAGCTCATAACCGCGAGCAGATTGCCCAGCAACAGACCGAATACGAGGTCAAAAGCGGATACACCAGCAGCCACAAAGAGCGGCCCCAGCATCAATTCGGTTCCGGCACAGTGCTCACCTGCGTACATGCCGACAAAAGCCTTTAATCCACGCGTTTTTGAATCAGGTACCGGCTGACGCTCAAACTCACCGTGTTTTTCATCGCGATCTTCTTCACTCATGTTTTTTATCTTCCTTTGCTTGATTGCCGCCGTTCAGCTTGACTATCGATACAAATGCTGCAAATCGGCATTTATTTAAAGCTATACATACATGTGGGAGTATAACTTTAAGTCAAATTTGGTGTCAAGCGTAGGTAACATTATTTTTGATTTATGGTTTTTTTGTGATCAAAAAAAGATTAAAATAACGGCATGAATAAATCTGTATCAGGAACGATTTTCGATCCAGTTTCAAAAACCAGTTACGGTGTCACTCTTCACATATCGCCTGACGGTCGTATTGCGGGCATCGAACCGAACGATAATTCCGATCCGGTCTATATTCTGCCGGGATTCGTCGATGCGCATGTTCATATTGAAAGCTCCATGCTCACCCCGCCAGCCTTCGCCCGCGGCGCTGTAGTGCATGGCACTGTGGCAGCGGTTGTAGATCCGCACGAAATCGCCAATGTGCTGGGCCGTGAAGGGGTTGAACTGATGATGAAAATGGCCAAACAGACCCCCTTCACTTTCGGCTTTGGTGTGCCATCCTGTGTGCCGGCCACCCCCTTTGAAACCGCTGGCGCCGAAATCTCCCTGGCTGATATCAAGGAGCTGATCAAACGCAAAGAGGTGACCCATCTAGCTGAAATGATGAATTTTCCCGGCGTTATCCAGAGTCACCCCGCAGTGATGGACAAACTGGAAGTCGCCCGGCAGGCCGGTAAACCCATCGACGGTCATGCCCCCGGTCTGCGAGGTGCTGATCTGCAAAAGTATATCGACGCAGGCATCTCAACCGACCATGAAAGTTTCGGTTACGATGAAGCTGCTGAAAAAATCGCCAAGGGCATGCACATCATGATCCGTTATGGATCTGCTGCCAGCAACTTTGAACATCTTTTGCCGCTACTGGCACGCCACCCGGAGAGTTGCATGTTCTGCAGCGATGATAAACACCCTGATGATCTATTGACCGACCATATCAACAAAATTGCTTCAACTGCTTACAAACGCGGCATCTCGGTGCACTCCATCATCCAGGCGGCCTGCGTTAATCCCGTCAGACACTTCAATCTGCCGGTCGGCCTGCTACAGATCGGTGATCCGGCTGATTTCATGCTAATCGAAAATTTCAACACCTTTCGTCCAATCGAAGTCTGGATAAAAGGTGAAATCGCCGCCAGACGCGGCGAAGCCTTTCTGCCCGCCGGCACACCGGCGATCAGCAACCGTTTCGAAGCACGCATGCTTACCCCGGCGGATATTCGGGTAACCACGGTCGATAATGCGCGTATCAAGGTAATCCAGATCAACGAAGGTTCACTCTTCACCAACACCCTCACGACAGATGCCCGCACTGAGGATGGCTTTCTGGTTAGTGACATTGAAAACGACATCATCAAACTGGTGGTCTGCAACCGCTATGATCCCGATGCAAAACCAGCTGTCGCCTTTATCAAGGGTTTTAATCTGAAACGCGGTGCCATAGCAGCGAGTATCGCGCATGACTCACACAACATCATCGCCGCCGGTTCAACCGATATCGCGATCATCACCGCTATCAACGAGGTTATCATTCATAAAGGTGGACTGGCGGTCAGCAGCGACAACGCCAAGGTTATCGCTACTCTGCCCCTACCGCTCGCCGGACTGATCTCCACCGAGCCAATCGAAACCGTCGCCCGCAAATACTCCGACTGTGATCGGCTGGCCAAAATTCTCGGTTCTGATCTGAAAGCTCCATTCATGACCCTCTCATTCATGGCGCTACCGGTCATCCCTGAGCTAAAACTGACCGACAAAGGGCTCTTTGATGTTACCACCTTCAGCCACACCTCTCTGTTCGCCGATTGAAAAGAGCGCAATTCTCATTGTGCACTGAAAACTACTTTGACGACTTCGGAATGTTTTCAGACGAGATAGCTGGCAAACGCGTCACGATCGGTAACAGCGACTGTGAGCTCACTTGAGCGATCCGCCTCATAGATGCGTACAACAACCTCAGAACGGCCATCATGATCACCATAGGCGGCACAGATTGAGGCGGCTGTTGCAACATCCGCCTCACAGCCGCCCAGCGGCATTAACACCGTCGGCCCAGGCACATTCACCGTGTGTAGCATAATATCTTCGCTGTGCCGGGCATTTTTCAGCGACGCATTGTCGCGACTGTTACGACCTACAATACACTTGGCATCGCCTGGCAGCCGTAGATGCCTGCCATAGATCAGCAGCCAAGCCAGACGCTCACATGTCAAACCCTCGTGCTGCTTGATATCTGCAAGTCGGCGACAGAAACCGCTCTCGGTCAACAAACAGCCACCGCCTGGTGAGGGATAGTTTATCAAATCGAATTCACGGGCCAGCTCCAGTTGCGGCTTACGGCTGCGACCGTTGAGTTTTAACAGACGTTCCCGTTTTATCAATCCCTCTTTTTCAGGAATGGTCGGCTCCAGATGCAATGCACTCAGAGGTCGCAACAGCCGTCCCTCATACTCCGAGCAGTGCTCGACAATACCGAGAGCCTGTTTGCGTTGCGACATTGGACGCTGATTCAACACCTCCCCTGTGGCAATGAAATCGAAATTCATTCCGGTCATCATCTCTCCAGCCCGTTTGATCATGAGCGCATGACAATCGATGCAGGGATTAAGATTGGCACCGAATCCATGCGGCGGATCGTTGACCAGAGCGAGAATATCGGCGGTGAAATCAACCACATGCAACTTGATATTCAAATCCTCGGCGGCCTGTCGGGCAGAGTCAATTTTAAAAAAGGGACTTTTAAAAACAACTGCGTCCACCTCGATACCTTGTTGCCGTAGCAGACACACCGCCAGTTGACTATCCAGTCCGCCCGAGAGTAGGCACAGTCCGCGTGCTTTACGTACACTATCATCCATCACAATCTATTATTCCCTGATTCCTTATCAATTCACTCAGGCGCACCCGCAAGTATCTGAAGTGCGGAACCAACCCCAAGACGATCAACCCCCAGCTTCAAAAAACGCACCGCACTTTCCCAGTCACGAATGCCGCCCGAAGCCTTGATCCCGACGCGTCCGGCGGCGGTTTCAATCATGAGTCTAACAGCCTCGGGTGTAGCACCCTCGCCATTGAATCCGGTTGATGTTTTGAGGAACCGCGCCCCGGCCGCAATCGCTGTTTCACAGGCCGATGCAATCTGAGCACCACTCAGAAGAGCACTCTCTATAATGACCTTAACAGCAACATTGCGCGGTTCGGCCACCGCCACTACCGCCTCGATATCACGACGCACATAATCGAGATCATCCGATAAGAACCTGCCGATATTCATAACTACATCAAGCTCATCGGCGCCATCAGTGATGGCCAGCTGCGCCTCAAGTGCTTTCACCTCACTGCGTGAAGCTCCATGGGGAAAACCAATCACAACGGATAGGGTTGTCGCGCTGCCACGAAGCAGCTCCTTCGCGAATTCCGCATCGCTCGGACGCACACACAGATTGCCAATTCCGTTTGCAACACAAAGCGCAACACTCTCGCGAATGTCATGGTCGGTCATCGACGGTTTCAAAACCGCGAGATCCATTAGTTTCGCCACTTCTGATCCAGTCATCCCAACCTCGTTCCCCAAAAACTCATTTCTGACCTGTCAGCCTTTGCACACTCGCCAGCAGACCAGCCAGCGCAACCGGTTTCTCGAAAATCATATCGGCACCGAAATCCTGCGCCGCCGAAACAAAATTCACTGACACAGCGTGCATTCCGCCCGAGATCGCAATCACTGGCAGTTTCTCATCAACTTTACGAATCTCACGCACCACCTCAAGTCCATCCATCTCAGGCATCATAATATCGGTTATAACCAAATCAGCACTTGCTTCACGTAGCTTTTCAAGCCCTTCAACCCCATCGCCCGCACACATCACCTGATATCCTTTACTCTCGAGATACCTAGTAAAAAGAGTGCGAATTGACGCATCATCTTCAATAATTAAAATCCTGCTCATAGCCAAATTCCCACGATTTGGATAGTACTCTCTCATGCGGAATAAGTAAAGAAGAACTTTTACGTACTAAAGCTGCTTTCAGCCGCCTGTCTGCGCATGTCTGTCAGGCAGAGAGGTGTTCACACGCACAGGCAGGCAACCAAACTGAACTCTTCAAATAGGCGCAGCCATCATTGCAAAATTTCTGTTTGAGTTCTCAAAGTCGCAGCTTTAGAAAAAAATGCTGCGTGTTTAAAAAACGGGTTTAAAATTTCAAAGTAGCGAAGTAATCCTCGATACTCTCGGCACGACGGATCATCTCGACACTGCGATCCGGCTTTAAAAGCAACTCTGCCGAGCGCAGTTTGCCGTTATACTGGAAACCCATGGCGTGCCCATGCGCTCCGGCATCGTGAATAACCAGCAGATCACCCGGTTCAAGTTCAGGCAACATGCGGTCGATCGCAAATTTATCGTTGTTTTCGCAGAGTGAACCGGTAACATCATAGCGTATCTCAGCAGGCAGTTCCCGCTTGCCGGGCACGCTGATGTGGTGGTAAGCACCGTACAGAGCCGGACGCATAAGGTCGGCCATACAAGCATCAAGTCCTGCAAAACGTTTGTAGGTCTCTTTGATATGTCGCACTCTGGTCACCAGATAACCGTAGGGGCCGGTGACCATGCGCCCGCACTCCATAAACAATTTCAAGGCCGGGTATCCCTCTCCGATCAACCGCTGCTGATAGACCCTTTCCACTCCTTTGGCCACCTCTTCCAGATCAACTGCGCTCTCTTCGGGACGATAGGGTATGCCGATTCCCCCACCAATGTTGACAAACTCAAAGGTTATATCCAATTCACGCGCCAGATCAACAACCGTATTAAAGAGAATTTCAGCGGTCTCCACAAAATACTGCGGATTCAATTCATTGGATGCCACCATTGTATGCAGACCGAAACGTCTCACCCCCTTCTCTTTCAAGCGGCGATATCCTTCGGACAACTGTTTGCGGGTGAACCCATATTTGGCATCTTCGGGGTTACCGATAATGGCGTTGCCATCTTTCAGTTGTCCGGGATTGTAGCGGCAGCAAACCAGTTCGGGCAATCCGGCACTCTGTTCCAGGAAATCGATATGCGTGATATCATCGAGGTTGATAACCGCACCCAGCTCTCTGGCTTTGACAAACTCTTCATGCGGCGTATCATTCGAGGTAAACATGATATTCTCACCCGTCACTCCAATCTTTTCCGACAACAGCAACTCGGGCAGAGAACTGCAATCCATCCCAAATCCCTCTTCCTTCAGAATTCCCATGAGTGTCGGATTGGGCGTGGCTTTCACCGCAAAATACTGTTTGAACCCTGAATTCCAGGCGAAAGCCTTGATCAAGCGGCGGGCATTCGCTCTGATCGCCGCTTCATCATAGATATGAAACGGCGTGCCAAACTGCTCCGCGATAGTTAAAATTTCCTCGAAGGTAAAAGGCAAATTCTTATTCGACATCAATTTCTCCGCTTTGTAATTTTGTCTGAGTTCTCTTGGCATGAACATTTCTCTATCTTATTTGACAGATACTTAAAAATGAATCGATATCGTGTCAGTTATTTCACAAAAAATCAACCGCTAAGTGACTGAATGCGATTTGAAATTCCTCCCGTTTGCATCAAGCGGCACTGCTGACTGCACCTCTTGAACATCTTCACTCTCTTTTGAACTAAATTGAATCGCACCCTTCTATCACGCTCCCCCAAAATCAGGATTGCCAAATGCGCTCAATTGAGTCAGAATTAGAGTTCATGTTGAAAATTGACGCATTTTTGAATTCTCTCCGTAGCGAAATTGAAGACGAGTTGTTTAATTTATTACCCAACGACTCAAATTCAGATTGTCCGCCGGTTCTGGCGCAGGCAGTTGCACATGCTGTTAAATCCGGTGGCAAGCGCGTACGACCTGCTCTATGTCTTATGGCAGCTGCAGCGTGCGGCGGCGATCGATCAGTTGCTGTTTTTCCAGCTTGTGCCGTAGAACTACTGCACAACTATACGCTGGTGCATGATGATCTGCCCTGCATGGACAATGATCTGTGGCGTCGGGGTCAGCCCACGGTTCACGCCAGATTTGGAGAGGCAATTGCCGTACTGACCGGCGATGCTCTGTTAACCCTGGCTTTTGAAACGCTGGCACGCACACCGGTCAAAAATGCCAACACCATGGTTGCGCTCATAAAGGAACTTAGCACTGCATCCGGTGCCAGCGGAGTAATCGGCGGCCAGGTCGAAGACATTTTAGCGGCGGGCGGTGAATTACAATCCAAACAACTTGAATACATCTTTGAACACAAAACCGCTGACCTTTTCAAAGCATCTGCGGCTCTAGGCGCGATGTGCGTTAACGCCTCAAAAAATCACCTTGACCGAATAAGCGCATACGGCAAAAATATCGGCTTCGCCTTTCAGATCATTGATGACATCATCGATACAGTCCAGAGCCCACCCTCCAGAAACGATGAGCTCTCCTGCCTCACATTGATGAGTATGGATGAGGCGCGCGCCAGAGCAGAAGAACACACCCGTCGGGCAGTCGGCGCGCTCACGGCACTGCCAGGCGACACAACCGCACTTGCACATTTGGCTGAGATGATGCTGAAACGGGCATCTTAAAAGGCTTACGAACCGCATTTTTTTCAGCTCTATGTTGATTGAAGTGAGCTAAAAGAAAGGTTATCAACGTTATGCAATCAAAACGGATACTTGTGACCGGTGCCTCCGGATTACTCGGACGCCAGATATTTAAAACATTGAAAACCCGGACAAACTGGATGGTGCAAGGTACTGCTTACAGTCGCGCATCCGAAGAGTTGCTCAAATTTGATTTGACCGATCTGCAGACTCTGCCTGCTTTTCTGGATTCAATCTCACCGGATATAGTCATCCACAGTGCCGCTGAACGACGTCCTGATGTGAGCATGCAGAATCCGCAGGGCACACAAAGGCTGAATGTCGATGCCACCGCCGCGATTGCCGGATGGGCTGGGCACAGCAACGCACAAATGCTCTATATTTCCAGCGATTATGTTTTTGACGGCACAAACCCGCCTTATCACGAGGATGACGACACCAATCCGATCAATGGCTACGGTCGTAGCAAACTGGCGGGCGAACGGGCGGTTGCGGCGGCTTGTGCCGATTACATAATTCTACGCGTTCCTATTCTGTACGGTTCTGTGGAGAGACTGGACGAGTCATCGGTCACCGCCATCGCGGCGCAACTGCTTGAGTCCGCATCGACTGAGAACATCACACTTGAAAACTGGGCTGTCAGATACCCTACCTTGACCGATGATGTCGCCGATATCATCCGGCAACTGTTGTTGCACTCCGAAAATCATGTTCATCAGCGTGGCATCTTTCATTTCAGTGGCAACCAAGCCATGACCAAATATACGATGGGCATGATAATGGCCAAATCTCTCGACTTCGATCAAACTCGTCTGATACCGGACGACAGCCCTCCTAAGGGTGCGCCCAGACCGCAGAACAGCCAACTCGACACCTCCCGGCTGAATTCAATGCAAATAGGGAAACAGACCCTATTTGAGAGTGCTATCGCTGAAATTCTATCTGAAAACCGATATTAACGACGGCAATAGAGACTTAAATAAACAGAGATGTCCGGTTGAAAACCGAAGCTACACTGCTATATTATATCCGGCTTATAACCGGATCGAAGAAACAACAGAAAGAAGAAAAAATGAAACTCAAGAAACATGCAATTATACTGCCGGCACTTTGCGCCGCGCTTTTTTTTATCTGCTCCGGCAGGGCTGAAACCGCAACACCTCTTTTTAACGGGCGGAATCTGAGCGGCTGGCGAATGGCGAATATAAGCGGCAACGGCACAGTCAAAGTGCTGAAAGATGGTATCATGCAATGCGGCGCCGGTATGTCGATCACCGCCATTGTCTACACCAATCGCTTCCCGGTCAGAAACTATGAACTCTCGCTCGAAGCGAAACGCACCGAGGGTTCCGACTTCTTCATAGGTCTGACCATCCCGGTTGAGTCAAGTTACTGCACTGTGATCATCGGCGGCTGGGGTGGAGGTCTATGTGGTCTTTCATCCTTTGACGGCAATGATGCCGCCAACAACCAGTGGGCCGAGGGAATAAATCTGCAGAATAACCGCTGGTATAAATTAAGGGTGCGTGTAACGCCGGGTGTGATTCAGATTACACTCAACGAAGACCTTTACACCGCCCGTATCGAGTATGACGATCCACGTCGTTTGAGTTTGCGTTCCGGCGAGATTGAAGAGACTATTCCCATGGGGCTTGCAACCTACGAGACAACGGCACACTGGCGCAACTTCACCCTTACCAAGATAACCGAGTTGCGTCCGGGCGATCTGCCTCAAACAATCGAATAAAAAAGATTCATAGCGGCATTGCGCGCTCGTAAATCCGTTTAAAACCGGAGTTACGAACGCGCATTTTCCTAATGTCTTAAAATCTCTGTCCGATCATCTGATAATAGTCAATGTTCCGGGGGCGGGATTGCGCACAACCAGCAGACCGCTACCTTCAATCCAGCTTGTGTTCGAGGCACTGTAAAGTCCGCCGTTACATTCTACACCGTCAACCGTCAGAGTGTCGACATACTGCTTGCCGGTGAACTGGAGACCGAGCGTGGCTCCGTTGGTGACGGCCAGAGCGGTACTCTCCGGCAGATAGGCGCCGCCCAGCAACAGGGTTCCCTCAATCAGAGTGGTTGAACCACTGTAACTCAGCGGTTGAATGTCAGTCGGAGCAAACACAAGAGAGCCTCCGCCCATTTTAACAAGATCGACACCACTGCCATTCAGCAGCGCACAGCGCGCACCGCTCTGCACATCGATAGTGCCGACACTCTGGAAGTTTATTTCGCGGGCGACCAGTGTAGCTGGAGCAGTTTTCGCGCTATCATGCGCGTAATCGACCTTCAGTGTGGCACCATCGTTAAGTGTCACTTTACCAATCTGATAATTCAACTCACGATCCACTGTACGATGCAGATAAACCGGAGCCGCAGTCGCAGCTGGCACAATCAGTTCCGCCAGGTAGTCACTCTGATCGGTTGGGTCTGGCACATCCTCATGATAAGTCATACTCAGGTTATTGATGCACATATCACAGAACTGACCGCCGCTACCACCGCCGAAACCGAGCCAAGCGTAATCGCCGCCAACCTGCGCGGCGATGTCAACATCGGTGTATGTATTGGTTACGACACTGCCGCCGTTGGAGAGCACACTGCGCAGTGTGCCGACAACCGGGTCATAACTGATCACAGTGCGTGTAACGCCGTTAGCCAAGCGAATTGGATCGAAACTCTGGCGTGTCACAGCTTTAAAAATACCGTCCCATCCAATCTCAGTCGTGTTAGGCAGTCCACCAGTGTTACCCTGATAAAAATACCAGCGCATCGCCAATGAATTTCTGATGCCATCATCACTGCCACCGTAACCGGCATTACCTGTTCCGGCCCCCAGCGCCATCACGCCGCGCGGATCATTGTGCACAAAGATGCAGTAGGCATCAGCCGGACTGTTGCTCTTGTCATCCATAAAGAAGTCATACCCGATTGTCCAGGCACGGCTGACGCAAATTCGTCGTCCGTAATGAGCTGTGGAACGGGCGCCGGTTGAAGCCGGACTGACTTGGAAAGAACCATTTTTGCCCCACTCACCGAGATAGCCGCTGATCCAGTCACCACGCACACCGCCACCGAGTGCAGCGGACTCAAGAGAGCGCTTGGCCAGCACAACACCGCCTTCGCGCACCTCAATCACCGCGTTGCTGGTTGTATCGTCGACATCGCCCGGCAGTGCCAGCGCACCGCTGCCGCTTTTAATCAGTGTGCCGCTGCCGTTCAACTCATTGAATGCCAGATAGTGAGTAGCTCCGTTTTCAGCATCTTCGCCATCGGTATAAATCAAAGAGAGATCACCAACGATATTCTCGCACTGGGCACCCCCGACCGAACCCCAGAAACCAATGTAAACATCGCTGTTATACAGAGTGGATGGCAAATTGAAATTTGTGACGACATGAGTGTAAACTCCCGCGTCACTCTCGGTGCGGATGGTCATGGTATCGGAGGGTCTGTCATAGCTAAGTGTCATCTGCGCAGTATTATCCACCTGCAGATCAATCGGTGCCATATCGGGTACCACCAAATCCTGCACTGAATTGGTATAAATGCGCAGAATAGTCGGATGTTCAGGCGCATTGTAATAATAGCGCCATTCAAAGCGACAGGCATCGCCGGGAGGACCGATATTCGAACGCTCGGCAGGATCATCTTTCATCATAAACAGATGCAGGGCATCAGCCGCGGTCGGCGTGCGATCACCCATGTCGAAAGAGAAGCTTAACTGCCAAGAGCGACTGAGCAGATCAAAACTGTCGTAGGTATATGACGAGCCCTGACCATCGCTAACCTTGACTGAGTTGGCCAGACGCCCGTCCGGCAGCCAGTGCGCCTCACCAAGCAACTTCCAGCTATCCTGATCAGCCAGGGATAGTTCAGGCTGCGCGTTGGAAACAGTCGCGGAGATAATTTCCAACTCTGCCTGATCGGCATAGCTGAGCGACTCCATCTGATAACCGCGCTGCTCCTGTGAGGCTCCGAGTGTCACGGCGAGATTACCGCTGCTGATACTTGCCGTTCCATCCAACACCGCATAATCCGGCAGATAACCGCCTCCGCCATTATCGAGTGTGAATCCGCCGATCATATGCTGACCTTTGGAACCGCCGGTGCCGCAGCCGAAGCCGACATAAGCATCGTCTGTTTCGAGCACCTGTGCTATATCGACATCAAAGGCTTTGGTCAGAAACCCGAACTGCGGATGCGAGAGTTTGACGGTTAAAGTCCCAATACCGTCATAAGCAACTCTGCAACGCACCTTGTCATTCAACAGTGTCAGATGCGGCATATCGGAACTGAAAGGAATCTGGTCGACCCAGCTTCCATTGACACCCAGACGCATATATTTATTGAACACATCGATACCCACCGCGACCGAGTTGCTAATCGCAATATCAGACGGCCCCGAATAGCTCAGATAGTCGGCACCTCCGCCAACAGCATTGAGACCGCGTGGATCGTTATGAATAATGAAAGAAATACCATCAGCAGGATTGGAATAAGTTGAAAATCCATAATAACCAAACTCCGCAGACCAGGCTCCCGTCATCTCCTGTTTTTCATAAAGGTAAGCGACCGTCCGTCCTCCGGCATTATCGCAAAGCTACAACAGACCGTCTCCGCGCACGATCGAATTACCCGCCACAGTTGTAAGTTTCCAAGCTTTTTTAAACTGACTCAAGGAGTGCGATCTCAGATTTAACGCGGTTCCAGATGGCAAAGTCACTCCGGCCAGAGCGCGCTGACCTGAGACCGCAAGCGTTGTGCCAATTGCGGTTGATATCGTTCCGACATCTTTAGTGGTGATCAACGGATCATCGTAAGGCAGGGCAAGCGCACCGGCTTGCACCTCAAAATCGCACTCTGGCAGACGCATAGCAAGAATTCCGTTACCGGTTTTCAACACGGCGCCACCGCTGTCGGTGGCATCTTCAATCAGCTTAGGTTCGAGAAAAGCGTATTTATCAACATCAATCGTCAAGCCACCTGAACGCACATTGACTGCGGGCATTCCCATCAGCCAGTTCGGCGCCAGGGCATCAATGTAGGGTCGCAGCGTAGCATCGTCAAAGTAAAGATTGCCGTTGATGCGGTTTGGCATGGCGCTATAGGTCTGATGCAACCGAGCCTCAGAACCCTTTTCAACAATCAGATTGGCATTTTGATTGACCGCTAGATAGTAGGCGGAGAGAATAGAGTTATCGGTGACGGTCATCAAGGTGTCGCCACCGTTTTTAGATAGATCGAGTCCTTGATTGAAATTTTCAGAGCTGTTCTCAAAGTGGGCGTTGTTGGTAACCATAATCGTCGGGTGCGCATTGCTGTTTTCACTAATAAACGCGAGTTTATCGATCTTGAGATGACTGTTGTCCACCAGCAACTTTGGATAACAGAGATAATCATTGTTGCCCTCGGCATTGCCCAGCACCAGCCCGGAGCCCTGAATATTCATATAGGTGCCATCGAGCAGTTTTATGGCGGGCGACTGTGGATCTGCGGTTGTGCCGGTTCCGCGCCCGACACTCCACCAGCCACCCAAACTGTGAACAGTGGTATTCGAGACAATAAACTCCGGTGAATAAAGCGTATGTGCTCCGATGAAAGCATCGCCATTAAACGTTGCCAACTGGTCAGCACCGGAGATAATCATGTCTCCCTGCTCCAAGGTGAAAGAGGCGAAGCCTGCGCTGCCGGCACTGCCGTCGGCATCATAAGTGATATTGGTGTTACGTTCGACACTCTGCAAACCTTGATTGACCACATGCTCACCGAGATAGGTCAGGTGCAGAGTACCGGGCCCGGTTTTAATTGTGGCTCCGGAGAGCGCGTTGAAAGCACCACTGATTTCGAGATCACCATCCACACGGATAGCGGAAGCCTTGTCAAAGGTGGTCGGAGCGGCATCGATGGTCAATCCGCGACTCATGGTATCCCCGCTGCCGGTGTAGTGCAATGTGCCGTCACCTAACACCAGATTGGAAGGGTCTTCATTACTGGAACCGAGCTGAGCAGGATCACTGAAACGAAGGGTGCCGCGGGTGAAGAGGGTCGCTCCGGTATAGCTGTTAGCCGAAGCCGAAAGAACCAAGTTACCGCCATTGAGCATAAGCCCTCCATCACCGGATAACACGCCGCTCTGTTCGAGGGTCAGTCCCGATGCGAGATTAAAATTAAGATTGCCGTTCAGAGTCAACGGTGCGGCGATCGTATGATCGGCGGCGGTCAACTCAATTTCGGCGGCGGCATCAAGCAACAGGGTGTTACCGGTCAAAATGAAACCGCCACCGCCGAGTTCGATGCGTGCGAGCGACAGAGTTGAATAATCGTTGTTGACGGTTATCACACCGCTACCAACGGTATTGAACGTGGCGGAATATGTCGAACCGGATGCGATTATGCCGCCGTTCCAGTTCGATGAGTCACTCCAATCACCGTCTGTAATGGCACTCCACTAACCGTCAGTGGCCAGTAGCGCGAAATTCGCGCTTAAAGTTAGTAACACTACAAACAATTTTTTCATTAGCTCTCTCCTTGATTGCCATAATTCAGCCCGGTGAAATTAACACATGAACATAATAATCAACCGAACCTTAATAGTAACGGCAACTTATCTTAAATTTGGCACAATGACAATCAAAAAATTTATAAATTATGGATCGCTTGCGCAGCGTCAACTCCAACACGATGGGCAAGGCACTGGCATATTCATTGTTTAAGCTGGAGAATATCAATGCCTGAATTATAACCGTTGATAACATCTGAAAATTTCTGTATAAGTGTTCCCGTGTGTCGTACATCTCATGGTGTTAATGCGATAAGCCAAAGGAAGGAAACATGTGTAAATCAACTCTGATCTCACTGGTGTCACTCGTAATCTGTTCATGCGGTCTTGCCCGGGCAAAACCGAACGTTGTAATTATCTTCACCGATGATATGGGTTACGGTGACATGAGTTGCAACGGTCACCCATCATTACGGACGCCGAATCTGGATCGGATGGCCACTGAAGGCCAGAAATGGAGCAGTTTTTACGTAGCAGCCTGTGTCTGCACACCCAGCCGGGCGGGCTTGATGACCGGACGCCTGCCGGTACGCAGCGGCATGTGTTCCAGTAAGCGGCGCGTTCTGTTCCCGGACTCCAAGGGCGGTTTGCCTGAAAAAGAGCATACTCTGGCGGAGATGCTGAAATCCAACGGCTACGCCACCGGTATGGTCGGCAAGTGGCACCTGGGCCATCTGCCGCAGTATCTGCCGACTAACAATGGCTTCGACAGCTGGTACGGCATTCCCTACAGCAACGATATGGACGCTGACCACACGAGGATAAAAGAGGTCAATGCCGCAAACGGACGTGGAGATCACTGGCAGAACCCTAAAAGTGAATACTGGAATGTGCCGTTGATGGAAGGTGAAAAAATCCTGATGCGCTCGCCTGATCAAGAGCTGCTGACAAAAACTTACACCGAGAGGGCCATTGAATTCATTCGAGCACACAAGGAGAGACCTTTTTTTCTCTATCTGGCCCACAGTATGCCGCATGTTCCGCTGTTCCGTTCCGAAAAATTCAAAAACCGCAGTACAGCCGGAATCTACGGCGATGTGATTGAAGAGATCGACTGGTCGGTTGGCGAGGTATTGAGAACCTTGCGCGACGAGGGAATTGCCGAGAACACCCTGGTTCTTTTCACCTCCGACAACGGTCCCTGGACACACTTCAAAACGCTTGGCGGCATAGCCGGTCCATTACGCGGCGGCAAGGGTAGCACCTGGGAGGGCGGCATGCGGGAACCGACGATCTTCTGGTGGCCGGGGAGCATTAAACCCGGCATAGTGCATGATCTGGGCAGTACACTCGATATCAAAGCTACGCTGGCATCTCTGACCGGTGCCGAACTGATTGAAGAACAGCGCGACAGTTATGATCTTTCCGCAACTCTGTTGCACGGCGCACCCAGTCCGCGCAAAGCGATGTTTTTCTACCGAGGGGTCGAGCTGTTCGCAATACGTCACGGCAGTTACAAGCTACACTATTCAACACGGTCAGGCTACAAGAACGATCGGATAGACCACGAAAAGCCACTGCTTTACAATCTGGATCTGGATCCGGGCGAAAACTATGACATCGCAGATGAAAATCCTGAAATCATTGCCGACATCAACCGCATCAGAGAAGCACATCAAGCCACTCTGAAACCGGTGGAAAATCAGCTGGAGAAAAAATAGCACCGGCATAGATCAATCCTGATTTTTAAAGCGTGTCAGAGAGAAGGTATTACGCATTTTTTTATGCTCAAAGAACAGCGCGTTCGACACAACCGCGGTATGGTCATTGATCAGCCCCCCTTTTCTGCCACGCCATCCTTTACGACGTGCACAGACTACAATGTTGTAATTCCGGGTGATGACCAGAGGAAGATCAAGCAAAGCGGCGCAACCATAGATAAGTCGCACAACCCAGCCCGGCAGGTCGGCATCTCCGGCCAACCCTCTTTTCTCGAGTTTCTCTGTGGCTAACTGCACAAAAAAGTGCGACTGCCCCTTGAAACCGAGAACGTCAAAACCACGTCGCAACAATTCGAAAACATCTTTTTCCGAGCAACACATCTCACGTTCAATTCTACCGCGTGCTCCGCCGAAGCAGCGCGCCAACCCGATCAGTTTGCGGCGTGGCAGCGTAAGTACCAGAAGTCCGCCGTTATCAAGTACCCGATGACACTCCTGCACAAGTTCAGCAAGTGTGACGCCCTGATAAAAGATACAGGCACCCGAGACCACCACGGTATCAAACTGTTTGCTCTCAAAGGGAATCTGTCCGCCTTTACCAAGAGTGACCACCTGATCATCACCCAGCACCGATGCAATCAGTTCACGAACTTCCCTGGTAAATTCCGCACTGACCCAATAACCGCCGAGCTGAGCGAAGATACGATTAATCCCGGCACTGGCGAAACCAACTGCCATCCCGACTTTGATCTGTCGTCCACCACCGGCAATAAAATGCCGAGCTGTCAGCAGTTCACGTCGCAGCGGCATTGAATCTATTGACCGTCTGACCACATTGCGAAAGATGTCCTGACCAATCTTCATGAGTCGACATGATACAGGATAAAAGCAAAGAGGTCAAACAGATGAATATTCAGTTCATCTTCGCGCTCCACTCCCGCACAAGCTGATTATTTGCATCCAGTATAACCGCCGCAGCCTCGGTTGTGTATTGCTTGCCGTTGATCTCCAACGGGCTTTTCGGTTTTGAATTCAGATAAATCATCGCCTGACCGCCATTGCGCAGGGGCACCCACAACCTGTAAACTGAAGCGGTTAGTTCCAAACCACACTTGCCCTCTGTACGCTGACCTTTCAGGGATGGACGCAAAACAGTCACGAAATCCTGAGTTGCATCTGGCTCAGACGTAGCGGCGGTAAGATGGTGTTCTAGCAGTTTGACGCGCGGTCGGGGCGGTGGATCAAATTTATCTGTTTGCGAAATCCTGAGGTCGGCTGGATAGAGAAAATCGACCTTGCACCCCCCCATGCGATTGGTCGCCAGGATATCATGCTGTCCGTTGATCTTCATTGCATTACCCGTATGCAGCCGCCATTCGAAAGTGCTTGGTTCAGGTGCTTCGAGTGAATCCCAGATCACAACAACCTCCGGTTTGACAAAGAGTATGCGACGCGTAAAGCGTTTTATGTGCGCGGCATATGCCTGAGAGGCATCGCCCACCAGGTAGTCGAAATCAGAGTCGGTTTTAAATTCTACGATTCTGCCAGCACCATAAGGACTGTGACGCAACTGGCTCTCGCCGTTGACTGTTATGCAGTTGTCACTTTTGGTGTGCCACATCCAGTTTTTGTGATGCGCGGTGCCATAGCTGTCGCGACGGCCTGAGCGCAAAAACAAACGCTCGCCGCCCACATAGAGCAGAAACGAGTTCTGTGAATTGTAGCCGTGACTGACTGTACCAAAGGGACTTGATTTAAAATGGATCTGTATATTGTTGGCGGCACTGGTTAAATCGGTATTGAGATAGGCTTGGCCAACACCTCTGAAAACAATGGATTGCGGCAAATTATCCGGTTTTTTCGCTTCGATTTTCGGCAGACTGGAACGCAGAAAACCAATGTAACCTCCGCCGAAATCCTTGACACCATGCTCCTGTGCAAACCAGCTCCAATAGGGATTGGCGGCCTGGGCCGCCAGCACCGAGACCAGCCGTGCGCAGTTTTTCGATTTAAATGCGGTTGTGCAGTCACCGAAGCCTCCGGACTTTGTGCCCGGCGGCACAGCGTACATCGGAAAGTAACCGCACTGCGAAAAATAGGGTTTATCAAAGGCATCAACACCAAAAGCCGCCTTCATAATATCGGCCCACCAGGTAAACCGGCTGATGTAACTCGCCCAGTAGGCCATGCCCTCATGCCAGCCGCCATCGCTGTCGTTCCAGACCGGATAGAGGTTGGCAAAAACATTTGCCGCGAACCAGACCCACTCTTCCGCAGCCGGAATTTCATCATAAAAGGCGATGCCGATCTCACCAAGAAAATGCCAGGCCCGGTTGGAGTGACTGCCGTAGGGCCGCCAGATATGACGCGGATAGAGACGACTGTACATCTCATCGCCCCGTACCTTCATGACCTCGCGACATTTCTGACGCTCGCTTTCGGAGAGCAGCTCATTTATGAAGGTATAGGTGCGGCTAAAAAAGTAGTTGTAAGGCATACCGGCCTCATCGTTATAACGGAAACCGGTTGAACCTTTAGGATCCCATTTGGCGCATTCCATCAGAATCCGGCGGGCCGCCTGACCATACTTATCCTCTTTACTGAGCTGCCAGACAAAACCCAATTCAGCCGCGGCACCCAGAGTCCGTTGCACTAGCCTGCGGTTACCCCACCAGATTGTACGCCACTCATCGCTGTTCTTTACAATCTCACGGCCGTATTTCGGAGGCTCATCGGTTGATGGCAGCTTCTTTAAAAGATTATCCGCTTTGCGGAGCCTCTCTTTGTATAAGTCTGTAAGGTCGCCTTGTGCCCTGCTGCGTAGTTCATCCATCTGTTCAGGTCTGACAAACAAACGCGGATGTGATGCGGGAATTCTGCCGAGCAGCTCCTGCCTCTCCGGCAACGGCATGGCACGGGCATCCTCGGCGATTGAGAAACTGCGTGTTTTGCTCCATGCCGACCACTTTCCGTCCGCTTTAAAACGGAAACGCCAGAACCATTTTCCTCTCTCCAGCACCTGCGGCGGACAGTGTACACTCATTGTAATGCCATCAGCACCATAGGTTATCACACTGAAATCAGAACTGCGCGCAACCTGCACTTCGTATTCATCCGCTTTGGATTGCGGACGCCAGCTAAATCCCGGCGGCGTCACCTGAATCACCTCTTCATCAGCAGGACGGAATCCCCAGAAACCCGGTTTGGCAGGAGAATCGTCCACCTTGAGATCACCGAAAACGAACAAAGGAGAGCATACAGCCCCGATCAATAATACCCGTGTAATTTTAAATCCTATCATCTTCTTCCTCCCCTGGGTATACAACTTACAATAATGAGCGAATTCTGACAAGTTCGAGGTTTTTTGCGCCGCCAAAAAATAAACTCTAGTTACGTAACTGAGCCGAAATTCCCTTCCGCAAAATGCGTAAAAACGGAGCAGAACTGCGGCGGAATTATTCACCCGACATCTTCCCCATTTGCCCTTGTGAAAGGAGGCCGGGATATGTATAATAAGAAACCATCATTTGCAGAAACGCGGATTTATACCCGATTTTCAAAGGCATTTAACACTTAAACACTGGAGCCAACCATGATTGTCACCACAAAAGAACTATTCCAGCAGGCTTATGGCAAATATGCTATCGGCGCTTACAACATCAACAACCTTGAACAGACAATGGGCTTGTTCAAAGGCAACGTCGAAAGTAAAGCACCCTTTATCGTGCAGCTCTCCAAGGGTGCCCGTTCCTACACACACAAGCGTATGCTGGAAGCGCTGATGCAGACAGCCGCCGAGATTTTCCCCGAAGCGGTTTTTGCCGTGCATTTGGATCATGGCGATGAAGAGACCTGTATGGACTGCATCGACTCGGGGGTGTACAGCTCGGTAATGATCGATGCATCGCACTACGAAATTGAAAAGAATATTGAAATCACCAAGCGTGTTGTGGATGCAGCACATGCTAAAGGTCTGGTAGTTGAAGCAGAACTGGGACTGCTCAAAGGGGTTGAAGAGGATGTCGTCGCCGCCGAGCATGTTTACACCCAGCCAGAAGAGGCCGAGTATTTTGTCAAGCAGACCGACTGTGATTCTCTGGCCTGCGCGATCGGCACATCGCATGGCGCATTCAAATTCTCCGGCGATCAAAAGCTGCGTTTCGATATTCTGGAGGAGATTCAGAAACGTCTGCCCGGATTTCCGCTGGTGATGCACGGTTCATCATCCGTACCGCCGGAAGAGGTCAGGCGCATCAACGAAGCTGGCGGTGATATCAAGGGAGCCAGCGGAGTTGATGCCAGCCAGTTTCTGGGGGCTGCCAAACTCGGCGTGACCAAGATCAATATCGACACCGACGGCCGTCTCGTCTGGTGCCGGGTACACCGTGAATTCTTCCGTGACCACCCTGATCAGTTCGATTTACGCGGTCCCGGCAAGGTATTTATGCCGGAGTACGCCAAATTCATCGCGGAGAAGAATGTTCTGCTCGGTTCCGCTGGACACCTTGACGAGCTCCGCGTGGCATTGCAGAAATAATATGATTTCAGGCGCATCAGAAGAATCTGCATGCGCCTGTCGGTTTTTTAACACCAAGGAGATATAAGATGTCAAAAAAAATTATGCTGGACGGCAATCAGGCCGCCGCGCAAATTGCGTTTGCCTGCAGTGAAGTGGCTGCTATTTATCCGATCACCCCCTCATCATCGATGGGTGAGTGGAACGACGATTGGGCCTCCAAAGGGATGAAAAACATCTGGGGAACTGTTCCGCACGTCGCGGAGCTGCAGTCTGAAGGCGGCGCATCCGGCGCGGTACACGGCGCTCTGACAACCGGCGCATTGACAACCACCTTCACTGCCTCGCAGGGTCTGTTGCTGATGATCCCGAACATGTACAAGATAGCCGGTGAGCTGACACCGACCGTTTTTCATGTCAGCGCACGCTCACTGGCCTGCCAAGGACTCTCGATTTTCGGTGACCACAGTGATGTGATGGCCTGCCGCCAGACCGGTTTTGCCATGATGGCATCCAACAGTGTCCAGGAGGTAATGGATTTGGCAACGATCAGCCATGCCGCAACTCTGGAAGCCCGCGTACCCTTCCTGCATTTTTTTGACGGCTTTCGTACGTCACACGAGGTGCAAAAAATTGATGATGTCAGCAATGAAACCGTGCGCGCCATGATCGACGATGAGCTGGTGGCGGCACATCGCGCCCGTGCACTCGACCCCGAGAAACCATCGCTGCGTGGCACCGCTCAAAATCCCGACATCTTCTTCCAGGGTCGCGAAACGGTCAACAAATACTATGACACCTGTCCGCAGATTGTGCAAAAATATATGGATAAATTTGCACAGTTAACCGGACGTCAATACAAGCTTTTCGACTATGTCGGCGCACCGGATGCCGAGCATGTGGTTGTTATCATGGGCTCAGGTGCCGAAACCGTGCATGAAACCGTGGAGCAACTTGTGGCCGCCGGCCAAAAGGTGGGTGTGATCAAGGTACGGCTGTATCGTCCCTTCTGCATCAAATCCTTCGCTCTGGCATTGCCGGAGACCACCAAAACCCTGACGGTGCTGGATCGCACCAAAGAGCCCGGCGGAGTAGGCGAACCGCTTTACACTGATGTTCGTACCGCAATCGGTGTCGGCATGCAGGACAAACTGATCAATGTTCCGCACTGGATTCCCACCTACGGCGGTCGTTACGGTTTGGGTTCCAAAGATTTCACACCGGCTAATGTCAAAGCGGTTTTCAACAACGCTGCCTCGGAAAAACCGAAAAACAATTTTACGGTCAACATCACCGATGATGTTACCGGTCTGAGTCTGGAAACTCCGCGTGAATTCACCCTTGATGCACAAGGTCGCAAGGAGTGCATGTTTTACGGACTGGGCTCTGACGGAACCGTTGGCGCCAATAAAAATTCGATCAAAATTATTGGGACTGACACCGAAAATTATGCTCAGGGCTATTTTGTTTATGATTCCAAGAAAGCGGGAGCAATCACCGTTTCTCATCTGCGTTTCGGACCTAAACTGATCCGTAGCCCCTATCTTTGCACACACCCCGATTTTGTAGCCTGCCACCAGTTCTCTTTCCTGGAGAAGTATGATATGCTGGCTACAATCAAAGAGGGCGGAACTTTCCTACTGGCATCGCCCTTTGATGCTGATCAGGTCTGGGAACACCTGCCGGATGAGGTGGCTGAACAGATTATCGACAAAAAACTCCAATTCTACATTGTCAATGCCCACAAACTTGATTTGGAACTGAAACTCGGCGGACGTATCAACACTCTGATGCAAACCGCATTCTTTAAAATCTCCGGTATAATTCCGGCGGAAGCTGCAATCAAAGCACTCAAAGATGCCGCCAAAAAAACATACGGTAAAAAGGGTGATACTGTGGTCAAAATGAACTGGAACGCGATCGACGCGGCCGCCAGCGCAGTTGTCAAAGTCGATTATCCTGACAAGCCCGCAGGCAAAGTTAAAAAGCCGGCGGTGGTTTCCGACAGGGCCCCTGAATTCGTAAAGAACGTAACTGCTAAAATCATGACACAGCAGGGTGACGAGCTGCCAGTTTCCGCCATTCCCGATGACGGAACCTGGCCGACCGCGACTACTCAATGGGAGAAGCGCAACATAGCACTCTCAATTCCGGCCTGGGATCCCGATGTCTGCATTCAGTGTATGCAGTGTTCACTGGTCTGTCCGCACGCCGCCATCCGTGGCAAGGTCTATGCTCCCGAACAGCTGGAAAACGCACCGGAAACCTTCAAATCGGCCGATGTCAAAGGTATGCTTTCCAAAGCCTATCCGGGTTACAAATATACAATCCAGTGCGCTCCGGAGGATTGCACCGGGTGCGGACTTTGTGTGGAGCGCTGTCCGGCCAAAAACAAGGAGGTTGAAGGACGTAAAGCTATCAATATGACAGAGCAGATTCCGCTGCGGAGCGCTGAGGCGGAAAACTTCGAATTCTTCCTCAATATCCCTGAGGCCGACATCAGCAAAATCAACCCTGTAACCATTCAAGGGAGTCAACTTAAACGTCCGCTCTTCGAATTTTCCGGTGCCTGTGCCGGGTGCGGCGAAACACCCTACGTAAAATTGCTGACTCAGCTGGTCGGCGACCGGCTGTTGATTGCCAACGCGACCGGCTGCTCTTCTATCTACGGCGGCAACCTGCCCACCACACCATACTGTGTGCGTGCTGATGGACGCGGTCCGGCTTGGAGCAATTCGCTCTTCGAAGACAACGCCGAGTTCGGCTTCGGCATGCGTCTGACAGCCGACAAACTCCAGGAATACGCGAAGGAGATTCTGGCAAGTGTCATTGCCGATGACAAGAGTGATGCTAAGTTTAAAGAGCTGGCCCAGACGATACTCAGCGTTGATCAAAGCAACCCTGAAGGGATCGAAGAGATGCGTTCTCTGGTAGCCAAACTTAAAACGAGTGCCAAGCAAATCAGTGATGCTTGCGACGATTGCGCCTCGCTCAAAAACCTGCTTTCCATAGCCGACTATCTGATCAGAAAATCGGTCTGGGTGCTTGGTGGTGACGGCTGGGCCTATGACATCGGCTATGGCGGACTGGATCACGTACTGGCCTCGGGACGCAACATCAAGATGCTTGTACTGGACACCGAGGTTTACTCAAATACCGGCGGCCAGGCATCTAAATCGACACCGCTAGGTGCCATTGCTAAATTCGCAGCTTCCGGCAAACCGCAGATGAAGAAAAATCTGGGTGCCATATCGATGACCTACAAAAACATCTATGTCGCACAGATATCATTGGGTGCAAATCCCGCTGCGGCGGTTAAAGCTATTGCCGAAGCTGATGCCTACGACGGACCGGCCTTGGTGATTGCCTACTCGCACTGTATTGCACACGGCATCACTATGGCACATGGGCTCGATCAGCAGAAGATCGCCGTTCAGAGCGGTCATTTCCCGCTGTATCGCTATAATCCTGACCTACGTGCCGAGGGTAAAAATCCGTTGCAGCTCGACAGCAAGGAGCCGAGTATCTCATTTGCCGAAACCGCCAGCAGTGAAATACGCTTCAAACGGTTGACGTCGGTCAACGAAAACGCCGAAGAGATGCTGAAAATGGCCGAAGCGCAGTTCCGGGAGAACTTTGAGATGTTGAAAACACTGGCCGCACTGCCCAAAGCCTGAACCGACACCTTAGATTGAGTTAAAAGGCCCGGGTTTACGCAAACCCGGGCTTTTTTGACTGATATTCAGCTGGCAATGGCTCTTACAGGAGTGATAATGGTTTCTGACAGAAAAAAAATCGATGTCTGCCACAAAGTTGAATCGCTTAAACCTTACGGCCCTGAACGCTCCAAAACCGCTCAGATCGAAGAGGTGTTTGATCGAATCGCACAACGCTATGATCTGGCAAACCGGATACTCTCCTGCGGAATCGACACGATATGGCGCCGTCACACCGTCAACTACATAAAGAGATTGGCTCCCACCCGGATGCTTGATCTGGCCACCGGCACCGGTGATATGGCCATCATGACTGCCCGGGCTTTGCCGAGTGCACATATTACCGCTGTTGACCTGTCAAGCGAGATGCTGGCACTGGCGCAGAAAAAAGCGATTAAACACCGCGTGCAACAGCGTATAACCTTTGTGAAAGGTGATGCTCTGCACCTTCCAGCCGCCGACAACCGCTTTGATCTTGTTGTGTCGGCTTTCGGACTTCGAAATTTTGAAAATATCATCGCAGGCTGTCGCGAGATACACCGCGTCCTGCGTCCCGGCGGCAAAGTTGTTATTCTGGAACTTTCCCGTCCTCAGACCGGTCTTTTGGCGCGGGTCTTTGATTTTTATTTGAATTCGATTATTCCATTGGCGGAACAGCTGTTCACAGGTAGACGGTGTGAATACACCTATCTTCAACGTTCAATCGAGTGTGTACCGCAAGATGATGAGATGCTTGAACTGCTAGGCTGTGTCGGCTTGACCAATTGTTACCAGAAAACTTATACCCGGGGCATCTGTTCGCAATACAACGCTGAAAAAGGGTTCGCAATCGGCCATGGTTTTAATCGATGACCTGGCTGAGTCGCTCTCCGACATTGTCAGAGCTGTAATCCGTTGCGCACCACTGGGTATTTTGGGGTTGGTCGCAGGCAACGTGGCTGGCACCGGATTCAGCACTCTGGCACAATTCAGTCATCTGCTCCTTATTTTGCTGAGTGCCATGCTAATTGTCATTTTATTGGTGAACCCCCTGATCGTTTTTGCTGTGACTCGCACCAATCCCTATCCGCTGATTCTGATCTGCCTGCCTGTCTAACAGGCAGACAGGCGATCCCGTTTAGCGGGGCTGCTTTAAAATGTAGCGGTCAGAGAGTTTAACGACTCGAAATATAGACGTCCACCAATTTTACTCCATTGATCTTGATACGGGGCGATCCCCGACTTGACAATTCTATTTTTGAGCAGTTCGGCGGCATCGTTGGCGCCAGCCGCTTTGAACGCACGGACTTTCATGCTGTCGCGATAGAGATCAGCACTGACCTTATCTGACGACACCAGCTCGAGAGAGGCAGCAATACGCTGTCCGGTTGAACTCAATTCCGGAAAGGCCTCGCCAGCTGTCAGAAGGGTATAGGCGGTCAGTGCGTTCACGGTATCAGAGAGAGTCGATGAGCCTCGCTTGTAGGAAACACCTCCGTTGCTGTCAGTCATACCGCGCAACCAACGCAGCCCCTTTTTGACAGGTGCGTGAGTTCCACGTACACCGACCTTTTCTGCCGCAGCCAAAGCCTGTATCTGCCAGGCGGTAATGGCAGAGTTTCCTTCGGAACCGGCAGTGTAATCCCAGCCTCCCGCGGCACTCTGATCCCGTTTAATCAGTGTAACCGCTCTTTCCAACACAGCCGCATTATGATCACCGGCGCCGGTCATCGCCAGAGCATAGGTAACCATAGCCTGATTGTAAAAGCGTTCACGGCCCCTACCAATTCCAAATGAACCATTCGGATTCTGAATTTCTTTCAAATAGCGTCTGGCGCGAAGCACCTCGTAGTTAAAGGTATCGCCGGATTTATGCAACGCCAGCATCGCAAGAGCCGTCAGGGCTGGCTGATATAATTCAGATCCGCCGTGGCGTGCGGGATTCCAAGAACCATCGCTCTCCTGATTATCCGCAAGCCACTGCGCATGAGCGCTCACAGAGCAACCTGAGCGACGCATCTGCTTCAACAGGGAATCGCTAAAAATAAGGAGCGTCAAAACCGCCATCACCACCGCCGCAATACCGTACCAGGGTTTTAAATCAAAAGCGCGGTTTTTCCTCGGTGCTTTGCGGCAGACTTTCGATTCGGAATCAAGCGCATTCATAATCCGTGCACTCAAAGCAGGTGAGGGTTCGATCTCCGTTACACAGCGCAGCCGCTCGACCAGAGTTTTAAATGCTGTGCGTTCCTCCGCCGATTCAGCTTCGTTAATGTGTGTTATAAGATTCATTATTCCTCCAGTGCAATGCGGAGTCTGCGTAAGGCATTGAACATTCTGGATTTAACCGTACCGATCGGTATCTCAAGTATCTCCGCGATTTCGGCATATGGCAAATTCTGAAATGCTCCCAGTTCCACAACCAGCCGCATCTGTTCCGGCAGTTGACGCATGGCCTTTTCCAAATCCAGTCTGGCATCACTGCGCGGAACAGCTGAGTCCGCAATGCCGCATGTGTTATCCGTAATCTCCCGCTTCAAACGACAAGTACGTTCGCGTTTACGTAGCTCATCGATCCACACTTGCCGTGCCATGATAAAGAGGAAGGTGGTTAATTTTGCACTCGGCTGATAGCCTTCCTGGCTACGATAAAGACGCAGAAAAGTTTTCTGCACCAAATCCTCGCAATCATACTGAACGCCAGCACGATAATAAAAGTTCAGAATTTTTTTTTGATGGCGCTGCACCAGCTCTGCAAAAGCCCTACGATCGTCGCGATCACGAACACGTTGCATCAGGGTCTCATCTGTCAAACCACTCAAACCCACAACTGCATATCCAATCTGTCAAATCGTCGCAACTTCATCAGCATCTCATCAACCTATCCGACTCAACCGGCCTCACGCAGTGCCATAACCCATTTTTCATAGGATTTTCTGCTTTCGTCACCGGGTTTCATCAGCGAAAGAAAATACTCACCATATTTAAGAGCTTCGTGATATTTTTCCTGACCGTATAGAACTCTGGCCATCAAATCATACCATGAAACATACTGCGGATTACGGGCGATGGCGCGATCGAGAAGTACAAGGGCCTCATTATATTTGCGCAACGCGAGAGCGATTCCGATCGCCCGCACATAGCTGTCCTGATGATCAGGGTTTATCTCCAGTGCCCGCTTAAAAGCACCGAGTGCCTCAACTCTGTTGTTGAGTTTCTGGTGCATCATCGCTATACCGTATGCCGCGCTGAATGCGGCAGGATCGGCATGTAGTGCCGTCTCATAAGAGTTAAGCGCCTTCTGATATTGTCGTGTAACCTGAAAGTCAATTGCCGCTTCAAGTGCCTGGGATGCCTTGACGACATTGCTACCGGTTTTTCGTTCGACTGTTTTTCGTTTAATATTGTTCTGCAGTCGGGTAACATTGTTCTGAGCCTTCGCAAAGTGGGCTTCGCTTTTGTCAGCAGACTGAAGATAGGCACGAAAATAGTTGAGTGCCTCCTCCTTAAAGCCGAATTTGTCGCGATACACACTGCCCAGATTATACATGGCGGGCGCGTAGCTGTTATCACAACTCAATGCACGGATGAGATACAGACGTGCCAGACCGTTATTTTTAAGGCCACTCTCTGTTAATGCGAGCGAGGTATAAAGAATGGCTTTAGTATGGATATCCGGTGATAATCTTAACGCTGTTTCATAGCATTTTCGTGAGTACTCGAATTCACTCTTATGATACGCGATCTGACCCAGGCAGATCAGTGCTTCACAGTGAACCGGAGTCAGATCAACGGTTTTGTTCAATGCGTCGAGTGCTTTGTCCATATCGCCCAGATGCAAATAGGCCAGGCCCAGTGTATAATAGAGATCAGATGAATTATCAATCTCCTGTGCGGCCCGGTTGAGCAGAGCTATCGTCTCGGAGTAGTTTTCCCTTTCAAACTCTGAAAATCCTTTTTTTAGAGCACTCCGCGGCGAATTGCCGCCGCATCCGATCAGCATAACCGCGCTCAATAATATTATCGGTAACCAAGTTAATCCCGTCATATCATTTCCTTGAAATTTATTTTTCAGCATCAAGACATGAGAGAACAAAGGCGAACTCCCAACTGCGATCAGCCGCAAGCTGATGCTGCGGCCAGGGACGCGCTCCCCAACTGTTCTCACCAGCCAACCCCATCTGACCGTAATCAATATGAACGGTGCGGTATTCAGAACGAAGCAGTTCATAGGGATGTTTTTTGCTAGAGAGCTCTTCAATTGTGTAAGGCTGGATATTGAAATTGATTGTGGGTTCTCCACTGACACCTATTCCGCCGCCATCAGCGGATGTAAACTTCGCATAGAATGAATCCATGCGATTGCCACTCTCCTGAGGTTCGACATACGGAAAGTAGAATTGGTCGGCATGCAATGAATATTTACCGAAAAACGAGGCTCGCATGCGGTCACTGTAATTTTCACCCGGCCCACGTCCCAGCCAGGTGACGCGGTCAAATTCGGGGGCAATCTGCATCTTCATCCCGACCCGCGGGATGGATGGCAGTTTTTCACCTTTCGGATTAAGCTGCATAACAATCCGTACATCGCCACCATGTCTGAAGGTATAGTTAAGCACGAGTGTACTACGTCCAGCATCCGGCAGCGCACATTTAATTTCAATCCGGCGATTTCCATCCGGCTCGTTACGGATAAAGGAATCCAGCACCACGCGATTAACCGCCGCTTTTTCCCAGCAAGCATGCCTTTCAGGCATTTTATTGCCGCGATCATTATCGGTCGGAGCGCGCCAAAACTCCGGCACAAGCGGCGACTTAAGCAACTCCGCTCCACGTACCTTCCAAGAGATCAATGCTCCGTCAGCTTTGCTGATCTTAGCGGAAAAATCACGACCGGCGATTGCAAAGTGATTTTGTTTTTCGATGACAACCGGCACACTGTTTTCCGCCGCGTTCCAGGATGAAGTTATCTTTTCAATCGGCACAAGAACCTGGTCAGTAGCCACAATAAACCTCTTGTCCGCCCAGTTCTGATCATCACGCAGCGCAAAATTAAAATTCCAGGCGGCCACACGTGATCGGCCTTTGGATTTACGGATCGTGGCAACCGGAAGTTTAATGTCAAGCGAAGAGCGCGGCGCCACATCCAATTCGTCCAATGAGCCTTCATCAACCACCTTGCCATCCTCGGTATAACTCCATAAGCATCTGAATTTTTTGAGATTGGTGAAAAAGTAGTCGTTTCTGACTGTAAAAACTCCCGCCTGCACTTCTTTGGCGTTCACAAAGATATTCTGATAACAGTAACGCACCTCCGCCATTTGCGGCGTCACTCTGCGATCCGGTTGAACCAATCCGTTACAGCAGAAATTGTCACCATTGGGAAAATCATCGAAATCACCACCATAGGCCCAGAACCAATTAGGCTCTCCGGCAACGCACAGTTCAGCTGGAATCTTTTTGCGCAGTCCCTGGTCAACAAAATCCCAGACAAAAGCACCCTGCAGATTATCGTAACGATTGATCACATCCCAGTAATCACTGACATTACCGGATGAATTTCCCATAGCGTGCGAGTATTCGCACAGGATCGCCGGCACCTTTTTTGATTTATCACCTCCGTAATCGGTTAATTTAGCAACGCTCATATACATCCGATCTTCGGTATCGGCGGGACCGTTGCGCTGATTCTGAATAGGCCGGTGGGGATCACGCGCCCTGATCATATTATAAGCCTGCTCAAAGAAATCGGAATCAACATTGTTTTCGTTACCAAGCGACCACATCACGATCGATGGATGATTTTTGTCGCGTTCGACCATACCACTCTCACGATCAAGCGTGGCATTACGGAAGGCGGGATCGATAACCGGATTACGCACGCGGCCATGCAACCCGTGTGTTTCAAGATTCGCTTCATCCATTACATAGAGTCCGTACTCATCACACAGGTCATACCAGCGCGGATCATTGGGATAGTGACAGGTGCGCACGGCATTGATGTTCAGCCGTTTCATAAGCAACACGTCCTCAAGCATTCTTTGATATGACAGGGTGTATCCTCCGTCTGGATCCATCTCGTGCCGGTTGACTCCTTTGAAAAGAACCGGCTCGCCGTTGATCAATATCTGAGAGTCACGTTGTTGAATCATGCGAAAACCCACCTTCTGGGGTATCGCCTCCTGCAGATGCCCTTCATGATCTCTGAGGGTCAACACCAGCTTATAAAGATTCGGGTTTTCAGCACTCCACAGGCGCGGGTTATCGACATCCAGATTGATTTCAAACGAGCCATCCGCAGAGGTAACGCAATCGCGTTGAACCAGCCTGCGTCCCTTGAAGCTGTGAGGGTAGAGTGACGCCGCGACATTGAGTCGGTTGGTAGGGCTCTGCACCTCTCCGGTAATCTTCAAAATCCAGCGCCCGGCGTAGTCGCTGGCAACAACCGGTTGCGTCTGTACAAAAAAATCGTTGATATGTGACTGCGGTGGCGACCACAGATACACCGGACGGTAAATGCCCGAAAGACGCCAGAAATCTTGATCCTCCATATAGGTGCCGTCGCACAGTCGATAAACCGAAACCGCCAAAATATTCTCCCCCCTGACCAGGTAGGGAGTGAGGTCAAAGGTGGCACCCTGTCGGCCATCCTCGGCATAGCCGACGCATTGTCCATTCAACCATATATACAGTGCTGAAGAAAATCCGTCAAAACGCAGTAACACTCTGCGTCCGATCCAGCGTTTGGGCAATTTAAAGGTGCGACGATATGAACTGACCGCGTTGGGTTCTTTACCTGTTGTATACCCCGGCTCCGGCTCCCGCATAACGTAGGGAGGATCAATCTTGAAAAAGTAGCCCATATTTTTATACAAGGGTGTGCCGTAACCCAAAAGCTCAACACACGCCGGTACATCGATCTCTTCCCAGCGATCAACCGAATACCAGGGCTGGCAGAAATCCCTGATACGCTTATCGGGATGATTGACCCAGTTAAACTTCCACTTACCGTCCAGTGACATAAACCAGGATGAATCCGAGCGTGATTCGGCACGCAGTGCCTTTCTTTCGGAGTCGTAAACCATCATTGTAGCGGTTGAGGGTTCGGTGCCAACCCGGAAAATGCGCGGATTCTCCCATTCCGGCAGGCTCTCGTATGTTTCGGGATTATAGACAACCTCAGGTTTGACCCCTTTGTTGCTGTGTGAGAAGTGAGTTTCCACCCAGCATCCTGTGGCAGAGGTGTCACCGGCAACAGCAAGACGTATCAGTTTCACATCACTCAATGCGATGTCGAAGGGTGTCGACCCGGCGCCCGCTACCAGAACATCGCTTGTCCAGAGAACCCGAGAGTCTCCATAAACTGTAAAAGTCAGCTCTCCCGCCGCGGCATCAGGCACAGCCACCCGCCCTTTCAAGCGTTCAGAGGTTCCGCACAGGAAACATATATCTGTTCCAGCGCCAACTGTGACCACTTCGCTGATCTCCTGGCCGCCAACTCTGATCGGCTTGCCATTCAGACCGGTCTTCAGTGCCAATGAAGCCGCTACACTCTTCACCTGTAGCGGATCAAGCGCGATAATTGATAAATCTGCAGCATGAATAGAGAAAACTGCAAGCAGAACATAAAAAAGAAGATTTATCATAAGGGTTATATCCATAAGGGTTATATCCATAAGGGTGCCGAACAGCGTGGCACACATCTCTTGATCAAGGCCGAAATCGGGCAATACAGAGAACGACCACACACAGCTATATTTAAACAGAAAATATCGTTGTATAGCAAGCGTCATTTCAAGAGAAACAGTCATGGCGAAAAAAAACCGCCGAAGAAACCGGCGGCTTTTTTATGATCGCAAAAGCTTTACTCGCTATTCAACATCGCTCTAACTCAATACTCGAAACCTTTGCGGATGTACGGACGCAACAGGGAATTGGCCTTGGCGACATCTCCCCCGGTAAAGAGCTGTTTGCGGCTGTTCCATGCGAGTTCGCCGACCACCTGTTGTGCGATGCAGCCCACCAGCATGCCCTCAAGCATTGGAACCGAGTGATCGACATCGCAGTAGTTATGCTCAGTGCCCTTGACCGCATTCACAAATTCAAGATACTGGTCGGACTTGCAACGTTCGATGCTTTGCGGAATATCAACCAACGCCTCGTGCTTGGAGGTCGAGCGCATCTTTTGCTCTCCCTTGAGGGCCACATAGGCCTCCTGCCCATAGTCGTTGGTGGAACACAGCATGCCCTTGTCGCCGATAATCAGACAACCGGTTTTGGGTACTGCTCCCAGCGTGGCCATAACCTGCGGCATCACCTCGGCGGAAGGCTTGAGATTGCCGTCATACCAGTAGAGATCAACCTCGGGCTGACCCCAACGGGCAGCGTAAACCAATTTAACGATACTCTTGGATGGATATGTCTCGTCGTTCTTGTCCACTATCTCAAGACACTTGGCCGCCACAACATCTTTGAGTTTCAAACCGCGGAAAGGCAAATTCATAGTGTGGCAGGCCATATCACCGAATGCGCCGGTTCCGAAATCAAAGAATCCACGCCACTTGAAGCGATGGTAGATATCCTTCTTGTAAGGACGCAGCGGCGCGGTGCCCAGCCAGCAATCCCAATTCAAATTTGAGGGCACCGGATCGGAACCGATCGGACGGGTGAAGCCCTGAGGCCAGACCGGACGGTTGGTCCAAACATGAACCTCTTTGACCTTGCCCAGGATACCGGCGTTGAGCAGCTCTACATTGCGGCGGAACCCGTCGCCGGCACTGCCTTGATTACCCATCTGAGTGATAACACCGCTCTCTTTGGCAACCTTCTCGAAATAGCGGGCCTCCCAGATTGTTCGCACAAGAGGCTTCTGCACGTAAACGTGACAACCATTCTTCATGGCGCGGACCGCTGCCGCGGCATGGGTGTGATCGGGTGTGGAAACCGTTACGGCATCCAGCTTGCTGCCCAGGTCATCCAGCATCTTGCGATAGTCGCTGTAGCATTTGACATCGGCACCGGAATTGGTTTTTCTGATCTCGGCAACACCGCGATCAACCTGGTCGCGATCGGTGTCACACAGAGCCACAATATTTTCACCGTTCTTAAACATTGGGTTCCAGTCACTCCAGCCTTTGCCGCCTACACCTATGACACCAATGTTAAGCTTCTGGTTGGGTTTGAGCTTCTTGGGGGCCATCGCAGTAGTGATCGCCGGATAAGTGAATGTGCCGCCGGAAAATGTGTCGCAGCCGGCTAGAGTCAGACCTGCCGTAGTCAATGCTGAACCCTTTAGAAAATTACGTCTGTTCATACTATCTTCCCCTGATTAGTTGACGAGCCACGCTGATCACATGAACTCAAAAATAACAAATCGCAAACTCCAAAACGAGAGTAAGCAATAAAATATATGACTATTCTATTACAAAACAGGCTCAGAGGCAAACATGAAAACAATAAAGAGAGTTTTGCTAAAATCTCCTGTTTATTGTTACAGCTTCTGAACTGTAATTCTGCTAACATGGTCTCAACAGAAGCACACAAGGAATAAAAATGAATATCAGAGTTTTTGATACAGAGTTGCAAGCTGCCCGGGCTGCAGGCGAATTTATCAACAGCTATATCAGAGAAAAACCCAACGCAGTCTTAGGGTTGGCAACAGGTAGCACCCCCCTGTCGCTCTACTTCGAGATGGCCCGCGCCTGTCGCGAGGGTCTTGATTACAGTGGCGTCACAACATTCAATCTGGATGAATATGTGGGTCTGCCGCCGGAAAACAGCCACTCATATCGTTACTTTATGGACAAAAATCTCTTTTCAAAAATCAACATCCGGAGTGCCAACACACATGTCCCCGACGGTATGGCAACAAATGCAGAACAGGCATGTGAGGAATATGAGGCAATGATAGCCGCGGTCGGTGGCATCGACATTCAGGTTCTCGGTATCGGCAGCAACGGCCATATCGGCTTCAATGAACCGCCCTCCGCTTTTGACTCACGTACACGCATTGTGCATCTCACCGAACAGACCATCACAGACAACTCCCGATTCTTTGAACAGCCCCGGGATGTTCCTCGTCAGGCAATTTCAATGGGCATTGCAACTATACTTGACGCGAAACACATAATTTTGCTAAGTTACGGGACTACCAAGGCTCAAGCCATTAAAGGTGCAATTGAAGAACGACCGAGCGAGATGAATCCCGCTTCGGCACTTCGGTTGCACCCATGCGTTGATTTTTATGTGGATAAGGCATCAGCCTCATCTCTCACCAAACAACACAAAACAAAATAATATATAAACCTTCATGCAAGCCCTCCTGATGCGAATCAGGAGGGCTTTTTACATACCGTTTCAATCGGCTCTCTCTGTTTTTGAAGATGCGTAGCAGGCTTTTCGCAAAACGATGATGTCATATCAGTTCCCGAAAACGGAACGCGGCAAAGTGGTCGAGAAAGAACTATACTGCTCACTGCGGACCGTTATGCAGAAGGGTGCGCATCCTATTGAGGACATCGCTGTATTCCGGATTGCCAGCCAGGTTATAAAATTCATCCGGATCATTTTTGTGGTCAAACAGCTCGCGTCCCTTTGCGCCCCGATCAAACTCGATGTAACGATAACGTCGATCGCGCACCGCACGTCCATCAACCTTGCCACGTGTCAACTGCATATAGGCGGTCTCTTTGAATGGCAGCCGGGGATTGTCCAGCAATGCGACAAAGCTACGGCCGTCCAGCTCGTGTGACGGAGCAGATATTCCGCACAACTCAACCAGCGTGGGATAGATATCAACAAATTCGACAATGCTAGAGCAGCTGGCACCTTCCATCCGCATCTCGGGAGTGTGAATCAATAGCGGAGCTCTGGAGGTATGTTCGTAGAGAGTGTTTTTATTCCACCAATTACGCTGACCAAGGTGGTAGCCATGATCACTTACAAACACAATGATGGTGTTTTTACTGTACGGGCTTGATTGCAGGGCGTTGAGAACTCTGCCGATCTGGGCATCAGTAAAACTGATGCAAGCCAAATAGGCACGCATAAACTCTTTACGATCGCGTTCCGTGAATTTGTCGAACACCTTGGCAAAACCTCTGATTTTAGCAAAGATCGGTGCGGAACTAAGATCGTCAGGATCACGATAGAGTTTGATTTTGTCTTGAGGATAGAGTTCAAAATATTTTGCCGGAGCATGAAAAGGGTCATGAGGTTTATGAAAGCCGACAGCCAGAAAGAATGGTTTACGCTGTTCTGTTTCAAGAAATTCAACAGCTAGGCGGGCGCTCTGACCGTCGGCCTGCTCCTCGTCGCCGCCCTCGCAGGCGCGCCAGTTACACCACTTTAACATACCATTGCTCATATCCCGACCACTACCCTTACGTCCGATCGCGCTGGTGGTGGGCAACTCACAGCGATCCCATGAGCGCTCCGGATCGCACATCTTCATGGGCCCGTGAAAGATTTTTCCGATATTGCAGGCGTAATAGCCGTTTTTACGGAAAAGTTCGGGCAACGTCTGCACATCCGGCAAATTATCTCTGAAATACGATTTGTTATCCAGAACACCGGTCTTATCAGGACGTAGACCGGTCAGGAAAGAGGCACGGCAGGGGTTACAGAAAGAGGATTGCACATAGGCATTGTCAAAACGCATAGCCCGCTCGGCAAGAGAATCGATATTGGGAGAATAAACATGCTCAACCCCGTAACATCCCAATTCAGCACGCAGGTCATCCACCGCGAGGAACAGAACATTAGGCTTCTGAGCCAATGCGCTCACAGCGGTCATAATAAGACCCAGCGTTATAAGCTTTTTCATACAGCTTCTCCTTATGTTTTATTCTAAATTTCTTTCCTGCGTCATGATCTCAGCTTTTATCATAAAAAACAAGAAAATCACTCGGTTCTGTTACTACCCGCGTTGCGTCATTTTTATTTGACGCAACGAGATAGCGCGCTGTTGTAAATGAAATCAAGATTGTATTAACTTGGAATTTCAAACACATCAATAAACCATTTATGTTAAACATTTGAAGAAGTTAGAAATAAGTGATGGTGAAAACGGCCAGGTTAATCTTGGTGTTGGCGAAGAGATTGGGGCATACAAAAGCGAATAGTATATGCGACAACTCGATTATTGTTTCTTTTCGTTTTCATAATCTTCCCCTATTCATCACTTAAACCTTACCTTTAGGTTTCCCGCATCAGGTCAGCGTCCACGGACCGCGTGGAGTGCGCCCGAGCATTGCGGATGCCGCGGCATCGCCGATGATCTCCTCGGTATCGGGGTTCCAATTGATCTTGCGTCCAGTCAACATGGCGATCTGTCCAAGATGTCCGATGCTTGCGGAGCGATGCGCAACCTCCGCCGGCGTGAGCGTTGTGTCCCGGGTTTTGACGCAGTCGATAAACTCCCGCTGATGGCCCTCAGGACGGAAACGGATCTCTCCAGCCTCGATCTTCGAATCGCGTATCTTAGGCGAGGATGCATCAAAACTTCCGCGTTTAACCCAGACCCATTCACCGTTCTCGCCGTACCAGGTTGTGCCGTTTTTGACCTGTTTGTGGTCGGCGACGGTGATCGTTGTACCGTCGGGATAGGTTCCGGTGTAGCGATAGCTGGTAGGCGCGTCGTAAATGTACTGCGGGGCGAGAGGGCAGTAGCCTTCAAAGGAGACTGGACCGCTCTGGTCGCGTCCCAATCCCCACTGGGCGATGTCGGCGTGGTGTCCGATCCAGTCCATCATCTGCCCGCCACCCCAGTCAAGAACCCAGCGCCAGTCCCAGTCGTAAACGCCCATGAACTTGCGGAATGGGGCCGGACCGAGCCACATGTCCCAGTCGAGTTCCGCCGGAATCGGGGTGTTCGGCGGATAGGTCTTTCCGCGTCCGCCCGACGGCAAACCCACCTCGACCCGCGCGATCTTGCCGATACGTCCATTGCGCACTAGCTCGACGGCCCGCTGCATTTCGCTCCGGGAGCGCTGCCAACTGCCGGTCTGCCAGACGCGTCCGTGGTGCTTGATGGCATTAACCAGAGCGCGTCCTTCGAGCAGATCGTGCGTGAAAGGTTTTTCGCCGTAAATATCCTTGCCGTTACGCGCCGCAAAGGTACCGATGCAGGCGTGCCAATGATCCGGCGTGGCTATCATGATCGCGTCAATGTCATTGCGGGAGCATACATCGCGGAAATCCTTGATCATTTCACAGTCGCTGTTTTTATAGCGGGCGTCCACGCGCTTTTTGGCGCTCGCCATTTTCTTGGTGTTCACGTCGCAGACAATCTTGACATGGACATCATCCATACCCAGAAACGAGCCCATATTGCCTTTACCCATGCTTCCTACTCCCACCATAGCCATGACAATCCGGTTGGACGGGGCGTTTTGTCCCAGAACCGCTGCCGGAACAATGTTAAAAGCGGCGGCGGTCGATGCCGTTTGCAAAAAATTTCTTCTTGTCAGTTTCATTGAATTCTCCTCAATACAAATTAGTGTTTTCTCATTTGTTACAATCACAGCGATTCGATCGTTTTCTTGATTTCATCCAAGGTTGCGGGGTCAAGCCCCGCTTTAACGTGAATCTCGTGGATCGACCAGTGCAGTCCGGGACGGAAACCTGTGGTTAAGATTTTGATGTGGCGTCCGGTGGCGGCGAGTTTCATGTTGGTGATTTTTTTTGAATTGCCATCGCCGGTTGTAACAGGTGCGCCCCAGTTCTTTCCGTCACTGCTGACATACACCTCATAGCCGTTGGGGGTGTCGCGTGCCGACCCGGATGTATCCAGCACGATCTCAGAGAGATAGGTGCTCTGACCCAGATCCAGAGCAAACCACATTCCCGCTTTGGATGCGCCTGAAGTCCAACGCGATTTCGGATCACGGTCGAAAGCTTTGGCCGCATCTCTGCCACCATGCGAGGCACTCGCCTTCCAGCCTTTTGGATCAAGCTCCGCCACCGCTACGGCGGCGTTCGTTTTGATCTGTTCGTTGTAAAATTTTAAATACAACTGCTTGGCCGCGTTGCCACAATTTGGATCATCGAACAACCCCTTAAGCAACGGAAAGAGCTTAATAGTGTGCTCCCTGAAGTAAAGGGTGGCCAATGTTTCGCGCTCTTTGTCGACCGGGGCATTTTTGAAAAGATCCGTGCACATGAGCGCGGTCTTAGCACCGCCCTTGTCCATCGCCAATTTGAGGGCGCCGCGATAGGCTGCTTTTTTTAGTTCGGGTTCCTTCACAGTTTTAAGCGCAACAACTAGGGTGTCGTAAGGCGCGAGCGAAGGCCAGCTTCCCATTGTGCGGATGGCGCTTTCGGCCACCTTGCGATTCGAATGGCTAATCGCCCCATTGATCAGCGGCAGATAGCGGTCGTCGCTGTAACGCAGCATCACGTCAATCAGTGCTATCCGGGCGGGTGCGGAGTCGTTTTTCCATGCTTCATTCAACATCACAACGCGCGCATCTGCGCTGACATTGCCGATGGCGGCTTTGACAGCCGATGCCGCTGAAGCGACATCGCTATCCTGCACCTGAGGCAGCAGTGCCAACAACTCCCCGATGGAGCTCTCGTCGCAGATGCCGCCGAGCGCTTTCCACGCCACTTGGCGTACACCTGAGTAATCCGTTTTCAAAAACGCGCCCACCAGATGCAGATCGTTTTTCTTCATGCGGGCACCAATTATCTTCAAAGCGCTCTTCTGCTTGTCGATGTTCCCGCCAGCCGCTCTGACCAGCGCTTTGCTGGTCTGCGCAAAGTGCATATCCTCCAAGGAGTAGCGCGCGGCCCGCTTGACCCTGGCATCTTCCGCGTCGAGCTTGGCAAACATGGCCGGGATATGCTCCGCCGAACCAACTCTGCCAAGAGCCTTGAGAGCCGCACAGACAACCTCGGGATTTTCGAATGCAAGCATGGCGGCAATCTCCGCCGCGCACTCACCGGCATTTTTCGCGGCCAGTTTGGTGATCACGGCAACTTTGGCGGCATCGCCTATCTTCTCCAGGGAGGCGCTCAGCATCTTGTTATCGACAGCATCGGCATGACGCACAACGGTCTCGCGCACGCCTTCGGAGGCGCTCAAAACTCCCTCCGCGAAGAAAGCGGGATCAGATATCAACAGCGCCTTGGCGCAGGCCGCTTTCACGGCGTCCGGCGTTGCTTCACTGTCGACTAATGACCGTGCTGTTTGCGCAACCGCTGCGGCATCGCCGTGCGCCGCCATGGTGCCGATACAGGCTGCCAGAGCGGTATAATGCGTATCTTTCAGCTTCTCCGTGCGGAATTCAAGCAGTGCTTTGAGCGACTTTTTATCGGCAATGCGGCCGATGCCGCTGATTGCCGCAACAGCCACGGCATCGTCGCCGCTTTGCATCAGCGGAATAATCGCGTCACTCTCTTTACGGATAACCATAGCGTTGATCAGATTGATCTGGTCGGCGCCTTTAGCGGCAACCAGTTCATCTATCAAAATTTTCCGCGCTTCACTGGAGGCACTATTGGCGAGTAGAGTGACCGCCAAATTGCGGGTTTCGCGTACTTTGAGTGCTGGTGCGACGGAAACGGGGTCATACTGAATGCCGCTCCCTATCAGTGCACGCAGCACCGCCTGTTTGCCGCAGGGTGTGGCTGCGTCATCGCTCAGAATAGCATACACTTTGGCGATGTTGGCGAGATGCACCTTCTCGTGGTGCGTGTTGCGCAGAACATCCTGTAGCAGGGCAAAGGCGGAGAAAAGCGAAGTTTCATCTGCCATCCTGACACTCTGCAAGTCACTCTCGGAAAGACCTCCCGGGGCATCGTCGACTTTAAGATCACCCAGGGTGTATTGCAACCCCGCGATGATATGGGTTAGGATCGGCTTATTCAAAAAAGCGCGCTGATCATGTGCGAAAGAGGTGTAGAAGACGCGGCCTTTGCCGTAGGGGCGTATCCAAGAGACAGCATAGTCGCCATCCGAGCGCTTCTGTCCGCCCGCCTTGGCGGTGGCCTCGTCGCTCATATCCAGCGAGATCAACACCCGCAGCTTGGCGCGGTTATAGAACGGAGACTCCTGCTGATAGATTTCATCGCTCCATTTGAATTTGGGCTCGGGGAAAGATTTGTTCAACGGATGATCCGGCTCATCAAGGGTAAAGGCCCAGGAGCCTTTGGCGTTCCAGGGATGGCCCCAAAAACGACCTCCGATCATCTCGGCGGCTGCTTCGGCCCCGTAAAAATTGTCAGATCCGGCATGAATCGAGGTCAGACCTTTGCCGGACTTCACGAAAGCGAGTAAATCCTGTTCCAGAGTGAAGTTTTTCCTAGTGTCAAGCCTAGTCGTGTTCATCAGTACGAGTGCGTCGTACTTCTTAAGATTAGTGGCTGTGAGATCGGCGTACTCCTTTGAAAAATCAATCTTGTAGGAAGTGTGCCGTGCGCCCAGTTGACGGAACGCTTCATAGCCGTATTCAATCGCCTTGCCGTGAACAAACCCCTCGCAGCGCCAGAAGACCAGTATTCGGCGATGGCCGGGGCTGGCCAGCAGCTTCTTTGGCACAATCTCTTTTAATGCGGCAATATCCTCCGGCGGAACCGGTTTCAAATCCTGTGCCGCGGAAGGCAGCGCCACTGTCAGTGCCAGACATAACAAAGTGCTCGTCATGGCAAATGTTATTGTAATCTGTTTCATTTCTATTCCCCTTAATGTTTTGAAGACAATCTAGCATCATATAGAGTTTTTGTCCTCGACTATCTGATCAATTTTTAGCACAATACACGCATATTAGGGTCAAATTTTGAACCTGAAGGTTCTTACTTAGCTCGTCTTGTAGTGTGATGTTTGGGACGAAGTCTTGCCACTTGAACTAAATTGAATCGCACCCCTACCCTTATCTTCGATTCATGGTGTTTGCTCCCCTTTTTCAGGTGTCCGAGCTAATATTACAACTTGCGCAACCAAAACTAAACATCTTAACCCCTTGACTTATTGCGACTGTTCAGCATAGAATGCTAGGCAGAGCAATTGAGAGGAATATGTAATGAAAACAAAGAAGAACAGTAATGTTCATAAAACAAGAAAAACGACCGCATTCAAAGCTGAAAAATCAACAAAAAGTGTTGCTAAAGAGGCAAAGATTACAAAGCGGCGGGTAACATTCACATATCGCGCTGAACCGGGACTGAAGGTTTATCTGGCCGGCACCTTCAACAATTGGGATGCCGATGCCAAAATGATGGCGGATAAGCAGCGTAACGGCAATTATTCCGCAACTGTTCTGCTGCTTCCCGGCAGCTATGAATACAAATTTGTAATCAATGGAACCTGGTGTGCGGATCCTGAGTGTGCTGACTGGGTACAAAACGACCACGGCACATTGAACAGTGTTAAGCATGTTGAATAACTGTTTTGCAAGACAGATTTGACCATCGAAAATGCCGATAAATTGCTGAAATACTAACGGATATGTCAACTTGCAAACCACGGATAGCCGTCACAATTGGTGACTGCGCGGGTATTGGTCCTGAACTGGTTCTGTATACGCTGAGCGATGCCACCATCGCCCAACAGGCAAGGTTGGCGGTTTTCGGCAGTGTCGATATTCTGCGCAAAATAGCCAAGCGTAGCGGTATTGAGTGCCAGCTGCCTGCTGTTTTTACCTCAATCAAGGAGATTCCCGACGATTATGCGGAGCACATCCTGATTGATGACGGAAGCTTTGCGGAACTTGCGGATATTGAACCCGGCAGAACTCAGGCGATCTGTGGGCGGGCGGCAGCCCATTGGATTACGCAGGCTGCTAAAGCGGCACTGCAGGGCCAGGTTCAGGCTCTTGTGACCGCACCGATAAATAAAGAGTCGTTGCATCTGGCAGGCCTTGGTTTTCCGGGGCACACCGAGATGCTGGCTTCGCTCTGTGGCGGGGGCTGCACACCGTGCATGTCTTTTTACAGCCGCAAAATGATAGTTTCGCTGGTGACCGTGCACAGTGCGCTGGCGGATGTTCCGCACCTTATCACTCAGCAGAAAATAGTACGTGCGGCAGAATTGACCGCCGATTTCTGTCGAAAAATCGGTGTAACTTCGCCTCGTCTGGGTATACTAGGATTAAACCCGCATGGTGGTGAAAACGGATTATTCGGCATTGAAGAACAGTCGATTATCAAACCCGCCATAGTGGCTGCCCGACAGCGTAATATCGATCTTCATGGACCATTGGTGCCGGATACCGCTTTCGCGTGCTGTCAGACAATCGGTGGCGGGAAAAGTTACGACGCATGGATCGCGATGTATCACGATCAGGCATTGATCCCCTTCAAAATGGTCGCCTTCGACGAGGGGGTCAATGTCACGCTCGGATTACCGATCATGCGGACATCACCCGACCACGGCACGGCTTTTGATCTGGCCTGGCAGGGACGCGCATCAAGATCCAGCTTCCTTGCCGCAGTGCAACTGGCAATGCGGATGTGTCACAGTTAATCTTTTCAATGCGTTATCAGGGAGCGGTAACACCCATTCTCAAAACCGGCAGTATCTCCTGTCGCAGGGTTGTATCCAGATCGAAAAGAGCGAAACCGGCACAACCTGCCTGACGGGTGATATTGATCTGATCGATGACCTGCGCGGCATTCAGACGGCTTTCGTTGGCGGTTACTCCGATACCAGGTATAACCCTTAAACGATGGGTGCGCTTAACACTCTGTTGTTTGACCCAGCTGGAAAACGCATTTAGATCAGAGGTGTAATTCATCGGCGTGACATAATCCACAAGATCGATATCTAGCCATGAGACCCAGTCTTGCCCAACTGCCGCGAAACACGATGGATATTTGCCGAAAACCGCGGTCGACAGCACTGTGCCAGGAGCATCTCTTCTCAATGTCCTGCGAGCTGCACTCACAAACAGTGATATATTCTTTGCACGCCAGGATGCGAAACGACGGTGATATCTCCCCCCCGGCTTGACATCAGCAGGCCAATCGGCAACAACAATGGAGTTGTCGCGCTCAAACTGACGACGAACAGCATTTCCAAGCGATGAATTAAAATCCGGATATCGCACAAAATCCAGATGAACACCGGCAATTTCATAACGAACCGCCATCTCCTGAACGGCTTCCAACAGGTATGTGTGTACTTCAGAGTTACCCGGATCAAGCCAGCGTGAAACTTTGCCGTCGGGCAGGGTTGACAGCCAGCCTTTATCTTTAAAAATTTTCATCCTGGCCGGTGTAGCTCTTTCGGTTGAGAAACATAGCAGCCAGGCGTGCACCCTTAATCCATACGGACGAGCCGCTTTGAGACAGCTCTGAAGCTGATCGCCTTGCTGCTGCAGCACGGCGGCACGCGGCAAGACCTTGCTGTCATAATAAGCAAAACCGCTACCGGCGACATTCACATATAAATCGGTTATGCCGGCGTATTTAAGCAACTCACAGGTCAACGTCCAGTTACCCGGATAGAGTCCCAACCCGGAGTGATCCCAGATAGCACGTATCTCACCACTGCGGGGCGACTGCATAATGCCGTAGAGGTTCCAGGCAGTTGACCGAAAATCAACTGCGGATTCAAAGGCCTTGAATCCCTCACCGGATTTTATCAACGTGCGCACCTGTCGCTCTTCAGCCACCAGTTTCCGTGCCGCACGCAAAGCCCTTTCACGACGATCAGCAGATTTGACAGATTGCGCCATTTGCAGCAGGCCCTCGGCACCGCCAGCCCTGCCGATCAACGCCACATCCGCAACAATGCTGCCTGCCGCTGGCAACCATAATGAACTGTCGCAAGTCGCAGCCAAGGCCAGCAACATGCGACCCTTGGCCGCTGCGTCGCCATCCGCCTGCAGAACATGAGTCATCCAGTACCCGTGAGGACCGGCCAGCCAAGCCGGATCAGTAGCTTTGCCTTCGCGATCATGCCACCAGGCAATCACCCTGGATTTACCTGCCAGGGGTGCCATACCAACCAAATTTGCCGAACTCTGCGAAACAGTTTTCGGCAAACCAGGGATATCGGCACCGCTGAAGCGCATGGACGACCAGCGCCCATCTGAACGATAACCCTGGTAACCAAGGCATTTCATCTCCATCAGCTGAGCCAATTGATCGGATGCCGAATAGAATACAATCAGTTTACCGCCGCGACGAACAAATGCGCGCAACAGGGCCAAGTCAGATAGATCGGGCTGAGAGAGGTAAACCAACACTGCCAGACGGGTATTGACTAGTGCGGTTTTAAGATCGCGATCATCACTCAAGCAACACTCAACACCGTAACCGCGATACCAACGCTGCACATGGGTCGCCAGTGATCTGGCATAGCCGCGCTCACCGGACGGTATTGACTTGTTGCCATACACAATTGCGACAGCAGCCGTGGCCGGACTCATATAAAAAACTAGAAACAATCCACAGATAAACGCTCGCATGCTCTCCTTACTCGAAATTGTCGGCCAATTTGCCGATTCTGTAACTCAGGGTGAACTGGTCGTCCGAGGAGGTCAGCAGTGCAACGTTCTCTCTCTTCGCCAGCAATTGCATATCATCCGGCACCGCTCTATCATGCACAATTACAATGGCACGCACTCCCACCAACGTTGCAACCGCTATGGTATTGGCGTGATTCTGCACAGTAATCAGCAACGATTCCTCAGGACAGTGCGCCATAACATCACTGAGCAGGTCAGAGGTGTAAAACCCCTTGATCTCAATTTTTTCATCACGCACAACCATGCTTTTCAATTTGCACGTTCTGATAATCCGATTCAGTTTCATCATCTGTAAGGCCTTTTACAATCTGCGAATTCGGGTTTGTCAATCAGAGCGACCACCCGCTATCCGGGTTGTATTACAACAAAGCCATTTTTAAATTCATTGCAGGTCAGCTCTGCTCATGCTACCTGTGATTTATGCTCCGAGGCTCAACCAATACGATCGCACGCACGGTTGTTCCTGAACCAGGTTTGGAGTGAATTTCAAATTCATCGGCAACACGTTTGACATTTACCAAACCCATACCCGCTCCAAAACCCAAAGATCTGATCCACTCAATGGCGGTCGAATTACCATCCTTGCAGGCCCATTCCACATCCTCGATGCCCGGTCCGGAATCACTGGCTGTTACCTCAACTCTGCCTTTGGACATCCGCCATGTCAGAACACCGCCATCCGAATGTACACAGAGATTTATCTCCAATTCATAAGCGGCAACTGCCACCCGGCGGATATCTTGCAATGGAAAATTCTTCTCTTTAAGAACCTTCCTGATCATATTTGCCGCCTTACCGGCATTTTCAAAATCATACTTGGCAACAGGAAATTCACGCAGCACATAGAGATTAAAGGGGTCTTCCGGCACACAGTGACTCACCGACTCACTCTCAAGCCTGTTGAATTCCTGGGTCAATTCAATCAGAAGAGCGCGATTGATATCGCGCTGACAGACAATCCCGACCAGCTGCTGTTTTCGGTTGATAACCGGAAACCGGCCATAGTGATATTTATTGAAATAGCGCAGGGCAAAAGAGAGCGGCATGTCATCTTCAAGCACAACCAACTTGGTTGACATGTGTTTATGACAGGGATCATCAATATACCCGCCCTCGAGTGCCTGAATAATATCGTTGATGCTCACCAGCCCCAGGAAGCGCCCCCCCTCTTTGACGGGAACTCCGCTGATTTTCTTGTTCTTCATCAGACTCTGCGCAACCCGTAGAGGATCGGTGCGTTCAACAGCCGCCAATTCGCTTGTCATTACATCACGAACCTTCAATCGCTGAATCATTTCAATTAGAACCAGCGGTTCATTAGCGGGAACATCCTCCCGGATGCCAGCAAGCCCGGAATCACCGTTTTTCAAGGGATCAGCCATGTAGAAGAATCAGCATCTTATTTTTTATTAGCTTCGTGAATGGCGATGCAGGCCTCGTACTTTGAATAATCGCTTCGACCAAGCGTTACACCAAGATCCTCCGCTATCTCAGCCATTGAAGAGGGCGGTGATTTGCCATTGACCAGTATGATGCCGACCGCACCAATAATTTGGGCGGTACGCACAACCTGATCGCTTGCCAGTGAAGTAAGCAACAGAATATCCTCATCATCAACCAGCAGAACGTCACTCATAAGATCGGAGGCCACAACATGTTTGAAATCAACTTCAGCCGCCTCTCCCCTGTAAAGTATCTGTCCGCCCAAAAGTTCACACACCTCTAAAATTGTCATAAACAAAATCCTCTTACCAAACTGCTGAGAGCAGCATCCTGAATCAAACACACTTTTCAGTGTATCTCACTACAGGCTGAGTGTAAACGCCTAAATCAGTGTCGCGGGTGAAAACGGGCATGCACCCCTTTAATCTGGCTGTGATTGACATGCGTGTAAATCTGGGTAGTCGCGATGTCGGCATGACCGAGCATCTCCTGAATCACTCGCACCGGTGCGCCGTTAGCCAGAAGATGGGTTGCAAACGAGTGGCGCAGCATGTGCGGATGAACATGCTCTTTCAAGAGTGCGTTACGGGCACGTTGAACCAGCATTTTGAAAATTCCCTGACGGGTGAAGCCTGAACCGCGTTGTGTCAGAAAAAGCTTCTGCTCATCCGCATTGCCCCGTGCGAAAAAGCCGCGTCCCGCATCAAGATAGCGTAGCAAAGCGTTGTACGCGCCGGTTCCTAGCGGCACTATACGGCTTTTACCACCCTTGCCAGTGCATCTGACCAACCTTTCATCCACTCCTAAATCATTCAGACTCAATCCGGCCAACTCGGAAACACGCAGACCGCAGGCATAAAAGAGTTCCAGCATAGCACGATCACGCAGATCGTGCGGTCTGTCACCACAAATCGATTCCAGCAGGGCCATGATATTTTTTTCGCTCAGTGAGCGCGGCAGACGCAGGCCGGTCTCCGGAGATCGAATTGACTCGGTTACATTCGTATCGATGAGCCGTTCCGCGGCCAGAAAGGCGAAAAAGGCCTTGACTGCAAAGAGATGGCGTCGTCGCGTGGCTGCGCTGAGTCCAAATTTGCGTTGCGAGTTCATCCAAGCGGATATATCAGCACGCCTTACACTTCCGACTGATTTTATTGAACGGTCTTCACGCAGGTATTCAATGAAATCGAAGAGGTCCCGCTCATAGGCGACACAGGTGTTGTCCGATAGTCCGCGCTCGTACGCTATGTGGTCAAGAAACTGTCGTAAAACATCTTGCATCAGCGTACTTCACTTCACAGATTTTATGCTGTTGGCATCGTATCCAGCCTCGGCAATGCTGATTTCAATGTTCTTTTGCGCGACCACCATTGAATCGTAATATACCGTAACCATCCGATTAGTGTGATCAAAAATGCAGCGATTAACAGAGACGCCTGCCAGAGATGACAAAGCCGACTTGATTTTTCCGACATCCTGCAAACTTTCCATTGCCGGAACGCGCACAATGTGTACACGGTTGTCCTGAATCCGGCAACCGCCGATGAGTAAAACTGAAAAAATCAGAGCAAGATAAAAAATTTTCATCGTGTAATTTTATCTAAAACTCATCCTCTTCGCAAGTGCGTAGTTCCGCTATGATTTTTCGTTGTACCCTTTCCAAAGGAAGTTAAACGCGATCTTTTTACACAAGTTAATGTTTAATGGTAATAATGGACACTATCAACAGAATTAATATCTTTTTGATGCAAACCCGTTTGCCAAATAACGTTCACCAAGAATGCTGATAAGCCCAATTTAGCGGCGTACATTGAGCACGCGCGGCGTGGGGTTTTCCACAAATCCGACTGGACGCACATTTTGGCCTTTGACATCCAATTCCCCCAGATCACTTCGAATATCATCAGCAAAAGCCAGCAGACGTTTAACAACATCGGGGCGTTGCCCAAACAGGTTATTCTGCTCAACCGGATCGGTTATCAGATTATAAAGCTCTCCATCAAAATTCACGGATTTTGCCCCGAATTTTGTTCGTTTGTTTGGCAACGGCAGATAGAGTTTCCACTCGCCTGAGCGCACCGCCTGAAGCTGATCAATATAATAATAGCCAAACGCCTCATAAGGCGACCGACTGTCGTTTTCGCCAAACATAAGCGGCGTAATGTTATCTCCATCAATTTTTCTTTCCGGCAGTTTGCCAGCACACAACGCCGTAAATGTCGGCAGCAAATCCATCAGCGTTATTAACTCCATGCACTTTGAACCTGCCTCGACCGCCCCCGGCCAGCGGGCGATAAAAGGCATGCGCATACCGCCTTCGGCGACTGAATAAGCGCCACCCTTCAGCGGCAGATTCGACGCATTGGGACGCCACTGCGGCGCGCCATTGTCGTTAGTCCAGATGATAAGTGTCCTGCCGGTCAAACCGAGCTCACTCAACTTATCCATAATTTGTCCGGTCGACCAGTCCAGCTCCATCACTGAATCGCCCCAGGTGCCGTTGCCGCTTAAACCCCGGAAATCCGGAGCAACCGGCGGGCTGCCGGTGCTGCCGGGTGTGATCTGCGGAAAGTAGAGAAAAAATGGACGGTTGCGGTTTTCCTCGATAAAGCGCAGCGCCTCATGCGTGTTCCTTTGCGTCAGCAGATTAACATCAACCGGTGCCTCGATCACGCTTTCATTCCGCATTAACGGCAGCGGCGGTCTGCCTCGTTTAGCATTCTCGACCATGTCATCGCTGTACGGTATACCAAAGAACTGATCAAATCCCTGGCGAGTCGGCAGAAACTCGGGCTGATCGCCGAGATGCCATTTGCCGATGCACATTGTCGCGTAGCCACGTTGTTTAAGGATTTCAGCCATTGTGGTTTCAGCGGGATTCAACCCGAAATGCGAGACAGGAAAAAGAACAGGACGCTGGCTTTTATGCGCCAGATCAAGACCCACCCGGCGCGGATAACAACCTGTCATTACGGCTGCGCGCGAGGGAGAACAGACTGCCGCGGCGGCATAAGCATGATGAAAAGTCATACCCTCCGATGCCAGTTGAGATATGCGCGGCGTGTTCTGCTTCGCCTCGGGGTTGTAAACCTTTAAATCACCGTATCCAAGATTGTCGCACAACACCAACACGATATTCGGCATTTCGTTTCGCACGGTCTTTTGTCTGGAAGCGCAGCCCCAGAAACAGATTAGCACCAGCCCTGCAGCGGCGAACAGGATCCATGTCTTCCATTTAATCGTTACAGCTATTGAAGAAAACACGCCCTTTTTAATTTTATTTATAAACCCAGCCGTTATATTCATTACTTTTCCTCTCCCTCTTAGATGATTATTGTTTTAAAAACATTTTAGTGTAAAAACAGTAGAATCCCTGGCGGCGGGCGGTCGCGCATAAAATCAACGGTATACTCCCAAGCCACCGACGAAACAAATATGCCATTATTAGAGGATGATGTTCCGTCATAAACTCTCACATCAAGACCCTCGTCGCACGGCCAGTATCCGATCAACCCGGGTTCATCGCCTCTCATCTTGTAATATCTCTCCCTATCAATTTTTTCCGTGCTGCGCGCATAATCCCAAAGCCGCACCTCGGCAACAGACCCGTTATAATAATAATTTAAATTAGCGTTGACTGAACGCGCTCCGAGGCAAAATGCATGCCCTGAACTCATCGAAGGTATCTCACCCTCCTCCTGCGCCACCAACTCGCCATCGATATAAAGACGGGTGAAGTTTCCGTCGCGCACACCGGCCAGATGGTGCCAGTTGCCGTCAAACGGGTAGCTTGCGGCAGCAGTCAAAACATAAGTGTCACCCTGCCTTGTCTGAAAATTAGCGGTTCCATTGTTCTCAAGATACAAACCGAACCCGGTCGCATTCGCTGAATATCCTCGTCCGGCGATGCAACCGCGCCAAGGAGAGGGCAGAGTGTCGCTTTTTATCCACGCCGACAGTGTTAAATTAGTCACATTCATATAGCGGTTTCCCGGCATACGAACATACCCATTGCCATCTGTAAAATCCAGAGCAGGACACCCAGGCGCGAAGACGATACTGCCGCCTGAACGACAAAGTTTAACATTCTGTGCTGAATTTGTGAACCAGGCGTAATAATTGATGCGTCCGCCTCAGGGTTATTTCATCTGGAATA
>CAYOQJ010000015.1:0-27336 GCA_964406095.1 uncultured Lentisphaeraceae bacterium
ATGGGTGAAGAAGTTTCTGAATTTCAAACCGCAAGGGGTTGCCAGTTTTAGGGTTATTCACCGAAGGACAAAACAATCATATCGGTCGTTAGCAACAACTTGAGCTGGCAGCCGGTCGCAACTAAAGCAGAGCAAACTACCAGCTACTGGCTGGGTTGCGGACACAGCTCACGTGAGATTTATACATCGCATAGTCGCCGGAACTGAAACAAACGAAGATCACCTTCTTGATTTTCGGATGCTCGCTCAGGAAATTCACAGTTGTATCCAATGCAATCCGGCAGGCCTGTTCCTTTGGGTAGCGATAAACACCGGTGGAAATTCCTGGAAAAGCCATACTCTTAACCCCGTTTTCCACTGCAACCTCCAAGCTCCTTCTATAACAGCTCGCCAACAATTCGGACTCCCCTTTGCCTCCGCCATGCCAGACCGGCCCCACGGTATGAATCACATATTTTGCGGGAAGTCTGTAACCGGGTGTTATTTTGGCATCGCCGGTTCTGCATCCGCCGAGAGTCATGCACTTGGTCAACAGTTCGGACCCCGCTTTACGGTGAATACAGCCATCAACACCGCCGCCACCCAAAAGCGTTTGATTGGCGGCATTAACGATTGCATCAACTGCGATTGTTGTTATGTCGCCTTCAACCACAGCTATTCGCATCTTCACCCCCTGAAAGTTTCTCAAAACAACGACGCATCTCATAGACCGCGATACTGAAGGCACTGACCACATTCAACGAATTTTTAGCGCCGTAGAGCCGGATACGCACTGCTCCGCCGTTGCAGAGCCGCACAACATCCGGGTCAAGTCCGAAACGTTCATTGCCCACAACCAAAGCGGCGGGGAAACGCCAATCGACCGAATCGATCAGCGGAGCATCCGCAACGGTTTCGAGCGCATAGCAGGTAATCTTCGCCGCCTGCAACTCACGGATAACCGCACGGATATCAGCCCCATAACGCCATTTGACCAACTTGTCGCAGCCAAGGGCCGCTCTCGCGACCTGTGTATGACCGGGTACCGGTGTGTAACCGCACAGGATAACTTCATCCGCCCCGAAACACTCGGAACTTCGCAACAGAGCCCCGGTGTTGAAAGCTGAACGCAATGAATCCACAACAATTTTCAGCGGCATCTGCTCAGCACGACTGCGCCTTTGCGGCAGATCATCTTGCAGGATATCAACATCGGTTACGCGCAGACGGCTGACTGAACGTTCGACAGGCACCAGAACATTCCAGAGTTCACGTCGGCTCATCCAGGGCTTCATGAGCGCAGCAAGTGCGCGGAGCCGAGGGAGGCTGCTTTGACATGCCAGCCATTCGCGACACGCTAAAATTTTTATGTTACGGGCAGGATCATTCAGTTGCAGAGTGTCGATCTCTCGCAGCAACCGATATGCCTGGCACCATATATTCTCTTTAGCGTTCACAAATTAAAGAACCGTGACTTTCAAACCTTGATGGTCGATATCGAAATCAAAAAACCGCGCCTCTTTATTGGGCGGATGCTTAGTGAATTTAATACGAATGCGTTGTGCGGCAGCGGCATTTTTCGCGATGATAAAGATGAACCCGCCGCCCCCGGCGCCAGGCAGCAGTGCGGCTGAGCACTCATGTTTCACCAAGGCCAGCAGTTTTTCGATCGGCGCGTTAGTTGAACCGGGATCGATACGTTTTTTGAGCTGCCAATAGCGATTTATACAGGTGGAAAAAGCTTCGATATCCTTGGCATCCAGAGCCTCCTTGGCATCCACAGCGCAGTCTTTAAGGGCGTCAATTGTCTGGAGTATCTCCGGGTCACGTGCCAGATATCCGCTTACCACATTCTGCAGGATATTCTTAGCCATTCGTTTCTGTCCGGTGAAGTAGAGCAGTACACGGTTTTTAAGGTCAGGGTCGCGTTCCATTTCCAGTAGACTCCAGCGCAGAGTGATGTTCTGTGCCGCCCCCGGTTCCGTGCGAATCAGTTTGACGCCCGGCAGTATCCCTCCGACCTGATCTTGCCAGCCACCGCCAGTTGACATACGCTGCTCCAGCAGTGATGTCCTGGCAATTAGTCGGTCGAGCGAGCATGCTTTACCCAGAACACGATCGAGGCAGGCCAACACCGCCGCTCCGAGAATAGAGCTGGTACCCATGCCGGAGCCCTTGGGCAACGCGGAAAAAATTGTGAGGTCAAGTCCGCCGCCGAGCAAACACAACCTCTGTTTGAGTGATTCGTCCCTTGATTCAGGAACGATACCGGAGAGAATCAGGGCCGCCTTGGCCAGTGCCGACCAGTCGGAGGGATCATGATGATCCAGTACCTCGGCGGTTTCTTTTAACTCACGTCGTTCCCCCAGATCGATACTGGTCAGCCTGATGGTATAACAGGTGTTCAGTTTAGCCATCACCTGAATCGGGTACAAGCCGTTGAGCGTAACGGCGGCATTCAAAACCAACCCGCCACGCTCGGTGCAGATCGGCGGAGTGTCCGACCATCCTCCGGCAAAGTCGATGCGCACCGGGGTGGTCACCCAAACCACCTGATCATGCAGAATTGCCGCCGGTGCGTTAATTGTTTCGGGGTTATATGCGCGTGCAATTGAATTGGATATCTCGCGGAAAAATGCGGCGCAGCAGCACTTTGCATCTGCTGCTTGCCGTGCGACGGCCACCCCGGTCTTCGGCCACTGTTGGTAGATCATGGCTGCAAGTTTATAGATGCGTGCTCTACAAAGATGCTGATGAGCTTCGCTTGTCGCGATCAGATCGGATATCTGCCTGATCACGCTGCGGGCATCCTCTCTGCTGCGGATGTCGGCACAGATGCTTGCAGCGGGAAATGAGTCATCAGCCTGCAAACGATCACCGATACGGGCCAACCCGACTTTACGCATGATTTCGCGTCTCTCCGCCAACAGGCGACGGTGATTCACGCGGGGAAGAAGTTCAGCCAGCGAGTGCCGTCGTGCCCGTGAGTTGCTGCGGAAACCGCCGCCTGATGCTATTTCGAGTGCCTCTTCGACAACATCATTGATCTCTCCTGTCCGCCATAATCTGGCACTCCAAATTCCTTGTGAGCTCTCCTCACGCCACAGTTCAGCAGCCTTGATCCGGTTCCGATTCAACCACAATTCAACCGGCTGATTAAGAAAAAGGCAGTTTTGCTCGCCACCGAACGCCGTTTTGAAATCATCTTCCACACCATAAACGATCGCCGCCCACTGCCGGTTCCCGACTGGCAGACAGACCAAGCACACACCACGAGACAGCCTCAGTTCACAACGACACTCAGCCGGGACACCTGTAAGAATATTGTCACCTTGCAGAATAATTTTTCCGCCGCTTTCCAGATGAACCGCCTCGATCAATGCCCGCCCGGAGACAAGAGGAGCTTTGATATATGAATTGAAGACAAAGGCTTCTCCGCTCTCATCGGTGTGTGCTACAACCGCCCCGCTGTTGTTGCGGAAACCGTACTCACGAGCCGTACGGGAGAGTAGTGAATATCCGGTCAACAGCTCACGACTGCTGCCGATGTGGAAAAAATCACAGAATGGCAAAATGTTGATATTGAAGGGGCAGTCGCGCAGGCCGTTATAAATTTTCCGCAGGACTCTCCGATGGCTGGCACTGTGGTCTTGGCCTGCACAACATCGAAGATACTCCGTCTGGGTCATTGAGGGCAAGAGTGCCATCAGCAACTCCTTGTACAAATCCAGCGGCGGTGCATCACCATTGATCACATCACCGAGCAAGCCTTTCTTCACGTAACACTGTCCACGCTTCAAGCCGACTGCGCATATCCGCATGAACCGCTCTATGACATCGGGACCGAAACTCACCAGACCGGTATCGATGGCCACATGACCGTATGAATCGGTTGCGCCCGCAAGCTGCATCAGATCATTGTCCGGTTTCTGCAGAAAGTCTTTGACCTTGTAAGACTCCGTTCTAGCAGAGACTCCTCTAAAACCCTCAGGCACATAAACTCCGTGACGTGACCCACGTGCCTGCGAACCGTAATAGGCAACACCGGTGATTCCCGGAGATGAAAAATCGACGGAAGCGTGATCAAATGTAAGCAACACATCACCGGAGGTCACCAGCACATGCCCGTCATCCGGTGCGGGAAGTTGTGAAAGTGTGCGTAAAATCAGATCGAACAACGCCAGCGGCGCGCCGGTTTCTGAACCCACAGGCACCGGCGTGAAAACCTTGCCCTGGGCGGTGTAAGCTGGCGTGCGTCGACTGTCGCCACCCGAATGACAGATCAGAATACGGTGCCCTCTGAACAATGTGGCTAAATCCGCAGTCGTATTTTTATTCAGCAACCTCCGCGCCAATTCCAATAGAACGAAGAAGGTTGACCCAAGTGATCCGGCACGACGTCCGCCTGGATCAGGAACAACAACACACTCTGTCTTCTCCGGCAGCAGACCAACCGTGCGCCGCCACGAAATCTGCTCTCTGTAACCGGTGGCCTGCGCTTCGTTAGCCGCTGTCAAAACTATAATATCAAAGAGTTTCATGCTCTCAAATTAACACGAATTGAGAGTTCGGAACAGCATAATTTGACCGAGAGGATTATCTAAGAAGTTGAACGTCTGAAACAGGATATGGTAGGATAGCGGGTTTAGAGGCAGATAGGCATAACAAAGCGATCAGAATCAGTTGAGGAACAACCATGTGGGATTATAGCGACAAAGTGATGGATCATTTCCGGAATCCGCGGAATGTGGGAAAAATCGATGAACCGGACGGCAGCGGCACAGTCGGCTCGCTGGCCTGCGGTGATGCCCTGACCCTGATGTTCAAACTCGATGAAAACGGCAGAATCAGCGAAGCCAGATTTCAGACTTTCGGATGCGCCAGTGCCATCGCTTCGTCCTCGGCACTAACTGAGATGCTGATCGGCAAGAGCATCGAGGAGGCGGAAAAGATAACCAACCGCGATATCGCCGATTTCCTTGGCGGTCTACCCGACCAAAAGATGCACTGCTCCGTGATGGGTCGAGAGGCTCTTGAGATGGCAATCCATAATTACCGCACCGGTGAAACGGTGATGAAACAGCTTGATGATCATATAGTCTGTACCTGCTTTGGTATCTCTGAAAATGAAATCCGCCGCATCGTGATTGAGAATAATATCACCAACATCGAAGATGTGACAAATTACTGCAAAGCTGGCGGTGGTTGCGGTATGTGTCGCGGCGATATTCAGAAGATCATCGACAAGGTTCAGGAAGAGCGCTCCCATAAACCCGCACCCGCTGTTCCCACGCAACCCCGTCCGTTGACCAATCTGCAGAAAATCAAAATGATAGAGGAGGTTGTCGAACGCGAGATTCGTCCGCGCCTCCAGAAAGACGGCGGCGATATTGACCTGATTGATATTGTCGGCAGCCAGGTGATCATTGCCTTTCGCGGCATGTGCGCCGGGTGTCAGTCATCGGCATTTACCCGTCACGACTTTATCGAGGCCAAGCTACGTGAGTTCGTCGCTTCTGACATCGTGGTCACCGAAGAAGGCAAAGAGGACTGAGTATTTGATTTATGAAAACAGTATATTTAGATAACAACGCCACAACCTGTATCGCCCCCGAAGTGCGCCAGGCAATGGAACCGTATTTCAATGAAAAGTATGGTAATCCTTCGAGTATGCACGCGTTTGGCGGTGAAATCGCACGCGACATCCGCAAAGCCCGCGAAAAGGTTGCAGCTTTGATCAACGCCGATCCTGGTGAGATCATTTTTACAAGCTGCGGCACCGAGAGTGACAACATGGCGATTCACGGCTGTTGCGATCTGATGGGACCCGGCACCAAGCTCATCACCTCCCGTGTAGAACATCCCGCTGTACTGGGACCCTGTCGGCATCAGCGCGAAGCCGGGTTTTCTCTGTTTGAGCTGCCGGTTGATCATCAGGGACATCTGAATTTGGACGACTACCGTGAACTGCTGAAGTCCGATGGCAGAAAGCTGGTAAGCATCATGTGGGCCAACAACGAAACCGGGGTGATCTTTCCGTTGGAAAAAATAGCGGTGCTGGCCAAAGAGGCCGGTGCAATAATTCATACCGATGCTGTACAGATTGCCGGCAAGTTACCGATAGATGTAAAAAAGGTTCCGGTTGACATGCTTTCGATTTCGGGTCACAAGATTCACGCTCCCAAGGGAATCGGTTTTCTGTATGTGCGGCGGGGCACACGCATGAAGACTTTTATGATCGGTGGACACCAGGAGAGCGGTCGACGCGGAGGAACCGAAAATGTGCCTTATATCGTCGGCATGGGCGCCGCTGCGGAGCTGGCTATGCAGAACATAGAGGCTGAAAAATCCAAAGTCACCCATCTGCGTGACAAACTCGAACAGGGCTTGCTGGCCACGTGTCCTGATGCGCGTGTCAACGGCGACCCCGATGCGCGTCTGCCCAACACTAGCAATATCAGCTTTGAATTCATCGAGGGTGAAGCAATCCTCTATCATCTCAGCGACCGGGGCATCTGCGCTTCAACCGGTTCGGCCTGTGCAGCCGGGTCACTTGAGCCATCACACGTGATCAGGGCCATGGGAGTGCCCTTCACAGCGGTACACGGTTCAGTACGCTTCAGCCTGAGTCGCTACACAACCTCAGAGGAGATCGACTATGTTCTCAGCGAGGTGCCGCCGGTGATCAAAAAATTACGTGATCTTTCACCTTTCAGCAAAGACTCAATGCCGCCGCTGGAGTTGTGATCTCGAAATGACAAATGATCCAAATCTGCGAAGATGCACCCTTTGCCCACACCGATGCAACGTCAACCGTCTGGCAGGCGAACGTGGCTACTGCGGTGCCGGTTTAAAATGCCGAATTTACCGGTATGGCGCGCATTTTGGCGAAGAACCGCCTCTTTCCGGCACACACGGCTCAGGAGCGCTGTTTTTTTCGCACTGCACCCTGCGTTGCATCTATTGCCAGAACCATCCCTGGAGCCAGGGCGGAGCAGGCCTTGATTACACGGCTATAGAACTTCGCTCGGTTTTCAGCCGTATTCGGGAACAGGGCTGTCATAACTGGAACCTGGTTTCACCCACTCCCTGGTTGCCGCAAATACAAGAGGCGGTTTCACCGTTAATTCGCGCTGGAAAATCTCTGCCATTTGTGTATAATACCTCTGGTTTTGAGTCGGAAAAGACCTTGGACACATACAAGGATTTGATTGATATCGCACTCATTGATATGCGTTATGCCGCCCGTCAATCAGCTACTGAGGGCTCGGACGCTCCCGATTATGTGGAGCGTTCCAGAGAGTCGTTGCGGTGGTTCTGGAATGAATTGGGGCCGCTAGATATTAATTGTGAAGGAGTTGCCAAGCAGGGAGTTATCTGCCGTGTTCTGGTACTGCCAGGCCGAAGCGACGAGGCGGTTGCCAACCTCGAGTGGCTAGCGTCCAGATTGGGTTGCGGTGTGCATATCAGTCTGATGGCGCAGTACACTCCGGTGCATAAAGCTCTGACACGCGAGGGCTGGAACACCGGGATAACCCGACGGGAGTATGAACAGGTAACGGATGCCGCGGCCGAACTTGGCCTGGAATGCGGCTGGATTCAGGAATTTGAAGGAGAAAGGCCTGTCGATCTGTTAGGGCAGGCCATGCCCTCCGGAGAGGGCAGTGTCGGATTGCGACAAGTTGTCGCAACCGATACAAACACACCATGTGAGTAATAATTGTTGCTCTATAGGCAGCAGAAAGGTACAAGATGAGCGGACACAGTAAATGGCAGACCATCAAACATAAAAAGGGTGCGGCCGACGCCAAGCGCGGAAAAATATTTTCGCGTATCGCCAAGGAAATAACCGTTGTTGTTAAAGCGGGTGGCTCTGACCCGGGCAACAACCCCTCGCTCAGAACACTGATTGCCAAGGCTAAATCGGTTAACATGCCCAATGAGAATATCGACCGGGCAGTCAAGAAGGGAACCGGCGAACTGGCTGCGGATATTTTAGAAGAGATTACGTATGAAGGTTACGTGGGTGGCGGGGTTGGCCTGGTTGTCAAGGTTCTGACCGACAACAAAAACCGTGCCGCCGCTGAAATTCGCAACATCTTCAAAAAGAACAACTCCGAGTTTGCCAGTCTCAATTCGGTGGCCCGCGGCTTTGAACGCAAAGGCACAATCATGATCCCTGCGGCAGAGGGGCTCTCAGAAGACCAGCTCATGGAAGTTGCACTGGGTGCTGGTGCCGAGGATATGGTCACAGAAGAGGACGGTTTCACCATCGAAACCGAGCCGGGCATGTTCAACGAGGTCTGCGCCGCACTCGAAGAAGCCGGTATCGCTTATGATAACGAAAACTCTCAGGTCGGACTGGTAGCGACCCAGACGGTTCCGGTTTCTGATCTCTCGATTGCACAGTCGATCTATAAATTCATCAACATGCTCGAAGAGCACGATGATGTGCAGGACGTTTACTGCAACTGGGATCTCGATGATGCCATCGCTGATCAGCTTGACTGATCAGATGTTTTTAACAAGCAGTGCGCGCACCTGTTCAACAGAGAGATTTTTGCGCCGTGCATAATCGGCCAGTTGATCCGCGCTGATTCTGCCGACATCAAAATAATGTGCGCGGGGATGCGCCAGAACCAACGCGCAGCAGGAGCTCTCCGGTAACATCATGTAGCTTTCGGTGTAGCTTACTCCGATTCTGCGTTCGACATCCAGCAGCTTAAAAACCGTGGCGAGCTCGCTGTGATCCGGCCACGAGGGGTAACCGACCGCCGGGCGCACCCCTGCGTATTCACCGGCCAGCATTTTCCGTGGTGAGTGTACGTTTTCGAAACCCCACCTCTCACGAACCCTGTGATGCGCGAATTCCGCTAGAGCCTCGGCGAGACGATTGGCAAGAAGCTGGCTCATCAGATTGTTGAAATCATCCCCCGCCCTCTGATAATCGGCACTCATTCTTGCCAGACTCTGCCCGGCGGTAGTTACCAGAAGCCCAATGTGATCGACCTTGGTATCAACAAAATCACTCAAACAGCTGAACTCCGGTGGGCTCTGTCGACGCAAAAAATGCAATCGCTGATCTTTAACCAACAGATCGTTGCCGTCGGCCACAGCCGGCAGAATGGCGTAAACCGCAGCAGGACACACATCCGGATCGGCATCCAGTGCAGTCAGCATCTCCCGCGCCGCATTGAGCAGCTCACGCGCCCGTTCACCGTATTCTGGGTCCTCCAGCACCTGGGGATAGCACTTTTTCATGCCCCAGCTTATAAAGAAAAAATTCCAGTCGATATAGTCGATCAACTCTTTAACTGAAACAAACTCGACAAACTCACCTGTTTCGTGTGGCAGTCGCTTGCAGTCGAAATCGATTTGTGGCCGTTGCGCCTGAACCTGCGCATAAGAAGATAGTCGAACCGCTGTTTGCGCACTGTGAAAACGTTGCCGCGCCTGCTCCTGATCGCTCTTCAGTCCAGCGATGAAATCCACGTCATTGGTAATCAGAGCCTGAACCAGAGGCACAGCGATGGACGCATCACGTGCGTAAGCCACGACACCGTCATAAAGCGGTGCCAGTTTGACGGCGGTATGCACCGGGCTGGTTGTGGCACCGCCTACAATCAGCGGTGTTGTCATTGAACGCCGCTGCATCTCCTCTGCCAGATGCTCCATCTCACGCAATGAGGGTGTAATCAGTCCGGAGAGCGCGATAACATCCACCTGGTTCTGCTGGGCGGCGGCAAGAATTCTCTCCCGCTCAACCATAACCCCCAGATCGATCACCTCGAAATTGTTACACTGCAGCACAACACTGACAATATTTTTGCCGATATCATGCACATCACCTTTGACTGTAGCGAAGAGAACTTTACCGTTTTTGCGCGGTGCACCCCCTGATTCGGCTTCGATCAGCGGTGAAAGCATTTCGACCGCTTTCTTCATCGAACGTGCACTTTTGACCACTTGGGGCAAAAACATTTTGCCAGCTCCGAAGAGTTCGCCCACTTGCCCCATACCCCACATCAGAGGGCCTTCAATAATAGCGAGAGCTGAATCATACACCTTTACCGCTTCTGCCAGATCACTCTCCAGAAAATCTGGTATCCCTTTGATCAGAGCGTGCGCAAGCCGCTCTGCGAGTGCTTCTCCACGCCACTCCGGCAATCCCCGCGTGCACGCCCCCCCCGCATCCCGGGTCACAACACCCTGCGAAAATTCAAGCAGACGTTCGGTGGCATCATCACGGCGATTCAGCACTACATCCTCGACATAACGTAGCAGCTCGGGGTCGATCTCATCATAAACCTCGAGCAAACCGGCATTGACAATAGCCATATCCAGACCGGCCTTGATGGCGTGATAGAGAAAAACAGAGTGCATTGCCTCACGCACACGGTTGTTGCCGCGGAAGGAGAAAGAAAGGTTGCTGACACCTCCGCTGATCAACACCCCCGGCATAGAGGTCTTGATCAGTCGGGTAGCCTCCATAAACGAGAGGGCATTTTTGCGATGTTCCTCCATGCCGGTGCCAACTGGAAAAATGTTCAGGTCAAAGATGATATCGCACGGCTCATAATCAAGCTCGCCGGTCAGAATGTCATAGGCCCGCTGTGCGATTGCAACTCTGCGTTCGGTTGTATCGGCCTGCCCCTGCTCATCAAAGGCCATCACAATCGGCACCGCTCCCAGTGCCTGGATTTTACGGGCATGCTCTTTGAAAAGTTCTTCGCCCTCCTTCAGGCTGATTGAATTGACGATACTGCGCCCCTGCACCGATTTAAGTGCCGTTTCGATCACGTCCCATTCCGATGAGTCAATCGCCACCGGCACACGTGCCACGTCGGGTTCCGCAGCCAGCAGATTTAAAAAACGCATCATCATGGATCGGGCGTCGATCATCGCCTCATCCATATTGATATCAATGACATTGGCCCCATCCTCAACCTGAGTACGGGCGATCTGAATTGCTTCTTCGAAGTTCTCATCCCTGATCAGCCGCGCGAATTTGCGTGATCCGGTAACGTTGTTACGTTCACCGATCATTATAAAACTCGCACCGCGACGTACTGTACCAATTGGACAACTCTCAGCAGAGTTTCCGTTCACAATCAGCGGTTCCAGACCGGTAAAAACCGCCTGTTTTTTCAGCCGCGGCGGTATTCTGACCGGATAGTCGCTAACCGCTGCGGCGATCGCGGCGATATGCGCAGGGGTTGTTCCGCAGCAGCCGCCGAAAATATTACAGAGTCCGGCGCGCGCGAAATCGGCATACACCGCAGCCATACTCTCAGGTTTGTCTTCATACTCACCGAAAGCATTGGGAAGTCCGGCGTTGGCATACACACTGACATAACAATCGGCGATTTCATGCAGCAACTCCAAGTAGGGAAACATGTCGGCGGCTCCCAGTGCACAGTTGATCCCGACCGACATCGGTCTGGCGTGCCTGATACTCTGGTAAAAAGCCGCCAGAGTCTGGCCTGAAAGCGTTCTGCCTGATTTGTCGGTCACCGTCACCGACACCATGACCGGGATTTTACGACCTGCCGCACTCAGACTCTGGCTGATGGCATAGAGCGCAGCCTTGGCATTTAAAGTATCGAAGATTGTCTCTACCAGCAGCAGATCAACTCCCTCTGTCACGAATACATCCACCTGCTCACGATAAATACGGCACAAAGTGTCGAAATCTATCGCACGGTATCCTGGATCATTGACATCCGGTGAGATTGAAGCGCTTTTATTGGTGGGGCCGATTGAACCGGCCACCAGGCAAATACGCCCCGGATGTTCAGTCTCAACATGTGTGGCCGCACGTCTGGCAACACGCACCGCGGCGCGGTTCATTTCGGCAATCGCACCCTCCATCGCGTAATCGGCCTGTGAAACCGCATTCGCACCAAAGGTGCAGGTTTCGATTATATCTGCACCCGACTGGAGAAAATTGTAATGAATGCGCTCGATAATTTCCGGATGTGTCAGCGGCAGCAGATCGTTATTTCCCAACTGTGGCGTAGCTATTTGCGCGAAAAGCTCTCCTCGAAAATCATACTCATTCAGATTGAGTTTCTGAATCATGGTGCCCATCGCCCCATCCAGTATTACGGGCCGCTTTTGCAACAAGGTATATATCTCATCTATTCTGGCCATAGCTGGTTATTATAGATAAAAATCTTGTAATTGTGGATTGTAAACTGGGCGAATTGTAAGTTAAATCGGACATTTGATTATGCTGCTTTGCTGTAGATTTCATCAGCATCTTTTCCTCCCTTTTTTTTCTGCCATGATTACGCAATTAACTTGATTTGGTTGCTATCATGTTAATCATGTAATTTGGTCTAAAATTATTTTCTCTCCATCTTCGCCTTTAGATAGAGCTTCTTTCTCAAAAGGAATAATTTCTCAGAATCCACTTGCTTTTCACAACCTCAAAATGATAAGTTATTTGCCATTCAAGAAAAAAAGCGCCTATCGTCTATCGGTTAGGACCCAAGGTTTTCATCCTTGTAAGCGGAGTTCGACTCTCCGTAGGCGCGCCATCTTCTAAATATACCGTCGGGGGTACCTGGGGTTTTTTGGGCACCTTGACAAGGAGAGAGAGATCAGCCCGAAGCGCGTCCACCCCAGCTCAGTTTTCTTCTGAGCACCTCATACGGGTTATAGCCATGTAGCTCGATAACCGGCACCAGCCGGGCACTGCGATTGATTTTTATGCTGTCATCCTGACCGACCAGCAGGTTGCGGCGTCCATCGGAGCTGACAATCATAGGCGAACTGCAGTCCATCACGCGCACGACAATATCGGTGCTGTCGCGTAAAACAAGCGGTCGGGCCGCAAGCGAGTGAGGAGAGATCAGACTAATCACAAAAACCGAGGTGGTCGGCATAACAATCGGACCGCCCACCGCCAGTGAATATGCTGTGCTGCCAGTGGGTGTGGCCACAATAATGCCGTCGCAGAGAAAAGAAGAAACTCCCATACCATCCAGGATCAATTCGATTTTGACTGCATGGCCGGTGGCGCCGCGTGTGACGACGGCATCATTCAACGCATCCGGCAGACCACAGAGATCACCGTTGTGCCGCTGTACTCTGACACTCAGGGCGGTACGGTTGGTCACCGCGAACGATCCTTCATAAAGATGGCGCAACGCCTCTCTGTACTCATGATCTTCAAGGCTGGTCAGATAGCCGAGCGAACCGATGTTCAAACCCATCATCGGCAGTTTTTCATCTTCCATCTGATGGGCTGCGTCAAGCATTGTACCGTCGCCGCCTAAAACTATCACAGCTTCAACTCCATTGGCTGCAAACTCAGAGACCTCACAGAAACGGGTTGTGATTCCTGCGGCCGCCTTGTCATGCTTGACCCAGACTTTGAATCCCAGCATCTCCGCGTATGTCGTAACCTGTTTCAGCAGGCTGATGGCCTGTCCTTTGGTGAAATTAGTGATGATTCCGATATTCCTCATCGGTTTTCCGCCTTTCTCCAATACGCCAGAAATTCGACATTGCCCTCCGGTCCCCGCAGCGGTGAGGTCACACAACCCAGCCATTCTAGTCCGAGCTGCTCGATTCCGAAACGATGAATGTCATCCACCACTGCCTGTCGCACCGACTCATCACGCACTACCCCGCCGGGTGCTTTGCCGCGACCTGCCTCAAACTGGGGCTTGATCAGAGAGACGATCTCTCCGCCCGCAGGCAGCACTGCGGCCATAGGCGGCAGAATCAATTTCAACGAGATAAACGAAACATCGGTCACGGCAACCTGCGGCTGCCCGGGCAGATCATCCGGCTTCATATAACGGGCGTTAAAGCGTTCAATCACACAGACCCGGCTGTCCTGGCGCAGCTTCCAATGCAGCTGACCGCGTCCCACATCAAGGGCGATCACCCGGGCAGCACCATGCTGCAACATACAATCAGTGAAACCGCCAGTTGATGCGCCCACATCCAAAGCCAGCAACCCCTGAACATTAAAATTGGGAAAGGCTGCGAAAGCACCCTGCAACTTATCGCCCCCGCGACTCACAAAACGCGGGCGTTCAGCAACCTCAAACACACTGTCAACGGGGAATCTGTGACCACACTTCAGCACTGGGTGTCCGTTCAAGCGTACAGCCCCCGCCATTATCAGACGTTTGGCCTGCTCGCGACTGACAGCCAGACCATTCCTGACCACCAAAGTATCAAGCCGTTCTTTTATCATTGCTCAAACCGGATGGCGGCACTGTACCCATGTGCATCCAGACCTTCAACCTCCGCGAAAATTCCGATGCTTTCACAGCTTGCGGCCAGATCATCGCGGGTGTATTGCACAAAACTGTGTCGCCGCCTGAAATCATCAGCGGTCAGGCCGTTAAACATGCGCGCCGCCCCGCCGGTAGGCAACACATGACTCGGCCCGGCAACAAAATCACCAACCGACTCGGGCGTCCATTCTCCTACAAAAACAGCACCCGCACAACGCACCAGAGGAAGCATGCGAGCGGCACTGCGCGTCATAATTTCAAAATGTTCAGGAGCGAAACGGTTGACCAACTCTATGCCCTGCTTCAAATCGGGCACCGCCACAATTAAAATGCCGTTACGTCTGACAATCCGTCTGACAATCTCAGCACGCGAAAGCGCGTTGATCTGTCGTTTCAGTTCCGTCTGAACCGCTTCCGCCAGCTCCATCGAATCCGTGACCAGCAACGACTTCTCGTGTCCGCTGCCATGCTCGGCCTGTGAAAGCAGGTCGGCCGCAATCCAGGCTGCTCTGGCGGAGTCATCGGCCAGAATCGCAATTTCGCTCGGCCCGGCCACCTGATCTATGCCCACAAAACCGTAAACCTGTCGTTTAGCCGCCGTCACATAGGCATTGCCTGGGCCGGCTATCTTCTGCACCGGCGCAACGGTGCTGGTTCCGAAAGCCATCATGCCGATCGACTGTATACCGCCGATCCGATAAATCTCCGTAGCCCCGGCGATCTTCAGCGCATACAGCAAAACCGGATTGATTTTCTTGTCGTGTCCGCATGGCGTACAAGCGACAATCTCGCGAACACCGGCACTTTTGGCCAAAGTAGCCGTCATGACGGCGGTTGAAGCCAGCGGAGCGGCGCCGCCGGGGATGTAAAGCCCTACCCGCTCCATCGGCGAAAAGCGTTCGCCCAGTACTCCTCCCGCCGCAGTTTTCATCTGCCAGTCGGCACGCATACCCGCTTTTGCAAAAGTCCTGACACGCGCATGGGCATCTTTAACCGCTTTTCTGATACGTGCGGGAACTGTGCACACCGCAGCTTCGATTTCACTCTGATCAAGCTGCATGTCCGCAACTTTAAGCACCGCGCCGTCAAATTTTTCCGCCGCATCCAGAACAGCGGCGTTACCACGCCGCCTGATATCAGCGAGCATCCGCGCCGCACTCTTTTCAGCTTCCGGATCAAAGGCCGGACGCTCCAAAAAACGGTCAACCGCCGCTGAACCCTGGCCAAGTGTCCATTTCTCTATTTTTAAACTCATTTCAAGAACCACTAAACACGGGTGAAAAACCCGCCTTTAAATTATTTTAAACTGCCAACATATAAATGAACTGGGAGTTATGTTACGATAACCCCAGTTGAAATGAAAGTTTGAAATCAATCCTCTTATCGTTCAGCCAGTCGATTGTAAAACGATTTTCCTCAGCATAAAAAGCCACCGGGACTGCAGCCGAAATTCTGCATCCGGGCAATGTACAACAACCTGCAACGGCAAAAATCCAGTTCGCAGAGCATTGTTCGCTTTAAACAAGCGCGTGATTATGATAAAAGAAGGGTTTGTTTCAGTCCTAATCGTTTGAGGATTTTGTGCATCTAAAACAGATTGATATAATAGGATTTAAGAGCTTCGGCGAAAAAACACGTTTGCAGTTTGAACCGGGAATGGTCTCTATTGTCGGACCTAACGGCTGTGGCAAAAGCAATGTTTCCGATGCCATTCGCTGGGTTTTGGGCGAACAGCGTCCCACTTCACTGCGCTGTTCACGTATGGCCGACCTGATTTTCAACGGCACCGACACTCGCAAACCGCTTGGCATGGCGGAGGTCGCCATAACCTTCACCGAGTGTGAAGGCGCATTGGATACCGATTTCAACGAGGTCACCATCGCCCGTCGCCTCTTTCGCTCAGGCGACAGTCAATTCTTTATCAATCGCAACCCCTGCCGTCTCAAGGATATCCAACGCCTGTTCATGGGAACCGGCATCGGCACCACCTCATATTCAGTTATGGCGCAGGGGCAGATTGACGCAATTTTATCGTCCCGTCCCGAAGATCGCCGGGCGGTTTTTGAAGAGGCCGCCGGCATCACCAAATTCAAGGCCGACCGCAAAGAGGCTCTGCGCAAAATTGAACACACCGACTCCAATCTGACCCGCTTAGCCGACATCATCCGTGAAGTCAAGCGGCAGATCAACACCTTACAGCGTCAGGCTGGCAAAGCGCGGAGATACAAAACCCTGCGTGACCAGCTACGGTCGCAGGACATCTATTTGACCCGCAAACGTCTGGCTGATCTCGATGTACGCATGCGTGAATTACAGCAGGAAATTGATCAGTTGAATGACAAAATCGGAGTGTACGCTGATTTTGTAACTGAGTCCGAGGAAGAATCCGCCCGCATTCACGCTGCCATCTCCGCCACTGAGGAGCGCATTGCCAGTCTGACCGAAAAGGCGACGCGGGCCGACAACAACCATCAGCGCGCACAGGAGGTAATCAAGGTCAATCACCAGCGTATTGAGGAATATAAAGCCTGGTCGGAACGCGATTCAATTGAAATTGCGGCCACACACAAGCAACTCGAACAACTGGGATTGCAGATAGAATCGCTCAGACAAAAACGGATACTCATTGAAAAGAGTTCGGAAAACGAACGTCAGCAGCTTGAACAGGCACAAGAGGCTTTCAGCACACATGAAAGGTTGATCAGTGCAACCAGAGAAGCACTGCAGACCATGCGGCGCGACTCTATGGAGTGCGAACGCGGCGTGACCGAGGCACAGAACCATCTGAGCAAAATCGAAACCCGACAGCGGGAACTGATTGTCAAACGTGAACGACTGAGCTCCGAACAGCGCCAGGCAACGGAAAATCTGGAAATGCTGCAACAGCATTCAAAAAACCTCGCATCCAAATTGCAAGAGTTCACCGCAGAGCGTGACGAGATCAAAGCCGGTTTTGAAGTGCTTGAAGATGAACGCGCCCGTATCTCCAGCGAGCTTGAGTCACTGCAATCAGATTTATCCGCAACACGCTCCGAGATAGCCGGTACGCAGGCGCGCGTCAATCTGCTCGCTGATCAAAAAGAGGCTGCCGGTGACTATCCGCCCGGCTCTCTGAAATTGCTGGATCCCGACAATCCGCTGAACATTGAGACTGGCGTTGTAATCGGACCGCTGGCGGAGAAATTCGATGCCGCAGCCGAACTGCGCCCGGCTCTGGAAGCGGCACTGCGAGCCTGGCTGGATGCCGTTATCGTGCGGGATACAGTATGTGGACGTGCCCTTTTCAAACGGCTACAAGCGGAAGACCAGCAGTCCGCCGCACGGATCATCGCACTGGAGTCTCCCGCACCGCTGGCACCGTCGGCCGCTCCAGATGGTTTGAGTTTATTGCTTGATCAGGTGACGGTGGTACCGGATTTCCAGAATGCCGCTGAACATCTGCTCGGTCATGTTTATCTGGTGGAAAAACTTGAAGATGTCCCCGACAGCATAACTGCCGGCATAAGTGTTGTAACTCGCGACGGAATGATTTTCCATGCTGACGGAACCATGGAGCTCTGGCGGCCCGAAAGCAGAATCTCCAGCCCGCTGGCACGCAGAATGCTGCTGAGCGAAGCCCGGAAACAGCTTGAAAAGCTTGAGGCCGATGCTGCTGAAAATCACTCACAAATTGAACAGAAAAGCCTGCGCAACGCTGAGCTGGCACGCGCACTGACACAGGCCCGGGCGGAACTCGACACCAGCAGCCGCCGCACCGCGCAGATAGAGGGCGAATATCAATCTGCTCTGCGCGATGTCGAACGTGCCCGTCAACGCTTTGAAAGCGTCAACTCCGAAGTGGACGGTATTCTTTCAGAGGGTTTGGATGATGATGCTCTGCGCTCGGAACTGAGCGAAAAACTGACCACACTCAATGCCCGGCGCAGTATGCTGCTTGAACAGATCACTGAAAAATCAAGCCGCCTTAGTGAACTCGAGGGTATTTTCAACAAACTCAGCCACAACCTGACCGAGTGCCGCATCACCCTTTCCAGCTCCACTCAGCAACTCGAGCATACACGCAGTCAGCAACATAATATCGAAACTCATATCGATGAGCTGACACGTACCGTAAACGGACGCAGTCAGGGCGTCAAATCATACAAAATAAGCATCGAAAAACTGAATGCCGAGATTCAGCGACTTGAAGAATCGCTTGAACCGATGAAAATCGAAGCGGAACGGTTGCACACAATAATCAAAAAAACACGCGATGAGCGCAGTGTGTTGCAAAAAACACTGGAAAAAAACGAAGCCACGCTGCATGAACGCCGCCGCCATCTGGATGAAACCCGTGACAACCGCAACAAAGCTGAAATAGGTATAACCGAAGCCCGCATGCATCATCAGAACCACCTTGACCATGTATTCAACGAATACGGCCTTGCGCCCGACGAAGTGGCCGCTCATCCCGACCCCGAGTGGGATGATGGAGAGCCACCTTCGCTGGAGCAGGTGGCGGCAAATGTCGTCGCACTGAACCGCCGACTTCAAGAGCTCGGCCCGGTCAATTTGGTCGCCATTGAAGAGTACAAAGAACATGAAGAACGCTACGCCTTCCTGCGTGCTCAGGAAGAGGATTTGACTGCATCTAAAAAGCAGATACTGGAACTTATCAACGATATCAACACCAAATCCAGCGAACTTTTCCAGCAGACATTCGAGCAGGCCAATGCCAACTTTCAGGAGATGTTCAATAAACTTTTCAATGGCGGTCATGCCAAGCTGATGCTACTTGAAAACAGAGAGGATCCACTGGAATGCGGCATTGATATCATCGCGCGCCCTCCCGGCAAACGGCCACAGTCGGTCACACTGCTCTCGGGCGGCGAGCGCACCATGACGGCAGTCAGCCTGCTTTTCGCTATTTTCAAGATTAAACCCTCTCCCTTCTGCATGCTTGACGAGCTTGACGCAGCTTTGGATGACAGCAATATCGGACGCTTTGTCCAGACTCTCAAAGAGTTTCTTTCACACTCGCAGTTTCTGATCATCACCCATAATCAGCACACAATCGCAGCCTCGGATATTGTGTACGGCGTGACTCAACAGGAAAAGGGCATCTCGAAGGTGATATCAATGAAGCTCAGTGATATCGGCAGCAAAGATTTTGATGAGAAGAGTAGCCATCCGACGATTCAGATTGAAACCAGCCTGCCTCCGCCCCGACGCCGCCAAAAGAGTGGCACCGATAAAAGTGGGACAGAGCAATCGCTTGAGGCGGAAACTCAGGCATAACAACCGCCTCTAGCCACCGACCTGTCGACTTTGATTTCCAGGATTTTTTGAAGAGATGATCGCATTTGTGGTATGCGCCTTCACGAAAATGCGAAACGCACTCTTAGACACCCACGAGACAGCCCGCAAATTGGCTTCGTTTGAACCTAAAAACGGCAGGGGGCTACAAACTTGATGTCACAAAGTCGCTACGCTTTAAGTTCAGTATTTTACCGGGTTTAAGAGAACGTGTAATACTCTGGTTGTCGTAAACAATCCGCACACTCTTCTGCGCGTTATCTCCCGCCATCAAGGTTGCATGTGAAAGTTGTCCTTTTTCCCAGTTAATACCCACGGTTATGTCGCCCCTTGCGCGCAGACTGCGCACATAACCGTCCGGCCATTGCAGCGGAAGAGCCGGAAGCAGCTTGATCTCTTTGTTATGGCTGTGCAAAAGCATTTCTGCAATAGCAGCCGTAGCACCGAAATTGCCGTCAATCTGAAACGGTGGGTGGCTATTCCAGAGATTGTCAAGAGTTGAACGGGAGAGTATCGCATGCAGATGCTCATAGGCCCGTGCGTTATCGGACAGACGCGCAAACATGCCGATGATCCAGGCGCGGCTCCATCCGGGCCCGGCTCCGCCCTTTTCAAGACGCCCCTCTATCGACCGCATAACCGCATCACGCATCCGGACATCCCTATCCAGATTGATCTGATTTCCCGGATAAGCGCCGATCACATGTGAGATGTGGCGGTGTCCGGGTTCTTTCTCCACGAACGGCAGGTGCCACTCCATTAAACGTCCATCTTCGGCTATACGCGGACGATAGATTGCAGGCATAATCTCTTTAACTTCTCTGACAAACTCATCATCTGTGCGTCCCAGAGCTTCAGCAGCTTCGAGATAGTCGTTGAACACCTGCAGAATCATGAACTGATCGAATGTATTACCTGCTGAAAGTGCGGCCTGCTGCACTTTCCCCTCTTTATCGGTATAAAGGAAGGAGTTTTCCGGCGAACAGGCTGGACGGGAGATGAACATCTCATTCTTGGATCCGGGGGTCAGCCATGCAAGCGCAAACCTGGCGGATGCGGTCAATATATCCCAGTTCTTTTCAAGAAAATCTCTGTCGCGGTTAAACCGATAGTGCTCGAGAATATGCAAGGTCATCCATTGGCCACCAAAGAACGATCCGCCCCAGTAGGCTTTCCTGGACATAATTTTGGCATTTCCCCAGATATCGGTTGCATGCCCCATACACCAGCCCTGCATACCGAGTCGTCTAGCCATCTCCTTGCCATTCGGCTGTAAATAGCGGATAAAATCGAAAAGAGGTGTATGCATCTCGGCCAGATTGGTACTTTCAGCCAGCCAGTAATTCATCTGAATATTTATATTTAAATGGTAATCCGAGCCCCAAGGCGCTTTTTTGTGGGGGTTCCAGACCCCCTGCAGGTTTGCGGGAAAGCATCCCGGCCGTGATGAAGCTATCAGCAGGTAGCGTCCGAACTGAAAATAGTTTTCTATAAGATCGGGGTCATCGTGACTGCCCTTTTTAATGCGATTCAGACGAAGCCGGGTGGGCAACTGCAGAATTTCATCCGGAGTCCTGCCGAAATCCACATCAACACGATTAAAATACTCTCGGTGTTCTGTCACAGCATCATGTTTGAGTTTATCCGTCGAAATATCTTTGAGGCTGTCCAAGTCATCACGAGCTTGTTGTCGCCAGCCGGCGGCAAGTTTTGATCCAGAGTCTTTGCGGTTGAAATCGGTGGCAACCGAAACATAAACGGATATATTTTCTGCTCCGTTGATCTGAAGAGAGTTTTCTGAAACATTAACTTTATCGGCTGGAAAAGCGCGAATGCGACTCACAAACTCAGTCGCGGATTGGCCATCGGCAGACGCAACCTTGACCAAATCTTCACCTTGCGGCACAGCGCCATCCATTGAAAGGTTGACATCAACCGGGTTATCCGATGTGATCGTCACTGCAATCACATCAGATTCAGCACCGGCAAAAACCTCCTGCCAAATAGATGATCCATCCTGCAGTTTATAAACATTGAGAGCCACCCCGCTCCGGAGGTCAAGCTGTCTGCGGGTACTCGCGAGGGGTGCTGTGTTACGATATTCAATATTCAGCCAGCCGACCGGTTGATATCCATCGGGATTTATGCCATCCTGCAGGCTACGCTCAAAGCACCTGTCCGCGCCGCGATAATCACCAGCTGCCTCCAGCAAGCGTATCTTCTCCAGATATTTAAAACTCTTTTCAGGCATTCGCATGGGCGGAGTCCGACTCCACACAGTTTCCTCGTTAATCAGAATTTTTTCACTTGGAAACCCAGCGAACGGCATCGCTCCCAGACGTCCGTTCCCAACCGGATATGCAACATCCCATTTAGCTGCGGGTGCATCATCCCAGATGATCAGATTGGACTGATCAGCCTTTGACAAAACAGCCGAAACAGAGAAAAGGAGCAGCAACAGGCAAATAACTATTCTCATTGAAAAGACAAGATTATGTTGAACTCATGAATTAAGTTTAGTTGCAATTACGCTCAGCGCAGCCAGCTTTAGCTGAAAGCTCTAAGATCGTTGTACATCTCGTAGGCCTCTACGGGTTTCATGTTTTTATGCACCACACCGCAAACCGCCTGAATCATTGCAGCAGGTGCTTCCGATTGAAACACGTTGCGGCCCATATCGACACCGGCTGCACCGCACTGAATCGCCCGGTAGGCCAGCTCCAGCGCTTCCAACTCCGGCAGTTTTTTGCCACCGGCAATCACAATCGGAACCGGACAGCAGGCCACAACCTTTTCAAAACCCTCGGTATAGTATGTTTTGACAATACCGGCACCATTCTCCGCGCAGACACGCGCCGCCAGACCGAAGTAGCGCGCATCACGGGTCATATCCTTGCCGACCGCCGTCACACCCATCACCGGAATGCCGAATGCCTGACCAGCATCCACGGCATTATACAGGTTGGCGATTGTCAGTGCCTCTGTCGCCGCATCACCCACCGCCACCATAACCGCCATGGCAGAGGCATTCAACCGCATCGCATCCTGAACATCTATAATCACATTGTTGTTCAACTCCGTCAGTATAGTGGAACCCGCATCTGAACGCAGACAGATCGGCTTACGACTGGTCGGAGGAACCAGGGAACGTAGAATTCCCCTGGCACACATCAGGCAGTCGGCGTGCTCGATCAGCGGCACAATTGAAAGATCAACACGTTCAACACCCGAAGTCGGTCCCATGATAAAACCATGGTCAAATGCCAGCATTACCGATCGGCCCGTCCGGGGATTGAATATCCGGCTCATGCGATCCTTCATGCCCCAATCCATATTATTGCAACCCTTCATAAAAAAGCCATTCGTGCTCTGGGCAATTTCCTCCCCAAAACGGGAGCCCTCACGTAAATCATCCAAGTCAGCCATTTCCAACCTCTTTTTTTCAGTTTACCTTTGCTTCATGTGCGAACGCACTAAATATGCAGGCCATTGAGGCGGCCCCCGCATCACGTGGGCCGATCGAACGCTCCCCGAGATTTTTAGCTCTTCCGTATTTAGCCTGCATCGCGCAGGTTGCCATTGCCCCAGTCTCGGCAGCCTCGGCGGCAGCGACGAAGGCTATTCCCGCATCGGCGTTCTTATCAGCTTCACTCAATACCCTGGTCGCAGGAATCAATGCGTCCATCAGTGTTTTGTGCCCTTCACGGGCCCTGGTTACAAATCCGATCTCTTCCAATCCGCCGCTGAACATCGTGGCAACTCCCTCAGAATCGAGCTCTGTTACCGCATCACCAACCGCGTCGCTCATCCCCTCCAACCAACTACCGTAGAGGGTGCTGGTCGAACCACAAGCGGAGCTCTGCAACGCCTCGCTCAATGACTTCAGGTAACTTTTAAAGTCAGCACCTTCCACCGCTTGCATGGCTCTGAAGGCAGCCACGATGGCGGTACCATGATCGCCATCACCGCCTGCCTCGGCATCCAATCGCGAAAACTCCTTTTCACGTACGCCTACCTCGTTCCCGGCACGTGCAATCATCTTTTTAAACTTATCAATTGTCAGCATCTTGATCCCGTTGTTCACTTTTCCCAGCTAAAATCAGGGTGGCACTCTACCCTCTGCATTTCACCCGACACCTACGCGCTCCAATAAGGTGTTGCAGCGGGAGCTTTAAGCAGCTCGATATGATCCGCATCCAGCTTACAGAGAATCATCTGGAAACCAGCCATCTCCTGCACCGTCAGCATCTCACCGCACCATCCATCAGTCAGTACAATTCCACGTTCGGTCAGTATTTTAGCGGCCGCACGATACACAATGAGCTGCTCCATAAGAGTAGTGGCCCCGACACCGTTGATCAGCAGCATCGCAACATCATCACTGTTCACATCGGTAGCCTTTATCAGCTGCTCAATCATACGCTTCGCGGTCTCATCAGCTGTAAGTATCTTGCTACGTCCGCCGCCAGCCTCGCCATGCTGCCCCATACCAATCTCCATCTCATCATCCGGCAGAACCGCGACCGGATCGCCGTTCTGCGGATGGGTGCAGCCAGTCATGGCCACCGCCAAAGTCGCCATCTGCCGGTTGAAACGTTCGCCCAACTCCGCAATTTCATCGATCCCCATGCCTTTCTCAGCGGCGGCACCGAGAATCTTGTAGAGCGGCACGCAACCAGCCAGACCGCGTTTATCCTCAGGGTCGGCATCAATGCCGGCACTGATATCCTCGCTGGTAACAATCTCCACCACCTTGATTCCCTCTTTGGCTGCATCTCGCAGGGCCTTGCTGGCACTCATGCGGTCACCGGCATGATTGAGCGTGACCAAAATTATACCGGCATCACGTTTGAACATCCGCAGGGCCTCCAGCACCTTGGGTGCGCCCGGCGCGGCAAAGATATCGCCCACCACACTGGCATCCAGCATGCCTTTACCGACAAAGCCACTGAGCGCCGGCTCATGTCCGGCACCACCCAAGGTTATAACAGCCACCTTATCATCTGATTTTGGGTTGGCCCGACATACAATCTTATCACTTACAATCCTGATCTTGCTACTGAAACAGATCTCAAGACCTTCAAGTAACTCGGCGGTCAGATTCTGAGGATCGTTTATAAATTTTTTCATCGGCATAACAGTTCTCCTTGAATTTGATACAGCGCATCCGGAAACTTAGCGGCAACTGGAAAAGTCAATTGATAATTTTGCACATCTGCAAAATCCAGCTGAGTTTTTCAGCGCGACATCGCTTCAGTGCGACTACTCGCTATTTTCGGTCTGCATAAACTCGATCGCGATACCCTCATCATAAACAAAGGCGATCTTTAAACCCGGCATCGGCTCGCATACAGGCACCAAAATACTTTTTCCCTCAATCACCGCTTCCAAATCATCAACTTCAAACGCGAGGTGGGTCTCATCCTGAATAGCAGCTGGCATCGGGCTGTCGGGTTCAAAGTAAAGATATTCAATGCCATATTTACTGGCGGAACAGTCTGTGATCCAGACCTTGATGTCCTCCAGAAAAACCATATCCTCCTGTTTTTCGAAAACCGGTATTCCCACATGATGCAGTTTCATACTTAGAGCTCCTTGATTTTGATGTTTCTAAAAAATATTGTCGCCTGACCGTGTTTACCCTGAAACCCGATTCGTCCCCTGGTCGGCAACTCCGCCCAGGGACGACTAAGCCAACTTGGAATTTTGGATCCGCCCGGGTTGACCTTAGCCGATTTCCATGCCGACAAATCGGCATCCACCGTGATTTCATCGTTAACCGCCACTTTGATCTTCTGACCAGCAGCTGTCACGGTCATACGATTCCACTCACCGGCCGGGCGCACATTCAGCACCCTGGGTGCCAGATGTCCGAAAAGCCCGCCGTTACGCCAGGTATCGGCAACCTTATTCCAATGTGGATTCAGATCATCCTGAATCTGGATTTCCACCGTATTGGGTATCCAGTTTTTTGTGTCGGTCGCATAAATCAAAACTCCGCTGTTGGCTGCCGGAGCGCAGGCATACTCCAGATCGAGAATGAAATTTTCGTAATCACGTTTTGTCCAGATACATTGATCCTTATCCGCTGTCAGCCGCCCCTTCTCATCCACATACCAGACTCCTCGTTCAAACTCAGCATTGGAAAGGGTGGCATCAAAAAGCGACGGCCATTCACTGGAATCAGGATGAACTTGCTCTGGAGAGTTGTTCATTTTGCTGTTGCTTCGATCCTTCACTTTAATGGCGTCGCATTGGGCATCCTCTTCCACATCTGAACAGCCGAACATGCAGCACCCCGTAGCCCCCATCAACACGACACTGAACAGACATATAAAACATCGCATCATATAATCCTCTTCTCCCTCTCTTCGAAGCTGTTAAAATAAAGTAATCAACCTTGGAGTTCGCATTGTAGTCATTGTTCTTAAAAATAACAACCAAAAAAATTGAAACCTTTCTTTCTATTCAATCATTCCGGCGAATTATAAAAATATCAGCTTGCATCTTGACCGGAGCATCAGAAATGTAGTAACCTGCAGGCCTCAATCACGCGCGGGTGTAGCTCAATGGTAGAGCTCCAGCCTTCCAAGCTGGCCACGAGGGTTCGATTCCCTTCACCCGCTCCACTCCTTGCCAGAGTGGCGAAATTGGCATACGCAGCAGACTCAAAATCTGCCGGTGGCGACACCGTGAGGGTTCGAGTCCCTCCTCTGGCACCACTCTTTATGAGACTCGCAAGATGTTAATAAATAATAACTTACGAGGTTTTTATTTTGCCTAAAACTAGCGTTTTCGGGCAAATCACAAACTAGTATTATTTCACTATATTTCCGGCTGTTTCTGCGTAATTAATTGCAAGATAAGTATACAATAAGTATACAGTCGATTTGACAAGATTCCGGTGTTTTATCCGTTTTGTCTGCGGTTGTGAAAAATCATCATCCGGCACACACACTATTACTAACATGCTGGCACACTATCAGCAGATAGGCAGGGATCTGGCCTCCGAGCTGTCACTGCGGATACCGGGCTTGCATCGCCACAACTCAGTCAAATGGCACACGGGCGATCCTGGAGGCACTTACGGCTATTCTGGACGGGTTGAGTGATGAGGAATTCAAGGAACTGGTAAGAGGGTGCGGGAGGCGGCGGATACCCAGGAGGCTGGCTAACGGTTATATAAACTCAACCATGCGATCAGTATCTTTTTCAACCTACTTCCTTGATGTCAATTTTAATAGCATGTACTATTATTGTAATTGGTTCATAACTCAGGGAAGCGTCTAATGCTTCGGAGCAGTGTCTTGATCCAGCGTTTTCCCATATGTGTAATTTAACACAAATTAACACCGTACATGGCGGTAAGGAGGACGATATGGAAATAGAACAAAAAAATACGAAAAATGCATGCGTTTCAACCTGGGTTTTTAAACCTGGCGAATGTATCTTGACAGCACTCCATGTGCTAATACTCATTACAAGGCTGGTGTTTCATCCGCCTGTAACTAATATTAACGCTGTCAAGGCGCTGCCCTGAGTTATGGATTCAATTTTATCTGACAATGACTCATAGTGATGATTCGGATTCATGCATCGAACAATCGGCAACAAGAATCCCAACTAACATATGTCGCAAAAGGAGCACCAACGGCAGCGCAACGCTTTTTCTGTAAAATTGAAAAAGGTGGTCAAAGCATCATCCCTTTCACATTCAAATAAACGTCTCCCGCCCCCATTCATCACTGATTTCGCTGACCACGGCAGTCACCAGTCTCAGCAGTGACTCTTCGTTCGGAAACAG
>CAYOQJ010000016.1:0-12458 GCA_964406095.1 uncultured Lentisphaeraceae bacterium
CGCACGCTGTACGTCAACGGCAATTCCGTTTCGCTTTCGACTACATCGCCGTATACGGTGGAGGCCAATACCGATCCCGTCCGCATCGGAAGCGACTACAGTGGCCGCTTCTTCGACGGACAGATTGATGAAGTGCGAATCTGGAACGTGGCGCGGAGCGAGGCTGAGATCCGCGATGCGATGCACAAGGAAATGACCGGCAGCGAGGGGGGCTTGGTTGCCTATTACCAGATGAACCAGAGCGCCGGAACCATCGCGGCCGATCTCACGTCCAACGGCTTTGACGGCACGCTCATGAACGGTCCCGTCTGGACCAACGGCACGATTCCGTGCGCCGTCTCGACCGCCGAGCGGCACAATCTGCGCGGGGCCTGGAGCAGTCAGGTCGATTCGCTCACCTGCTCCATTCTGCGGATGACCAATGCCAGCATGAGCGGCGCTGATCATCGCGTATTCGGCCATGATAACGCCGCGCTTTCCGCCAATTCGTCGGACATTCCCAGCTCCCTGGCATGGCGACTGGCCCGCGCATGGAAGATCGAGGGCAAAGGCGCCCTGACGGCCGATATCGTGTTTGACTGCGGCGAAATCAGCGGCCTCATCGGCAGTACCGCCCGCCTACGATTGGTGAGCGACATCGACGGCGTATTCGCCAACGCCACGTCCGTGCCGGGAACTTACTCGGCCGGACTCTTCACCGTCTCGGGTCAGTCCATTCCGGCCGCCGGTTATTACACCCTTGGTGAACAGGCTGTGCGCACGATTACCGCAACCGCAGGGGCGCAAGGAAGCATCTCGTCCGCCGGGGCGGTCGAGGTTACACACGGCGACTCGGTCGGCTTTACGATCACGCCTTCGAACTACTGGCACGTCGCCGATGTGGTCACTAACGGCGCATCGGTCGGCGCGGTCACGCAATTCGCCTGGAGCAACGTGGTGGCCGACGGCACGATCCACGCCGACTTTGCCGCCGATCTGGCTACGGAGGGAACACCCCACTGGTGGCTGGACGAGCACGGCCTCACTGACGGCGGCACCTACACCTTCGACGAGGCCGAACAGCGCGTCATGGGGCCGCACAACTTCACGGCAGGAGAGGAATACATCGCCGACACCGATCCCAATGATCCGGAGGACTACTTCCGTATCATCGCCGTCAGCAACGGACCGCCCGTCACCGTGAGCTTCCAGCCCGGTTCGGCTGAGCGCGTTTATACCATGCGGACGACCGACGACCTCATCTCTGGCGTCTGGACCAATGTCCCAGGCACCGCACCGCGCCCGGGCATCGGCGGCATCGACTCGATGCAGGACACGAACCCACCGCCGCAAAGGTCTTTCTACGTTATACAAGTTGAAATGCCATAGCAGGATGAATGAGGAGACAGGATATCGCCAATCGGGTGGCCGGGGAGTGACCCAGTAGGTCACTCCCGGCTCCCACACCACCGTGCATGCGGCTCCGCACAAGGCGGTTCCGGCAGTTACTCCGTACCTGATTGTTCGGGGTAGTGAAGTTCAATCCACTGTTCCAGTTTGAGCAGTTGCGAATAGCTGTGATTGTGGCCGTAGTAGTTCAGCCATCCCCGAACATAGCCTTGACCCGTTCCCATGCCTTAAGCATGTTCTCCCGAGAAAGGATTTGTTCCAATAGATCGACCTGCGTTCCTCTAAGCTTTCCGTCCGATGTCACCCGCTCCACCACTCGCCTATTCGGGGTCATTGTGGTATGCGGTGAACCGGCGGTTGCGGATCGCCTGGTTCAGTTCAGGCCTTCCTGTACCAGCCTGTAAAGTACTATACCTTCGGCTGACTCTCTGGTCTGATTGCTCTTCCAGGGTCTCCCCGGATAAGAACGCGAACTCCAGCTGCACCATCCCGGCATTTACCGGATATTCTAAACTCAGGGCTTCGATATGTTGTGCTACCCTACCCGAAGACACGGCCTTATATGCCGTTTCTATCTGTAAACCCACAGCTTTGATACAGGCTTTCTCCCCGCGCTCCCTTACGTTTCCGCAGTTGCCTTTCTCTAGTATTTGAGTTATTCTCATAACTGAGTTTACATACAGGGGACTTTAACCCCATTAGTTCGCGCCCATGCCGGGCGTACACATGGTGCTTCACCGGACGGCAATTCCACTCCGCTCCATTGCCGCCGATGAGCTTTTGTCGTTACACTATCATTGAAGATTAAAAAAACATGAATTTTATGCGTATCACAATCATTACTATTGCGATGTTCTGTCTCGATTCACTTGCGACAGTCAAGCCAGCAACACCACCTGACGGTTTTCTGCTCGATCAGCAGAGTGTCCTCAATGCAGCGCGATCGGTTACCGCCGCCAAGTACCCTAATTCTGATCAGGTACTGGTGGACGACCATGTACGCGAAGAGTATTTTGAAGATGCCACTGCGGTTTACTGGGATGACGACTACACCAAAATCCTGACCGAAAAAGGCCGCCGTGAGAATATATCACACAGCTTTCATTTCAACATCAACTACACAACCTGCGCGGTTTACCGTGCCGAGATCATTAAACCGGATAATACCGTAATATCCATTGACGTCGAAAAATACTCAAAAATAATGACGGAGCAGGGTCAGATGAAAATGAACATCTATGACCCCAACAATAAAATCCTCGTACTTTCGACACCTGGTGTAGAGATCGGTGACATCTGTCATATTGTCTTCTGGCGACGTGATTTTAAAGCGCGCATGAAAAACACTTGGGCCGATCACACTGTTTTCGAGTATCACTCTCCGATTCTCAGCCTCGATTATGAAATCATTGCACCTGCCGCTCTGCCCATCAAGCACAAGGTCATACGTGATCCGATACCCGGAACAGTTATAGAGAGCGTAACTCCGCTGCCGGATGGCCGGACCGCTTATCATTGGAAAGTCCGTAATGTACCACGCATGTTTCCTGAACCGGATATGCCGCCGTTGCACACGCAGGTGCAACGGCTGTTGCTGAGCACCGCACCGGACTGGAAAACGATCTCGCGCTGGTATTGGGAGTTGTGTGAACAGCCTATGAGCAAAATCACACCGGAGATGCACAGCAAAGTACGGGAGCTCACAGAGGGTATCACCGACTATCACGAAAAAATCCGGGTTATTTTCAAATTTGTTTCCCAGAACATACGATATATGGGCATCACAACCGAAGATGAAGCACCCGGTTATGAACCTCATCCTGTGGACATGACCTTTAACAACCGCTACGGAGTCTGCCGCGACAAGGCCGCACTGCTGGTTGTGATGCTACGTCTGGCCGGGATACCGGCTTATCCCGTTCTGATTCACGCCGGCGCTAAAATGGATCCTGATGTGCCGGTACCTTTTTTCAACCATGCCATCACCGCCGCCGATAATCCACAGGGTGGTTATATCCTGATGGACGCTACCGATGAGAACACCAAGGAACTGCTACCCGCCTATCTTTGTTACCGAAGCTATCTGGTAGCGCGCAAAGATGGCGAAACGCTGCTGACCTCCCCTGTTTATCCGGCTGAAAAAAATATGATGACCATCACTTCCAACGGCAAGCTTGAAAGCGATGACTCGTTACTGCTAAAAACCACATTGGATTTTGGCGGTATCAATGACAACGTATATCGTGGCTATTTTCTGCGCAACAAACAGGAGAAACGTCGTAAGTTCTTTGAGGCCGCACTGAAAAAAAGAGTAGCTGGGGCCCAGATCATCGAATGCCGTTTTTATCCGGACGATTTGCATGACACCGGTGTGCCGCTGCGAGTGGAGCTCACCAGCCGCATCCCCAATTATCCAATCAAAGATGAAACAGCTGAAATGCTGATTATGCCCTGGCTGAGTCCGTCGATAGGCTATGCGAATTTCGTTATCGGTGCCACCGGTCTCGACAAACGCAAATATCCGATGCAGACCGACATCACCTGCGGTATCCGCGAGTCGATCAACATCAACCTTGGCGAAGACGGGCGACAGCCCCGTCTGATACCTGAGAAGATCGAGATTGAACGTGCTGGCATAACGTTCTCTTTAAATCACAGTTATACCGGAGCACGATTGAAAGGAGAACTGACCCAGAAAATCGATGTGCCTGAATTTTCACCCGAGCAATATCTGGAGCTCAAAGAGATACTCGGACGGATCGAGGCTGAATCACGCAGCCGACCTCTGTTTGAAATTTCAAAACGTGATCGCCATGATCACGAAACACTTTTTAGTGAAACGCGCACCGTTATCCATACTCCTGAGAGCTGGAGCACCACCGCCAGATTCAGCAAACGTATTTTGACCTATGCGGGCAAAAAACGTAATTCCGAGATCAAAATCAGCTATAACCCCTGCTGGCAGAGTGTCGAACTTATCTCGGCTACAGTTTCGAACCTCAACGGCCAAGTTCATACTGTAACCGACAGAGAACTAAATTTGATGGATGCGGCCTGGAGTGCATCCGCCCCCCGCTATGCCGCCGGGAAGACGCTGGTTGTGAATCTGCCGGGGGTAGAGACCGGCAGTGTTATAACTGTGAAGACGCGTTTCATTCAGACCAATGCGGCCTTTTATGCCACCGTTCGCAGTTTCGGAGATGACTCGCCCTCCAGCGGTGAAAGTTTTGAACTAAGCTGGCCGCGTGATATATGCCCAACCATAAAGGCATTTAATCTGGGCAATTGTGTGGAGCATACGGCCTCCACCAACGACAACTCGATTACCATGCGCTGGCATGCCAAAAAACCGGCTCTGATTTATGATGAACCGGGACTGCCCCCGCACCACTTTGATTTTCCCCGGCTTTTCATCTCATTCGGTGAGTGGGAATCCTATACCGCTGAGCTGCGCAGACGGATTCGCCAGGCACTTCGTTCCCGAAATATGGCTGAAAAACTAGCCGACAGCATTAAAGCGCAGACCAGAGAGCCGCATGCCAGAATAATGGCAATTCGCGACGAAGTGTTGCGCAGTGTGCGTATAGCCGGACCCTCTTTCATGGCACTGCCTTTGACTGCCATCTCTTCGGCTGACACCACACTGCAGGATCAGTATGGCCATGCCCTGGATCGCGCCATATTGCTGGCCGCCGTGCTGGATGAAGCCGGTTTTGATCCAGATATAGTATTCGCTGCGGATGACCGTTCACGCTACTCGCGCGCTTTCCAGCCGATGATCGATGCTCCGCAACCCGACTTCTTCGCCAATCCGCTCGTTAAGGTCAAATCACGAGGACAGACCTACTACCTTAACGACGGCGATCAATACAGTGAACTGGGAACCTCCCGTTTTCACAACGCACCCTGCCTCGATCTGAACGGCGATATCGCGTTCATCGAGGTGCCGGAGAAAAAACGTGACCGCACCAGGCAATCAGTTGTAATTGATATCGACAGCAACGGTGATGCGCTTATCAGCATGACAAACTTCTTTTACGGAATAAAGTTCGGGCCATTCCGCAAACAGTACCGCGAGATGTTGCCGGAATCCCGCAGGCGTCACTATCTGGAGCTAATCAGTAAAATCTCCAAATCAGCCATTCCCAAAACTCCGTTCAACACTGATTTCCAGAGCTATCCCGGCACACTGAGCTATACCGTGCAAGCACCGGCTTACGCCGTAATCAAGGATAAAACCCTGATACTGAGTATCCCCGAAATATCAGGCGCGATCTATCCGGTCAGCAGCGACACACGCCGCAACGCTTTTTATCTGGATGGCATCAACGAAATGCTAAACGAAGCATTGATCATACTGCCGCGTGAGTATACACATGCCGTGTTAATGCCGCAGCAAGGCACCTGGAAGCTACCCTGCGGTACAGGAGAGGTCGTGATTGATATTGTTCGCTCAATCAATACACAAGGCCGTCTAATGATTCGGTTGCGACGTCGTGTAAAACTCAGCAGCGGTGCCATACCGAAAGAGCTCTACCCCGCCCTGTTGGAATACAACCGCATTTTTTCACACCCCGCCGCACGGACACTCGTGGCTGAACGGCCATAGTCCGGTCGAAGGCGAAACGTTTCAGCGCAATTTAACTATGATTGAATTTAAGGATATCAGCGTACGTTACGGAGTTCAGCAGGTGCTCAAGGATGTCAGTTTCCGGGTCAACCGTGGTGAACGTGTTGGTATAGTGGGACCCAACGGTTCAGGTAAGTCAACGCTCTTCCGCCTGATTATGCAGGAAACTCATCCTGACAACGGACGGGTCAACATCGAAGAGTCGCCGCGTGTTGGTCATATTCGTCAGCACCTGAAAGCAGATAACGAAAGTGAATCGCTGATCGAGTACGCCCTGCGTGGCATACCTGGTATCTTTGAATTGGAAAACCGCATTCACGCCGCTGAAAGAGAACTTGGTTCAACTGAAGATGCGGTGCGCCGAAAAGCAGTGTTGCGTCAGATCGGCGAACTACAGACCGAATTTGAACATCTGGGCGGCTACGAAATTGAAGCTCGTGTCAAGGCTTCGCTAGGAGGCCTGGGCTTTTCCAACGAAAGCTTTGAACTTCCTTTCACCGGTTTCAGCGGTGGCTGGCAGATGCGAGCCGAGCTTTCACGGGTACTGGCCTCAAAACCCGAATTGCTACTGCTGGACGAACCCTCAAACTATCTTGATCTGCCGGCGGTTGACTGGCTGCAACGTTTTTTGCGCGCGTATGACGGCACTCTGCTGTTGATATCGCACGACCGTTATCTACTGCGCACACTCACTGCCGTTACAATCGAAGTCGATGCTAATACCGCAACGCGCTACAACGGTGATCTGGATTTTTATCTGCGTGAACGTGAAATTCGCTACGTCAACTTGCTGGCTGCAAAGCAGAACCAGAATCGCCGCAAAGAACAGCTGGAACGTTTTGTGGAAAAGTTTAAATCCAAAGCCACCAAAGCCACCCAGGCCCAAAGTCGGGTCAAAATGCTTGAACGACTTGAGAATGAGGTGATTACTCTGCCTAGGCGTTCATTGGCGGCCGCGCATTTGCGGATTCCCGAAGCACCGCACTCCGGCAGTGAAATTTTCCGCATGGAGCAACTGAGTTTTTCCTATGACGGCAAATGCGATGTACTTCGTAACGTCGACCTCAATATCATGAAAGGAGAAAAAATCGCTATTGTCGGCTACAACGGAATGGGAAAAACCACACTGCTGCGCATTATGGCGGGAATGCGTCAGCCGACTGCCGGTATAGCGGTGGCCGGACACAAAGTTGTTCCCGGCTATCTTTCACAGGAGTTTTCAGAGACCGTGCCGCCGGAAATATCGGTTTATGAGTGTGCTAAACGCAGCGCACCGGATGCAACCGATAAAATGCTGCGTACAAATTTAGCGGGATTCGGATTTGGCCCGGATGATATCCACAAACAGGCCGGAGTGCTCAGCGGCGGGGAAAAAATACGACTCGCCTTTTTAAGGCTGTTCCTGAACCCGCCGAACTTTATGCTACTGGACGAACCCACCACCCATCTTGATATTGAAGGACGCGACACTCTCGAAAAAGCCATCTGCACGTATAACGGAACTGTCTGTCTGGTAAGTCACGACATTCAATTTGTGCGCAACACCGCCACCGCCATCCTAGAGATAACCCCACGTGGTGTGCGCCGTTTTCCCGGCGGCTACGACTATTACAGAGAGAAAACCGCTGCGGAGCAGAGCGGCAGGCAGGATGATAGCAGTTACTCTGCAGAAAATCACGCACCCAAACCGATGCCCAGTTCCAAAGAGCTACGCCGTATCAGAGCAAACGAACGTGCCCTCTGGCAACCCAAAATAAAAGCTCTAAAAAACAAAGTGGCTAAAACCGAGAAGCGGATTGAACTCCTTGAACAGGAGCTGGAGGAGCTTTCACGCGAGTTGTTCAACCCTACTCCTGCCACCGATTTCCCGAATGTCAACAAACGTGTCAAAATGGTGCAAGATCAGATCGAGGTATTCACCGTGGAGTGGGAACGTGAGGCAGAAGAGCTGGAGGAGGTTCAGCAGCAGATGAACGGCTGACATTCCGCCGCCCGTAAAGCCGGTTTTTGACCGAATAAACCGAAATTTACGATACAATTACAAATCGATTATGCAACAGGTCGCAAGCCCCGCAGAGCGGAATTGTCGTCATTCAATGCAAGCACATCACTCCTGGTAGTCCAACTCAAAAGGTTCGATATGCCAGATGTCGGCAGCGTATTCCGAGATTGTACGGTCGGATGAGAATCGTCCGGAACGGGCAACATTCAGCAAAGAGACGCGGCTCCAGGCATCCTGATCCCGGTAAAGCTGATCAACCTTCTCTTGCGTACGAATATAATCGTGCAGATCGGCCAGCAACATGTAGTAATCATTGAACTCCAACAGTGACTCCACGATCGGAGCAAAAATACCTGGCGAGAGCAACGAAAAAACATTACGGCGGATCATATCGACCGCGTTTCGGATTTCAGGATCGGCATGATAGTAGTCGCGTGATTTATAACTCGGACGCAATTCATCAACCTGATCACTGCGCAGACCAAAGATGAAGATGTTTTCAGCTCCGACCTCGTCATAAATTTCGATGTTGGCACCGTCCATTGTACCAACGGTGATCGCGCCGTTCAACATTAGCTTCATGTTACCGGTGCCGGAGGCCTCAGTGCCAGCCAGTGAAATCTGTTCACTGACATCTGCGGCGGGAATGATTTTCTCCGCCAGTGAAACACGGTAGTCCGGCAGAAAAAGCAATTTCAGTTTTTTATTGGTGCGCGGATTGTTGTTGACCACATCGGCAACGCCGTGAATCAGGCGTATGATCAGCTTGGCCATAGCGTAACCGGGAGCAGCTTTGGCGGAGATGATAAAGGTACGTGGCACAACATCGAGCTGTGGATTCTCCACCATGCGGTTGTAGAGAATGATCACATAAAGAACCAGCAACAACTGACGTTTATACTCATGCAACCGTTTAACCTGCACATCAAAGATCGAGTCAATCTCAACACTTTCGCCAAGTGTTCTCTTAATGTACTCTGCCAGCAGTTCCTTGTTGCTGCGTTTGACCGCGCGGAACTGTTCGATGAAAGTGCTATTATCTATCAGATCCTCGAGTCTGCGCAGTTCCGAAAGTTCGGTTATCCAGTTGGCACCTATTTTAGAAGTAACCAGATCGGCCAATCCGGGATTGGCTTTCAGCAACCAGCGCCGCTGTGTTATACCATTGGTTTTGTTGCTGAAATGCTCAGGGTGCATCTCGTAAAAATCTTTAAACAGCGTTTTTTTTATGATCTCAGTGTGCAAATTGGCTACGCCATTTACCGAACTTGTGCCGATGATCGCCAGATTGGCCATCCGCACAGCACGCTCGCCGCTCTCATCTATTACGCTCATTCGTGCCAGACGCTTGGTGTCGCCCGGCCAGATTGAAGCCACCTTCTTGAGAAAACGTCCGTTAATCTCATAGATAATCTGCATATGACGAGGCAGCAGTCGTTCCATCAACTCGACGCTCCACTTTTCAAGGGCCTCCGGCAGAATTGTATGGTTGGTATAGGCGGTACATTGACGGGTCAACTCCCAGGCCTGATTCCAGCTGATCCGTTCACGATCAACCAGAATGCGCATCATCTCAGGTATAATCAGGGCGGGGTGTGTTTCATTGAGCTGCACTGAGATCTTTTCCGGCAAACGGCTCCAGTCCGAACCATTCTCATCTTTAAAGCGGCGTAGAATATCCTGCAGGGAGCACGAGACAAAGAAATACTGCTGCCTTAAACGCAGTTCTTTGCCAGCCAAAACATTATCGTTGGGATAAAGCACCTTGGTCAGATTTTCAGCCAGTACTTTATTTTCAACGGCATCCACGTAGGAGCCCTTGTTGAAATCATCAAGCTGAAATTCATCAACTGCTTTGGCGGACCACAGTCGCAGAGTATTGACACTTTTACTATAACCCACGATGGGCAGGTCGTAGGGGATTCCAACAACCTGATCGGTCTCGATCCAACGCCACTCGGCACCGTTACCATTGTTGATATACTCCACCCGACCACCGAAATGAACAACCTTTGAACGTTCCGGGCGTTCGATTTCCCAGGGATAGCCGTCAACCAGCCAGTTATCGGGTTCTTCAACCTGCTGTCCGTTTCTTATGCGCTGCCGGAAGATACCATAGTCATAACGCAGGCCGTAGCCCATCGCGGGAATGCCCATTGTCGACATGGAATCCAGAAAGCAAGCCGCCAGTCGGCCCAAACCACCGTTGCCCAATCCGGCATCCACCTCGTAATCCCGCAGCGAATGCCAATCAAGCTTGAAATCCGCCAATGCCTGTTCACAGATCGAATCCAGCTTCATGTTTATCACGTTATTGCCCAGCAGTCGTCCGATCAGAAACTCAAGCGAAAGATAGTAGGCCCGGCGCACCTTGGCGGCCCTGTGCTGACGTTGCGTCTGAATCCAGCGCTCGATCATGCGGTCGCGCACACAATAGGCAAATGCCTGATATTGATCACGCGAAGTTGAATCTTCATAAGCCTTGGCCAAAGTGTACCGCAGATGCCATTGGAAATCATATTTCAAACCGTCGACACTCATTTTTACGCGTTTGTCCGTCGCTAAATTGTTTTTTTTCTGTGCGTTCATAAATTCCTCCAGTGAAAACTCAGCTTGGAATTATAGAGCAAAAGGTGACTCGCGTCAGTATTCATTTACCTTATTTACGGCATTTGAAATTCAGAAACTGAGTTAAATGATTGTTAATAAGGAATTTGTTAATTTTATAAGTTTCACCCAATGGGTGAAGAAGTTTCTGAATTTCAAACCGCAAGGGGTTGCCGTTTTTAGGGTTACTGATTTCAGCTCTTTGTCCAGGGATATTGCATCTGGGATATATATAGCGCCCCATTCACCATCAAGTTCGATCACCTAGTGCAGTGTCTGACCAGCCATGTGAGCACTGGCAAGATAATGTTTGGTTTCCAGCAACATGTCAAAGCGTGGCTTTTGCTCTTTAAGCATCAGAGGTACAGTGTCCCGCTTCAACAACTTAAGTGCGAATCAGATGAAATGCCCCTGCGGTGTATTACAAAATTATGCAATTACACCAATCGAAGTAACACGACCTTTTATCGCTAGATTTCTATGAGGGATATGCTCCCCTTGGCCACAGAAATTGCGAAGGTTAAGAAGGATGAACGAGCGTTTTTATAATTCGGTTTCTCCAATAATCGCTCGATAAAAGCTTACAGGTTGTTCGGCTGAGAGCTCTATCTCAAAACATCCTGTGGTGAGATTAACGGCACCTTGCACCGGAGTCCACTGCGGATTGCTCAAACAGGGAGTTTGCTCCAAACTGACGGAATGACCATTTGCCTCCCACTCCAGACGAATTCGTCCCGCTGAAATCAATATCTTTGTGAACACAGGCGGATCGGGTTCCGATTCGCTCTGTAGAGCTCCGTAAATAAAATCGGAACTTGACCACTCGGAGGAGGCACCCCAACTGTCAACGGCCTGCACACGCCAGTAGTAACGGGCGTTGATCGATAGATTGCCGGATGGATCCAGTGTGCCCAACTGTTGTGCCAGCATCATAGGCTGAGCGCCTATCTCAGTATTTACCAGTAAGTTGGTGAAGTCGACGCTATCCGCAATTTGAATGCGGTAGATCGAAACAGCGTCGCCGCCATCCGGATCAAGACTGGCCTGCCAGATCAGATAAGCGTCCGCATCGGGCAGTGTGGCGCCTGCCGAGGGTGCCAGCAGCAGCGGGGCGGTCGGAGATTCATTGAATAATTCCACAAAGAAGGTAGCTGTTTCACTCCATGCTCCGATGTTTTCGCCGCTGTCTGTGGCACGGCAGCGCCACCAGACCTGCGCACCGTCAGGCAGATCAACATCGAGCTGCCAGGAGGTCGTGTCCTGTCCTTCGGCAATGGCCGGGTTCTGTGCAACCAGTGCACCTGCATCGAGCGCGGCGTTGGTGTAAACCTCAAAACTGTAGGTCAGCAGATCGCTCTGAAGATCGATGGCATTGGTGACTGCCAACGTGGGCCGCAGAACAGTGACTGTGGCATTGTTCGCCGGTGTGAACGGCAGGGGCGCGCCGGGTGGTTCGTCGCCGATCCCGACCATGTCCAGAAAGAATTTGCTGTCAAGGTCATAGTAGTATGTATAGCTTTTGACGGCTAGTCGCAGACCGTCCACACGGTAATCAACCGGAACTTCATATTGGAACCGCCCCCAAAGTTCAGTGATATCCAGTATTCCTGAGATATCCAGCCAGTTTATACCGCCGTCTTTGGAGATTTGAACGTAGAGGCGGCCATAGTTGTTGTGACCGCGCCAGCCACGCGCCCAGAGTGTGATCTGCGGATTGACTGCGGTGGAAAGATCCAGCTCGCGGTTGAGACTCAACCAGGACTCGGTGCTGGATGGTGTCCACTTGACCGGCAGATCACGTGCGCAGAGCGCTCCTTCGTAAGGTGTGTT
>CAYOQJ010000017.1:0-16108 GCA_964406095.1 uncultured Lentisphaeraceae bacterium
CAACCTCGTGACAGGGCCGTGGGCCGATGTGCCCGGCCAGGGCCCACGCCCCGGAACGGGCGGCGACGACGCGATGAGCGACGATGCAGGCGGTTCCGCGCGCTTCTACCGCTTGAAGGTGGAGGCACCGTGATGAATCCAGATGTTATCGAGTGGATCGCTGGATTCGACTAAATCGATTCCTTCGATCCTCTAGAAAGCAAAGAAAGGAAGCTATCCATGAAACACAAAATGATAATTATTACGGCGGCACTGTTGCCGCTGCTGATCGCGTGGCCCGGTACCAAGCAGGCGACGATCTGCACAACCTATGGCGACGACATCTATGACTATCAGCTCGATCAGATGATTGACTCGGTAGTGCCACCTTCTGCCAAACGGCTGATTGTGTTGACGCAATGTTACGGAGGAAACTGTCTGGACAATTTTACCGGCACCAACACGGCGGTTGTTTCAGCCACATCCGCCGGTCAGAAAGCGGTTTACGGTGGCTACGATGACGACGCGGCCAACGCCTGTAAACCGGGCGCGGGCAGATCGGGTCAAAACGTACATGATGCCGGCACGGCCGGCAAGCACAGTCAGGAAACACCGAGCACAGGCGGAGGCCTCGCTCCCGGGGACGTCCCGCTGGAGCCGGTCACAACCGACGGCGCGGTGCGCAGTCGGCATGTGATCGTTTATGCTGGCATGCCCGACAAAAAAGGGCGGGACAACGCCCAGCGCGACAAGATCAAAGCCAACTTTACCGGAGAAACCAACACAACAGTAACTACTGTTGGAGGAGAAGGGCCCAAGAACGGCTGGGACAAGCATGGCTGGAAACGCGGTCTGCAGGAAGCGATCAACGAGGCTGCCGCCGCGATCGAGGCCGCGCCCGATCCCTCGAAAGAGCAGTTCCTGCTCTTCGTCACCGATCACGGCGATATGCACAACGTTGAATACGTTACCACGCCCGTGCCCTCAAGCAACTCGGTCGTAGTTGCCAACGTTGCCGCATTCGTTACACCGGATTTTCAAGAGCGACAATTCGAGCGTCCCGGCTTTTCGATAACCGTGAACATTGCGCCCTTCTTTCATGAAGTCAACGATCCGACCGATTATACACCATTCTTTCCCGACGATTCATGGCGAATTCTGTTGACACCGCCGTCTCCTGCGGCGCCAATTCTCCTGACTGAATTTGAGGAACGTTTCATCGAGTGGGAAGACGGCATTATCGGCAACGAACCGGAAGAGGGAGTAAGAATATTCTTCCCTGTCGAACCGACACTCTTTGTCGACAGCTTCTTTGACATCACCTACGATGTTGAGATATTCAATGACACGCCGGATCAGTTTCAACTCATGACCTTCTCGCAGGATACAGGCCCTGTTGCCAAAAGTGAGCAGGGATCTTTAATTGGTGAAGTGGCACTACTTCCAGGCGGAGGCATGATATTGTTTGTCAATGGACTTGCTGGCTGGCGCTATACGCTCGAGAGACGTGAAAGCCTAACCGAGGGCGAATGGCTGCCGGTACCGGGACAGAGCGATGTCCTGTGCGAAATCAGCGGCCCGCTGATGATGCTCGATGAATTTGTTCTGCCACAGGCCTTCTACCGGGTGATCTCCCAGGCTCCGTGATTCGTGCTTTGCACGAACTGCATAGCGCATGGAGAGTTGTGTGATGTGGAAGGTGGAACGTAGGAAGTTTAACACGGGGAGCACGCTCCAGCGTGAACTACGAACGGTGCCGGGATAAGGGGAAGTTTTAAAGTGCGAAAGTTGAAAGGGTATCCCGCAAAGGTTAAAATCTTTTCGTTTTCCCGTTAATCTCCGCCAAGGCATGATGAATTTCCCACCCGCTTGCGTGGGGTCGTTAATCACTGAAATTTCATCACGCGTTGATTTAGCCTAAAAATTTGTGAAGCTATGCGGCGCGCATTTTTTAGTGATTAACGGCACCGCAACGCGGTGCAAAAAATGCGGGACGCTCTTATTCGCGCGGATTTGCGGGCTAATAATCTGTTCGCATTGTGCGTTTACGGCACAACTTATTATGTCTCTCCCGGCGGTTCGCTGCGAAACTGTCTTGTGTTCGGTTGTTCAGCAACGGATGGTGGCGGAATCTACTGTGATGGTGGCGGTACACTGGAGCACCTTACTGTCAGTGAAAATTCAGCGGATAATGCTGGGGATGGCCGTATGGATCAGGACGAACTTGCGAGCGGTTTCAGCCCTTATTACAACGAAGCTTCCGCTATCGCGCAAGGTCTTACCGATTGATCTCTCATAGTTATGAGTCTATCCGCTTTATTTTATCAATCCGCACATTCTGGGAATAACGGTCGAGAACCAGGGAATGTAGGTAATCAGCATCAAAGCGATAATCATGCCGACAAAGAAAGGCAACGCATGACGAGTTACTTTGGCAATGGTCGTTTTCCCGACACCACAACCTATAAACAGACAGGTCCCTACAGGTGGTGTGCATAATCCGATACAGAGATTTGCAATCATGATAATACCGAAGTGGATATCGGATATCCCCAGTTTATGGGCGACCGGTAGCAGGATCGGAGTAAAAATCAGCAGTGCCGGGGTCATATCCATGAATGTTCCCACTACCAACAGCATGGCATTAATCGTGAGCAGCACAATATAAGGGTTCTCCGAAAGGCCGAGCAGCGCGTTTGAAACTGTTTGCGGAATATTGGCCACCGTCATGATCCACGACATCGCGCTTGACGCGCCGATCAGCAGCATCACAACCGCGGTGGTTAAGCCGGTCTGCAGACAGATATCCGGTAGCTCACGCCAGGGAATTTCGCGGTAGATCAGTACTGAAAGAATAAAAGCATAGGCAACCGCCACAGCGGCGGCTTCGGTGGCGGTGAAGACACCTTTCAGTATGCCTCCGATAATGATAATAATCAACAGCAGGCTTGGTACAGCACTCCAGCAGACCATTAGAGGGTGAACATGTTTTTCTCTCTTCGCAGTGGCGATCGCATCAACATCAATCTTGCCGTAGCCGTTTCGTATGGCGATGATGCCGGCCACAATCATAATAGCCAAACCAACCAGAATACCCGGTAGAATGCCGGCCATGAACATGGCGGCGATTGAGACCGAACCGGCCGCAACTGAATAAACGATCATGCAATTGGATGGCGGTATCAGAAGTCCGGTAGTCGCTGCGGTTGCAGTGACCGCAACGTTAAATTCACGGTTGTATCCTTTGCGGTTCATCTCCGGAATCATGAATCCTCCAACCGAAGATACCGCCGCCGCCGCTGATCCGGAGATACTGCCGAAAAGCATGCAGGTGAATGTATTGACATATCCCAGACCACCCGGCAAGTTGCCGACCAGCACCGAAGCAAAATCTATCAGTCGGCGTGCCAGGCCACCACGTCCCATGAGATAGCCTGAAAAGATAAAGAAAGGAATAGCCAGAAGGGGAAAGCTGTCGATTCCATTCGCCATGCGCTGGGCGACCGTATATCCGGCGTCACCCCCATTAGCCAGGATTGCCAGTAGTGAAGAGCCGGCAATCGCAATTGCGATCGGAGTATTCATTAGCAGCAGAACAGCAAATGAAACAATCAGAATCAGAATAATTCCACCCATAAAATTACGCCTCCGTTTCATTTGAAGTCTGATGCGCTTCATCCTTATTGCTGATCAGATCAAAGATATTTTCAAGCGAAAATACAACAATAAAGATACCTGAAACCGGCAGAACCATGTACACCGCGCCGCGACTCATAAAACGCAGAGTGGGCAGTGTCTGTCCCAACTGTCCGGACACCAGAGTATAACCTCCGACGATCAGCACACACAAGGCCAGAACAATAATAAGTAACTGTACTGTCACTGCGACATAGCGTGCCGCATCCGGATGCAGTTTGCCGACAAAAAAATCGACTCCCAGATGTGCTTTACGTTCAAATGCCAGAGCTCCCCCGATAAAAGAACACCAGATGAGCAGCAGACGTGCCAGTTCATCGGTAAACTCCGATTGATGCCCCATGACAAAACGCGTAAAAACTCCCAGCAGAACAGTGAGAGTCAGCACAGCTACAAGCGCAATCACCGTCCACTCAAAAACTTTAACCGTCACGTATCTGAGACCTTTAAGGGCACCTATCATTTGACCTCCTGAATATCGGCAAACAATGCGCGGATGTCGGCATACTCTTCCATCTTCAGAATTGGCGCACAAGCCGCGCGAAAGCTGTCCAGATCGGGCTCTATAATTTCAACGCCTCCTTCGGCGGCCAGACGCATGCATCTCTCACTCTCTTCCTGCCATAATTTGCGTTGAAAAATCTCTGACTCATCAGCGGCGATCTGCAATGCGTTCTGTATTTCGAATGGAAGCTTGTTCCATATATTGATGCTGATAATCACCATATCGGGTATGCGTTGATGTCCTGTTTTGGTGAAGTATTTACAGACCTCATTGTGGCGGCTGGTGATGAAAGAGGGCGGGTTGTTTTCGGCAGCATCAACAGTACCCTGAGCCAGAGCGGTGTAAAGCTCACCCCAGTTAATCGGACATGGACTACCGCCCATCGCGTTAATCATATCCATCGCTGAACGGCTGTTCATCACACGGATTTTCATTCCAGCGACATCTTTAACATTGCGAATGGGTTTTTTTGTTGAATAAAAGTTGCGGTCGCCTGAGTCGTAGTAGCACAGACCTTTAAAGTTCAGCGGTTCGCCCAAAGCCAGCAGTTTTTTACCGACGGGGCTGTGCAGCGTACTCCAGAAATGTTTGGCATCCCGAAAAGTGAAGGGTACAGAAAAAACCTTCATTTCCGGAATAAATGCCTCAATAGCGGCGGCGGAGACTTTGGTCATAGCCAGCTCCCCCTTCTGTACCTGTTCGAGACAATCAACCTCACCGCCGAGCACGCCACCGGAGTACACATCAATGGTGGCTGCTCCGTCAGTCAGCCCCTCCAGCCGACGTTTCATCAAAAGCATGCCTTGATGCACCGGATGTTTCTCATCGAGTCCGTGCCCCAGTTTCAATACCACGCGGGCGGTTGTGCCGGCAGCACTATCCTGCTTTGCAGATCGGATAATGAATGCCCCCAAAACCGATGCGACAATTACACCTGTCAAGAATCCGGCTGCAAAAAACGATTTTGATTTATCCATAAAATGAGCACCTCTTTTGAAATACAGACAAGCAGATTAGACAACCCTGCGCACGGTATGATCGCCACCCGGATGACGGGTTTAAATGCAAAATGTGACAACCGGGTTCAAAAAATTCTTTTGCGACCAACCTGATCACAATCCCAGTGCTTTAAACTTGGGGGTGATGGCGGCAGCCCAACGCTCGTAACCTGTTTTGACCGGGTGCAGGAAATCCGGCATGATCTCTTTCGGCAGCACGCCATCATCGCGCAGGAAAACATGGTTGATATCCATGAAATGCACGTTAACTCCATCCGCGTAACCTTTGATAATGGCATTGATTCGATCATTGAGCTTGCGCAACGGGTCGTTTTTATCCGCGCCGCGCGGGAAAATCGCCAACAGCAGAATCTTTGTTCCCGGCAACCTGTGACGCAATTCATCGATGCAGGCTTTGACACCCAGAGCGGTTTCATTCGCGGGGCACTGAAGGTGGCCGGTATTGTTGGTGCCGATCATCATAACCGCGACCTTAGGGCGCATTTTATCAAAGCTGCTGTATTTAATGCGCCAGAGCAGATGTTCGGTCCGGTCGCCACCAAAGCCCAGATTGACTGCCTTGTAACGAGCGAAATTTTTATCCCACACCTCTTTTCCGCCGCGATCAAAACCATGTGTAATGGAGTCACCAAGGAACAGCAACTGACAGCCGGGAGTTTTACGGCACTCCTGATTCTTCTGGTTAAAACGCTCCAACCACCAATCCTGCACTGTGCGGGAACAGGGAATAATCGAACTGTTGACATTATACTCCCTGCGCAATCTGTAGTACTCACTCTTGAGATCGGCAAAGACCTGTGCATAGGCGGAATCCATATGCACACTGCGCATCTCCTGCGGATCCTCTAACAGATCAAAAAGCTGCCAACGCTCGTTGCCGCGCATATCCGGCATAAAGAACAGTTTATAACGGGATGTGGCGACACCATCGTGACGGGCGACATGATGCGTACGCTCACCGTAGTAGGCGTAATAGATCGACTTGCGCCAGGTGGAGGGAGCAACACCGTCGCGCTTGAACAACGGTACCAACGACCTGCCCTGCATATCGGATGCCGGCTGCAGACCGGCCAATTCCATGAATGTCGGGGCGTAGTCGATATTCTGGATAAGTGCCTGTGAACGCGAACCGGGTTTAATGACATCTTTCCAGCGAATCAGGAAGGGCATAGCGAAGGACTCTTCAAACATCCAGCGTTTATCATACCAGCCGTGTTCGCCCAGATAGAAGCCTTGATCGGATGAATAGATCACAATCGTGTCTTCGGCCAAACCACTTTCGTCCAGGTAATCGAGCAGTCTTCCGACGCTGTCGTCAACGGCACGGATACATCGCAAATAATTCTTGATGTAACGCTGATATTTCCAACGCGTAAGCTCTTTATCATCCATTCGGCCTTCAGCCAGCGCCTTCTTGAGCGACTCGTTCTCCGCTCCGTAAGCAGCATCGAAGCGCTTTTTCTGCGCATCGGTCATGCGGTCATATTCACCATTGCCGTGTCGGTCGAGAAAACGCGGATCGGTTGGCTTGCCATGCAGCAGCATATCGTGACCCCAGTGAAAATCCTTCTCGATCGACATTTCCTGCTCTTTCAAAGCTTGACTGCGGTTGGAATAATCATCGAAAAGCGTTGCCGGCTCCGGTATATCAACACCTTTGAACAGGTCATAGTAGCGCTCCGGCGGGAGCCAGTTACGATGAGGAGCCTTGTGCTGGCACATCAGCATAAAGGGCTTGTTCGGATCACGCCGGTTTTTCAGCCAGTCGAGAGAGAAGTCGGTTACCAGATCGGTACAGTAACCCTGATAACGTTTCTTGGCGCCACCCTGCTGGAGAAAATCAGGGTTGTAGTAATTACCCTGACCCGGCAGAACCTCCCAATAGTCAAAACCCTGCGGATCACTTACCAGGTGCCACTTACCGATAATCGCGGTCTGGTACCCGGCCTGCTGCAGGTATTTGGGAAAAGTCGGCTGGTCGCCGTTGAAACGGCAGCGTTCATTATCGATATAACCGTTGATATGCGAGTGCTTGCCGGTAAGAATACAGGCGCGGGATGGCCCACAGATAGAGTTGGCACAGTAGGATCTTTCAAAAATTGCGCCCTCTTTGGCGATGCGATCGAGATGAGGTGTTGGGGCGGCGTCTTTTAAATGCTTGCCGTAGGCTGAAATTGCCGCCTGAGCGTGATCATCCGAAAATATAAAGAGGATGTTCGGCTGTTTACGTGTTCCGAACATTTTTCCGGTTCGACATCCGCTCAACAGCATCGCAGCAGCTGCTCCGGAACCCATAAAAGCACGTCTTGAAAGGTTGTTCATTTTACTCCCCTGTTGCCGATTAATATACAATGCGATAATAGACCTCGAATTTAGCATTATATCACCCTCACGACAATGTCAAAAATCCGGATTTTTAGTTACGCAAATTTTAAACCTAAAAACGGCAGTTGCCATTTTGTCGTAGATGCAAGGCGCACGGTTTTCAGCACCTTGCTGAAATTCACTCAACCAAACAAACAGTTATACAATCAGAGTGGACTGCTCCTTTACTCTTGCTTCAAGAACCGCCTCAACGCAGTTCATAAAGCTCAGCACACAGGGCACTTTTAAGCGATAATAAACCTGTTTGCCACGCTTTTCATCCTCAACGATGCCGGCCTCCCTGAGAACCGCGAGATGTTTGGAGACTGTGGAGAAATCAGCATCGATCAGGTCGACGAATTCACATACACAGTGCTCTCCCTCTGCCAGTTGCTCGGTTATCCACAGGCGTGTCGGATGGGCAAGCGCTTTAAGAACTTTTGCTTTGGCGGTTAAAATCAACTTCTCATTAGCAGTCATAACTCTTCCTCAAAGTGTGAAATATCGGTGATTTGCCGGGAAAAATTAAGACGATCATCTTTCAGCAGATAGCGCCCCAATGCATAGGCTGTGGAGACCGCACTGCAGATGGCAAGCGGCAGCAGTGAACGCCAAAAGGTGAAAACAGGCTCAACAATAAGGTTCCACAAAATCAGCCAACCAGCACCGGAAAAAAAAGCCACGGCAAAGAGCACATACCACTTCACCCCCCTCTGAATCATTAAACGCAAAGATAAGCCGATTACAAAAAGAAACGAACAGGAAATCCAGGAGAGTGATAATGCGAGCTTAACAAGAGCCAGCATCAAATCCAGACGGTTATCCCCTGTAAAAAAAAGATGAAAAAAATAAATCAAGGTGAAGCCCATCGGAATCAGCAGCAGAACCAGCATAAAATCCATCAAAATCCGACAGACAGCTCTGAACATTTCGGCATGAACCAGCTTTTTCAAATTAACAGCATACATAACCGAAAACCTCTGTAAAGTGCGACACAAAATCCATTTTAACTCGATCCAGTGTCGGGCACCTTGAATTGACAAGCTGAACCAGCGAAGTCACGCCTACATCCGGCAGACCGCAGGCTATGATGCCACTGTAATCTGCCATACAGGGGTTGACGTTTAGGGAAAATCCGTGCATTGTCACCTGACGTGAGACACGTATGCCGATAGCAGCGAGCTTGCTGTCGCCCACCCAGACTCCGCGATTACGACGATCACGGGCAGCGGTAACGCCATACGTTGCCACACACCGGATCAAGCACTCTTCGAGCGCAGTCAAATAATCAAGAACTTTCAATCCAAGCATACCTAGATGCACAATTGGATAGCCAACCAATTGCCCGGGACCGTGATATGTTATGTCGCCTCCTCGTGAGGTTTTCACGAGTTCAATGCTATGCTCGGCCAGCTGTTGTTTATTATAAAGCAGATGATCGGATGAGGCGGAGGTACCTAAGGTGTAGACCGGAGCATGTTCAAGCAACAACAGAGTGTCGCCTATTGCGCCAGCCACCCGGTCGGCATGCAATCTGCGCTGCAAATCGAACACATCCGCGTAATGACACTGCGAACCAATGTCTTTGACTGTTAAATCCATAATCGGTGCCCTTTGACGAATAACCTCAGCTACTGTGAACACAGCTTATGGTTCGCTTCAAAAATGCCGAACACCAAAAAAGGATTGTTTGCTGCAAGCTACGCAAACACGACTCAGCTTTGTGTTGCTTAGGCAACTGAATTTTAAGCAACGCCGTAATGCCGTACAGTATCAGGCCATTTTGGCAATTCTGGCGGCGGTACGTGATTTTCTGCGGCTGACGGTGTTTTTGGGCAATACGCCTTTTTTGCAGGCTTTGTCAAGTTTGGAAGTATAAGCGGAATACTCCCGCACTGCCATCTGTTTGTCACCGCTTTCAATTGCGACCGCCAGTTTTTTGCCAGCTGTGAGCACAGCACTCCTGTATGAACGGTTGCGCGCATTCCGCACTATAGATTGTCTGTTACGCTTGATTGCACTTTTTATGTTCGCCATTAATTTATGCTCCTTATTCCTACTCTTTGGAATACATGAAGCACGAAGTATACACTTTTCAGGAGTTGCGGTCAACCGTCAGTGCCAATGATTTTTTCGCCAGTTGACGCAGCAGCGGTGGTTCATAATCCGGATTCCAGATCAATGTCAAACAGGAACTTGAGTGGGGATTTGTGGAAGTACAGACCAACCCTCCTTCACTCCAGTCGATAACAAACCAACCCTCTGCGCACTCTACACAGCCTTTAACCCGGTAAAGTCCATCGGTTCCCTGATCGAAACTTTCACAGATATTCTGAATAGGTGGTTTGTTGTTGAAATGCAGCTCCTCACGCTCGAAATGCGGATCACGACACTTGTTGTAGTCGGCGTTCAGCTTCCGGATTTCATCACCTGTTTTTTCGAGTATCAGAGCAGAATCTATCTCACACTGCTCACAATGCAAAATTCGGGCACTCGGGTTGATCGCGTGAACCTTTTCTGTCACGGCATCGATCATTGCTGGTGTATGCAGATCAATTTTGTTGAAGACAATCAGGTCGGCACACTGAATCTGACCTTTGATATTGGGAAGAACCATCAACAGTTTGACCAGAGCACCAGGATCAACCACTGCTGTGATGCCCGCAACCCGATACTCGCGGTCGAGTCCACTCTCCTCCAGCAACCGGTTGATTGTCCTTGGATCGGCCATGCCGCTGGCCTCTATCACGACACCATCCGGACGTTCATGCATTCCTCCCACTGCCACTCCAGCTGCAATTTTCCGCATTACCTCCACAAACTCGGTAATCAGGCAGCGACAAAATATGGAGCCTCCTGCAACAGCCAGCGCCACCGCGCCCTCACGTTCAATCTGACCGGCATCGACATCTACGGCCGAGAACTCGTTAATTACAAAGACAAAATTTCTGTCTTCGACCGCATGTACCAGACGTTTGAGCAGAGTTGTTTTGCCGGAACCAAGAAAACCCACCACCAGATAAATTGGAATTCTGTTCATAACCCATTCAACTCCTTAAAGGCTGCGACTCACTCAACTGTAACAGAAGAAAACTACTCAGCTCCGCTTAATTCTTCAGAGCAATCGCCTGTTCAATACGTTCAATCAATTTTTTGCTGTCGGGAGTAATTGAAGAAAATGCGATCTCGCCATCTATGCAGATGCTGGGAATACTCTGAACACCCAGTTTTTTCATTGCCGCGAGCCCCTCGCGCGAAGAAATACGGTGCTCTTTGACGGTTACTGTATCGGAAAGTCGGCTGATTACGTTATTCACGGCACCGACCATATATGAACATGGTGCGCAGGAAGCGGAATCTAGGGTCACCACATCAATGATGACATTCGGCTCGGCGGCATAATCTTCCGGCAGATCACAAGCCGCATCCTGCATATCCTTGACAATAATCGTACGTTTGCAGATTTCACGCTGATAATCATCGTGAACCATTTCAGCCGCCGCCTCCAAATTTTCAGGCGGGGTGGCAAATGGCAGGTCGCAGCCGGGTGCCAATATAAAACCTGCTCCGCCGGCGACATCGATGCAACGGATTGCGTCGAGGCGCACATCATCCTGATCGCCGAACAACAGAGAAACCGTCAACTTCAGATTGCCACCAAAGCTTTTGCCGGTTGTGCGGGAGATATCCCGCAGTGAACTGAGTGAGATATTTTCATCGATTGACATATTATCGCACTTTGTACGCGACATCTCATGCAGGTTACGTGTGGCGTCGCCGCAGACAAAGAGTGATGAGAAGCGATTTCGCGACCGTATCTCGTTAAAGATAATGTTGAGGTAGGGAGTCACAAATTCGGCAAAGTGTTCAGAGGATATCTGGCTGGTCATAGGATCAACCACAGCAACTATATCAGCACCCGCGTCAATATAGGCTCGGGCCATTTTACAGCCGATCGAGGCACAGTAACTGACAACCGCCTTGACATAATCAGGGTGGTCATACATCTGCATAAAAAGATCCTGTCCCATCAGATGCATAGCCAGAGTGAACGGTCCGCAAATCAAAGCATATATGCCGGTTGTCTCTCCGATCTCTGCTTTGAGTCTGCTGGTCAGATTGAAAGCGAGCGGAAGTCTTCCCGCCGTCAGATCGAAGGCTGGCAGTTGCCCCAGCGAGCCACCGCCCTCCAGCGGATGTGAACTGACCGAAGGCGGATTCTGATCGGACCAGACCAAATTACAGCCGAGCACCTCGGCCTCGAGCTGCAAATCGAAGAGCACAGGAATACCGTCAGCGCGGTAACGACGCGCGGCACTCACCGCACCCTCGAAAATCAAATCCTCCGATTTCAGATATCGTTCGGCCTTTTCCCCTAGCAGAGTGGCGCCATGCACCCCCACAAAAGGCACCCAGGCCGGACGGCTTGTCAGTTCATTTGACAGTGCTTTAAAAAGGATATCTTTACCGGTCATATAAACTCCAGGCATGATGCAACATTTTATTTTTCGATCAGACTCAGAGCCAGCTCGGCAGCAGCTGCGGCATCATCAGAGTAGCCGTCGGCGCCGATTGATTCGCAGTAACCCTGAGTCACCGGAGCACCGCCGATAATGATTTTGGCTGTAACCCCCTCTCCGCGCATTTTTTCCACCGTATTTTTCATGCTGGGCATGGTGGTGGTCAGCAAAGCCGAGAGTCCGACAATGTGCGCGTTGTGCTCCCGGGCCAGCTCTACAAATTTTTCGGGAGAGACATCTACGCCGGCATCGATTACATTGAAACCGGCACCTTCAAGCATCATAATCACAAGATTCTTGCCGATGTCGTGCAGATCACCTTTAACCGTTCCCATGATCGCAGTGCCGATTGCCTGCACTCCCGCTTCCACCAAATGAGGCTTGAGGACTTCAGTGCCGGCCTTCATCGCACGCGCCGCCACCAGCACCTCCGGCACAAAAATTTCGTTGGCTTTGAAGCGTTGCCCGATTTCGTTCATGGCCTGCAACAAGCCCTGGTTCAAAATATCCTCCGCCGGCTCACCTGCCTGCAACAGTTCATCCACAATGCGAGTCACATCGACTACCTTGCCGCTCTTCATCGTGTTCCTCAAACCCTCGAAATCCGTCATCACAAAACTCCTAACCTTCAAACTTGCTATATTTCACCTAAGTGCTACTGAGATTACTTGAACTTTTTTAAAACAGTCCGTTCCGCAAATATCGACCGGACTTACAAGAACAAACTATCTCCCTGAAGGGATACAATACAGGGAATGGCCGTGAAAACACAATAAAAAACGATTATGCTTGTTTTTCCATAAACATGCTCTATATTTGCATTATGCAGACAGAAAATCATACCGGCGATATCTTTTTCGTTCAGCAGGAAAGTTTTTTAAAGGAGATTCACACAGCCGTGTTTCTCTATCTTCTTCAGGATAATATCGTGTATGCGATGAACAGTTTCCCACATTTGCAGAGGCTGGGGTTGTTATTAAGTGCAACTGAGATGCAATCCTTCCACATCCATCAATTTTACGAGATAATTCTGCTGGTCAAGGGCCATCTGTTCCATGAAATCAACGGCAGTCATCACATTTTGAAACCGGGCTCGCTGGTTTTTGTCAGGCCATATGATCTGCACAGACTGCTGCCGGTTAATTCTGACCGGACTGTTTTTTCATCTCTGGTTATCGCTTCATCAGTGGTTGAAGAGATAATATCTTTCCTTTGCATGCCGGCCATAACCAACCACATCAGCACTGCACCCGAGGCGCCCTGCTCGCAACTCTCTCCCGATGCCACCCGCGAAACTATGCTAAAGATGGAGAAGATCAGCAATGAACAGACAATCTCACCGGAAACCAGCGCGCTCATGACCCGGGTTCTTTCGGCACAACTATTTGCTGAATATCTTACTCCTGGCAGAACATCGACAAAAAGCGGACGAGCGCCACCGGAATGGCTTCAAAAATTGCGGGCGGAAGCTGAAAGGTGGGAATCGTTGCGGAATGCGCCGCAACGCATGCATCAGAGCTGTTTATGCCACCCAAGCCATCTCTGCAAGAGTTTCAAGCTCTATTATAACGAAACACCCACCGAATTCGTCAATCGAATCCGTCTGCGGAGAGCCGCACGTGAACTCAAAACAACAGAGATCAAGATAGCCGCCATAGCGGCAGAGCTGGGATTCGTCAGTTTAAGTCACTTTCACCGGCTCTTTAAGCGCCACTATGGACTGACCCCGGCCGATTACCGACGCAGAAGCACAGACTATGATCACTTAGGCGGATAGTCCACGCTTCAGTGTGCTCTCCCCGTTCGTAGTCCACGCCCACATCGTGTCTGCCGCGCCCGCCTATCGTATCAGAATAATCGTTCCTTTGAGATGCTCAATGGCGACCAGCTTTAAATGGAGACCACAGAGATCACAAGGGGTGGCATTCACTGACAACCTTTTCCCCTTTTGTAACCGGATCGCATAGAACTGCCAGAAGATCCGCACCATATTGACAAGCTCTCGCTTCACCAACTCCTTTGACGGATTTAAGATCGTCAATGGATCCTGCCTTCATTCGCACCATGTCTGCAAGCTGTTCATTGGTGGCTATGGTGTAGAGATCAACACCGTCCCGCCGCGCAAGCTCCTTGCGCTTCTCCCGAAGTCTGGAGAAAACCGCGAAATCATCGATGCTTAGAACCTCGCGATAATCAACTCTTGGGGTGGCGCCACGTTTTGCGGCCTCTTTTGATTTACCGCCCTCCAGCCATTCCACGCAGAAAGTCCAGCCGCCACCGGCAAACACTTTGTCAACGGACAAAACCCGTTTTGTTCTTAAGAAGGCGTTTAACTCCTCCTGCGCCTCCCCGTCATCCGTTAAAGGGACAAAAAACATCTTATACTGCATAACAAAAAAAGCCTGAAGCGTTCGCTACCGCTACCAGCGTCAGGCCGCTCTCCTCTCTTTGTCTCCTCCCGGAGAACAGGAAACCGGCGGGTACCACATGCGCTCCTCCAGCCTTTTCATGGTGCTTAACGGCGGACAGTCCGGAACCCGTTGTTGTTGTTGCTGTTGTCCGGGTTGTTCCAGTTCTCGTTGCCGCAACGCAGGTTGTTCGCGTTGTTGTTCCAGCTCCCGCCACGGATGTAACGGTTTGATCCCGACGCTTATCGCCGGTTCCCGAAAAAAATTTCTGCGCCACTCCAGCGTGTCCGCCTGACGCGTGAAAGCCGTCAGCGCCGTGACCCGCTCCTGAAAATCAGATTCGAGAAGTTGTCCCTCTGCCAGCATCCACTCATATTGGCGGATTCTGGCACTGAAGCGCTGCTTACTGCGACGGTTCAGGCGGACCATATCCGCGAAAACACGCATTCCCAGAAAATCCATCCCGTGGCGGACACGGTTCAGATAGGGTTCCCCCTTCAGTTTCAATCCAAGAGACTCCTCTGAAAAAGAAACAATCTCATTCCTCAACTTCTTCAATTCCGCTTTGGAATTATGCCATAGCGCAAAATCGTCCATATAGCGCACAAAGCCTTTGACACCGAGTTTCTCCTTCACCAGACGGTCCAGCGGATCAAGATAAAAGTTGGCGAAATACTGGCTTGTCAGGTTGCCGATGGGAAGACCGCAGCCGGGCTGTGTTTCGTAGGTATCGATAATCCGGTCAAACCATTGCAGAAGCAGGATGTCCTTGAACCTGCGACGTAACAGCGCCTTCAACCGGTCATGCGGAACCGAATCGAAAAATTTACGCACATCGGCCTTCAGAAACCACTTGTTTGACCGGGCGAACTCCTGTGCCCGGCGCACCGCCTTGAACTGGCCTTTTCCCTTGCGGCAGGCATAGGTGTCGAATATCAGCCATTTCTCAAAATACGGTTCACAAACATTCATCAAAGCGTGATGCAGCACCCTCTCAGGAAACGCCGCCGCGCATATCTCCCGCTCTTTGGGATCGTAGATCATGAAGCGTGTGTAGTTCCCGACCGGAAACTCGCCGCGCACCAGACCTTCCCGCATACGGCGCACTTCAACATCCAGATTATCCGCGAAGGCACGCTGATCCGGACGGTGCCGTTTACTGCGGCTGGCCTTCCAGAAGGCCAGCCGCAGATTCTCCGGTTCGATCACCTGCTCAAATATGTTCCCTATCCGTTTCATTCATCTTTAAAATTCCTGCAGTCCCGCGCCTGCGGGACTGTACTACAAGCTGTTCGTAGTTCACGCTTCAGCGTGCTCCCATGCAAACAGCAGGCTGAAGCCTGTACTACAAACTCCCCCCGTTCGTAGTTCACGCTTCAGCGTGCTCGTCCGCGCCTCCGCTCCATGTTCGGGAGGCTACGGCCTTTCGCTCCGCTCAACCCTGCTCCGCAGGGCACGGCACGCAACCTCCCGACATTCCGCTTTCTTTTCTTACGGCTCCGCCGGCTGGGAGGAGCGCATGTGGTACTTAACGGCGGACAGTCCGGAACCCGAAGTCGTAGCCGTAGTCCGGGCAGGTCCAGTACTCGAAGCCGCAACGCAGGTAGTGCGCGTAGT
>CAYOQJ010000018.1:0-27116 GCA_964406095.1 uncultured Lentisphaeraceae bacterium
GTATGACGCAGCTTGAAGAGGTATGGAACGCCACGCTCCTCACATTCCAGCATGACTGACTCACTGCCATATCCGCAATCGCCGCGGATGAAGGTAGGCCAGCGCGTGCGGGGAAGCTTGGCAAGAGTGTTCCAGAGACCGGGCAGACCTTTGGCCGCTGCATGTTCGTTGCCGGAGCGCACCTCTACACCGAGGCTTATCCGCAGGCCTGCCACAAAGTAACTGTGGTAGACATGACTCGGTCGCCCAGGCTTCTGTGGGTTATAACCGACCTCCGCCCCTTCCTGATTGCCGTAAAGCGGTTTGACGGTCACGTCTATATCCAGAATCCATGGAAGCATAAGGGCAGGAGCAATACTGTCGAGAACCTGATCGGAAAGCCAGTCCAGACCGGTATCCTCATTGATACGCTTCATTGCCAAGCGCACTGTATCTTCACTTACAGTACTGCTCATGCCAAGCAGACCCGGATTGACTCCGTCCCCGCGAACCCCATTGATATGAGCGTAGCGCCAATGACCGCAGAGCACACTTAAAAGGACTGTTCCCATCACATTCAGAGCTCCACTGCCACGGTTCCCCGTATAATGAAGAGGACATTCCCGCAGGAATTGTTCCCAGCGTCCGCCTGCCTGTAGGAACTGAAAGAAGAAAATCAACTGCCCTTCGCGAGACACGGGTGATTCATCATCCCACTCCGCGTAAAACCGCCCGCCGGGGGTATCCAACGGCCACGCCCCGGAGGTCGCTTTTACTGGTTTTTCGGCTTCACCCTGCGGGTTAGTACAAATTAAAGGCATCGAGCTATTCATACCGTTTATGATAAACAAGTTACCGCCTCAAAGCAAAGAATTCATTCCTTCTTTTAGGGTAACCCAGTGAGCCACCGTAACCACCTGCATCGGGTGAATCTGTTGGTTCAAAAAGAGCCAGTACAAAACCATCCGCAGCCGGGCGATTCGCGGTAGTCCATATAGCAAAATCGAATGAAAACACCAAACCTTCACTGGTGGGCAACGAATTCGTATAATAGACAAAAGATGCCTGATTTTGCAGGTCATGTGTTAAACGCAACCACCCCTCACCAGCGTCATCCCGCTGTTCAGAAGGCATATCAGCCGAGGCCGTTAGCACCGCTCCGGTTCCCATCCCTGTAACAAACACCCATTCTGGAGTGGATGTTCCCGAGAATGATTCATCTAAATAATTTGTCTGCGCATTCAAACACGACCATGTAATCAATAGTGAAGCGCAAAAAATCGAAATGCGGGTTGAAGAATAATTTTTCATCTTGATTGTCCTTTTACACAATAAACCTACTGAGAAAGACTCAAAAATTGGTTTAATCTTAATTGTCGGCATTATACCCTCTGCAGACGCCATTTAACAAGCATCTTTTTACTCTTATTTAGGGATCGAAAAAAACAATCAAGTGTTAATTGCGTTGTATTCTATTTCAATAGCTGCCCTTTATAGCTAATTTTTTTTCGTGGTGCTCGAGGCATTCGTGCCTTAACAGATTTAAGATAACTCATAAATTCGGACTGTAACTGATCCGTAATTTCGGGATAATGCTTTGATATGTCGCGTTTATTGTCGACGGGGGAGTCGCTTAAATCGTAAAGTTCGCGTTTTTCAACCGTGCCCTCCGGAGACAGACGCAACACTATTTTGTGCTTGCCCCGCCGCATGGCTGATGAGCGAAACTTCCAGACCCTGCGGTGAAAAACAAGACCGTCAAATTTTCGCGAAACTCTGCCGCCTGCCGGATCAGAAAAAAGCTTTCGCAAGCTGCCCCCGTCAATGTACTCCGGCAGTAACCGTGTATCTCCGCCTGCCAGATCGCAGAAGGTCGGCAAAAGATCGTAACCAACCACGGGAACATTGCACTGTATACCTCTCCTGACACTGGAACCTCTAACAATAAAAGGAACTCGGATACCACCTTCCATCAGGTACTGCTTGCAACCGCTCAAAGGGTAGTTGCTCGTTGGACGTTGCTCTTCACAACGCCAGGGCTTGCCTCCATTATCTCCCATGTAAACCACATAGGTGTTATCAGCCACTTCAAGACGCTCCAATTCATCAAGCAGAACCCCAATCGACTGATCAAGTTCATCAAGCATTGCGGCAAAGGCTTGCGGATAGGTGCGATCAGGTTTACCTTTGCGTTCATATTTTATCAATTTAGCTTGCGAGCAGACAATCGGATTATGTACTGCGTAGTAACTGACCTGAACATAGAAGGGATTTCGTGTCCGGACCTGCTCTCTCATGAAACCCAAAGCACGCTCAGTGAGTGAATGCGTCAATTTGGCATCCTTGTCGTCAATTAAATGTGGTGGAAGCCCACGCTTTGTCTTGTAGCCATAATCTTCATATGTGCCGCATGAATGATTACCTGTCTGCCCATCGCTTGCGTCATAGCCGCACTCCTCGGGTGTGCTAATCATACCCTCGCCCCATTTGCCGAAATGCGCGCATCGATAAGCGGGATCAATCTGTTTCAAAGCCTTAGGAATTGTCATGTGTTCTGAAGGGATCCACGTGCTGTCAAATTCACCGCTACTTCGTGGCGCACTGGTACCGCACAGCACGCATCTGCGTGTGCACAGCAAAAAACATTGATCCCACATAGAAGCAAACACAACTTGCCTAATTTTATTTTCAACTTCATTTTTTTCCTTCGACTTGCGGTCAATGAAATTTTATTAATCGGTCATTTTGTTGTGATCAATGTTACTCACTTTCACGAACACGGATATTATCAATCCAGACCGGAGCTCCGGAACCGGCGGTTTCGATTGCAATACGCAGCTCTGTTATTCCTTCAGGGATTATGATGGTGCCACCAAGCTCAACAAACTTTTGCGCTTCCGCTTTTTCTGACAACCGCAGAACCTGTCTGTCGGCTCCGGCTGTGAAAATTACAGCGGGCATACCTTTGTGAAGCGGATAATCTGGCGATACGGCCACATCAGCTTTAATCGAGTAGGTCGAACCGGAGCGAATTTTCACGGGGTATTGCGAAATCAGGCGGCAGATGCCGTCGGCAGCGGTCAGACACAATGAGTGATCGCCATCCGAACTCATCTCCCGATCAATCCAGACACTGCCGGAGGCGTCTTGCTCCAGTTGCCAGCCGAGCGGTGCCAGAGTCGGCATGCCTTCAACCCGGGCGATCACGATACTGGCCAGATCACCCTGAAAAAACATATCGTTGTTTGAGCCGCGTTTCCCCAGAAACAGCTTCAGATTGTTAGCATCGAGTTCTTTCCCTTGTGTCACATCCCACGATCCGCGCACAGCTCCATTCACAACAAGCTGACCCTTGCATCCGTCGCATGTCCATACCGCATGGTGCCACACACCTGGTGCCAATGCCAGAGTGGAGGTGCTTTTCAAAAATTCTTCTCCGCCACTCTGCGTGGATACAGAGAGCTCTCCTCCCTTGACCAGATATATTCCATAGTTGCGCCGGGCACTGCCGCCTTTGTCAATCAGACAGCCGTAAGCACTCTGGTTATCGTTCTCTGCATACCGAAAAACCACCTCGACCGCGAAACCGGTGGTTAAATCAAGTGCCGGAGCATCCGGAACAACGGCGAAGGTCGTGCGTCCGTCAAAGGTCAGCGCATCCGTATCATAATCGGGAGCGTGGAGCCACAGCACCGCGCCCTCGATTCGGCCATGATTGGCACCGATCGTGTCATGCAGCTTCCTGCCGTGATCTGCCGTAAAGTCGTAGCGTGCCACCGGAAGGGTTGACGCGCTCTCCACAATCTCGCCGCTCAATTCAAACGAGCTGTTCCAGGGTGAGGCGGGATAATCCGCCTTCACCCTTCCCAAATCCAGAGTTTTCATGCTGTCACCCATCTGCATTTTAATCGACCCCATCGGCCATTCTCCTGTCTGAGGCGCGGAAACCGTCCAGCGAAGTCGCGTTTTCACTCCAGGTTGAAGTACAACTCTCTGCCTGGAAGCTCCGGACGGATTCAACTCCGGTGTCAGTGACGCATCGAGGTTCAATATCGCGGCCATAGCTCCGCTGTAACACAAATCCAGAATCAGCAAACCGCTTTCACCTGGCAACACCGTCGGCAAATCGCTCCTGGGTTTTCCGCTCGCAACCAACCGGCTCTCTACCGACACCTGCGCTGTCAGCCGATTCAGAGATGGTCGCAGCCAACTCAGCACCTTGACACCGTCGGCACGCTCAGCGGGAGAGGAAGGCCGGTTTTGCACGGCACAGCGTAGCAGACGATCAAAGAGCCAGACACCTTCCGGTGTATCAATAGCGTCTGAGAAGTTCAATGTGGTCACAAGTAGCCGCCCGCCGCGCTCGCCCACCGGTAGCTCCATCAGATAGGCCTGCGGACGACCGGCCAGGCGTTGATCAGTGCCGCTAATCGCCATCTCGGCATCGATGCCGCGTATAATCGGATTGACCGCGACCGGCATGTTGGTAAGGATCATAACCCGTCCGCCGTCGATCAGACGCTGCAGTTGCAGATCAGCAAAGCCTTCATGCGGAAAGCCATCTAGAGCCGGATGTTCACGCAACACCGTACCGCGGTTGTTACCGCCCTGCCACCAGGAGGTGCCGAAAACAGCCTGTTCCGATGAGAAAGCCTTGTCGGCCAATGCCAGAACGGTTCCGCCGGAAGCAGCCAGTTCCATATCATCGGCATCGGGATCGCCCGCCACAACACGCACTGTCGGGTCATCCCTGAGTGCACCAGTCAAGCCGTAACGCCTCCGAATTTTTTCGGCCAGCGGATTTGCTCCTTTGATCTCCACCGTATGCGAGAAACTTTTAAGACAGTTATCCGATGAAGGGAAAATCCAGACGCGATAGTTATTTGTAACCTCACGTTGTGCCATCTTTAAACCGATATGCAGAACCGCGGAGCACGCTGTTGAAGTAGCGGGCAACTTCAGTTTTACCCTACCGACCGACACAGCGCGGTAGCACTCCGCCTGAATCGTTTTTTCGGACTCTCCCGTCAGAATTGTCTCGCCGTCTGTTGTCTCCACCCGCCACCACAGTCGGGCATTGCTCCACGGTGTTCCTGAATAGTCGCAAAGCAGCACATCGAGTTCTTCCTCTGCACCTGCGTTGAAGGTCGAAGGCCAGGCCGAACCCAACCCTGAGCGCTGATCCACTGGCTGATTGCGTCTGAAATTCGACACCCCTTTCCATACATTACGATTAGCCTTTAACAACAGAGTTGTTGCGGCGTTGATCCGACTGAACGTCTCCGGCGTCCAGACTCCGCGGTCACCCCAGAAATCATCGAAGATACCGGTTGTGGCATCATGGGCGCAATCGGTGATCAGCCAGTAGTTGTAGCCGTCAACCTCCGGAGCCTGCGCCAGGGCATTCTCAAGATAGATGCGAGTCAGGACAGCCTGCAGCCGGGCTGAATTATCGGCAAACAGCGTCAGCAACTTCTCCTGCCCGTATCTCTGAGCAACTTTAAGTGTTTCAGACAGACGCGTCGGGCGGTAGCCGCTGACGTATTTATCAGCCAGACGAACATCGGGAAAGACGCAAACATTACCGTATTCATGAAGTATGCCTCCCTTGCCGCCAAAACCAAATATGTTGCCGGGCACCACACTGTTGCCCGGGCCGTAAACGGGTGACGGGTCGGTAGGACGCACAAAGCGGGTCGGATCCATCTGGCGTGTTTCGGCCACCAGACCATCCAGATAACCTCTCACCTCATCTCTTCGTGCCGCAAATTCATTACCCATGCAGTAGATCGCCAGAGAAGGATGATTGCGATACTGAACAACAATCTCGCGCAGTTGTTTCTCCAGCTTCCCGACATTCGGCAGCAGAAAACGTTGATAGGCAACCGGCAGTTCGATCTGAAGCAGAAAGCCCAGTTCATCCGCGGCGTCGAGATACTCGGGCGGCGGTGTCCAGGAGTGGTGACGCACATAATTAAATCCGTATGAGCGCGCCTTACTGAAGTGCCCGCGATGAACATCCCGCTCGACCGGCGTGTGAATTGTCAGCGGCCAAACGCAGTCATTACCGTAACCGCGCAGAAAAACCGGAGCGCCGTTGAGATAAAGATCCTCATTGCGCACCTCGAATGAGCGCACTCCGAAGCGTTCAATCCACGAGTCGATAACCTCTCCCCGCGCATTGCAAAGATGCAGATCAACCGTGTGCAGATGCGGCTGGCGCGGCGACCAGAGTGCCGCGCCCGGCATGGCGAGTGTCAAGGCAGCCTTTCCGTTCACAACATCGGCGGAGGCCTGCCACTCGCCGACAGTGGCCACCACACTGGAGGGCTCCGGGCCATCAACATCCGCGGTGATGCGTAGCTGCGAGGAGACCGCATCTGGCGCAAGCACGACATCACGCAGGCAGGTTGCGGCATTGGCTTCAAGTTCAACGCTGCGATACAATCCGCCCCAATTGACAAACCAACTGAAGCAGCCGGTCATATCATTCGGATAGGCGAGACGGTTGTCAACCCGTATGGCGATTATCAGCTCGGCCCCCGGTTTGACAATATCTGTGATCTCATACTTGAAGGCGGTGACATAGGTCTCGTGATGTCCGAGATAGACGCCGTTCACCCATACATCGGCATAGCGGTGGGCTCCGCCTATCTTCAGCCAGCATCTGGCGCCGCTCCAATCAGCAGGAACGACTACACTGCGCCGGTACCAGCCCGCACCGACATAGCTGTGCGCAGTTTTAGCTGTCGGTTCTCCGACGCCCTGACTCTCCCAACTGCCCGGCACAGTCAGACGCCGCGCCAGCTCAGGTTGCGCATCAGGATCAAACCAGCGTTCACTGATACCGGCATCCTGAGGATCAATCTCAAAATCCCATTCCCCATCCAGCGAGATTATCCGTCGATGCGGCGAAGGGTGCAGCAGATTGACTCTGGCCGGCATCTGATATTCTCGGCCTTTGCCGAGTATCTGATCCAGCTCATAGGCGGGCCGATGATATTGATTGTCCTCGCTCTTCTGTTGTGCGCTCACACTGCTTATAGAGAGTGTGATTAAAGCGGAACAAACGAAAATCATTTCCAATTGCCGGACAGGTTTTTGTCTGCAGGCTGCCAGCGTACCAATCCCTGCCTCGCCGCTTGTTCTAAAGAATTTAAATCGATTCAATTTCTTTCTCCTTGTGGATCTGTGCCTGTTTACAGTACATCCGGCTTGCAGCCGGACACCAAAAGCGGGTTTTGCCTGCAGCCCTAATGGATGCCTCATTTAGCCCCGCACTCCTGGTGCCAGGTCTTCCAGTCAGCGGCCATTTTGCGCACCAGCTCCGGGTGCGCCTTCGCCAGATTCGCGGTTTCTGTACCATCCTTCGCGATGTTATAGAGTTCCCAGTTATCGCGGCCATTCACGGAAATAAGTTTCCAGTCGTCATCGCGAATCACACAGTGACGCGGAACACGCCAATAGAGCGTACCACGTGCTGTCGGCTCTTCGCCTTTGAAAATGGGCACTAGGCTGCGACCATCCAGCGGCAGCGGTTGGCGGTCGCCGCTCACCTCGGGAGGATAGGTGGTGCCGGCCAGATCGATCACCGTTGGCATAATATCGATAAAGTGGCAGGCCTCATGTGAGATGCGCCCCGGGTTTTTGATGCCTGCCGGCCAGCATGCGACCATCGCGGTGCGGATGCCGCCTTCATAGCCGGTCATTTTTGAAGAGCGAAAAGGAGTGCCGCTGACCATGGACCAGGCGGGACCGTAAGCGGCGAAAGTGTCGGGCGGCCCAGGCATATTGTCAGGGCCGCTGCCTCCGCGAATCACTCTGCCGCTGAGACACCAGCCAGGCTTGGTTGATGGCTTGAAACCGAAACCGCTGCCGCTCGGCATCATGCCGCCATCCGGGGCGGCACCGTTGTCCGACATCACCACCACCAGCGTGTTATCCAGTTCACCGCTTCGACGGATGGCATCCAGAATCTGTCCGGTGCTGTGATCAATTGACGCCACCTGCGCCGCATAGACCGCCATGCGCTCGGCCTGCCATTTTTTATACGGGTTTTTTTCCCATGCGGCAATATTTTCAGGACGCGGCGCAGCCTTCCATTCCGGCGGCAGCAGAGCCGTCTTCCGCTGCGCCGCCAGACGCTCCGAACGGCAGATATCCCAGCCCTTCTCCAGGTAGCGCTGACGGTGCGGTGCAATATCCGCTTCCCGCGCGTGAAGCGGCCAATGCGGCGCGATATGAGCCATATAAAGAAAAAATGGTTTGCGTTTTGCCGTATCGCTCCGCTGCCGGTCGTCCAAAAACTTCAAGGCGTGTTCCGTCAGGGCATCCGTCAGATAAAAATCCTCTGGCAGCTTAACACGCTCACGATCGAGGTGAGGCAGATTTTTCTGCACCTCTTCGTAATAACTTATTTTAGCCTCGCAGATAAAACCGAAAAAGCGGTCGAATCCGCGATCAGCCGGCAGATCGGGATCCTGCCATTTACCGAGCACCATTGTATGATAACCGGCGCGCTGCAGAACTTCGCCGAGAGTAACACAACGGGAATAATCGGTAGCCTGATCCCAGGCAATTCCGGTATGGCCGATACGCTGCGCATACAGACCTGTAAGCAGGCAAGCCCGTGACGGACCGCAGACCGCGTTGTTATAAACCTGAGTCAGTCTCAACCCGTTTGCAGCGAGGTGGTCAATATTCGGTGTCGGAATCTCACCGCCGAAGCAGCCGAGATCCGACCAGCCCATATCATCCGCCAGCACAACCACGATGTTCGGCTGTTTTCCGGTGCTACTGAGCGACATTACAAGACACATAACCAGCAGTGCCATCTGCCGATGAAGTCTGGATATCTTGATTCTTTTATTCATGACCGTAATCCCTTCTTTCATGTTTTTTAATCCGGCAGCAGTCCGTCTTTGGCAACCGACATCGGATAAACTCTGAGCCGCCGGAATGCCTCGGCATACTGGCAGCCGGTCTGTATCCCGCGCATCCGGTTTTGCTGCAGGGCATGATCGATTAAATCCATTTCGCAGACATATTCCATCCATTCGTTCTGGCTGTCGTGACACGCCAACATCTTTTGCTTCACATCCCAGAAGTCCGTAATATCCACATAAAATTCAGGCTGAAAATTCAGCATGCCGATTGTATCATAACACCAGATCGCATGGATTGTGTTGGTGACGGAATGCGCGGTCTTGATCAACGGCACGGTCGCCATGACATGAGTGTCCCAGACAATCTGACCGGTGCGCACATGATCAGGATGATAGTCATTATCCTTATCAGGACACAGCACGATATCCGGACGAAACTGACGGATAACATCTATGACTGCCCGGCGCACATCGGGGCTGTCGTAAAGAAACTCGTCATCATAACCAAGCCAGAAAAACTCCGCGCCAAGGATCTCTGCTGATCGACGCGCCTCTGACTCCCTGAGTGACGAGATCTCTTCACGTGTTAAGCTTGGCGAACCTATGTCGCCGCGCGTCATGACCGCGAAACCGACCTCATGCCCCTGCGCCTTGTATTTCGCCAGGGTACCCGCACAATAAAATTCGATATCATCAGGATGTGGACCAAAAGCCAGCACTCTCATATTTTAATTTCCTTTTTTATCACCAGAAAACGATGTAGACACCAATGTAGAACACCATAAAAACAACCCACCAGAAACCGACTGATTGAAGCAGCGGGCGTTGGAACTCGCCGGGCGGCAGGCGCAGATGTTTCGGACACCAGAGCAGGGTTCTAATTTCAGCGACCGGGCGTGGTTCGGTGCAGAGACTGACAGCCACCATAATTACTGAGCAGACCATCTGATTGACCCCGCTGAGAACAAAGAAATTGTCCAGACTGTATCTGGACACAGCCGTTTCACTGAACAATACGGGCACAATTGCATAGCGGATCAGAATGCCGATCGGCACACCGGCAAGTATGACTGTCAGCGCGGCGGCCGGAGTGGCTCTCTTCCAGAACATGCCGAAAAGAAAAACCGTGGCGAATGGCACCGCCAAATAAGATGCGGCCATCTGGAAGTAGTTGAAGATGCCGCCCATTCTGCCGATCAGCGGCGAATAGAGGATGCTGAAAACCATAAGCACCAGAGTGGAGAACATGCCAACTCTGACCAGTTGCCGGTCAGAAGCTGAATGATTGATCCACTTCTGATAGACATCATAGGTGATTAAAGTTGAAATGGAATTCAGATAAGCCGAGATAGTAGACATCACAGATGAGAGAATGCCGACAACCATCAGACCGCGCAATCCGACCGGCACAAGATTTTTCACCAGCATCGGAAAAACATCATCCACCGAGCGGTCGCCCAGCACAAACTCGGCATGGCCGGTGAAGGCCAGCGCACGTGCGATCATGCCGGGAAAAATTTCGACGAAGGGGCGCACTATGGCGAAAGATCCGGCGAAAAGAATCGCGATGCGCACATCCCACTCGCTGCGCGCGCCGAAACCGCGCTGTACAAGAGCCTGATTCATGCAAGAATAGAACAGATGCAGCCCCAGAACCGTCATGACTATCGCGTGCCAGGGGATGGTCTCGTAATCCATGGGTTGAATTAGATGAAAGCCACCCGGAGCGTGCTGCACCACATCCTGCCAGCCATTGGGAAGACGCAGATATCCCAAGATAAACAGAGCCAGTCCGGCGATGAAAATTAGGGCGAACTGAAAAACGGCGGCATAGATCATCGACGACATGCCGCCGTACATGGTGTAAACGCCTGCGACCAGCCCGAGCACAGCCAGTCCCGCCCATAGATTGATGCCGAAAACCACCTGCAGCACCTTGGCACCGCCGTAAAAAACCACCGCCAGATTCATCAGGATGTAACTTGCCAGCAGCACAACCGCGAAGACATTCTCACTGCGTTTATCAAAGCGCCGCCCCAGATACTCAGGCATTGTCTTGATATTGTTGCGCAGGTAAATCGGGAAAAAAACAAAAATCAGCGGAGTGAAAACAAAGATTACAATCAGATACCAGTTGACCATAGTCAGACCGATTGTATAGCCCATTCCATTCTGACCGATCAACTGCTCGGTGTTCATGCCGGTGGCTATATACGCCATGCCGATTGCCCACCAGGGCAGCATGCCCTTGGAGACAAAATAATGGTCGGCGGAACTGCGGCTGTTTCTTCCCTTCCATATCCCTATACTTAGCAGAAGAAGAAAATAAACGGCAATCACAGAGATATCCAGTGACTGAAATGTCATTTTGATCTACTCCTGACAGTCTGCCGGATTTTTTAATCCGGCAGACTGTTTGAAAGATGCCGCTAACAGTTGTCAGCCCCGCTTCTTATCAATCGCCTCGGCAGATGCTTTTTCCACCGCTTCGCGGATAAGTTGCGCCGCCTGATTCTCCAGTTCCTCCGTCAGGCAGGAGGGCACCGGAATCAGAACTGAACGACTGAAGAGAGCGTCACTCTGCGGGCAGACACCCTTGTCGTAAGAGTAATTTGACGCCTTGTTGGCCTCCAGTGCCCAAGGATCATTCGCCGGCGAGAGTCCGACCTTTTTCACCAATGCCGGGATGTTGTAATAGATATGCAAACCGTAGTCGGCGATTCTGAAGACATTATGCAACCCGCCCTCTTTCAACAATCGAACCATTTCAAGCGCGGCAGCTTCACTATCGAGAATCGTAATTATGAACGGAGCGGTATCGCCCTCCGCATCGTGGATCACACGGAATGACAATCCGGGCACACCTTGAAGCGCCGCCTTGATTCGGCGTTTAGAGTTGCGCATATGCGCAAGAATATCCGGCAGTTTACCTAATTGAACATAGGCCACGGCACCGTTCAGTTCCGCCATTCTGCGTCCCTGACCCCACATCAGGGCGTTATCCTCAGGTGTTGCCAGTCGGCCATCGCGGCGTACCATACCCATATCATGCGCTGAAAAAGCGCGGTTGAAAAGCTGCTCGTCATTGGTCACCAGCAGACCGCCTTCGCCGCAGGTCATGTTTTTATTCAACTGCAAACTGTAGATGCCCATATCGCCAATCGAACCGACCTTCCTGTCCTTGTAGGTTCCGCCGTTGCATTGGGCGCAATCCTCGAGAACCGGTATGTCATGCCGCTTTGCAATCGCCATAATTCCATCCATGTCGCAGGGTGCGCCAGCCATGTGGATAGGGAGTATCAGAGCGGTGCGCGGTGTGATCTTACGTTCGAGATCAGCGATATCCATCGTAAAGGATTCATCCACCTCGCACAGCACGGGAATAGCGCCGGAGTTGACAATAGCGCTGATTGAAGCCACCCACATAAAGGAGGGTACAATCACCTCGCAGCCAGGACCGATCCCGAGGGCGGCCATCGCGCAGAGCAGCGCTCCGGTGCCGCTGTTGACCGCCAGCGCGTATTCAACTCCGTAGAACTTGCGCGCGGCAGCTTCAAGATCATCCACATAATGTGCCCGACCCAGACCGTAATACCGGAACATCGAACCGTTATCCAGCACATCCGTCAGAACCCGCCGTTCATTTTCATCAAGCCAGTATGCTCCGGGAAATTCATACGGCCAGTTTTTAATTGAAGTCATTTTACTTTCTCTCCTTGTTTAGGGTTATTAAAATTACACTTCTTGCTTGCAAAGATGCTGCATCAGAGTATTTGATGAAAAATGCCGATCCAGCGACGACTGTTGGATTCACTGCCGATGATCTTCAGTGTCAGAGACTGGCCCGGCGTAACCATTGCCGAAGGCAGAGCCAACGTAAGCCATCCGCCCTCTTCCGCAATTGCAGGGTCATGCTGATATTCAAGCCGTACCTTGCCGTCGGGACTCTTCCATTCAGCGTTCGCAGGAGTTATATTCGGGATATCAAGCACTTTACTGTCGTTGACAAACAACTCGAAACTGCCGGCGGGCTGAGTGAAATATCCCATACCGCCGAGCCAAGTTACCTGATATTCAGGCTTTGCAGCGGCCTCGGCAGGTACCGGCTGAGTCTGCCAGACAAGCTCGTTCATACCAGCCATGGCACGTGCCACATCAACCCGGACGCTGCCAATGGCATAAGTTTCATAAGATGTTTCATCTGCCCGCAGAGTTTCTTGCCAGCCGTTGCCATGAGCTTTAATCGGCTTCACGACACTTTGCGGGTTAAAAGCGTTGGATCTGGCGTATTCAATAAAACCATCCAGCAGGCAAGTTCCCTCCGGCGTGCCGGAGATGAGATCCAATCCGAAGGACATCAACGCCCTACCCTGATCCATGCGCGCCGCAGCCGCGTAAAGATAATAGTCATTACCTCCCTCACCGACAATAAACATGTCATCCGGAAGAAGTCCCTCAATCGGCAGGCGTTTACAGCCGTCCTTCACAATTCGGAAAGCGAGAGGGGACAATGTACCGTCGTGCGGGAAACCGCCCAATGCCGGATGATGCGCGAAAGCTGTTCCAACCTGACCTCTCATCCACCACCATCCCAGACTCACATTCGCCTTGCCGCTCATGCCCTGCAGCAGCAGAACGCGCCTGCCCGCCGCAAGTGCCGCAACGCTTTCCGGACTGCCGAGCCTCGAAATCAGCAAGTCTGCCTGCGCCGCCGCAGGACTCTCCGCCGAGACCAGACCCGAATAGAGCTTCCCCAAAGCAGGCAGCAGATCACGACTCACCGCAATGCCGGTGCCATCCTGAACCTCCCTTCGGGGGAACAACCAAAAATCCCAGGCGTTGCTGATATTACCGAGAGACACTTCCAGCATTGCGGCCAATGGTTTTTCGACATGCGGAACTGTGAACTCAATCTCGGCAAGCAGCCGCGTGCTGCCAAGCGCAATATCCCCGCACTCAAACTCGCCCTCGGCAAGTGTTTTGCCGTCCGCATGCAACTTCCAGTGTGCAAGCGGATTCGAGACAGGCTCATCACCATAATGCGCAACCCAGAAACTCGCCTTAAGGGTATCGCCGGAGACCGCTACGCTGCTCTCGCTTCCGGTTTTCAGCAACAGCGCGCTCTCACCGTTGAAGACACGGAATTCAGCCGGCGTGGCACCGCGTTTTTTAGGTTCCCAGAAGGGGTTGAATAATCCCTGAGCGCTGTACCAGTCGCCCTGCTGCACAACTACATCGACGATTGTCCAGAAACTGTAACCGTCGCAAGTCGGATCAAGCCTGGCCGCTTCTATGCCGCGTTTCTGATAAATCTTCTGAAGCGCATGCTGCGCATCCTGAAGAGCCTCACCCCAGCGAAGATCAAGACCCGCTGCTTGAAGAAATGTCGCCCAGCGTTTCAGAGTGATCGGCGGCATCCACGCTCCTGAAAAACGTTCCGCCAGACGCGGATCCTGCTTGACACTCAGATTGAGATATTCATGCGCAACATAAGGCAGCTCGCAGTTAAAACTTCCCGGCCGCCATACATTACGCGGCCCGCCCGCAAAATCGGAGTTCTCCGCTGTGTTATATGAACCATCCTGATGCAGCATGAGCCGATCGGGATCAAGACGCTTGGCCAGCGCGTATAATTCTTTGTCAAGAGGTTGCCCCAGCAACCCCTCGTTTCCGCCGCAATAAGTTGTCAGCGACACATAACGGCGATAGTGCTGATAGAGCTCCCGCAAATCTCTCATAGGGTCAAACGGGAAAGACTCTGTGGGATAATCGCCGTAGTAGGGCAGCTCCGGCTGGATCATTATGCCCACCTCGTCGGCAGCCTCAAAATACTCCGGCAGCTCGCAATGAGTATGCAGTCGGACATAATTGAAACCGGCTGCCTTAGCTGTCTGCAGATGCTTGAGATGCTCAGTTTTCGAAGCTGGCGACACTATGGTGAGCGGATAGACGAAATCGTCGCCGAAACCGCGGATAAAAAATGGCCTGTCATTTAAAAAGAAGCGGTCGCCGCGAACCTCGATCTTGCGCACTCCGAAGCGTTCCGACCAACCGTGCACCGGTGTATCACCATCACACAGCGTAAGTTCCGCGACATAAAGATTCGGATGTTCCGGAGACCATGCGCGGAATGGCTTCAGCGGCACACGTACTACCACCTCGGTTTTCTGTTTACCCTCTGTAAACACTATGGGCGAATGGTTGGGCGAATGATTGGGCGAATGATTGGGCGAATGGTTGGGCGAATGATTATTCGCCCCTACTTTGCGGGAAACATCCCGACCAGCAGCCATCACCTTTACGCGCAAGACTGGATTGGTCAATTTGCCGGCGGCAGTCGCAAACGCCACTGTCGCATGCACCTCAGCGCTCTGCGCGTCAAAATCGCCCCGCACCCAGGCATCGTCAATACGCATGTCGGGCGTTGCTTCAAGCTCGACGTCGCGGTAGATGCCGCCGAAGCAGTGTGAGCTGACCATCTGACCTTTGCGGCTGGGCATAGTGTTGTTGACCGCCGCCGCCACCACAGCCTGGCGCCCGGGTTGCACCAGATCGGTAATGTCATACTTATAGGTGCCGCAATAATCATTCACCCAGGCAACCCGCTGATCATTGACCCAGAACCAGCCCTGCGAGCGCACTCCGCCGATCTTCAGCCATATCTTGCGGTTTTCCCATCGTGCGGGAATCTCAACCGTCTTACGATACCAAACCTCACCCATATAAACATTTCGCATTTCACGTGGCCCGTGGTCCCACTTGCAGTCCCAGGTCACACTCGCTCCCGGTTCTCCGACACCCTGTGCCTCCCAGCACCCCGGCACTTGAATAGCGCGTGAGCCGGGCCAGGGTTTATTACTTAAATTCCGTTTAGGGTGCCGCCACTGGTTCACTCTGGCGGTGACATGCAGCTCCCACTCGCCACGCAACGAGATCACCTCCATCAACTGCGAACATACTGTCGGATTCACCACAGCCGGAATTGCCCGGCGATAGCCCCAAGTTTCCTCGCCGGAGAGCTCCGCCTGCGCAATACACAGTTGCAGCATCGAATGCACAGCGATCAAACTAAATAACACGCTTTTACTTTTTAACATCTCTTTTTGCCTTTTCTAATTCGAAACGACTCATAACACAAAAATCAATGTGCCTTCTGGAATTGCAGTGCACGCGGTCATGAACTCTTCGGGAGCAAGAGCCGCGCCGGTGATCCTGACATCATCAAGCTCGCCGATGAACTTGTTATTGCTGTTAGCTCTTGAACCGATATAAAGTTTGGCATTGAGGAAATCGAGTGCCTGGTCATTTGCATAAACGCTTTCCAACTGTTTTTCTCCATCAAAATAAAGCCGCACACGGTCGGCGCCATCTGAGTCCGGGTCGTAAACTAAGGCGACATGATGCCAGGCACCGTCGGTAACCGCGCCGGCAGATGTCGCATCCACATTGTATGTGGCAAAATAAAATGAGAAGCCACCCTGCAACTGGCCGGCATTAAGATAGTTCAAATTGCTGGTAAATCCGCCTCTATTGTTGACATAATTTGGCGAGTGCTCAATTACAGTGAAAGTGTTGTCATCCTCCAGTGCGCGTATGAAATATTCGATGGTGAGTGCGGAATATGGGCGCAAATTCAATGTGCCAGCCGTACTGAAATCACTGAAATTTCCGTCGAAGATGGCGGCTCCGCGACTAAAAGTGACTCCGTCATTCGAAAGCGAATGCCCGTTACCAGAGAGATCCTCCGTCGGAGCATCGGGTGAGAAGGGCCAATAAGCTATCAGTTCCGGCAACAGTTCCGTCGAAGGGACTTTCTGAAACTGCACTGGGTTCAACGCTCTTCCTGTAATTCGCAGATCATCCAGCTCACCGGTGAACTTGTAAAGGCTGTTGGCTCGCGATCCAATATAGAATGTGTGATTGCATAATGCAGGCAAACTGAGATTTTGTTTTGTCGTGTCCTGCGGCTGCTGAACACCATCAAGATAGAGCGACCAGCGGTCAATGGTCGCAAGCGTTGAATCATGCACCCAGGCGACATGATGCCACTGACCATCGGTCAGTCGTCCATAAGGGATTCTGTCCCTGTGGTAGCCGGTTCCGCCGCCCGCAGCCCGGAAAGTCGCGCTTAGGTCATCAACCAAAGAATCATCCAACGCGTTGATAAAGCAGCCGATATTCTGATTATAGTTCGCCGATTGTTCAAGCACCACAGCGAGGCTGGGATCTGCTGTGCGGATGAAATATTCAACCGTCAGGTTTGTCTGCGCTGTCAAATCCAATGTGTCAGCGGTGCTAAAAGCGGTATGCGCCCCATTCAACCGGGCAACCCCGCCGGTGAAAACCACACCGCTGGCGGACAGAGAGTTACCGTTGCCCGACGCGTCTGTCAATTCCGTTCCTTCATCAAAATTCCATCTGGCAACAACCGGCAGCATACCCTCGGTTCTCTCCTGCATGAACTCATCAGGAGCAAGGGCGGCATTGGAGATACGGATGTCATCCAGCTCGCCGAGAAACATATATAAACCGGCGGAAACACTTTCGTTTCTGCGCGAACTGATATAGAGCGTATCCTTCTTAAAAACGGGGGTATTGGTGCCATCGAAGGTTTCGGTGCTCTGCAATTCACCGTCAAAATAAAGTTTTACACGGTCGGTACTGTCAGCAGCACTGCGATCCGCCACCATTGCGATGTGATGCCACTCGCCATCGGTCACTGAGATCGAAGGATCGGTATAATCTCTGTAAGCCTCGCCGAAATCGCTGAAATAACCGCTGTAAAGCTGCCCCGGCTGCTCATAATTCAATAGCATCTGAAGTCCTCCGGCATTGAATACTGATTTCCCAAGTTCGAATATTACGTGTGTTTGATCCGATGATTCGGTTTTAAGCCATAACTCAAGCGTAACTGCAGAATATGCGGAAAGGTTCAGCGGAACAGAGGTATTGAAGGCTGTGTGATTACCGTTGAAAACAGCCGCGCCGTTGCTGATGATCACGCCGTTGTTGACAAGGGTATGGCGATTACCCGAGATATCGGTCACGCCGTTGGTGTCGCTGCTGAAATCCCAGTACGCCACCACATCCGCCCGTCCAGAAAAAACCAGGCAGGCAAAACAAAATGTCATTAACACACTTTTAACAACAAAACTATTTTTCATACCATATCCTTTCACTTAAATTATGCTCTGCGAATCTGATTTTACGACAACACAGTGCAATAATCGCCTTTTCTGCTTTTGATTTTAAGTCTGAACTCCAATGCCGTCAACCTGCGATAACACGAACTTTACCCTACGATTTTGCGAACAACTCTGTAGCGGTTATTGTATAAATTTTTGACCATTTTGTTATTTTTTCTGATTGCAAAATCAAAATTAAGATATATAATATGCAATTGTTATGTATACAATAGATAAACTAAGTTGCTACAAACGTGAATGCGCGCTCTCCCTGGCCATCTTTGTTTTCTTGATTGCCGGCATAATACGCGGCCATGCCGAGGTACCGCCACTAGCGCAGAGAATCAATGTCGAATCAAGATTAAGCGCATATTTAAACTGTGAAAGCGCCCTGATGGTATTCGAACGTCGCAGCACCGGCGAACGTTTAGTTCTACAATTGACATTCGTTGAACAAAGCAGTGGAGTTGTTCCCTGTGGCCCCGTTGAAATCGTGCTGGAAGGCGATGCGCCCCGTAGCGAAAGCCGGATTGATATTTCAACCTGGCCGGATGGCGAATACAAAGTGCTGATAGCAGAGAAAAGCGACGCAACGCGGACTATTATCCGCGGCATACGTAAACAAACAATAACCCGTCCGCGGCCGCCACAGGGCGTGCGAAACATGGACAACAGCAAGATGTTTTTTATCGACGATTGGCACATTGAATCATCCTCTAATCTGACAAGGCGAGTGAATCCGGCGGAGATGCTGCCTGTCGAACCCTGGAAATCAAAAGCTGCGCCAGCATGTGCGCGCAACTCCATTCAGAATTTCTGGTTCAATCAACAAGGCGTTCTATATGTCAATATCCGAGCCTCGGAGGCATCGCAGTCGAATCCCACAAATTATTGGGTTGAAAGCAATGATCTTCAGAACTGGCGGACAACACAGGCGCCTGATGGCGCGCAAAACGCGAGCAATCTGACCTGGCGTGGAATTAGAGGTGGACAAACCTCATCCGGCGCGCGGTTTCGCCGTTACAACCCAGACACCGACGGTCCGGTTGATTTATCACAGGTGAATGTGCGCTGATCCGGTGTGCAGACCAACCAGTTCTGGGGTGATGTTCCAATTCCCTACCGGTGCCGTGTCGCCGTATGGGAAAAGCCGGATGACGCGACTCTCATACTGGGCACTCCAATCACAATCGACCGCCATCTTTTCGCTGATGATGAGATCGGTACCTGGGCCGATTCAAACGACAATTTCGGCGGCATTCATCTCAGCGCTGACGGCAGACGGCTGAGCTGCTATCAGTCGCGTCTGATTCCTCGGCACGATCCCTTCCTCGCTCATTATGACAATATTCTGGCAGACCGCATCATGGTGACATGGAGCACATCCGACGGACTGAACTGGACACCACGGTTTTTTGATGCGCCGACCCTTGACGACCCCTGGGGCACACAGCACTACGGAGTTGACGTGTGGCAGGAGGAAAAAGGTGATCTGATGCTGGCCTATCACAGACTGTATGATGTTCAGCAGCAGAAAGTGTGTACAGAGCTGGCATTCAGCCGTGACGGCATCTACTGGCAGCGTGTTCAAGCTGGTCGTCCCTTCCTGCCCACAGGCGAACGAGGAAGCTTTAATTATGGTTATGCCATAACAACCGGCAACAACCGGCGTGTAATATGGAATAACCATTGCTACGAAGTCATGCAGGGCATCAATGTGCTGCATTTCATGTTTCTAGCGGTTTTCAATCGTGATGACCGTTCGTTTGTGACCCCGGAGTTTTTTGAGAAGCGTTTCGGTGGAGGCCGCATGACTGGCGAACACGGAGTTGAAAACTCGCCTGTCATGAATGATTATGAATCATGGGAGGATATCTGCGCGGTGACGAAAACTCAGATGTTCACCCCGGCGCTGATGCGATACAGGGTTGACGGCTGGGTGAGCGCACTGCCTGAACGGGAGCAGGCGGAGTTCACGACCCGACTTCTTCAAGCGCGGGGCGGCATGCGTATCAATGCCCGTACCGAACCGGACGGTTTTATCAGGATTGAACTGCAAGACGCGCACGGCAACCCCGTTCCTCTATACTCAGGCGCGAACGCGGCTGTATTTAATGGCGACGACACCGACGCGGCCTTAAGCTGGCAGAAAGGTCGGTTGACCGCGGTACCCGAGTTGCCCTTTAAAATTAAAGTGACAATAGTTAAAGGTGAAATCTTCACGATGACCTTATGAGCATGCACTCCGACACATGGTGGATCTGGGCCGAACGGACGGATTACAACACCTACAACGACACTGTTGTGATTAAACGCGACTTCGTTGCCAAGCACAACGTAAAGGCACGCATACTGATCACCGCAGACAGCTATTACCGTCTTTACTGCAACGGCATCTGGATCGGCGACGGACCGGCGCGTTCATGGCCTGAGAAATACAGCTATGACACCTACGAGCTAACCGACGTTATTCGGAGCGGCGACAACGAAGTTAGCATAATAGCACGTTACTACGGTTGCGGCACATTTTACTGCATACCCAGGCAAGCCGGCGTGATCGCCGAGCTACAACTCGGCAACGCAGACAAACTCGAGATCATCGGGACAAACCATAAATGGCGGATCGCCGACGCACTGACCTGGATTCGCAACACACCTAAAATATCGATTCAGATGGAACCCGCCGAGTTTTACGATGCCTCGCTGCCCGAGCATCAGAGGTGTCGCAAAACCGTTGAACTGTTCCGCGCGGGCGATGGGCCATGGCGTGGCTTGCATCCACGACGGGTGGCCGGTCTGACTAAAATCGAGCAGCATTCACACCGTTTTGTTGACGCGGCGGCCGTTGCACGTCCACCGCTCGCACTGTGCATACCACATACTCGTCTGATGAATCCGGGACTAATCGAGGCTAACGGACGAGTTTTCAGCCCTTTCGGCATTGCAACCTGTCTCACAATGAAGTCGGCAGGCTCAATCCGCTTCAGCTATCGTAAAAATATAGTACGAGGATACTTTAAAATAAGTGTCGGAGGTCGGATTATAAACGGTGATGGTGAACTTGGTCTCCCGGCTGGCTCGTATCTGGTGCTCGCTTTCGCACGTGACATCCTGAATAATGATAAAAGCGTTTCGCTCGTAATTGAAAGCGGAGTTGAATTTGTTCTGCGCAATCCGCTCTCTTATAATACTGGCAACCCCTGGTGTTATCTGCCAATGAGAGAGTATGCATTTGCACAGGACGACATGATCTGGCGCTGGTTTTCAAGTCATCGGGGAAAAGACAAGGAAGATGCATATCTGGCAATGAGCGACGCATTGCTCGCCGATATTACCGACATCCCGCAATTCAAGATGCAACTGAGCGAAAGAGCCCATCAACTTACCTTTGACGATATGTTTGTAACAGACAGTTACGGTGACTTCTCTGATAGAAAGCGCTTGCACTCCGCAGTCGATTCAGTCATAAATCCTGAAGCAGCGATCACCGACGACGACACCTTCACCACAGTGAAGGCGACTGACACCGACACTGAGCTGGTCTATGATCTTGGTCGGCAAAGCTGTGGGTACATTCAATTTGAACTGGAGAGTGCACGCGGCACCACGATTGATATACATGCTGTAGAGCATATAAACTCTGACGGACGAATTCAATTTACCGGCAACAACCGTAACGGTTTCCGATACATCACCCGCGAAGGGCACAACCGTTATATGTCGCTCAAACGCCGCGCGGGCCGCTACATTTTCATCACACTGCGCAATGTCCGCCGTGCTGTCAAATTGAGAAATATCAAATTCATTGAATCCACCTATCCGGCACGAGAGCACACAACCTTCACCTGTAACGACGAACAATTGAATCAGATCGTCGCGATCTCACAGCGCACGCTAAAATTGTGTATGGAGGATGTTTACACCGACTGCCCTCTTTATGAGCAGACTCTCTGGGTCGGCGATTTACGCAACGAAGCATTGTATGGCTACTATGCTTTCGGTGCTGTCGACATCGCCTGCAACTCGCTGACACTTGCTGGCGAGTCTACCACGCACTATGGCATGACAGCCGCTCAGGCCCCCTCCTGCTGGAATATGATTCTGCCAGCATGGAGTTTTCTATGGAACATAGCTGTATGGGAATACTACTGGTACACAGGCGACCGGGAGCAGTTACAACGTTTATACCCATTTCTCCTGAAAAACACGGCTGCGGCTACGGCGCACCTCGATGACCACGGTCTTTTCAGTGCACCCTTCTGGAACATGTTCGACTGGGCACGAATCGACCAGGAGCATCAAACAGTGCTACACAACAGCATGCTTATGGTCGGCGCACTGCAAGCTGCGGCTCGATGCGCGGAGAGTCTGGGCGACATACCGCAGGCCGCGGAGTTCACCGCGTTGAGCAGAAGCATGACTGCTTCGATCAATCGTTTCTGGGACAGCGCCAAAAAGAGTTATCCTGACAGCCTGCACGCAGATGGCCAAGCCAGTTCCTCGATCTCTCAACACACCAGTTTTCTCTCAATTTTATACAACATCATACCGCAGGCCGATAGACATGCGGCACTTCGCAACATAATCGCGCCGCCCGACAACATGATCAAGGTCGGCTCACCCTTTGCCACCATGTACATGTATGAGGCGCTTGAACTCTGCGGTTGTGAAGAACACATCATCAATCATATCCGTAAAACCTACACTCCCATGCTCAACGCCGATGCCACCACTGTATGGGAAAGCTATCCCGACGGAAGTCTGGGGTGCGACAAATTTCCCACCCGCAGTCACTGTCACGGCTGGTCTTCGGCGCCACCGTATTTCTTTCAACGCATCATCCTCGGAGTCAGACAAACCAAACCGGGCTGCCGCGCATTTGTCATCACTCCGAAACCCTGCGGACTATGGCGGGCAGCGGGTGTCGTGACGACACCGCATGGCGATCTGAGGGTGTCATGGGAAATATCCGACCGGAGGCTGCATCTCAACTTTCAAGCTCCCGCCGGCGTGCGCGCTAAATTTAAAACCAATGAGTCGCTCGCACACTACAAAGTCACTATAAACGAACCATCTCTTTGCAATCTATGAAAATCAACCCAACAGCTCTGCCTGCAAAAGGGATTACTAAAGTTTCCAGAGTGCAGATTTTCGGCTACGCACTCGGTGACAGCGCAGTATCCATAACCATGAACGGAGTGGCCAACTTCGCCATGCTCTATTATACTCAAATTCTAGGGTTGGGTGCTGTTTATGCGGGCGTCGCCCTTGGAATCACCACCTTCTGGGATGCCGTCACAGATCCCATTATGGGACATATCACCGACAATACCCGCACCTGTTTCGGAAGGCGCGTGCCCTACATGGTTTTCGGCGGTGCTGCTCTGGCACTGTCGTTCTTTCTACTCTGGCTGCTGCCTGCCAAATTTAACACCCCCTCCGCAATTTTCTGCTGTGTCCTGCTGGTCAACCTGCTGCTGCGAACCGCACTGACCATCTTTGTGGTTCCCTATACAGCCTTAGGTTTCGAGATGTGCCCGGAATACACCGACCGTGCCAGGCTGCAGGGTGCGCGATATTTCATCAATCAGATAACCAATCTTGTTTTCGGTGCCATGGCCTGGACGCTCTTCTTTCAAGACAGCAAAGGCGTTGACGGCACCAGAATCGACGGCACCGCCATTGCGCGCAACTATCTGGTGATGGGCGCAACTCTGGCAATCATGATTGTAATATCAATCGGCATATCTCTCTTGTGTGTTAGAAAATTCGCAATCGACAACCGCGCTGAACAGAGGAGTGGCAATTCACTCACCGATTTTTTAAGGGACTTCCGCTCTATCTTGACCGACCGCCTGGCCTGGTTTATATTCGGCTTTCTCGGCTTTGCTCTGCTTGGCATGATGCTGACCGCCCAAGTTCAGATGTTCACCTACATCCACTACATGAAACTCAGTGCCATACAGAAAAGTCTGGTTCACGGCGCAGGAATGCTGACGTTCGCCCTGGCCTCGCTGAATTTGCCGTTGCTTGTCAGACACCTCGACAAAAAACGCACAGCTTATCTCGGCATGACCATCAGCTCACTTGGCGGCATAATGCTTTTTGCCATATTCACCGGGGGAATAGTCACACCTCAAACAACAATGCCGCTGGCCGGAGTGAATCTGCCGCTGGCTGTAATTCTGTTCGGGTTCTTCCAATCGCTCTGGTGGGGAGGATGCGGAATACTGATGCCGCTGGCACAGTCGATGATCGCCGATATCTCGGAGATCAACAGTCGCGCCACATACGTAACCAGGGATGGTAGTTATGCATCCGTCCTCAGCTTTTTCATGAAAGCCGCATCCTCAACCGGCCTGCTGATAACCGGCAGCTTACTTAGTCTTGCCGGCATTGTTTCAAACGCCGAAAGTCAGAGCATCGAAGCATCCCGCAACATAGCTGTCATAACCTTTCTCTGCGGACCGGCAATGATGATCTTTTCATTTATGGCACTACGAAAATATCCCGTTGATCAGGCATATATGCAAGCTTTACGTGAAAACGGCGACAAAACGGCTACACAAACCGAGGATTGGAAAAAATCATAAATAAGCGCACTACGATTTTTCGCCGCACATCTTGCTGGTACGGCGTTTTGAGATGCGTGACCTAAACAAGGAGAGATGAGATGAAAAGTACTGTACTTAAAAGACACATTGTCTTTGCATTCCTGGCTCTGAGCATGCTGGGCATGAACAATAACGCGCAGGCGGCATTGAAACATCACTGGAAGTTGAATGAAAGTTCGGGCACGACGGCCAACGATTCAATCGGCGTGCTGGATGCCACGTTGTACGGCGACGCCCAGTTCGTCAGCGACGCGACACGCGGTCAGGTGCTGGAACTCGACGGCGACGGCGATTATGTCCGCCACTGGAAGGTGGCCTTCACCAACGATATCGATCACACTGTGGCACTCTGGGTCAAACATTCCGAGGTCGGTGATCAGACGCAACTATGGATATCCTGGGGAGGTTCGGCAGGATCATATTTCATCGGCTCGGCGTCCGGTACCGGCAAGGTTCAATTCCGCATCGGCAGCAGTGGCAACCAATATTTCACGGCTGACTCCTCAGCTCCGCTCGCAGACACCTGGCAGCACTGGGCCTTTGTGCGCGAGGGCACGGCGACACGCCTTTATCTGAACGGCAACCTTATCCAGACCATGACTGTCGCCAACGGCGGAGTGATATCAGACGCGGCCGGTGTGTCTCTGGGGCGCTATCTGAGTGGAGGAAGTTACGTTAACGGACGCATGTCCGATGTCGCTATCTGGGATGAACCTCTTGAACCATGGCAAATCCGCAACGCTATGGAGAGTGGAGCCGCCGATTACAATGCGACACCGGCACTGGATCATCACTGGAAATTGGATGAAAATTCGGGCACGACGGCCAACGATTCGGCCGGCTTGCTGGATGCAACACTCTATGGCGACGCCCAGTTCGTCAGCGACGCTACCCGCGGTCAGGTGCTGGAACTCGACGGCGACGGCGATTATGTCCGCCACTGGAAGGTGGCCTTCACCAATGACATCGATCACACCATTGCACTCTGGGCCAGGCATGTCGAAATCGGCAGTCAGACGCAGTACTGGCTCTCATGGGGCAGCTCGACAGCCCGCTATTTCATCGGCTCCAACAACGGCACAGGCAGAATTATCTTCCGCATCGGCGGCATGAGCACTCAATACTTTACAGAGGACAATACGATGCCGATTGCCGGCATCTGGCAGCACTGGGCCTTTGTGCGCGAGGGCACAGCGGCGCGGTTGTATCTAAACGGCAAACTCATTGAGACGCTGACGGTGGCAAATGGCGGAGCGATTGCGGCAGATGTAGCCGGAGTCTCGATCGGACGCGACCTGGGTGGCGGAAATTATGTTTACGGTAAAGTCTCCGATGTCGCGATCTGGCACGGCGCGCTGAACGAGGATCAGATCAAAAGCGCCATGAAGTACGGTGCGACTGATTATCTTTGCCCTATTCCGCTAGGCGCTGTTATATTGATCCGGTAGAAGGCTGTTACACTAAAGTTTCTTTTAAAAGCCTGTCGACTTGCATACGCCAGGCGGACAACCAACTTTTTTGTGTCTTACATTGCGCGAATAGAATCCGAGCTTGCTCCGCATCCTGCGACGCAAGCTCATAAATCCGGTTTGCAACCGGATAAATCAGAGAGAGAGACCAAATGATACACCATAATCTTTTGTCGTTACCTTCAAAAACACCACCCGTATTCGTGGCGTCGCTACTGTCGTCCGCCAATATCAGAGTATTGCTAAACACCTTGATTATAACCGGGGCGCTGATCAGTCAATGTGCCGACCGTCCTGTTCCGCCGCCGGAGGGTGGCGGTTCGACTGCGGACAAAGCGCTGGTTGATTCAGAGGTTGCCGCCAGAATTCTTCCGTCAAATCCCCCAAACAAAGGACTGCTCTTTGTCGATCACTCGCAAGCCGATCGCAGCGGTCATCTGGGACACGCTCTGGTGGAATACGCTGACGACAAACTTCTGGCTTTCTTTCCCAACTGCTCTGACGACCACGGCGGTCACTCCGCTGTCGGCTGGATGGAGTTCAAGCGCTCTGAAGACGGCGGAAAAACGTGGAGCCGTCGACTGCCGCTACCCTTTTCCAAAGAGCTGTTCAAAAAAGGTGAAGGCCGCACGGCTATGGCTGAGAAAGCAATCGTGACGGATAACGGCGAGATTGTGCTCTTTTATCTGATATGTGACATCTCGCGGGATGCGCTCTGGCAGCCCTACTGGATTCCGCTGGTTTCCAGAAGTTCAGATGGCGGCGAGAACTGGAGCGAGCCTGCGCCGCTCTGCGATAAACGCGGGCGAATTTATGATGTTGTATACAAAGACGGCGAAATTCGCGCGCTATTCTTTGCCAACGACGCCGAAACCGGCTGGTGGGGCAACAAAGAGGAGCATGAATATGAACTTTATGTCAGCAATAACGACGGCAAAAGTTTTGCGCGCCGCAGCGTGCTGCCCTTCACTGTGATGAACCGCG
>CAYOQJ010000019.1:0-5555 GCA_964406095.1 uncultured Lentisphaeraceae bacterium
CGCACGGTTTTCAGCTATAGTGACTATGCTGGAAGCCGTGCAACACCGTAGATGCGGTAAAACTGGCAATCCCTTGCCGTAAATAGGTTTGTTTAAGGGAAAGGGCAGAGTCCTGTTCCTTATGCCCCGTATGCGCCCGGATAATTAGTGCCATTCGTGCCAGTCATTAAATATTCGATGTGCTTAACGAATAGTCGCGTTTGAGTGTCTCTTTTTTGGAAAAAATATTTTTTACAGTTGCAAGCTGTGGTGGCAGTTGCTATATTGTGACCAGTTTTAAGCGAGCGTAGCTCAGTTGGTAGAGCGCCACCTTGCCAAGGTGGTTGTCGAGGGTTCGACTCCCTTCGCTCGCTCCATTTTTTTGTGGGGGTGTAGCTCAGTTGGTAGAGCAACTGACTCTTAATCAGTGGGTCCAGGGTTCGAGCCCCTGCACCCCTACCATTAAAAAGCCCTTTAAAACCGCATCAAGAACAGGCCGGACTTTTGCGCCTTCGTGCCTGACCGGTACAGACTATTTCAGATATTTATGCACCGTCTTGCGATGCAACCCCATATCCCGAGCTATCCGCGGCCAAAGTTCTGAGTTGCGTATCTCATTTTGAAAAATGCGGGTTAGAAGTTCCTCGGTGCTGGCCTGTAAATCAGTCCCTATTAACAATCATTTAACTCAGTTTCTGAATTTTAAATGCCGTAAAATAGGATTATAGTCCTTAGACATCATTTTTGCAGTCAATGTATGAACGAAAAAAAATAAAAAAAAGAGGTGCGTTCGGTTGACAACAGTAAGTGCATATTGTAATATGCACTCAACAAAGCAACCTCCCCCAGGTTGTTGAAAAAGAGCGGCACCTCGCACTTCACCTCCCCCGTGTAGGTGCGTACGGTTGCGAAACCGGGGATGCCGCAAATTTATATATGTCCTCCCTGGCGGCGGGTAAAAGTGAAGATAGCTTTTATCCGCCGTTTTTTCGTTTTGATTTTCGTTTTTTCGATGAGTTAGCATCACGCCAGCGGTTATGCATCCACAGGTAGCGTTCCGGATAGCTTCGAATAAGCTCTTCAAGGCGGCTGTTGAATAATTCCAGCAATGATTTCAAATCCTCGTCGCGGTTTTGACTGGGTTTGTATCGAATTGGTTCACCGCTTATGAGTTTATATTTAAATGGTGCCGTACGGATTACAGCACCGATCAGCACTGGTGCGCCGGTGCTGAGATGGAGGCGAGCTGGCGAGGTGTGGGTGCCTGCCGGACGTCCCATAAAATCAACCTTTAAGCCTGTTCTGCTGCCAGCGTGCTGATCCATAACAATGGCCATAATGGCAGCGTTTTGTTTCCATTGCTTGAGCACTGAGGGGGTGAAACCTTTGTTTTTATCGATCACTGTGATTGTGCCGCGGAAATGATGTTTGCGCATAAAGCGTTCGACAAAAGGGTTGTTCATTCTGCGTGCCACAGCCATCATGGGGCGAATTAAAGAGAGGATTGGTGCGCTGGCCTCCCAGCTGCCGAGGTGCCCGGTCAGAATGATCAGTGGCTGATCAAGTCTTTCAAAGATCAGTTCTCTGCACTCTTTGTTCATCTCAATCTCTACATGGCTGTGCCAGTTTTCACGGTTAAGTATCTGACCTGTTTTAAAAGACTCGCAGATGTGTCCTCCGAGGTGACCGAATGAATTTCTGGCGATGTGGTCGGCCTGCTGCAAGGAGGTCGTTATGCCTGCTTTGAGGATATTGTCAATTGCTATCCGGCGTCTTTTTCTGAAAAGCGGATAAAACAGTTTCATCACGCCATAGCCGATGTCATAGGCTCTGGCGGGGGGGACAAGATCAAAAGGGATACCGGCGGCGCGAATCAGAATATATTGCAGATAGTTCAGAAGGCGAATGATTATTTTCACGGGGCAGTCACACTCTTGAATTGTTTTGAGATATCGTAGGCCAATTTTTTGAGTTGCTGAACAATCGGGCGCGGCAGATAATCTTCGCGATCAAGCATATTAGAGACAATCATAGCCGCATCTTCGAGTTTGCCCTGATGCATCAGCAGGCGGGTCATGGTCAAACGCACACTCAGGTCATCGGGCCTTGTTTTGATGACATCCTGGAAGGTCGTGGTGGCCTCTGCGATTTCGTTCTGTGCTATCAGAATCCGCGTTTTGAGATGCAGCAGATCGATATCCTGCGCTTTGATCGCGAGGGCACGCTCGATATAGTCGGCGGCTTCGGCCGTTTTGTTACGTTTTAGCATAACTTCGGCATAGCCGCGCAGTGCCTCGGTGGTGATTTGATTCTTCAGACTGCGGGCGAAAAAATCTTCAGCCAGGTTTGTCTGGTTGCCGTTGAGGCGGACAAATCCCATCAGCGCGTTTGCCAGCGAATGTTCGGGATTATCAATCAGAACGCTCTTGGTGTCGCTTTCCATAAAAGCTGGCACAAAAAGCCGCATATCAATGTCCAGCAGTTTATTCTCGATATCGTCGAGCTCAGGGTTCAGTTCGAGAGCCTTGATAAATGCGCTGCGTGCTCCGATCAAATCGCTGTCTTCTCCCTGTTGCAGCAGGTGACCCTTTACGACATAAAACATATAATTTTCAGTAAGACGCGATGTGTTGCGCAACGCGGGATAAACTCTGGTGCGTAACTGTTCAAAATCGTTTGTTTTCAACAGAATCTCGGCCAGAAGATTCCATAGATCACGGTTAGTGGTATTATCAGGGATAACGTCATTAAGAAGTTCAAGCGTTTCATCCACTTTACCGTTTAGATTCATGACGGCTGCTTCGTGCCACAGAAGTTTCTCTGAAGGTACTTCAGCCTCTTTTGCCAGGTCCATCCATAACCCGGCTTCAGGTAAATTTTCGCGCAGAATTGCCACTTTGGCCTTGTTAAGCAGAGCGAAGTGATCAGCATCATCGATATCGAGCAGGATGTTCAACTGGCTGTCGGCTTCATTCAGATCATTGGCTAGAATGTTGTTTTTGATGCTACTGTACAGATGTCGTTTTTTGTTACGCAGTTCTGTGATTGGATCAAGTTGCTCTTGAGATATCGCCAGATTTCTAAAAATATTCGATCTTGTCCAGAACCTTTTTTTGGCGTATTCAAATATCTCTTCATCGGCCAGGGTGCCGTGATCACTCTTCAGCTTATTCAAGGTTAGGTTGAGCAGTTTGTTGTGATCCGGCCATTCGGTTAGTCGCAGCTGCGCATTAGCCTTGTTTGCGGTAGCAACATTAAGGTCTTTGCCGAGGTGAAAAAGATTCAGCCAGATGCAGAGGTTCTGGGGGGAGAGCTCCGCGCAGTGTTTTAACAACTGTGCCGCAAGGTCATACTCGCGGCGTTTAATGAAAAGAGCTGCCAACTCATTACCGTTGAAGGCCAGTTGCCTGCGGTAGGCGTTGCGATGGTTGGTCAGCAATTTGATTGAGTCGACCTCCGTCGGGAAAAGATAGGGATGCATCGTTTTGGTAAATTCGATGAAATTGTCGAACAGCTGCTGTGAATCTATGCTACTTTCAAGTGGTATCAGCTCCATGCAGAAACCGTTGGGAACAGCAGTGTATCCCAGTTTACGGAAAATGCCGGGATAGCTGAATAAAATTATTTTGCGATAGGCTGTCGGATCGTGTGATAGCCATTCACGCATGAATGAGAACGGTGATATCTCGGCGGCGTTGATCAGGCGGCAGCGATAATCGTCAAAGGCCGGATTGTTGTTTATATACTCCAGATTATGCTGAGAGAGATTGCCTCCCTTCAGAGTCTCTATCGAGTAGAAGTATAAGGTTACGTCATGCTCTAGTGCTTTGATCATTGTTTCATGCTTGAGAAAAGGTATGTCAAGAATCAGTTGTTTATCCTTTATGCTGGCAAATATGTTGTCGGCAACCGCGTCTGTGAAATTCCCCTCACTCGCATTGACATCCTTGTAACTAAAAAAAGGAACGCACAATGTTATGAGCAGCAGTGGCCAGCAGAGCAGTGCCCCCAGACGGCAGACAACGGGATTGTCACGATACTCATAGAAATCCAAATCTTCATCCAGCTGATCCTGAAAAATTTCGCGCATCAGGTGTAGAGAAGCGAAGAGCAAACCGCAGGTTGCCGCAATGATTGTATAGGTATAGACCGGTGTTTTCGAGATCAACCGGGCAATGCCCCATGGTGCTAGCGGAAGATTGATTAACGATGGAATCAACAGTGCCGCAAGTACAAGTTGCAGAAAAAATACGAGTGGTTTGCGAATCCTGAATGAGTGTGAAAAAATGGCAAAAGCGAGCACCAGCGGCATGATGAAAAACACAAAAATACGGCTCCACCCAAATCTCGGAATCCATGAGAAAATCTCTTTGGTTAAAGTCATTTGGAAGACATTTAAAATTGGTCGTGGAGCGGGGGTTGGAATTGTGGCGCAGTGACCGGCGGCGTTCCAGAGAAAAAGAGCTGCGATTACCGCGCCGACCAACCCTATGATGATGCATAAAAGCAGACGGCCCATTGTGAACTGCTCGCTCAGTTTCATGGAACGGTAAAGAATCAGTACGCCTACCGGTGCCAGTATAAGAAATATCCCGGATTCCACCGAGCAGATTGCCAGCAGAAATACCGACAGCAACAGAGTGGCGGTGCGTGCCTTCTGATCGTAAGAGATAATTGTATTGAGAATCAGAAAAAACAGCATCAGATCGAAGGTATAGGGTAGCAGTCGGGTTGATGCAAACCAGAAGGGGCCGCAGAAAGCCAGCGCGATCGAGGCGCCCAGAGCTCCCAGCATGGCACTGTAGGCTACGCGTAGATTGTGAAAATGCACTTCTGGTGGAATTGATGCAACCGCATTGCTGGAGAGTACTCCGGCAGTATCGGGGCAAGTCATGGAATCCTGATCGTTTGGGCTGCCTGGGGTGTCGGGGGGCAGAGCACGCATGGCACCGCCGGAGTCTTCCGCACCCAGCATAAAGATGATACGTGTTACAAGCATGTAAAATAGTGCGACCGTCACCGCACCGCAAATTGCTGTCAGAGTATTGAGCCGCACTGTCAAGGTCTCCCAAGGCAGTTGAGCTGTCAGCCGTGCGATTAGATTGAAGATGGGATGACTTAAATCAGCAGATTCTATAATCCCCGCAGCCTGTGCGGTGAGTGCAGCCGGCAGATGAGGATAAATTTTGCGATAGAGTGTCAACCAGTAACCGATCAGCGGTAACACAAAGGTGATGGGCAGAGATATCCGCATAATCGTCCACGGAGTCAGCCATGTGGCTCTTTTGAACATTCTCATCTGGTTTTACCTGATTTCTTTTTTGCGTCTAATATACCTAAATCGAAAACCACCTGACTCTAACAGATAAAGGTTTAAAATTAAAGCGTGAAGTTGTCTGGTCTCAGATTCAGCAGCATGCCCTCTGCCCTATGCAGAAACTAAAGATTACCATAAAAATCCCGTATTTGGGATTGCTAAGGGCGCATCTCCCGTTTGGTGCAAATCATGTCATTTTTTGCCGTCAGAGCGAGTGACACGCTCTTTACATCTGCCCCGGGATGCCTGAATTGATAAA
>CAYOQJ010000020.1:0-8396 GCA_964406095.1 uncultured Lentisphaeraceae bacterium
CTCATTTTGGCGCATGGTCGCGCCTGCACCAGCAAAAAACTGCTGGTTTTCGAAGATAGAACAGGCATTCCTGCCTGTTATCCTGGTGTGCGTCGGTCATAATTAGAATTGCTGTTCCCGGTGTCGGGTATATTGACATGGGAATCGATTCAGATCTGGTTCGCGCCCGTGAGCTGTTTCCCGCTGCGCGCCGCGCGCTGATGTACACGCCGATGGACCTTGCCGGCAAAACGGAAAACGAACTGAACCGGGATATCGAGCGGGTGGCGCGTGAATATGCGCCCTGCGATTTTATTGTGGCGGATATTGAAGCGGGGGTTCCGGATTCACGCGTCACGAAGGTTGTCGATTTTTGCAGGCGGTTGTCGGAGGATCATCCGGCATGACGTTATAAAAACCGCCTATATGCGACGGCTGAAATACTGACTTGATGTGAAGCCGGCATCCAGTGCGATAGCAGTAACCGGCCTGTCTGAAACCGCCGACAGTTTACGTAAATTTAACGGTGTCAGGCAATAACAAAACTTAAACATGTCACGTAAAATTGTAAATCCAATTGACAATTTTGCACAAGAATGATATTTTGCTTCATGTTTATAAAGCGTCAGATAGAGGCCACATTGCTGCGTCATGCCTTGCAATATCCGGTTGTTGCAGTTATGGGTGCTCGGCAGTCGGGCAAAACAACACTTGTCAGGCATGCTTTTCCGAACCATCCTTACATATCTTTGGAAGACCCGGATACTCGGTTTCTGGCCACCGAGGATCCGCGCGGTTTTTTGAATAGGATTAATAGTGGTGGGATTATTGATGAAATTCAAAGGGTTCCTGAACTCCTGTCTTACATGCAGACTCATGTTGATGAGAGCGGGGCTCCAGGTCAATTCATCATCACTGGGTCGAATCAATTTCTTTTATCAAAACATATATCACAGTCACTAGCTGGACGGATCAGTTTGTTGAAACTGATGCCTTTTACAGTAAGTGAATTGAGTGACACTCTTCCCGGAACTGCCGCAAAATATATTTATACGGGTAGCTATCCACGTATTTATCATGACTCTCTCTCCCCCTCAGAGTGGTATTTGAATTATGTTGAGACTTACATTGAGAAGGACTTGAAAGATATCATTAATGTTTCAGATCTCAATATTTTCAGACGGTTCACTGCCTTACTGGCTTCGATGTGCGGACAGTTGGTAAACCTTTCCCAGATCGGTAATGCACTTGGAATAAGCCATAATACAGCCAAAGCCTGGCTTTCAGCTTTGGAACAAAGCTATTTGATCTTTTTGTTGCAGCCCTACCATAAGAACTACAAAAAACGATTGGTAAAAACTCCAAAATTATATTTTTTCGACACAGGTATAGCTTGTGCTCTCTTACGATTGCACTCAGGCGAAGGACTGGACACCCACCATTTCTACGGGGCTCTTTTTGAAAATATGGTTATTTCTGAAATCATGAAAGAGACTATGCACCGGAGTGGCCGGCCGAATATCTACTTTTGGCGTGATCACAAAGGACGTGAAATTGATTGTGTTATCGAAAGTCCGGATGCATTGAAGGCGATTGAAATTAAGTCATCACAGACAATAAGAGCGAATTTCTTTGATAATCTCTCCTATTTCGAAGATATTGCTAAAGATGATAATATTGATTCAGCTCTAGTATATGGCGGAAATACAGAAACGACATTTAAAGGCATTCATGCCGTCAACTGGCAGAACACATATTTGCTGGTCGACAAGTCAGAATCGATCTCCGCTGATCACAGTTGATGTTTCTGCACGGTAGTGGCTTGGCGTCATGCCGGTGTATTTGCGGAATACCTGGCTGAAATACTGGCTGGATGTGAAGCCGGTTTCAAGGGCGACATCTGTGATCGGTTTTTCGGGATCGATCAGCATTTCACACGCCTTTTGAATGCGGCAGCGCAGAAGATAGTCGTTTGGTGTCATGCCGGTGCCGGCTTTAAACATTTCAAAGATTCGGGCGCGGCTGTAGCCGATATGACGCACCACGTCTGATATCTGTAATTGATCAGTACAGTTCTGCTCAATAAATTTACGCGTCGCTGTGACAATCGCACTGCTACCGGTCTCCGGACGGCTTTGCAATTGAATAGCGGCTTCGATGAGCAGTGTGCAGCTTGCCGCCCGCAGCCGTGCTTGAACAAGAGCGGGGAGATCACGGCCTGAGTGACGTTTGACAAGCTGTGAAAGACGCGTTACGCTGGCGCGCAGTTCGCGTCCGCATTCCCGCACACTTAATGAGTTAGTAAGAAAAAGCTGCCGGGTGTCATTAATATTTTGTGCTGTCAGCGGTGTTAGCGTTTCGGCTTGAGATGTCTCCGATTTGCAGGTAACACCGAAAAGTTTGACAGGTGTGCGGATGTTTCCCTGCCCGCGGTGACGAATGCCGGGCGGAACTATCAGGAATGAACCGCCTGTAATGTGCAGCGGCGCGTGGTCGGTGAATTCGTATGTGATGGCGCCTTCAATCACAAACAACAGTTCAAAGAAGTTGTGACTGTGCCAGAAAATAGGCTTTGCCTTGCGAGTGCTGGCATCGCCGACACGGCCGACCAGTGCCAATCCCATATCTTGCCCTACAATAATTTTCATGTTTTATTTTTCTTCCGTCGCACGGGTTGGGTTTAAGGTTTTTGCGCGCAAACCACGTTTGCTTCGCTGCATTGCGACGACGCAGTCGACGCAATGATGAGTGTAAAAACACAACTTTCTAATCAAACCACTTTGCGTCTTGGCGGGAGATTTTGCCTCTTCAACTCGTGGATACGCTTACAGAATATTTAACACAAAATGTTCAAAAAAGTCCAGTCGATTATTTTGTAAGACGCAATTGACATTCTTTGCTATAAATATAATCACAATCACTAGAATTGAATTAAAAGTTTGTTGATTTTTAGTGATTAAGGTTGTGATAGGAAAGGGGATCATTATGAAAAATTCATTAAAATCGTCGGTAATCTCTGCCGGGTTGATTATGGTCTGTTTTTTCAATTTTTCGTTAAGTGTTATCGCCGCTGATCTGGTGGCGCACTGGCGAATGGATGAAGCGGGCGATGCGACAACGTTGTCGCCTGATGTCGGTTCAATAAATATTTCTCTGAAGAATGGAGCGACTGCTGGAGTCGCGGCAGTTGACGAAACCGGTGTTCACATGCCGGGGGGCGCAGGGCATTTGGTTGATTCAAAAACCTTGATTCCCGCCACGGATGATTTTGGCTTTTTCATGTGGATCGCTTTCACCAATGATGTGCAGCCGACATCACAGATGCATCTTTTTTCATGCAATGCAGGTCAGATTGGACGGGCTAATTTTATGATTATCGACTCCGGTGACCGGCTCGGCTGGTTTCACAGCGGAGGAGCCGGCCGCACGGGAACCGCCAAAATTAATGACGGTGCCTGGCATCATGTGGGTTTGACGCGGCGCGGCGGACAGAGTCAGCTCTGGGTTGACGGAGTGCCGGACAGTACCGCTTCAGGCATTAACACCACGCCGATCTCTCAGGAGCAGGATTGGAGGATCGGTTCGTTTGTCAGTGAAATAAGCGGACTATACCGCGGTTGCATGGATGATCTGCGCGTTTATCACGGTACGCTGAGCGACGAGGAAATTTTTGAGCTGGCATCCTTGCACGTGCCAACACAGGCTGTGCACCGCTGGCGATTCGATGAGAGCGCCGGAGCGCGTTTGTTCGCACCTGACGCGGGCTGGATGGCGGCTTCGACCCTGACCGCGCCCGAGGCAGGGATAAGGGCTGTTAATGAAACCGGACTTGGTTTCGACGGCGCAAGCGCTTTGCGGATTTCTTGTTCCAAATTCATTATTCCGGCGACCAATGATTTCAGTTTTTTCATGTGGGCGCGTGATGATGCGGAAACGGCATCCACTTCTACGCTGCTTTCAAACAATGCTTTGGGATCGGCGCAGCCGAATCGTTGCACGTTCGGCATCAGTTTCAGTACTACAACATCGCCGGGCAAATTGTTTCTATTTCATCCTGATGGCACGTTGACGGGTAATGCTTTGATCCGCGATCTCGGCTGGCATCATGTGGGTTTGGTACGGCGAGGCAATGTGGTTGAACTTTGGGTGGATGGTGACCTGGATGTCACTCGCGATTACGGTGCCGGCTTTACAGTTTCGCAGGCGCAGGATTGGCGTGTGGGAGCGGCGGCATCTGAAAGTGTTGATTTTCTTGAAGGGCGTATCGATGATCTGCGCATTTACACCAATGCGCTGAGCGCGGCGGAGGTGGCCGGCTTGTACGACAGCTACACGCCGGCGAACAGCTTGATTGCGCATTGGCGCTTTGAGGATGCGGCGAATAAGCGTCTGCTTGAACCTGAGGTAGGCTGGCGCGAGATTTATGCGGAAAGCATGCTGCAGGTTGGCGGGCAAGGCGCTGATGGCAAGGGACTCTGGGCGAATACCGCGAGCAGCGGACCAATACTGGGCTCGAAAAAATTGATCCCTGCGACCAATGATTTCACGGTGTTGCTGTGGATGCGGACAACCCCGAGCAGCACCCCTGAAAAGCATCTTTTCACTAATAACAGCGGCCAGAATGGCCGCTGCAATCTGACTTATGACGCCGGCAATGCCAACAAACTGACTTGGTGGGTTAATACCACTTACGGATTAATATCGGTGAGCGCCGGATCCGGCGCCGTCATTGATGACGGTGTCTGGCATCAGGTCGGCATCAGCCGCCATGGTAAGACTTTTAGGCTCTGGCGGGACGGGGTGAATGTGAGCAGCGCCATCTCGACGGCTGCCCTGCCGAAGATGGATCAGACATATGATTGGCATATCGCATCAAGCGCACGCACACCTCCGGCCGCCTGTTATGGTAATACAGGCGGCACCGGTTACGCGTTGTTGGATGATCTGCGCGTTTATAACTACGGGCTTGACGCCACAGAGGTGGCAACGCTCTATTCAGCTTTTCAGCCGGCGCCGACAGCGGCACCGCAAGCTCCGGTGACGGACTTTACGGCAATTGAGACGGAAACAGACGGCGCGGGTAATCTTTATCTGGCGGATCGCGCCGGCGGCGCGATTCTGCGCTTCAATGCGGCGGGAGAGTTCAGCGGCTCAGTTGCACAGGAAGCGCCGGAAGCTCTGTTGTGGGATGCGGCGAGCGAAAGGTTGCTGGCCTCTGTTTATCAGACTCCGGATATTGTTGAAATCGATGTTGCTTCCTGGTCGGTCACAACGCTGTTGGATAATAATGTCGGAGGTCAGAGTTTCCGCGGTCTGGCAAAGGTGAACGGACGAATATTTTTTACTAGCGATACGTTTAACAGGGTTAATCGTCTGTTGAGTTCCGCATCTTACACATCGGCGGATATCCGGCTTGATGCGCCGGGTCATCTGCTGCTGCTGAGTGAAGGGGCTGAGGTTTATCCTGAAGCGGCGCTTGGTCTACAGTTAATTGTGCGATAATTAAAGAGGAAAGACAATATGTTACAGAGTGCGTTACGGGGCATTGTGCCGCCGATGGTTACGCCGTTGAAGAATAATGAACAACTGGATGATGAAGGTGTCGAGCGTCTGGTGGAGCATATACTGGCTGGGCACGTGCACGGTCTTTTTCTGCTAGGAACAACCGGAGAGGCTCCAGATCTGAGTTACACATTGCGCCACGAACTGGTTAGAAAGGTTTGCGCGCAGGTGGCCGGACGGGTACCGGTGCTGGTAGGCATTACCGATACAATCATTGCTGAAAGTCTGCGCCTGGCACGCACTTCAGCGGATGCCGGAGCAGCGGCGGTGGTGGCTGCGCCGCCATATTATTTTGAGCCGGGGCAGCCCGAGTTGCTCGATTATTACACCAAGCTGGCGGCCGAGTCGCCATTGCCTCTTTTTATCTATAATATGCCTTCGCACACCAAGGTGATGATTGCGCCTAACACCGTGCGCGACCTTTCGGAAAATGCTAATATTATTGGATTAAAGGACAGTTCTGCTAATATCGTTTATTTCAATAAAGTGCGGCATTTGCTGCGTCAGCGCACTGATTTTCCAGTGCTGATTGGTGCGGAAGAGGCATTGGCTGAAACTGTTTTGATGGGGGCGCACGGGGGTGTCTGCGGGGGAGCCAATCTATTTCCTCAGCTTTATGTGGAGGCCTATAACGCCGCCGTAGCCGGCGATCTGCCAAGATTGCAAGAGTTGCAGCAGCGTATTATGGATGTTAGTCAGGCACTTTACAGTGTTGGTAAATTTGCGACCAGTATTGTAAAAGGAATCAAATGCTCTTTGAGTCTGATGGGCATCTGCAATGATTTTATGGCGGAACCGTTTATTCATTTTTTAGAGCCGGAACGGGAGATCATCCGTGCGCGGCTGAATGAACTTGGGGTGAAAGAGGGCATGGAGCATGGCGCTTAGAGCATGAAGAAGAGATTAACACGGAGACACGGTGACACTGAGGGGTTGGAGAGTTGGAGGGAGATTAGGAAGCTTGAGAGGGTTAACTCTTCACTCTTTAATCTTCTCTGTGGTCAAGGTTTCGTGCGCAATGTAGTAGTCGCTCTGTGAGCGGCACCCCGTAGGGCGGGTGACCTCACCGGCCCCACAGAAAGTTTCGCCGATTGGCCGGTGTGATGCGCCGATGCAAGGCGGTGGCCATGAACCTCAACTGTAGAATAACACAATGAAAGAGAGAATAATGAAGAGAAACACAAAATTACTTGCAACACTTCTGCTGGCAATGACCGGCATGAGAGTTTTTGCCGCCGAAACCGCCATCGACCTGCCTCCCGAAAAGGTTCCCGGTGTGGTAATCAGCCACTACCCCGGACCGGCTGGCCCCTATATCGGTTCGCCCTCAATCGCAATCCTGCCCGACGGCGCCTATGTCGCATCACACGACCTTTTCGGCGCCGACAGCGGCAATAATGAAAGCGGACAGACCAAAGTTTTCCGTTCCGAGAACCGCGGCAGAACCTGGAAGAAGACCGCTGATCTCACCGAATCATTCTGGTCCACCCTCTTCGTCCATCGCGGGGAACTCTACCTCATCGGCGCCAGTAAGCGGTTCGGTGATGTGGTCATCCGCCGCTCCACCGACGGCGGCGTCACGTGGACCGACCCGAAGGATGCCACCACCGGACGCCTGAGTGAAGGCGCTCAATATCACTGCGCCCCCATGCCGGTGATGGTGCACAACGGACGCATCTGGCGCGCGATGGAGCAGTGTAATCCCAACAAGGGCTGGGGCGTCAAATTCCGGGCCGGCATGCTCTCGGCGCCGGTGGATGCCGACCTCCTGAAGCGCGAAAGCTGGACCTTCAGCAATTTTCTGGCGAGCGACACCGCCTGGGTACATGATACCTTCGGCGGCTGGCTGGAGGGTAACGCCGTAGTCACGCCGGATGGAAAGATCGTGGATATCCTGCGTGTGGAGACTAGCGGCTATCCGGAGCAGGCCGCAGTGGTTCAGATCAGCGAGGACGGCAAGCTGGCCTGGTTCGATCCACTCTCAGACTTTATTGATATGCCGGGCGGCGCCAAGAAATTCACTATCCGCTACGATAAGAAAACCGGTCTCTACTGGACCCTGACCAACGATGTGCCCGAACGCCATCGTAAGCGGAAACCGGGTGGCATCCGCAACACCCTCTCGCTGGCCTGCTCGAAAGATCTCAAAAAATGGGAGGTTCGCTGCAATGTGCTCTACCATCCCGACACCTTAAAGCATGGTTTCCAGTATGTGGACTGGCAGTTTGACGGCAACGACATGATTGCGGCCTCACGTACCGCCTATGACGACGATGCCGGCAATGCCGACAACATGCATGATGCCAACTTCCTGACCTTCCACCGGATAAAGAACTTCCGCGCGCTGACCATGGACGACTCGCCGTCCTATTACCAGCTGTCGCCGATGGTCGTCGAAAGCCCTGAACTGAAAGCGACAGGAATCGGCTGGGCACTGATAGATTTCAAGGATCAAGGCATCGCCTATGCCAACCGCAACTACAAATGGTTCGAAGTTCCAGAGAAACTGAAGAAGGGATTTAAGTACACACGCACCTCCGGCGGTGTGACATCCGAGGTCACTGTTGAGGCTAGGACAGATACAACCGTGCGGATGTTTACCGCGCTGAAACAGAAAGAGATGGACCTGAGCGGCTGGATAAAGGTTGACGACCTGAAGTTCCGTTACAACGATGGCGGCAAGACTCAGATGCAGGTCTATGAACGCAAGTTGAAGAAAGGTGAACAATTGACCTTGCCCGGCGGAAACTGGACCGGCTGCATGCTGCTGCTGCCAGGTAAGTGATCCTGCAGATGGCTTTGTCGCAAGATGGCCGGTGAGGTTCCGCCTGTAGGGCGGGTGACCCCACCCGCCG
>CAYOQJ010000021.1:0-34581 GCA_964406095.1 uncultured Lentisphaeraceae bacterium
ATATTCACCTCATGGGTTAGGTTACAAATCAATAGTTCGAACAGTGTTTTCGTGTGTTTCGTGTATTTCGTGGTTAGATCATTCCCGTTTTTAGGATAACATCCGAAAATTACTGTACAGGTGTGTTCATGCGCCGTTTCTCTTATGGTTTGCTTTCAGAACAGTTTGCGGCTAATCTCACGCAACTTTTCCGGTTCAATTTTGCGTACCCTGCGATCGTAGGTGATAAGTCCGTTAATCTCACCTTCAACGTCGGTGGTCTGAGTGTAAACTCCGGCAGCAATGCCCAGCTTCTGCAGTTCGGCCAGCATTTCAATCGACTTTTCGTAGCGTTCCAGCCACTCGTTTTTATCCTTGGGCAGTCCACCATAACCCCAGTTACGCGCCTTAGAATTCCAGAGATGATTCTCAACCGGGAAACCGTGTCCGCCAAACTCACCGACAACCTTGATATAGTCGTCGAATCTTCCGCCCTGACCAAATTCAAAGGGAAAGCCGGGATGCGGATACTGATGATGATCAACTATGTCGCCTACGGGGAACCAATTACCGCCACTGGCGATGTTTATGGCACGAGTCGGGTCATACTCTTTAATCCATTCACCAACCTCCATCGTCTGATGCTGTCCCCAACGTTCGTTGAACGGCACCCACTGCACAATGCAAGGGTGATTGTAAAGTGTATCAATCATGCCTTTGAGTTCGACCATGAACTGCCGATGCTCCGCGACGGGCCAGATGCGTGTCGGAGGATTTGGTTTGAGTCTGGTCCACTCCGGATTGTCGGCCATCGCACTGACCTGATCCTGCCACATCATCATACCCAATCGGTCACAGTGGTAGTAGTAACGGCGCGGTTCAACCTTTATATGCTTGCGGATCATATTGAAACCGGCGGCCTTGAGAAATTCGATATCAGAGAGCATGGCCGCATCGGAGGGTGGTGTCAAAAGACCATCCGGCCACCAGCCTTGATCGAGCGGGCCCCAGTGAAAGATATCCCTGCCATTAAGCGTTAAACGCCAGTGTCCATCTTTGTCTTTGCGACGGCCGACTTCACGAATGCCAGCATAGCTGGTGACAGTATCCTCGCCCAGTTTTACTTCAAGATCATAAAGATTCGGGGCATCAGGGCTCCAAAGCTGCGGCTGTACCACCTTCAAACGGACTGGCGCACTTTCAGCACTGACCGCCCCGACCGGTTGGCCACGGAAGGATGCTGTAACCTGAACGGGTTCATCAGACGCATTTTCAGATGGAACCACCTGCACATCAATCGTGCCGTCAATCCTGGTGGTAACTTTAATATCTTTAATATGCTTGTCCGGCACCTCCTCCAGCCAGACCGTCTGCCAGATGCCTGAAACCGGCGTATACCAGATGCCTTTCGGACTCAACCGCTGTTTACCATGCAGCTGATAAACACTGTCGGTGGCATCAAGCACTTTGAGAACCAGCTCATTGCTGCCATCTTGAACCACCGCGGTAATGTCAAAGCTAAATGGCAGGTTGCCTCCAGTATGGCGTCCTACCTCGCTGCCGTTGACCCAGACGATTGTCTGATAATCAACCGCTTCGAAGTTCAGAATTACCCGATGCCCCGGCGTTTTCTTAAAATCAAAGGCGCGTTTATACCAGAGTGCGTCATCGGGAGTGAAACGTCGACTGACACCGGAAAGCGCGGATTCAATTGCGAAAGGCACAAGAATATCGCCATCCGCCTTCGTCGGCATCTGCTGAATATGCTTGGCTGTAACAGCATACTGCCAGATTCCGTTCAGACAAAACCAGTTATCACGTTGCAATGCAGGACGCGGATATTCACGCCAAGCGTTTTCCGGTGTGACCTTTTCGCCCCAGATAGTCAGCATCACATGTTGCGGCGCAGTGATAACAACCTCATGACTCGTAATCTTTCCATTAAAGCGATTGGGAACTTTATACTCGCCAACCGGATGTACGCCGTCAAGGCCGACAAACAAGCCGAGCCCCGGCTGTTCCTTGAGCACTCCGCCTGATTTGCCGGAGGCGACCTCACGTCCATTCGCAAACAGTTTTATGCGCTCAGTCTCAACGGTGGCCCGCAAGTCAACTTTGCCCCTGAGTTTGTCAGCACCAACAAGTGTCGTCAGTTTCCCCGCATTGCGATACGCAAAGACCGGCTTGCTGTTCTTAAAATAGAGCGAGAAACCGAACTGCACACCACCCTGAGCCAGCACAACACCATGCGGATTAACTGCTTCAACTGTCGCACTCACTTCAAAGGGCACGCCGCCGATCTCAGGCGTGATCTTCTCCGGCTGCGGCCTTGCCACCGCACCCCAATTGGTGCGTCGCTCATCGGGCCATTGATCGACGAAGTTGCGCTCGGCCCACTGTTCCCACAACTGCGCCATCGATTTAACCATCTCGGGCATCTCAGCGGCGCGATTCTTCTGCTCCGTACGATCCTTTTCGATGTTGTAAAGCTCCCACTCGTCACCTAGTTTCATCACCAGTTTCCACGGTCCTTGCCTGATGGCGCGGTTACCTTCATGTTCCCAGAAAATCGGCGTGGTTCTGTCCAGCGACCGCCCCGCAAAAGTTGGTTTTAAAGAACACCCCTCCATCGGCAATATCTGATTGCCTTTGAAGCTTTGGGGATACTCTGCCCGTGCCAGGTCAACCGCAGTTGCCATGATGTCAATTACATGACCCGGCTGGTGCTCTAATTTTCCAAGTCTATTCTTTTCAATACCAGCCGGCCAATGTGCGATCAAAGGGGTTGCAATACCGCCCTCATGCGTAAAATGCTTGTAACGACGAAAAGGTGTATTACTCAGTGTCGCCCAACTCATACCTTGAAAAACAAAGGAGAAAGGGGAACCGATTGGCTCTTTATCTGTAATGCCGTCAGGCCCGCCCTCGGCATTACCGCCGTTGTCGCTCAGGAAAAGAATCAGCGTGTTATCAAAGAGTCCACGGGCTTTAAGACCGGCCACCAACTGACCGACGCTCTGATCAACACAGTCGATCATTGCGGCATAAACCGCCATGATAGCATCGAATCGGTCGCGTTCGGCATCGCTCAGTGTGTTCCAATCGCGCACATCCGCGGGCCGATCGATCAAAGGCCATTCCGCTTTAACCAAGCCCATCCGCAACTGTCGTGCATGCCGCTCTTTACGCAGTATATCCCAACCCGCCTTGTAACGTCCGCGATATTTTTCAATTATCTCCTGCGGAGCCCGTAGCGGAAAATGCGGTGCACCGTGCGCAATATAAAGGAAAAAGGGTTTATCCTGCGTTTTGGCGTCATCGATAAACTTTAGCCCCCAATCATTGAAAACGAAAGTGGAGTACCAATCCTTACCTTCGGCAAACTCAGCGGAGGTTTTGGGCACTTTTCTACCGTCGAGATAAACATGTTCCGTGCCCTTTTTATCGCGCTCTTCAGCAAAATAAACCTCGCCGTATTCAGAGACCGCACTGCGCTCAAAACCACGCTGCCAGGGCACGCAGCCGCTTTTCATGCCAAGATGCCATTTACCGACTATGGATGTGTGGTATCCCGCAGCGTGCAATACCTCAGCAATCGTGACGCAGCGTTGATGCAACTTGCCATGCGTTCCTTTGGATTCAGGCTTAATCAGTCCGTCCAGATAACCCATCCCGGCCTGATGCGGATAAAGGCCAGTCATCAGCGAGGCCCGAGTCGGACTACAGCGGGCGGTGTTGTAGAACTGAGTGAAGCGCAATCCAGCACCTGCCAACGAATCCAGATTTGGAGTCTCGATCTCGCCACCATAACAGCCGATATCAGAGAAGCCCATATCATCAACCATAATCACAACGATATTCGGTCTTTTTGTCGCCGCAACTGCGGCCAGAGAAAACAACAGAATCGACAATGCGACCATCATTTTTTTTGTCATTTAAGATACTCCTTGATTAAAAACAGTGCCCTCCGTAACGCCTAGAGACAAACAACAAGATAAAGACATCAAAGATATCAATGCCTTTAAATCATTTGATTGGCTCACAGTATATTTAGATAACGACTATCTGTCAAACGACTTAAACTACTTTCAGAAGCCTGTCTGTCCAGTCCTGATTTAGAGTTGTCATTTTTTTCTTCATTTCTTTGTTGCTTCTTTGTTGTTCTGGGTCCCGAGATGAGCTTGCGAATCTTGGGTCTCTCTCTCTTCATCCGTGGGATGGATATGCCATCTATGGGGTTCTTTTCGAAGGTTGAAGTTTATTGCGATCACCGCCCGGTAGCACTGTAGCCGAAGTGAAGAGCAATTTAACCTAAAAACGGCAGTTGCCATTTTGTCGTAGATGCAAGGCGCACGGTTCTCAGGTGCGGCAGCAATATACATATCCATCCAGTAAATTTACCATCATCGCAAACGAGTTGGACTTTTTCATCTCATCCTGCTAATATTTCAGTCGTTTTATGTACCGTTAAATCGCTCTTTCCTGCCTGATTCCTGCCCGATTGCAAAATGGTTCTCAACACTCAATGGTATGGAGGGTAAAAAGCATTAAACAATGATGGATCAAAAAGATATAAGCGACACACTCTGTCTGGTTAAGCCGCAAACACTCAAGCTTAAACTGCCTCTCGGAGGATTCCAGCTCGAGAAGGGTGGAGTGTTGCCGGAAATAAATGTCGCTTACGAGCTTTACGGCAAAGCGAAGCAGGACAAAAGCAATGTGGTTTTCATATGTCACGCACTGACCGGCGACGCTCATGTGGTCGGAACATATGAACCCGAACAACCACCCGACGGCTGGTGGGAAGGAATGGTAGGAGCGGGCAAAGGCATCGATACCAACGAGTATCAGGTGATCTGTGCCAATATTCTGGGAGGTTGCAAGGGAACCACCGGGCCGTCATCGATCAATCCAACAACAGGTCGACCATACGGCTCATCATTCCCGAAAATCACTGTTGCCGACATAATCGAAGTACACCGCCTGTTTCTGCATCAGCTGGGAGTAACCAGACTGGCTGCGGTGGTCGGAGGAAGCTTTGGCGGCATGCAAATCCTGGAGTGGTTGATACGCCACAGTGAGGAGATCGACCGGGCCGTCATCATCGCCTCGGCAACATCACTGACCGCACAGGCACTTGCCTTCGATATCGTCGGACGCCATGCCATCACCTCCGATCCCAACTGGAACAGCGGCGATTACTACGACAGAGAAGTGCAGCCGATCAGCGGCCTCTCCGGTGCCCGTAAGATAGCGCACATCACCTACCTTTCGCAAAGTCTGATGACCGATAAGTTCGGACGCGATAAACGACCGGAATGGATCGATGCCGATGATGACTTTCATCGTGACCTAGCAACAAAATTCGGCACCTATTTCCAAATTGAAAGCTATCTTGAATATCAAGGCAAAAAATTTATCGAGCGTTTTGATGCCAATTCATACCTGCATATAACCCTTGCTATGGACGAGTATGACGTTAAAGAGCGTTACGGTTCTCTTGAAGCGGCCTTCAGCGCGATCACTTCACGGCTTCTAATTGTCTCGCTGAGCGGTGACTGGCTCTTCACTCGCAGTCAGTCAATGGAGATCGTACAAGCATTGGTGCACACCAACAAACGCGTCTCATATTTTCATCTCGATGGAGAGGCTGGCCATGATGCCTTCCTAACTCATATAGAGGATTTAAAGCGCATCACCCGCGCATTTCTGCCCCCTGTGAAAAATGATAACAAGCAGCATAAATTCGCAAGTTGTCACATACCTGTCAACACCTTGAACCGCTACCATGACATTCTAAACATGGTGCCTAAGGGTTGCAATGCACTCGATCTCGGTTGCGGCCGAGGTGCTCTGCTGAATCTGCTCAATCACCATCACAATGTCGACGGCATCGGAGTCGAAATAGACATCGATGCACTGATCGACGCACTGTCTAAAGGTTGCAATGTGTTGCTGGAGGATATTGACGATGGTTTGACCATGATTCCCGATAAAACATTTGATATTGCGGTGCTGAGTGAAACCCTGCAGACCATTAAACGTCCGCGCGTTCTTCTACAGCAGATTCTGCGGGTGGCCGACAAAGCGGTTATCTCTTTCCCCAATTTTGCCGCACTGAAGGTGAGAACAAATCTGCTTCTAACAGGACGGATGCCGAAAGACAGGCAAATCCCATACGAGTGGTACAACACTCCGAACATTCATCTTTTCACTCTTAAAGATTTTATAGATTTGTGTGAGATGGAGGATATTAAGGTGGAGAAGCTGATTTGCAAAGGTAGCGGAATGCTTGAGAGAATCCTGCTGTTTTTCGGTTTCAGAAACGCAGGTGCATCCAATGTTATCGCATATATCTCAAAAAAAACAGGAGCATCAGATTGAAACTGACCAGTGACGATATCCATCGGCTTTATAACAAGCTCGGACCTTGCGGCGGCATGACACCCGCTAACACCGATCGTGATGTCAATCTTCCCGGAACACGGGCGATTATCGCGATGCTGGACAAATTTCTGGCGATTCTTTATCCCGGATGTCATGCTACCCATCCGATTAACTGCGGCAATTGCCGCGGGTATGTAGAACAGATGCTTAAAGAGGTGCTGGATGAGATGTATGACCAGGTTTTTCGAGCATATGATCATATCTGCCGCCGGGAACGTTGTGCCGGTTGCCAGGAGTGCCGAACCAAGGCGGAAACGGTTGTCCAAACACTGATGCAGGAGCTGCCGCAGATTCGCACAATGCTGCAGGAAGATATTCAGGCCGCCTACGAGGGTGATCCCGCCGCCCGTTCGACAATGGAAGTAGTTATGAGTTATCCCGGATTGTTCGCCATCAGCGTACATCGCATAGCACATCTACTTAATCTTCATGACGTTCCGTTGATACCACGCGTAATGAGTGAACATGCCCATTCCAAAACAGGCATAGATATTCACCCGGGGGCCACCATCGGACCTGGTTTCTTTATCGATCACGGAACGGGTGTCGTTATCGGTGAGACCTGCAACATCGGCAGACATGTCAAGATTTACCAGGGCGTAACTCTGGGTGCACTCAGCTTTGATAAAGATGAAAAAGGATGCCTGATAAAAGGCAATAAGCGCCATCCCGATGTCGAGGACGATGTAGTAATCTATGCTGGTGCCACCATCCTCGGGGGCAAAACAGTTATCGGCAAAGGTGCGGTGATCGGCGGTAACGTATGGCTGATCCATTCGGTACCTGCCGGGTCTAAAGTCTACAACAAGCAGCCCTCACCCGAGATCAGATCAGAAAACCGCTGAATTTTTGTTTTTATTGCCTCGCACTAACTAATTTAATTAGCTGATCTGTTTCTCCATTCTGAAGTCATCCATAACAAAGCCATGGCCGATATCCTGAACAAGCGAACCGGCGTTGTGAAAACCCATTTTTTCATACCACAGGATGGATTTGCTGTTGTATTTGTTGACTGTCAGCCAGATGTATGTCAGGTTGCGCTCGCGACATAACGATTCACAGAACTCCATGAGTGCGGTGCCCACGCCGCTGCCGCGCAGGGATTTAAGCACATAAATCTTACTCAGCATCAGAGAGGCTTCTTCGCGATGAACGATAACCGAGGTATAGCCGGCAGCTTGCTTTTCCTCATATGCTAGGTAGTACTCATAGCCTGCGGCGATCTGAGCCGCGATCGCGATCTCGCTTTGATAGCGTTCCAGCATATAGGCGACCTGGGCACTGCCAATTACAGGGGTATAGTGCTCCACCCAGATTTCATGCGCCAGCCGGGAAACGACCCGGATTTCCGTATCGGTTACAACTTTGCGTATAACTGTCATAATTTTTTTGCAATCGCAACAAAGAGTATTATAGTGCCCGCGACCAGGGCGGTAATAATCAGCCACGGCGATAGATTGGTAAACTGCGGCAGAGTCACCGGCCCGTAGTCATACAGCTTCAAAAATTTCCATCGCAGTAGATGACGGCTCTCAGCGTATACTCCGGCACCGGTAATCATACCCAGAATGACCCAAAAAGCATGCAGACGTCCTTCGCCGAGGGCACCGATTGCGGTACCTGGGCAATAGCCGGCAACGGCCCAACCTGCTCCGAAAAGCAGACCGCCCAGTGCAACCGGGCCAAGTGCCGCGTTTTTGATCTCAAACTCAAGCATTCCCATCTCCGCGCAGATGCGGAGACCGACTGCTCCGACCACAATCGCCGAGAGCATAAACCTCAGAATGGTCGCGTCTTTAAACAACATAAAGCCAACCTGTTTATCAAAACGCAGCACCTCAGCTTTCTGCAGAAGAATGCCGAAAACGACTCCAGTTGTCAATCCCAGAATAAGTTCCATGGCTACCAGCTCCTTTTGTAAATCAGATTTGCCGTGATAATGCCACCCAGCATAAAGGCGGCCATCGCCACAAAGCCGCTCAGAGCCAGCTGCATCATACCGCTCAGCCCATGTCCACTGGGGCAGCCTCCGGCCATGCGTGCGCCGTAGAGCGCGACAGCTCCTCCGATAAAGGCAAAGAAAGCGCGTTTAATAATTCCGGAACCCAGAAATTCACTCCATATAACCGGCACCGCTTCAAATCTGAATGTGCCGCCCGCAATTGATGAGAGCAGAGCACCGAAAAATATGCCGGCTAAAAACATCATCTGCCAGTCAACCTTGGTGCCGGTTTTGTGGTAATAGTTGTTTTTAGCGACTCTTTCGGGCTGAAAATGCGACTCCACCATACCGGCCGCACGGACAAACGAGGTCGAAGCGCCGAGATATTTGGCCTGACCGAGATATTTTGTTGAGACAACGACCGATGCCACTGCCAGCAGACCTGCCAAGGTTCCAGCCAGATAGGGACTCCACCGGCTTTTAAAAATAAAAATCTGCATAATTTTCTCCTCAAGCGAATTTTAACAAAAAAGTTTATCGTAAAGCCATGCAATTGATGAAAGTTAAATTCGACAATATCAACGATGTTGACTTTGATGCCTGGATTATGGAATGCCACGTCATTTGTCTCTGAGATGCAACCCTGTAGTTATTCAAGCGTCGCCGTTTTGGGGATGTTGTTTGTAAAGCATCTGTTGCAATCGGCTCAAAGAGCCCCACACTCAGGATAGCAAAGTCCTTTGTTTTTCTATCAACATGCAGGGGAATCATCCTGTGCCGCCCCGAACGACTTTGCCAGTCAGCAGAACCGGAATACGCAGATGCACCGATGTATCGGGATCGTCGTTAATGCGGGTAATTTCAACCAGGTAGTACCACTTGTCGGAGTTGTCTACGCGCTTTAAAGAGACGGTGTTGACATGCCAATCCGAGCTTTGATCAGTCGGCAGGTAATCCCCGAAAGCAGTCAGGGCCAATGCCGAAGCCTGATGAATTTCAAGGGGCACGCCTTCAAGTGGGTGACAGTCGGGACTTTGATCAAGCTGCTCATCTGTCAACTCAAATACAAATTTTTTGGCAAACGCGTTGAAAACATACTTCCGCTGTGATAATGCGGTGACATTCTTCTTTTCCTCAGAATACTCTTTCAGCATCTTTCCAACGGCAACTTCAAGATCGTCAAAATCCTTATCGGTTTCATCATTTTCAGCATCCCCGGTTGCACTTGCCACGCCTTTAACGACCATCCGGTTGAAGCACACCGGTATTTCGACCCTGCGCGGGGTACCATCATCATTAACTCCGCCATCGGCAGGTCGATACGAAACTGTGAAATACCACTTGTTGTTGAGAAAACGGTGCAAAGTGACACAATCAGGCAGCCACGCATCCAATTCGTCATAAGTCACGTACCGTGCTAAATGGTCCGAGCTCAACCCGACCACATCAGAAATTTTCAAAGGTACCGGAGCGATGATATTGTAACCTGAAGTACTGGTGATATCCAGGGCTTTTATGTTAAAAGTGAATCTGCGATCATCGATCCGGGAGATCAGTTGGAGATCATCAGGGATTGCGGCAAGAGGATCATAGATTTCCCGGGTGAACTTACTTTTTCGCGGATGAGTCAGCACGGCGATCAGCGCAACCACCGCGACAAGCGCGAGGGCGAAATTAACAAGTTTGCGGCTCTTTATTGTTTTGCGCGAGCGGCAGCTGCGTCCGGAGGAACCGGTGGAGCCCTGTTTTGAGCGACTTGTTGAACGACGCGAACCTCGAGTTTCGATGTTGTCCGCTAAACCAGAGTCAGGGCTATTGCGGCTGTTGCCCGTGCCGTTAAGGGTACCGCTACGGCGGCTGTCTTTAATACTTCGGTTAAAACTTTCGCCGCTACTGTGGCTGCTGCTATGTCTGCTGCTATGGTGTCTACTGCTGCTATGGCGGCGGCTGCTTTTACTTCTGAGATGCTGACTCTGATTGTATTCATTCGACAAAACGCTGTTTCCTTTCCTTAGACCGGGTGTATCTACGGATGAAATTTCCGGGATCAGGGTTCCCGGCTGCAGTTTTGGTAAATTTTCAGAATGTCATTACTTTCAAATTTCTGAGAGTTCCTTCAAAGAGCTTGTATTCGGGATACTCGGCAACCGCCATTTTATTGTCGAACCCCACGCACAAATCCTCTGCGGGCTGGGTTCGTATGACACCCTCCGATCTGCCGGATGCGACCTCCGTCCCGTTGAGAGAGAGCATTATCTTGCCACCCTTCAGTAAAGTGGCACTGACCTTGGTCAACCCTGAAATAGCGGCGGGCGATGAAATTTCCGCAATGGAATCGCGTTTCCCGGTACGCACAGCGAAATGGACATGTCCGTTTTTCAAATAAACGGTGTAACCCCAGACGATGCCGCCCTGTGCCATCAGAACCGCATTTTTCTGTCCGGTTTCAAACTCGAATGTGACGGTGAACGATTTGTTTTCTATCATAGGCGCATGCTGAGAAGCGATTGTTCCGCCGACAGCGACAGAAGCGGGGTCAATCGGAGCTCCGCGTTTTTTAACGGTTTGTTGAACCATTGAATAGAGTGGTTTCGGGTTCTGTACGCGTCCCTCGGGACGCCGCTGGGGGTGTGATCCGCCAGCACCGACAGCCGCATCCATTCGGTCGGCGATATTTTTGAGACGTTTGACAATTTCGGGGTATTTGTCGGCCAGATTTGTTCTTTCACCAATCTCCTCCTCCAGGTTATAAAGTCGCAGTTCGCTGGTAGTAACACCGCCGTCGGGTTTAGTGCCGGAGTTTTCTCTCTGCGGAGTAAAGGCCAACTTCCACGCTCCCTGTCTGACAGCCTGAAGATTATAACCGAAAAAATAGTAGTGGACATCGCGGGCGGATTGCCGCGCTTTTCCGAGCAGCAAGGCGGATATATCGCAACCGTCGATGGTCGGCTGGGCGGGAACCTCGGCGCCAGCCAAAGTAACCAGGGTGGGTAGCAGATCGATTGTACCGGTAATTGCGTCGCAGGATGAACCGGCTGGCACTTTCCCGGGCCACCAGGCGATTGTCGGCACACGCACACCGCCCTCCCAAGTGCTACCCTTACCTCCGCGCAGTGGCCCGGCACTGCCGCCATCCTTTCCACGAATCAGCCATGGGCCGTTATCGCTGGTAAATATAACCAAGGTTTTCTGATCAATTTTTAATTCCCGCAGGGTATTCAGGATAACGCCTGTACTCCAGTCGAGCTCTTCCACCCAGTCGCCGAAGCGTCCGTTATCAGAGCGGCCCATAAAATCTTTGCCTGGATATATCGGAGTATGCACGGCGGTATGTGGCAAATAGAGAAAGAAGGGGCGCTCCTTGCTGGAGTGTATGAATTTGACAGCCTCCGCGGTATATTTTTTAACGATATCGCGCTGATCTTCGGCGGTCAGAAGTGATATAACACGTTCATTGCGCATCAGGGGAACGACCCGTTGCCCGGTTTCGCTCGACTTTTTCATCATGTCGTTGGAATAGGGAATGCCGTAGTAGCTGTCGAAGCCCTGTCTGGTGGGTAGAAACTCGGGTTGATCGCCCAGATGCCACTTACCCACACAGGCGGTGGTATAGCCAGCCTGTTTGAGATGTTCGGCGATTGTGATTTCATCCGGATTAAGACCGCAAGGCTGTCCAGGAAAGTAGACATGAGGCACGGAGATGCGGGCACCATAGCAGCCACTCAGCAGTTGCGCACGCGACACAGAGCAGACATGTGCGGCATAAAAACTTGTCAGCATCATACCCTCTTCAGCCATGCGATCGAGCTGCGGTGTTTTCTGTTTAGTGGCACCGAAAGGGCCGATATCGGCATAGCCCATATCATCAATAAAAATGATGATATAGTTCGGCCGCTCCGGTTCGGCACTCAGGAACATCGGCAGAATTACCAACGCTAGAACAACTAATTTTTTCATATTTATCAACCTCAACCAGCGGTAGGGCGCAAGATTTAAAACACAGCGGAGCGATTACTGAACGACGCTCCGTCAACTTTCGATACTGAATGTGGTTAAAGCGGCCACACATTCAAACATTGTACTCAAACAACGCATCTCTATGCTACTATATTATGATCCACTGTTAAAGACGCAAATCTTAATATAATCTGGCAATTCAGAAAAAAATTGGCTGGAGTTGGAAAGACTATAAACCCTAAGGATTGGGAAACAATCGAGAGTGATAAATCAAATATCACTCTCAGCAAAAAGTTGCAGTGTCTCTTTGGGGTGCACCCCAAAGAGACACTAAGCTAAACGTTATACCAAAAAACAAACCGTTTCTGTTGACATAAGGCACACATTCTGATATCTTAACAATATGAGCGAGTTTGATTGGAGTGATGAAAAAAGCGAGTCTTCAGAAAAGATTCGCGGAATCTGTTTTGAGGATGTCATTGTTCACATCCAGAACGGATGCGTGCTTGATGTTATCAGGCACCCAAATCGCGACCGACATCCCAATCAAAACATGATTGTTCTGGATGTGGAAGGTTACATCCACCTTGTGCCTTACGTTAAGTCGAGAGGTGTAAGGTTTTTAAAAACCATCATTCCAAGCAGAAAAGCAACCCGGGAGTATTTGTCATGAGCAAGAAAATTAAATTAGCTAAGGAAGAACAACAGATTCTTGAAGATTTTGAGAACGGAAAATTCAAACGGATTCCCGGTTTCAAAAAAGAGAAACAAGAACTTGAACATGCAGCACGACAGACCCTTCTAAAAGACAAACGTATCAATATCAGGATTTCCTCACGTGATCTTGAACGCATTCAGAAGCGTGCTGCAAAAGAGGGCATCCCCTACCAAACATTCATTTCAGGATCACTTCATAAACTTGTGACAGGACGATTAAAAGAAATGGTATAGGGGTCAACTAACGAGATGAAAATTCATAACGACACAATTGATTTTAGAGCAGTTCGGGAGATGCTTGACGCAGGCAAACGTGTGATGCTGTTCATGCGTCATTCGGAGCGTCCGGCAATCAGCACAGAGGACAAGGATTTTGGAAGGCACCTCGGCTTAACTGAGAGTGGTGTGGCAATGGCTGTCGAGGCAGGCAATTGTTTTGCGGGGGTCGATGCTGTTCGCTTCTATACCAGTCCGATGGAGCGTTGTCGTTTGACCGCTAAACATTTAGCACACGGCATGGGAATTGATGATCCGGAGGTGAATGATGCGTCGCAGATCGGCGTTCAAGGGTTTTATATGCACCCTAATTCGCACGCTCTGCAGGCTTTAATGCGCAAGCGCGGCTACATGGAGTTTATGGAAGAGTACCTCAACAACGGCAGTGCACCCTATCTCAACCACATCGAACCATCCACGCTCGCAACGCTTGAATGGATGGAGTATGTCGCTGGCGACGCACTAACAGTTTTTGTGAGCCACGACATCTACATTACTGCCTTTCTGACGGCACTGGGAGTACGACGGTTCCACGGCCAGGACTGGATCGGTTTTCTGCATGCAGCGGTGATCAGCACGGACGCAGACACTGGAGATAGACATTGTCACTATGCGGTGCCCTGCATCAGAGAGCATACTCAGCCAACGAAATTCGCACATTGAGGCAACCCGGTTACTTTCTGAAAAAGATCATTGTGCCGGCGGGAATTTTGGTGTCGTCAACCTCATCACCAGGTACAAGGGAACCGGATATCAGAAAAAAAGTATCCTTGGAGCGCCAGCGGCTGCCGCAGATGGTACTAGCCAGGCGTGATGCTGAAACCGGCCCCCCGACGGCATAGCCGACGAGCACCTTGGTACCGTAGGGCAACTTTAGAACCTGCTGGGCGGACAACTGATTGCCGCGTTTGTAGGAACCATCCGCGAAGATATAAAGGGTGGAATCGGTCAGAACCTCGGCTCCAGCGATATCCTGCGCCCTGCCATGCTGACCGACAATCTTAAAACTCTCATCTGGATTATCAACCGGCGAAGTCACAACTACCTTAGTACCTGCTGGCAGCAGCTTGAAATCAGTGACCTGGTGGCCCTGTTTACGTGAGCCGTTCGGGAAGATATAGAGTGTGGTGGGGGCATTATAAAGGTCGCGGGCGATATCCCAGGCATTTCGATTTCTGGAGATGACATTACCCTCCTGCGGCGTGAGATATGCGAGCGACTTTTGTCCGGCACCTGATGAATTATACAGAACCTGAGCCAGATGTGGGTCTCCGACAGCCAGTCGTCCAGCCCGGACATCGGGATCATAAAGCGCGCGCTCTCTGAGATTGAGGATTTTACGAACTGCGGTAGAGGTCATATTCATGCCGCAGCGTTTACGTCCTCTATGGCTGCGTTTGTGCCATTTATTGGGAGCTCCGTAGGCCACATGGCAATGAGAAAGGACATTGCGATCGGGAACCTTGTAGATGTATTTTAGCTCACCGACCAGTTCGGCAACAGCCCGGTACTGAGCGGAGGTGAGCGGTTTATTGTGATAACCGCTGACCTCGATGCCGACCGAAAAGTTGTCGACATTGGTACGTCCATTCCACATACTGCGACCGGCGTGGAAAGCCACTCGTCGATGATCGATGACTCTGTACACCAGACCATCGAGTGCGACGTAATAGTGGCATTCGCCGTTATCACGCAATTTCTTTAAGGCAGCTGGCGAAGTAGTTTCGGTTGTGTGCAGAATAATAAGCGATGTGGATTTGCGGACTGGGCGCTCCTTGTTGCGCCAGCTGCGATAGCTGTTTGAAAAACGCAAAACCGCTTGCGAATTCTGTGCTAAAATAAAAATCAACAACAGCAGCAGAACCCTCACTCGCATCAAACGGAACATTTAAACTTCTCCCCCTATTTTCAATATCATCCGCCGGGAATTCGGCAGGCACATCTTGATTATTTTTTATTTCCCTGTCGCACTGGAACAGGCGTGCACAAAGTCTCTTTCTGTCTTAGGGCGCCGATCGTCATTCGGAGGCTGTCAGCTCAGCAGAACCTGAGCAGTCATCTCTTTTGGAATTTCCAATTCAAGCAGTTGCAGAACCGTCGGTGCCAGATCCGAAAGCTTGCCTGTCGGGATCAGTTTTCTGCCGATGGAATCGGTGGCGACATATATACATTCAACGTCATTGAGAGTGTGGCTGGTTTTAATCATCGAAGTCTCATAATCCTGCATTTGTTCCGCGTTGCCATGATCCGCAGTGATAAGCACATGCGCATCAAGTTCCATCAGGCGCGGCAGTATTTTACCGATGCACTCATCCACAACTTCGACCGCTTTTTTCGCAGCGTTAAAATCACCGGTATGGCCAACCATGTCACAATTGGCATAATTCACCACAACAAAAGCATACTCATTAATTTCAAGGCATTTGAGCAGATCATTGGTCACATTATAAGCCTCCATTTCCGGGTGGCTGGCAAAAGTTGCCGGATCGAAACGGCTGGGCACTTCGACCTGATCCTCACCGGGAAATGGTTGCGTCGATTTACCGTTGAAGAAACTGGTTACGTGGCGAAACTTCTGTGTTTCGGCGATGCGCAGCTGTTTCAATCCAGCTTTGGAGACAACCTCTCCCAGCAGGTTAGCCATAGTGCCGTCGCCTCCCATGGCACCCAGCAGAAAGTCGGTAAACTCATCCCAGTAGCGGGTGAAGCCGAGATATACGATTTCCGGCCGTACCTGGCGTTTACCGTTATAGTCGTTGCTCCAGAAAGCCTGTGTCAGCTGAATCGCGCGATCCTGCCGATAGTTAAAGTGCATGACAGAGTCACCGTCCCGCACGCCACGGTAGTCACCAATCACATAAGGCGGCACGTATTCATCACCCATCTCTGTTTTGTCGGGAGTCAAATCATTATCATAGGCCTCCTGAACCGCTTGCGCGGCGGAGTCGGAACGGCGCCCGTCGGCCTCTACAATGCAGCGGTAGGCAATGTCGGTCAGGTCGTAATTTTTTGCGCGATCCATGGCATAGTAGCGCCCCTGCAGAGTACCGATTTTAACATTCCCGACATCCTGCATCTCGGTATTGAGGCGGGCGAGGTACTCCAGTGTACTGCGCGGCGGCGTATCACGTCCATCCAGGAAGGGGTGAATCACCATTTTGCCGGAGGGGTTTTCAGAGCGAGCCTGGCGCATCAGTTTAAACAGGTGTGCCTGATGAGCATGAACGCCCTCATCCTGCAGCAATCCCATAAAATGCAGGGTGCTGTTGTTATTTTTCCAGTTATCGATCAATCGCCGCCACTTGTCGGAATTATACAGCTCACCACTGGAAAGACCGTCATCGATGCGTTTGAGTTCTTGGACAACAATTCTTCCGGCACCCATATTAAGATGGCCGACCTCACTGGAGCCCTGATAGCCATCGGGCAGACCGACGGCCTCACCGCTGCAGGCCAGCCTGGTCCAGGGATATTTGGATTTCAGACTGTCGATCACAGGGGTCTGAGCGGCAGCTACAGCGTTAGCCTCCGATCTGGGGTTAAGTCCCCATCCATCACGAATAATCAAGACGACTGGTCGCATATATTTTTCCTTTCTAAAAGTCACTTACTTTACAGGGGCATGGTACACAGGTGGTGCTGAAAAATCACGCAGCACCAAACCGCGTTCTTTGAGATCATCGGTATTCAAGGCGTAAGCGGGATCAATTTCGATCGGCAGAAGCGGCAAACCGTCGGAATTCAGCTCGGCTGTGACACCTTGGGTCTGGAGCCAGCGCAGCCATTTGAGCTGCAGGTCACGGCGACAGGTTACCGGAGAATCCTCGCCGTCGGCATTTTTCACCGGCGAAAACTCATCGGTGCGATCAAAGGCCAGGTTGACAACCTTATCGGCATCGGGCAAGACATCGAAAATAAACTTTTCGAATTTATATCCATTAGGCTCAGTTGGTATTAAGGTTTCTCCTTGAGTGTTGCAAACCGGGATTTTTTTATATGCGATGTGCAGTGGCATATCGCGCAGTGCTTCTTGTTTAAGGAACTCATAGGAGAAGATATGAATTGCGACGCTGCCGAATTTAAAGAGGAGTTCGCCGCTCTGATTCAAAGATGTCAGGCAGTGATTCTCTGGTTGGTCAAACTCGGAGTACTCAACCATTTCGTAGTGTCCATTGCGTTCAACAACCACGCCCATACCTTCACGTGCCGCACGTCTGGCGCAAAGTTTGACCGAAAAATCCGCCTGCTGTTCGGCATGTACCCCGACAAAAGCGGGGTCAGCGATTTCGACCAAAGGATTGTCAACCTGCAGGTAGAAAATTGTACTGATACCACGCCGTTCCATATCGTCGAGACAACCTCTGCGATGCAGTGCACTGAGCGTACCTCCGTGTCCATCGGGGCTCATAAATATATGGTCGGGACGATCCATCATAATTCTCCCCGCAGGGTCAAGTGCCGGCCACATGTTCTGGGTGAAAAAGATCACATCCTGCGGATCGAGTCCGAAAAAATCATGTTGTTCAAAATGGCTACGGGTTGCTGCATTGTTAAGCTCGCTTGTCATAATATAAAGTGGGATGTGCACGCCATACCGGCGACTGAGGCTGAGTACTTTGCGAGCGTGAAAGTAGAAGAGGGAGGCCCCGCTGACCGGTCCGACAGAGAAGGCTCCTTTGGGACCGTCATAGCCGAGTCGGGAACCTTGTCCGCCGGCAACCAGGAGCACTCCGACCTCGGCTTTGCTCAGCACCTTGTCGCCCACGACGGAGGCAGCTTCACGCTGTTCATCGGTGAGCTGCATCACAGCTGGCGGTGTCGGCTGCGGGCGCGAGCTGTTTTCATTCTCGTCTGAAGTTGATTTCAGCATTGCGCACATACGTTTGATACTGTTGAAATCGAGTTCCGCGATCTGACGCAGCAGGCTCTGTTGCTGGCTGGCATCGAGCTGATCATGGAACTTCAGCAGGTGGCTCTGGCTATTTTCCTTTAGCAATACTTTGGCTTGATCAATATTCATAAAAAAACTCTATCTATTTTTTCGGAGACCAACGGTTTTTTCAGCCTGACTCTTTAGCGTTCATCTGCAAATAGGCCTCGATAAAGGGTTGAAGTTGACCATTCATGACCGCCTGTACATTACCGGTTTCCTCACCGGTGCGTAAATCCTTGACCATGGTATAGGGTTGAAAAACGTAAGAGCGGATTTGACTGCCCCAGGCTATCTCGCCTTTTTCCCCGTAGAAGCGCTCCATCTCTCTACGTTTCTGGTCTTCGTAATACTCATAAAGTTTAGCTTTGAGCATACTCATGGCATGGGCGCGGTTTTTATGCTGTGATCGTTCAGACTGCACTGCCACCACTATACCGGTAGGCAGATGTGTAATGCGGATGGCGGAATCGGTTTTATTGACATGCTGACCGCCGGCACCGCTGGAACGGTAGGTATCAATGCGCAGATCGTCCTCTTTGATTTCAATGTCAACGTCATCATTTACTTGCGCGACGACATCAAGCGAACAGAATGAGGTGTGGCGGCGGCTATTGGAATCGAAGGGTGATATACGCACCAGCCGATGAACACCGCGTTCGGCCTTCATGTAGCCGTAGGCATAAGAGCCGGAGACCAGAAATGTAACTGATTTCAGGCCAGCCTCGTCACCCGGCTGCAGATCGAGAACCTCAAAATTAAAACCGTGATCCTCGCAATACATGCGATACATGCGGAAAAGCATATCGGCCCAATCGCATGATTCGGTACCGCCGGCACCGGCGTGCAGGGTTAGGTAGGCGTTACAGGCGTCGAACTTGCCCCCCAGCAGCGACTGTAATCTAAGCTTTGAGGTCATCAGCTCGGCCTTATCAAACATCGACATAACCTCGCGGAGAGCCGCCTGAGACTGTTCCTCCTGCTCCTCATCCTCGGCCAGATCGAGCATCAAAGCGATTTCCTCGATCAAGTCGGCAAGATCATCATAGGGACATACGAAGACACGCAGTGCATTTGTTCGGCTGATTGTTTCGCGGGCGGCATTCTGGTCGTTCCAGAACTCAGGACGGGTCGCTTCCTTTTCCAGAAGCTCCAACGCGGAGCGGCGTTCATCGATTTTGAGATAGCCGTGCATCTCGTGGAGAACATCCCTAAGTTTATCAAGCCTAAGTTTTAATCCTTCAATTTCTATCACTTTGAAAACACCTGTATGAAGGGGGTTCATCCGCCCCGTTTTTATATTAATAGATGAAAACCGCCTCTCATTATTACATGTTACCCGGTGTTACGCAAGCTTGTGATACTAAAAAGCCTGTCGCGTACGCAACAGGCTTTCGATAAAAGTTCACGGTTTCTGCTTTCAGGCTTCAATCACATTGACCTTTACCGTAGTTTGAACCTCCTTATGCAGTCTGACTGTGAGTTCGCACTCACCGACCTCTTTCAGGTGTTCACTCATATCAAGCTGTGATCGATCGAGCGAAATTTTGGCCTGTTTCTCAATTTCGGTCAGGACATCAGCCTGTGTAACCGAGCCGTAGAGGCGTGTACCGTCAACTGTCTTAGCAGCTATCGTAACACTCACTCCATTGAGTCTGGAGGCCTTAGTTTCCGCCTCGGCCTTCTTGATTTTATTGAGTTCCTCGCGCTCTTTACGCAGTTTCTCAAGTCGTCTTTTGGCGCCTTCGGTGACCGGTGCGGCCAGATCTTTGGGAACCAGGTAGTTGCGGGCGTAGCCATCGGTCACTTTAACGATATCACCGGCTTCGCCGAGCTGATCCACATCGCACAGCAAGAGCAGTTCTGTTGCCATAATGTCAATTCCTCTCTATACTACTTTTAAGCCAGAAGGCCCATATTACGAGCGCGGCGGACACCCTGTTTGATTTTACGTTGCTGGGCCGCGGTCACACCGGTGATCCGTGCAGGTATGATTTTACCGAAATCGGTGACAAACCTGCGTAACAGATCGATGTCATTGATATCCACGACGGTATTGGGATCGAGTACATTCGCACGTTTGCGAACGGCATGTCTATCTCTATCGCGGTCTCTGTTGCTGCTTCTTCTTTGCATTGCCATAAGATTTTACTCCTTAAAATTATTTGTATCAGAAGGGAAGATCGTCATCATTATCGAGGTCGTCCAGGTCATCAGAGTCCACTGTACCGGAAGCGTTGTTTTTTGAATACTGTTCCGAAGTAGAACGGTTATCCTGAGAGTCTGACCGTCTGCCGTCACTCAAAAACTGCACACGATCCGCACGCACACGCAATTTGCGGCGTTTTTCTCCCTGCTGATTTTCCCACTCATCAAGTTGCAGACGTCCTTCAACGAGAATCTGGCGTCCTTTAGAGAGATACTGGCAGCACAATTCCGCCTGTTTCTGCCAGACGACTACATCGACATAGCAGGTTGACTCTTTAGTTTCGCCGGTTGTTCTGTCTTTCCACTGTTCCGAGATTGCAAGACTCAGATCGGCGACCTTGACGCCGGACGCGGCTTGTTTCAATTCCGGGTCGCGCGTCAGACCGCCTACCAGGATTACTTTGTTAAATGAAGCCATTTGACACCTTCCTTCAAAGCGTTAACTGTTAATCATCTCCATCCGTATCCTGCTCAGCCTCCGCGGCGGCTTCGGCGACTTGGGCAGCCGCAGCAGCCTCCGCCTCGGCACGGGCCGCGGCGCGGGCGGCAATCTCACGGGTCTGTACTGCCAACCGGTTTTCTAACTGTTCGTCAACCGCCAGAATCTGAACACGAAATACATCGTCCATCAATTTATAGCGTTTTTTCATTTTTTCGATCGCTTCGGGGGCGACTTCAAATCTGATTTTGACATAAAACCCGTTGTCACGTTTTTGCATTGGGCGTGCAAAGGTTTTCTTTCCAAGCATCTCTGTACTCAGAATCGTGCCTGAAAGGTTTGTGATTTCAGCAGAGACTGCTTCAACAACTTTATCCAGCACTTCATCTCTCGCCGTACCGGCGAAAATAAACAAGCCATCGTATTTTCTCATGATGGAATTTCCTATTCCTTATTACGGTTCAACTTCGGCTTCAAATTGCCAGCCGTTATACCGATTCATCGATTCAGTTAAGTCTTTTTCCAGCAGGCATAAGACCGCCTCAGCCGCGGTATTCACTGATCTCGAAACGACACTTTTGAGGTCATCGGCGAACTTGCTTAAAACGTGTTCAACAAGTCCGTCACCTATTGTCCGTCCAACTCCCAGACGCACCCGGGCAAACTCATCGGTGCCCAGGTTTTCAATAATGGAAGCCAGTCCGTTATGTCCTCCGTTCCCACCTTTAGCGCGTATTCTGATTCTGCCCAGCGGCAGGTCAGCGTCATCCACTACGACCGTCAGGTCCTCGTTCTGACAGCGGAGGTAGCGCATCAGGGGCGCGACCGCGTTACCGCTCAGGTTCATAAACGTGCCGGGCTTGACCAGCAACAACGGAACTCCTTTATAGGAACTCCGGGCGAGATCAGCTTGAAAGCGAGGGTGGTTTTTCCAATCGGCATCCAGTTTTTCGGCCAGAAGGTTGACAACATCGAATCCGATATTATGCGGGGTGTTGTCATACTTCTTTCCGGGGTTACCGAGGCCCGCCACAACTTTCACTTGCTTACACCTTCCATAATGCGGGCATTGAATTCGGATTCAGTGCCCGCGCGAACACACCGCCGGGATTACTCTCCGGACTTGGCATCCTCGGATGTTTCCTCTTGATCTTCTTCCAGAGCGGCTCCTTCGCTTCTGGCCTCCGCCGCTTCAGCTGCGGCAGCCGGATTGATCACGGTAGCCACTGCCGTATCCTCACTGGTATAAACAGTATATTCGGCACCAAGCTTCATATCCCCCACAAAGAGAGACTCTCCGAGATCAAGTCCGGATGTATCGACCTCGAACTGCTCAACCACATCGCCGGGCAGGCATGCGACTTCGATCTCGCGCAGTGAGTGTTCCAGCATTCCGCCGCCGGTACGCACGCCAACCGGTTCACCCAGCAGCACGATGGGGATGGAAACATTAATTTTCTCGTCCAGCGCAATCTCGACAAAGTCGACGTGAATCGGTTTGCCGCTGATGACATCATGCTGAACCTCCTTCAGAAGAACGGGAATTTCCGTTCCATCAAGGACGATAGTCACTATAAAGTGTTCACTGGTGTGGTGACGCAATATATTCTCAAAGGTATGTGCGTCAAATTTCACCAGGGTCGTGTCGCCCCCGATTCTGTTGATCGCCGCCGGAATTAGGCCCGAACGACGCAAACGGCCGGCTACCTTGGAGCCATCCGCTTCCCGAGGCTCGGCCATCAATTTGATCTCTTCTTTCGCCATTTGTTTTCCTTGTTCATGGTAAAAGCGCCGCTAAGGAGCCGCAAACCTGATGATCCTTTCCGAACGCATCAACCCTGAGCTGCGTCCGACGGAGAATCACTGTCATAGCTCATTCCGCGCCGCGTAACTTAACATCGGTTATTCACCTGTCACATTGCCATAGGCATAAAACAGTGAACTGACCGACTTGTCTTCGTGGATTCTGCGAATTGCGTCTCCGAGGAGTTCGGCGATTGAGAGCACCGTAATCTTGAGCGGCAGAGTGGTGGTGTCCATATCCTTACGCAATGGTATGGTATCGGTCACGACCAACTCTTCCAGTTCAGTAGTGGCACGCAGTCTTTCAATGCCTTTATCCGTCAAAGGTATATGAGTGATCGCCGCTCTGATAGAGGCGGCTCCATACTCCTTGAGTATTCCGGCTGCGGCACAGAGTGTGCCGCAAGTCGTTGTCATGTCATCCACCAGGATAACATCGCAACCCGCAACGTCGCCAACAACGCTGAAGGCGTCCACATCCGCGTCGCCCAATCTCTGCTTCGCAACGATTGCCAGGTCGGTACCCAGCATCTGTGAATAAGCGTAAGCCATCTTAACCCCTCCGGTATCGGGCGACACAACGATGGGCTTATTCAGTTTAATCTCGCGCAGGTATTTCACCATTACCGGCGCGGCGTGCAGGTGGTCAACGGGAATATCAAAAAATCCTTGTATCTGCTGGGCGTGCAAATCCATTGTCAGCACGCGGTCGGCTCCGGCGGCAACCAGCAGGTTTGCCACCAATTTGGCGGTGATCGGCACCCGCGGCTGATCCTTGCGATCCTGGCGGGCGTAGCCGTAATACGGCAGCACCGCTGTAATTCTGCGGGCCGAACCACGGCTGGCGGCATCGATCATGATCAGCAGTTCCATCAGCATCTCATTGGGTTGGCCGACAATCGGTTGCACCATAAAAACGTCACGGCCACGGACATTATCTTTAATTTTGCAGTGCAACTCGCCGTCCGGAAAACGCTTGATATCCAAACCTCCCAAGGGTATGCGGAGGTATTTCATCATCTTATCCGCCAATACCGGATTTGCTGTTCCGGAAAAAACAATCATTGTTCTCAGCCTTCCAAAATCAAAAACTGAAGCGTCACTTTCAAATCATCGTTGCCACAGCTCTATTATGCACACCTCGTACGGTGCAACAAGTGGTTGCCCGGGGTGGATTCGAACCACCTCCGAAAGAGTCAAAGTCTTTTGTGCTGCCATTACACCACCGGGCAAGTTCGCACAACTCTGTGCCACAAGCCGGCAGGCAGTTTCCGGCTCACCATCTCTCCATGCGCCTCACTGCGCACCAATCCGAATACAGAGGCACCGCTGCCTGAAAGCAACACCCCCGGGCATCCCGCGTTTTTAAGCAACGCCGCTACCTCCGCCACCTCGGGACAAGCTGAAAAAACTGTTTGTTCCAAACCGTTATACAGCATGTCGGCGACAGCTCTGACATCCGCCCTTTGAATATGAAAGCGTATATTATTGACCATTTCGGGTGCATTAGTCAAGTCTGCTCTCCATTTAGCGAAAATCTGCGCGGTTGAGCACATCACTCCGGGGTTGGCTACTACCAGCCAGATTGGCTTTAGAGTGCTGGCCACCTCCGGTGCAAACAGAGGTGTAACGCATTCCCCGCGACCCTCGATTACCACCGCGCATCCGGTTACCAGAGCGGGTATATCACTGCCCAGATCAGCACCGAAGCTGCTGAGCTCTGTCAGGCTAAGATTAAGATTCCAAAGCTGGTTCAAGCCACGAATAACCGCAGCGGCATCCGCACTACCGCCGCCCATACCGCCGCCGATTGGTATACGCTTGTGAATACGGATAAAGACACCCTGACGCACATTGTAGTGCTGCTGCATCAGGCAAGCCACTCTAACCGCCAGATTCAGTGCGCCCGGTCCCAGCCGTTCAGCTCTGATCCAGCTCTCCGTTGTAACCGCAAGACCAATCTCACCGCCTGGCGCACGATGAAGAATCACGCTGTCGGCCAGTGAAATTGGAACGATTACACTGCGCAGGTTGTGGTAACCATCGGGACGCCGTCCGAGGATTTCAAGGGTCAGGTTGACCTTGGCATGCGCTTTTAGTTCGATTTCAGAGATACAACTGGTCATAAAGGCGGTATTTTAAAAGCACTTGTTCAGATTATGTCCACCACCGCCCTAGCAAATTTTTCCACCTCATCCGGGGTATGGGCGGCGGAGATGAAGGCCGATTCAAACTGTGAAGGTGGCAGATAATAACCCTGATCAAGCATACGGTGGAAGAGTTCAGCGTAGGCAGCGGTGTCGCACTGCCGGGCATCCGAGAGGTTGCGGACAGGCTCATTTGAACAGAAAAGTGTGAATACGCCGCGATACTGAGCGCAGCGCAGATTGGCTTTTTTGGCTTTAGCGGAGCTGTTGATAACATCACACAGCACATCGCCGTTTTCAGCCATCAGTGGATAGGGATTATCACGTTCCAGCACCTCGAGCACCTTGAGTCCGGCACTCACAGCCAGCGGATTACCGGAAAGGGTGCCAGCCTGATAGATCGCTCCACCGGGAGCCAGGTCACTCATAAACACGCTACGCCCGCCAACGGCCGCCAACGGCAGTCCGCCCCCGATAATTTTGCCAAGCGTGATCAAATCCGGTTTAACTCCGGCAATCGACGCATAAGCTGAAAAACCAAACCGAAAGCCGCTGATTACCTCATCAAAGATCAGCAGTGCACCGCAGCAATCGGCAAAATGGCGCAGCTTTTCCAGATAGCCGGGGGCAGGCATCACCAATCCCATGTTACCGACAACCGGTTCAACAATAATCGCCGCAATCTCATGGCCCTTTTCATGAACAATTTCGCTCAGCTCGCTGACATTGTTATAGCCAGCCACAAAGGTGTCGCTGGCGACGTGACGCGGAACACCACGTGAGCTCAGATTGCCGCCGGTCAGCAAGCCACTGCCGGCTGAAACCAGCACGCTGTCGCTATGGCCATGGTAGCATCCGTCAAATTTCAGGATACGGCGGCGTCCGGTCACCCCCCGTGCGATTCTGAGGGCGGTCATAACGGCCTCAGTGCCCGAATTGACCAGGCGCACCTGCTCCATAAAAGGCACCAATGCGCACAGGCGTTCCGCAAAAAGCACCTCTTTTTCGGTATTGATACCGAAGCTCGTTCCCAGAGCGGTCTGTTCGCGGATCACCTCCGTCACCTCATCATGCGCATGTCCGAGTATCATGGCACCCCATGAGCAGCAGAAATCGAGTAGTTCACGCTCATCAACCCCGCGCAGAGTGGCACCTCTGCCAGATTTTACATACAGAGGTGTCCCGCCGACGCTGTTAAAGGCGCGAACCGGGCTGTTGACTCCGCCTGGTATGACATTGACCGCACGCTCAAAAAGTGATTGATCTGTATTCATTTAATCCCTATCCTCCGCGCATCTGTTTTCTGTAGTTTCCATCATCGTGTTAAAGCTCAGATGTATTCGACAGTGGCCTTCTGCTTGAGCGAATCGACAAAATCGGTTACTGCCGCGCCGCGTTTGGAGTGACGGAGAAGCTCCAGAATCTTAGGACGTGCCTGCTCATAGGTGGCGGCACTCCCCTGCTCGTGATCGGTCTTATAGATCAAATGATAGCCAAACTGTGTTTCGATAATGTCGCTTACATCTCCGATGCTCATACTGAAAACCGCCTGATCAAACTCCGGCACCATCATACCGCGTCCAAACCACCCCAAAGAACCGCCTTCCTTGCCGCTGGGACACATTGAGTGAGTGGCGGCCTCATCGCTGAAATCGGCACCTCCGGCAACGCGCTCTTTGATCTGAGTAATTTTTTTACGTGCGTCGACTTTTGAACTTTCTTCGCTACCATCCGGCGAGATCAGGATATGCTGCGCCAGCACCTGCTCGCCCTTTTCAAATTCATCTTTGTGCTCTTCATAATATTTTTTAAGCTCATCTTCCATTGGATCGGCGACACCCTTGACGGCATCTTGCACCAGCCGGTCGATCCGGCAACCCTGCCTAAGCTGCTCACGGAACTGTGTCTCGTCGATATTCTGCTGTTCCAGTGCCTTCTGAAAAGCCTGCATCCCGCCGACCTGCTCAACCACCTTACCGAGTTGCTCTTCGATCTCTTCTTCGCTGACCTCATCATTACGGCGGGCAGCCTCATCCATCAGCAATTTAGTGCCGACAGCCTGCTCGGTGGCACGTTCAACCAGCAGTGGCAGTTGCGTCTTGATCTGATCCTCGGTAACACCATTTTCAACATAAAACCGCGTCAATCTTTCCAGTTCAAACTGAATCGCCTCTTCCGGGATTAGCTCTCCATTTACTTTTACTTTTTTCTGTTGCATTTTATTCCTTCTTTTTCGGCAGGACACAAGCTGCTGAACCTTTAAACCTCAATTTCTAGCAGAGCAACAATCCATCCAACCCGTTTTTGTTGTCATGATTTTCTGGCCCAGGAATCACGCAGTGTGACGGTACGGTTAAAAACCGGCGCACCGGGTTGCGAATCCCGCGTATCCACACAAAAGTAACCGACCCGTTCAAACTGGAATTTATCGCCGGGGCATGCCTCCGCCAGAGCCGGTTCGCCCAGTGCGGTGACGCTCTTTAACGAATCGGGATTGAGAAATTCGACAAAATCCCGCTCCGGATCATCCAGCGGGTCAGGCACATTGAAAAGCCGGTCATAGAGGCGCACCTCAATCCTGAGTGCGCAGGAAGCCGGAACCCAGTGAATGGTGCCCTTAATTTTGCGTCCATCGGCGGCATTGCCGCCTCCTGATTCGGGATCATAGGTTCCGTGGACCTCGACTATCTCACCGTGTTCATCCTTGACAGCATGCGTACAGCGGAAGATACAGGCACCGCGCAGGCGCACCTCAGCACCGGGTGTCATTCTGAAAAATTTTTTAACCGGTTCCTCCATGAAATCGTCCCGTTCGATGAAAATTTCACGCTCAAAGGGAACCCTCCTGAGACCAGCTTTTGCATCTGTGGGATTATCGGGCAATTCCGAGCTCAACCCGCCCTGTTGCGGGTAGTTGTCAACCACCACTTTCAGAGGATTGAAAACCGCCATACGCCGCATAGCATGCAGATTCAGATCATCGCGCAGACAATATTCCAGCAGAGCAACATCGGTCTGACTCTCAAATTTCGATACCCCGATACGCTCACAGAAATCACGGATAGCCTGCGGGGTGTAGCCGCGCCGCCGCAGGCCGCAAATCGTCGGCATACGCGGATCATCCCAGCCGTCAACCCGTTTCTCTTCCACCAGCTGCAGCAGCTTACGTTTGCTCATCACGGTATAGCTGAGATTAAGGCGGGCGAACTCGCGCTGTTGCGGACGTATCCTGATGCCATTGCGTACCACCAGCATATCGAGTTCATCGAGACGGTCGATCACCCAGTCGTAGAGTGGGCGATGCACTTCAAATTCGAGTGTACACATTGAATGGGTTACTCCCTCCGAAGCGTCTTCAATCGAGTGCGCAAAGTCATACATCGGATAAACGCACCACTTGTCGCCGGCATGATAGTGCGGCACATGCACAATTCGATAAAGAACGGGATCACGCATATGCAAATTAGGCGAAGCCATATCGATCCTGGCCCGCAGGCACTTCTCGCCGTCTTTGAACTCACCCGCCCGCATGCGTTGAAAAAGTTCAAGATTCTCAGTTGCACTGCGTCTGCGTCCGGGACTCTCGCGCCCGGGTTCGGTGGGTATACCGCGATAGAGCTTCCACTCATCCTGTGAAAAGTCGCACACATAGGCGTGGCCGCGCTCGATCAATTTTTTTGCAATTTCATACATGCGGTCGAAGAGATCGGAGGCATTGTAGAAACCGTCGCCCCAGTCAAAGCCCAGCCAGTGGATATCCTCTTTTATGCTGGCGGCGTATTCATCCGATTCTTTGGCGGGGTTGGTGTCATCCATACGCAGATTGCAGCGTCCGCCAAACTCAGCGGCCATGCCGAAATCGATGCAAACCGCCTTGGCGTGCCCAATGTGAATATAACCGTTGGGTTCAGGTGGAAATCGGGTCACAACTATGCCGCCGGTTCTACCGCTGGCGACATCCTCCGCTATCCACTGTTTAAGGAAGTGACGACCCGTAGCTGGCGCGTCATGCTTGACATCTTTACTCATAAATTATCTTTACTCTCTGAATCCGCTTTCAACCTCACGCACTTTTCATGCGAGCCGCAAAGCTTAAAAGACGAAGTTATAACCAGACTTTGACCTTTATTTTACGTCTGCCCCACTGCAGCGCCTTTTCATGCGACGAAAACCAGAGATCGATTTTTTTACCCTGAATCGCGCCGCCACGATCTTCAACCCGTCCGTAGCCATAGCCAGGCACGTAAATCACTGTACCGAATGGCAGATAGCGCGTATCGGCGGCAATTGTTCCATGGCGGGCCCGTGTGCCGCTGGCCGTCACACCGACCTGTTTGGGCTTACCCTTGTTGGGTCCGTAGCTGAAAACCGGCCGTCCCAGTCCGAAAAAGCTACGCTCCCAGCCGCAGCACTTGCCGCAATTGCAGTAGCCGGTCGTTTCCAGCACCATAATGCGGGCCTGACGGTTACGTGGCGGACTTATATAGCCAGCGTTGCAACCGCAAAGGCACAGCAACATAAGCGCAATGACACTCGGAGCACTGCTGCCAAAACGCGAATTTATCTCTTTGTTATTAAAAAACACTCTCAATCCGCCGGAATGTGGTTTTACGGGCGGATTCTACCAAATACCCGGAGGTGCCGCAATGTGCAAGCGGCAAAATATTGAGCGACTCTTGATTGCCTCAATGGAGGTCAAATCCACTTAAAAGGAACCGAGTCCGCTGATTTCCTGCAGCCAAGCCTGTACCCTGCGCAAAGGATTTTCATCGGCATATTGTTGATAATCGCAACTATAACAACGTTCATTTTCATTATTCCACCAACGCTGAAAGACGCGACGCTCTCTGCTCATGGGTTCACTGTCAACCGAACCGGTAACCGCCAGAGAGCTTTCAGCATTGTAATTACCGACATTACGGCGCGTAAAATTTGCGGAGCCGGTCAGCAGTGTAGCGACACCGGATAAAGATTCAACATAGAGCATTTTGACATGAAACTGTTCACCGGTGGTATTCGCCCAGCGCACCGGAATGCCGGACTCATGCAATGACGCGGCGGTCTGCCGGTTGGGTATGCCTTTTTTCTCACGTCCGAAAGCGTCCTTGTTAGGATCGAGCAGAACGCGCAAAAAGCATCCACGTCGATGAGCTCTGAGCAGAGCCGCAAAAATATCGACATCGGAGAGATAGAAGAGCGACAAATCCACTCGTCCGCCGCACTCCAGCGTGTCCAGCAATTCCACCACTCGTTCTCTGATGCGTCCTTCGGTCAGGATTTCAACCTTAAATCTTGTGCCTACCTGCTCGTTGAAATTAAAATCAGGAGTGTTGCGCATGCCTGAAAACCGCAGCACAGCCCTCTCCGATTCGTAGAGCATCGTCATACCGCCACCGCGTACATGCAGGGCACTGTTCCAATGTGCACTGCTGCCGCTGTGCGGATTGGCACTCATCACCATCAGCTCTTTTTCCGAGAGTACCGTTTTACGATGATTGGCCTTCATATTCAGCAGTTTCAAAAAACTGCGCACGGAGACACGACCCTCTCCCAGCGGATTGGGCAGCAGAGAACCGGGAGCACCGCCCAGCAGACCGAAACTCAGCCGCCAGGGAATTGAATAGAGAGGATTGCTATCCGGCAATTTGTCCAGGTCGGTCTGCACCACGGTCACACCAGCACGGCGCAGTGCCTCGAAATGCGGCGATCTGACAGAGCCGTAAACCGTATTGATCGGATCGGTAATCAGAATTATTTCGACATCCGAATGTACGCGGCGTTTTTCCACCAACCACTGCGTAAACTCGTCGCTCAAAGGATAGTAACCTTCTCCGGGTTGATAGCCGAAATTGTTGACCAGAAACATATCCAGTACCAGAAATTGGTCGGCCCGCTGAATAAGGTTGTGCAGTTCACTGAAAATTTCCTGACGCACATGCCGTACGCCGTCGGCATCCACCCAGCATTCATCAACCAGCAACCGCACATCATCAACCCGCACCATATCGCGGAAGTTCATTCCCTCGGGCTGTGAGAATATGAATATCCCGGCATTCAATCGATTGAAGGCCAACATCGTCAGCAAAAGCAGAGTTTTTCGCATGCGTCATATTAAACCATATCACCCTAACACAAGACAACATGCGAAAAATAACCACAACCGCACCGATGTAACTGCGAACTGGCCGTATATTTGATTTGCAGCCGGATTGCCCGGTTGAAAACGAATTTATCTGACAACCGGATTACCTGACTATGAGTATCGCACCGCCGATATAAATGTCGGTGATATCGATGATCTGCAACCCCTGCAGCACTCCCTGTGCATCGGCGGTAGGGTCTACTATCACGGTGATGTAATCATCCTCCGACTCAATTTCAAGGTTGCAATAAACGAAGTTTTCTCCCGCTTTCCATTCGGTGGCTGATGTGCCAACGACACCTCTGAGCACAGCGTTTGCATCGGCTCTACTTTCAAGGTTCAACCCCATATAAACATTATAGGTGGCATTCATTGCCGAGGGATCACGCACCATCGCATACACCCGATAGAGTCCGTTGGTAAAGCCTTTAACGCGTACCGCCAGATCGTTATTATTGGTTGAGCAGACCCAGTCGCGCATCAGGAAGTTATTGTAAACACCACTCCCCGAGTTAGAGAACGCCCCGATCGGCTGATTATCCCAATCGATATTCACTCCGCCGGCGCCGTTAACCGTTGTGCCGAAATCGATAGTGATTTGAGGGGCGGGGGCACCGTTAGCTTGGAAGAACTGACCATCGTTCTGATCGATACCGCTGCCGTTCCACCAGTTCGCGCCATCTTCTATTTTCTTCATAGTGTGTCCGGGACTCTCCGTACCCAGATAGGTTCCGTTTTGCTGACACATATCAAACTGGATCGCGCCGCACTCCGGTTCAGGCAGCAGGGTGCCGGGGATGGTGATTTCATCGATGCCGATCCAGCCCCATGAACCGTCGCAGGCATTGATTAAATCCACGGTGCAGGTTTCACCAAAATAAGCAGCCAACTGCGCGGCAGAGAGAGACAGAAACTCAACGTTATTATTGAAAGTCCGGCTGAGGCTAGCCAGATACGCTCCGTCACAGGAACGTCTAAGATAGGCGCGCATCGTACCAAAAGTATTATGCGTAAGTGCTATGTTGTCCGACTCATTGGCATACTCGTTTTCATTACCCATGCCACCGGCCAGCCACATGCCGAGATCGCTGCTGCCATTCAGCACAAACTGCGGTGAACGCACCAGCAGAGAGGCATGCCGACGATCGGAATTCCCTTTGAATTCATAGTCATCAGAAACTTTGTACGGTGTCATCTCAAGTTTACAATCACCGACCTCATACCCGAAACGCCCGGAGGCGGTGTACTCCTGCACATGATCGACATCAATTCCGTCATTACCGGGACACATCAGACGCGACACCAGCACATTGCGCCAGCCCTGCATGGTTCCGTCCTCAAAGTTGTAGATCAGCGGCAGCTCAACGGTTTTAGCGGGCAAATTGGTTGGTGAAGTGCCGCGCGAAAGGGCATACACCTGTTGCGGCGTCAGAGCTTGGCCGAAGATGGCAATATCATCGAGCATCACATCGGTCATGACACGCGGCACATTACCATTGTTCCGCGCACCTAAAATCACCTGCTCGCCACAGTCGTCGCGAATCTCTTCCAGAGCATACTGACGTTTATCGGTAAATCCATCCACATAGATCATTTTATGCTGCCCGTTATAGGTGCAGGCAACATGGTGCCACTCTTCATCATTGATAATATCGGTCACGCCCACTAAATCGGATTGTACATTGGTGACACCTCTGGTTGTCCAGCATAATGTGTCGTAAGTAAAACGGCGGCAACCTGCCAACCCCAAGGATTTTCACCATGTTTAGCGGCCAAAACCGGTGCCCAATCGACCTCTTTGCTCCAGCCTTTAACCCAAGCGGAAACAGTAATCTCCTGACCCAGACTGAACGGATCGGCAAGGTCGTTAAACTGCACACTGTCAATCAGAACATAGTTATTCGTCCCATATAAATTGAGCGATTTACCGCCACCCAGCGTTGATGGCACATCGGTTGAATAGGTTGCTCCATTATAAATTGTGCCATGCCGGTTGTAGCCGGAGTGATCGTTAATACTTTCGTCGTCAAAGCTCCAATAAGCAATCGGTTGAACAATCTGATCGACCAAGGCAGGTTCGCCACCTTGCGCAATATACTTAATCTGCGTTTCAGTCAGAGCATTATCATATATGGCGATATCATCCAGTTTGACTCTGGAGTGGAACTGTACAGGGGGATTGCGTTCCACATATTCACGGGCGCCGAATACCACCCTTTCCGCCGCGGGCACAATCGAACCCAGTGTTCTGTAAACACGATCAAGCACGCCATCCACATAGATCCGCTGGCGGTAACCGTTATAGGTCATGGCGATATGATGCCAGTTGCCGTCAGTGACACTGGTTGTCTGTCCGACGAGATTTACGGCTGTGCTGACACCGAGATCCTCCTTGCGCAAAGTGAAACTGAGCTGTTGAGTGTCGTTATATCTGCGGACCTGCCAGCCTGCCTGATCATCTGTGGTTGTCTCGCCGCGTTTGGAGACAAACGCCTCCCAGTTGCCATCCGGCCAACCTTTGACCCAGACCGAGACCGTCATGGAGCGCTCAAAATTGAAAGGGTCGTCAGGCGCGCCGGCCTCGATACTGTCGATAATCACATAATGATCGCCCGCTGTCAGATCGATCGACTTGCCGCCTGCGAGGGCGGCGGGCACATCGGTGGAGTAGCTGCCGCCGTTCATCGTTCCATGGTAATCGTTACCGGATGTGTCATTGCAGGTGTCATTATTGAAATTCCAATAACCGATCAGCTCCGCCTGTGCCGGAAGCAGTGCGGTGCAGAACAACACTGTTGCAAATGTTACGAGCATGTTGATTTTCATAGTAGTCTCCTCTCTGCGTTTTTTGAAGGAGCCGCCGCGCATAATTTCACAAATCACGTGGAACTCAAAGTAAACGACTGGGGTTCAGGCTACCATACTACAACACACAAAACAAGTGAAAACAGGAATGAGGATTTTTCACGCAAATTGTAATATTAGCTCGGACACCTGAAAAAGGGGAGCAAACATCATGCATCGAAGAAAAGGGTAAGGGCTAATTGCAGAGTTGTTGAGTCTATTGCGAAAATGCTGCGCTTGATGCGGGCGAGAAAACCTGTATGTTTTTTGTCATACGTAAAGTCGGGATACGTCTGCTTGATGTGATCAAGAACTTCCCAGAATATTTGCTCTGCGATAGCCGCATCCCTGGTGCGATTGGCGTTGGAAAAAGTGTACTTTGACTTTGCTGGTTTGTTCGGTGTGTGTTTTATTTTCATTCCTGTAGGCTACAGGAAAATTCAACCGTCAAGCCAACACTTCTTTATCAAATAAACTTTTGCGCAAATCAGCAAGATGCTCAAGGTCTATTATGCTCACGCTTATTGTGCATGGGAAAAAGGCTCGGTTGAAAACGTCAACCGGCATATCAGAAGATTCTTTCCCACAGGGAGCAACTTCATCAATGTTACAAGAAAGCAGGTTGAACAGGTGCAGTGCTTTATCAATTCAACCTATTTACGGCATTTGAAATTCAGAAACTGAGTTAAATGATTGTTAATAAGGAATTTGTTAATTTTATAAGCTTCACCCAATGGGTGAAGAAGTTTC
>CAYOQJ010000022.1:0-5078 GCA_964406095.1 uncultured Lentisphaeraceae bacterium
CTCAATGCCGGTGCTTACAAGAAAATGGTCGATATGCTCCAGAACCGCACGGAAATCGCGATAATCTTTCGGGCCGTAGACGGTCGGTAATGCTAGACGAAACTCGGGCTGGTGAGGTATCATATTGGTGTGTCTTCTCCTAATTTTTTTCTTAAAGATATTAAGAGACACTTCTCTCCGGCAAGGGAGGTAAAAACGCCTCCTTTGTCCGGAAGTTATCAACAGCAACGCTATGACCGACAAGCACTTGCGGGTCTGGGACAAGCTCTAGATAAAAGAATAGGATCGAACAAAGAACATGGAGAATAATTTTTGGAGAACGACAAGTACAATGCGATACTAGATTCACTCTTTACTGTTCTTCTTCCACTTTCTGATCTTCAATGCCGGTTGTTGACATCGGGGGCTGCGGATCGGTTTCAGACGGCGTAAAAAGATTAGGTGTGTTGTCGGTGACCCTCTCTTTCTCTTTGGTTCGGGTATGAACGGCGATCCGTTCGGCTTTGCGTGAACGCTGCAAAGTCGGGTCTATCTCATTCAGCTCCTGCAGATTGCGCAGTCCGAAGTGTTCGAGAAAGGTCGGAGTGGTACCGTACAGGAAAGGATGCCCCGGCAACTCACTGCGCCCGACAATTCTGATCAGATGTAGCTCCATCAGGCTCTTGATCAGGTGGTCAACCGTAACACCGCGGATAGCCATGATCTCCGACTTTGTAATCGGCTGCCGATAGGCGACGATCGCCAGTGTCTCCAGTGCCGGTTGCGAGAGGCGGTTGGGTCGATCGGCTTTGAGTAGTACGCGCAACCAGCGTCCGCAGCACGGATCGGTTTGGAAACGGAATGCGCCGCCAACCTCTTCCAGCACAACACCCAGACCGAGTCGTGCAAGCTCTTTGCCGATACCAGCTATCACATCTCTGATTTCACGCGGTGAGGCTTCGGCGAACAATTTTACGGTCTCATCGTTGTTTTTTTCAAGCTCCGCTGTGCCTGCAAGATTTTTTCTAATTTCGTCAACGGTTATGGCACGATCTGATCCAAAAATCAGCGCGCCGATAACCTGTTGCAGGCTGGAAGCCATTGGAATTGCAGGTTCCTCATTTTTTGCCATGACTTGATCTTTTCTCTGTTATTCTGTCTGTTATACATCCATCGCGGCAATCGGCTACTCACTGCCGTCATCCGCTTTGAAAATCAGGATTTCATGAAACGGTGCGTTTTGATGCAACGCAATCATCCGTAAACGCAACAGTTCGAGCAGAGCCAGGAAGGTAACGATGATCTCGTTACGGTGCGACTCTGGTTTGAATAGCCGCGAGAAACGCACGTGCTCGCCGTTTGCAGTCAGCTCCTGAATACGCTCCATTTTGTCCGGCACCGACCAGACAATCGGTTCAATATGTCCGAATGATGTATCCGGGGCACGTTCCAATACATCCCTTAAAGCGGTTAGCAGGTCAAAAAGCCCGATATCTCCTAATGCCTGTGAGGCATCGCCCGGTACTTTCTTGAAAATCGGCCCTGTGCCGCCGAACATGAAAACTTCACTCTGTACGATTTCGCGCAGTTGTAGATTCTGCGCGGCATCTTTGAATTTTTTGTATTCGATCAGCTGTCGCACCAAATCCAGACGAGGATCCACCCATTCGTCATCCAAAACATCTTCACCGGAACGATCCTCAACCGGCAGTAGCATCCGGCTCTTGATCATCATCAGGGTTGAAGCCATTACCAGAAATTCACCGGCGATATTCAAATCCAGCAGACGCATCATATCCAGATAGTTCATGTATTGCCGGGTTATGTGCATAATCGGGATATCATAGATGTCAACCTCTTCGCGACGGATCAGATAGAGCAGCAAATCCAGCGGTCCCTCAAAGACCTCCAGATTAACCTTGTAGTCATCGGCAAGTATGTTTTCAATCGACATTGATGCTCAACCGCAGTGTTCAGTTTTAAAGACCGGTTGCCCGGCGTGCTTTGTCAAGAGTCGCGGTTGCTGACACACGTGCCAATTCAGCACCTTTGCGCAGCACACTCTCCACATAATCCAGATTTTCGGCGAGTTCAGCGCGTTTTTGACGAAACGGCTCGAAGGTGGCATTAAATATCTCAAGCAGTTCTTTTTTCGCATGGCCGTAACCATAGTTACCGGCACGGTAGTTCGCCTCCATCGCGGCACGCTGTTCAGAGGATGCAAAGAGCTTGTAGAGCGCAAAAATGTTACAATTCTCAGGGTCTTTGGGCTCTTCCAGCGGGGTGGAGTCGGTAATAATTCTCTTCATTATGGTGCTTTTGGTCTCTTTAGGGTCGGCGAACAGCTCTATGGTATTGCCATAACTCTTGGACATCTTCTGTCCATCGACTCCCGGAATCACCGCCACATGATCTTGGATCGAGGGTTTGGGTAATTTGAAGACTTCACCGAATTCGTTGTTGAATTTGTTGGCGATGTCGCGCGTGACCTCAATATGCTGTTTTTGGTCTCTACCAACCGGCACGACATCGGACTGATAGATCAGAATGTCAGAGGCCATCAGAACCGGATAGGCGAAAAGCGCGTGGTTGGCCGCTATGCCGCGGGCAGTTTTATCTTTGAATGAATGGCAGCGTTCGAGCAGTCCCATTGGGGTTACAATTGAAAGCAGCCAAGCCAGCTCATGTACCTCGGGCACGTCGCTCTGCCGAAAAAAAACGGTGCGTTTCGGATCAAGACCGCAAGCCAGAAAGTCGAGTGCAACATCAAGGGTCGAACTTCTCAACTGTGCGGCGTTATGCACCGAGGTCTGCGCGTGATAGTTGGCTATGAACAGAAAAGCTTCGCCCTGTTGCTGCAACTCAATTGCGGGGCGCATCATGCCGAAGTAATTACCGAGATGTAGTTTCCCGGAGGGTTGTATACCTGAAAGAATTCTCATTGTTCTCACTCTCATCTGAATTGGATAAAAAACAGTGTACATCATACTGAATGCGGGGTCAGAAAACAATTGAGAAAACCCGGACGCTTCTACGCTGTTATCAGACTTGTTTATTCATGGATTGTGTCATATAATCAGTCGCTGTTTTTATACAACAAAATTCAGGAATTTTTAAGGAGATGATTTTATGGGAATGATGGATCAGGTCAAGCAGGCCATGCAGATGCGCAAAGAAACCAAACGTATTCAGAATGAGATTGAAAAAATAACCTGTGAATATAGCAACGGCGGAATCACGGTTGTCGCCCGCGGCGATTTCACAATTGTTTCAATCAAGGTTTCCGAAGAAGCCTTGCAGGATGTGCTGGCCGGTAAACCGCAGCGTTACGAGACCATGCTGACTAATGTGGTCAACAGTGCCCTTAAGCTGGTCAAGAAACAGACACAGGAAGAGATGACCAAGTTGATGCAGGGTAGCGGTCTGGATGGACTCATGGGAGGTTGATCCTTATGCTTGAGCCGGTTGATAATCTGATCAGAGCTTTGTCTCGATTGCCGGGTCTTGGACGGCGTTCGGCGGAACGGGCTGCGCTGGCACTGATCAGCAAGCCCGATCAGCTGGCTGCGCCGCTGCTGCAGGCATTGGGGGAGGTGCGCGACACGGTGATCTGCTGCGATCTCTGCGGCGGTCTGACACTGGCTGGACAGCAGCCCTGCCGTATGTGTGTCGATCAAAATCGTGACAGCCAACTGCTCTGTGTGGTGGAAGAACCGGCTGATATTCTCGCGCTTGAACGTTCAGGTGTTTATAATGGACGTTACCACGCTTTGCATGGCAAACTGTCGCCCCCACGGCGTAATTCACCGGAAAATTTGCGTTTGCAAGAGCTGTTTCAGCGCATCACCGAAGACCGCATCGAAGAGGTTGTCTTAGCTTTGAGTACCGATTTGGAGGGTGATGCCACGGCAGCGTATATCAATGAAATGTTGGCCTCCACCAAGGTCAAGGTTACTCGGCTGGCATTCGGATTGCCGACCGACAGCGGCATCGGATATTCAGACCCGGTTACGCTGAAAAGAGCTATAAACGGACGTTTTTCGGTGTGATTGCGCATAATTCAATTTGATGATTCCGCGGCTTCCGTAGTTGCGGAGTTGTGTGAAACTCAGGAAAGTATCATGGAAAATAAGATTCGTGATTTGAATGATGTTCTAGCCGAGGTTAATTCGGTTGTGGCTGAGGCCTGTCGGAAAGCTGGTCGCAGCGCTGACGACATCGAGATTGTGGGTGTTACCAAAACACATGGCCCGGAGGTTGTTCGCGAAGCATACGAGGCGGGTTTGCAATTATTTGGCGAAAACCGGGTGCAGGAGGCGGCCTGGAAGATTCCCGAGTGCGGTAGCGGGGTTGAATTTCACATGATCGGACATCTGCAGAGCAACAAAATCAAAGTGGCTTTGCCGCTCTTTTCGGCTTTTCATGCAGTGGACTCACTCAAACTGCTTGAAAAGATGGAAGCGGCGTGTGCTGAAGAGGGGCATCGTCCTGAAATTCTGCTGGAGGTTAATGTCTCTGGCGAATCTTCTAAATACGGGCTGAAGCCGGATGAGGTCGATTGCGTTGTGGAGCGGGCTCTGGAGATGCACAGCATCACGCTCAGCGGTTTGATGACCATGGCTCCGTTTGTTCCCGACGCAGAGCAGACCCGTCCAATCTTTGCCGCATTGCGCGAGTTGCGCGACCGTCTGCAGGAGGAATTCGAAATCGGTCTGCCACGGCTTTCAATGGGAATGAGTAATGACTATCGTGTGGCTGTTGAAGAGGGGGCCACCTGGATTCGTCTGGGCAGTGTTCTTTTCGGTGATCGCCCGAAATGGAAACCGCACCAGGAATACCGCTGGGAGCCATAGACTCATCTTAGTTGTCGGAGATAGTTTTCTCAGTCGCTGTCCGGTAGCTTCGATCTGCAATCACGAGGTTTGCTTGAAAACCGAAGCTGTGACAGCGCAAAGAGGATGATCAGCTTCCGCTTATCCTAAAAACGGGAATGATCTAACCACGAAATACACGAAACACACGAAAACACTGTTCGAACTATTGATTTGTAACCTAACCCACGAGGTGAATATGGTTTTTTTCATTTTTTTCTAACAAGT
>CAYOQJ010000023.1:0-47377 GCA_964406095.1 uncultured Lentisphaeraceae bacterium
GCAGCCGGTAAAATCTTCCATGCGCCGCATCAGATTATGCAGAAAACTCTTTTCGACATCCCCAAAGATAAACCGGTGCTCGATCACCCGGCTCATCACGTGATATGTCGCCGCATCCTCCAGCTTGATCCTGTTCAGTCTCATATTTATCTCCAAAAAAAACAATCCCCTTATACACCAAACCTCTCCACCTGTCCACTAAATAATGCCTGTCACTAATTTTAATTCTAAAAAATTTGTGAGGCGGATTTTACTGGCTAGAATCCTGTGAAAGTGCTATTTTTTTGCGCACAAATTGCAGATGTTGCGTTTTCGATGGATGAGGAAAAATTATGAGTGAGGAAAGAGCAATCTATTCCAACAAGTCCGCGTATGCCAAAGCCGGTGTTGACATCGATTCCAAGATGAACGGGATCAACAGCATCAAAAAGATGGTGGCCACCACACAGGCCAAAGGTGTGATCGGCGGGATAGGCAGTTTTGGCGGTCTGTTTGAATCTCCCGGCAAGGATCACCTGCTGGTTTCAAGTACCGATGGAGTGGGCACGAAGCTCAAGGTCGCCACCATGGCTGGACAGCACGATACCGTTGGTCAGGACATAGTCAACCACTGCGTCAACGACATTCTGGTGCAGGGCGCCAGACCGCTCTTTTTTCTGGACTACATTGGCACGGCACGTTTTGACGAGCAGATTTTCACCAATGTTGTCAAAGGCATATGCCGTGCTTGCAAACAGAACAGCTGCTCTCTGCTCGGGGGCGAGACTGCAGAGATGCCGGGTCTGTATCCACCCGGGGAATATGATCTGGTCGGCACAATTGTTGGCACTGTAGCTAAAAGGCGCATCGTCACCGGTGACAACATCAAACCGGGCGATATGATTATCGGGTTACCCTCCGGCGGACTTCAGACCAACGGTTATTCACTAGCCCGCAAGGTGATTTTCGACAAATGCGGATTTGGGGTACGCGACATATTTCCCGGCACCAAATCCACAGTCGGGCAGCTTTTGTTGGCCGTTCACAAGAGTTTTCTCAAGCCGGTAACCGCATTGCAGGAATCTAAAATTCCGATCCAGGGCATGGCACACATTACGGGTGGCGGCTTCTATGACAACATTCCCAGGGTGCTACCGGGAAACTGCTGTGCCGAGATTGACCGTTCGAGCTGGAATGTACCACCACTCTTCACTTTTATCGGACGCGAAGGCGGTGTTGATAATGACGAGATGTACCGTGTGTTCAATATGGGCATCGGATACGTCATCATTGTGCGTGCCAACAAGGCGGAGGCTGCGATGACGGTTCTCAGGAAGTTACGTCAGTATCCGGTGGTGATAGGCCGTGTGATCAAGGGCAGAAAAACAGTCATCTGCATCAACTGAAGCTCATTACAAAAGGTAGATCGTTTTTTTGATGGCAATGAGCGTATAAAGGGGTTGCGTTGCTCATCCTGATCTAATATCGCTGCGGAGGGGTACGGCATAGAGCAAAAAGAGGGAGCTATAATGGCACAGATTGATCATTTTTTGGAATATTTAGTAGAAAATGAGGGCAGTGATCTTCAGATGTTTGCCGATCAGCCACCTTATGCACGTGTTCACGGAAGTATTTCGCGGATTGACGACAAAGCTCTCTCCAGCAGTCAGATTCTGGCAATGCTCAAGGAGATAATGCCGCCGCAGAACTACACTGAGCTGATTGAGGAGCTCGACACCGACTGCGCCTACGAAATCAAGGATGTCGCCCGTTTCCGTGTAAACGGGTTCAAGGATCATCACGGTTTCGGCACTGTACTGCGGTTGATCCCGTCGAAGATACCTACCTTTGACGATTTGAAGCTACCGCACTCCATGCTTGAGTTCTGCTATCTCTCCAAGGGTCTGGTGATTGTTACCGGGCCGACTGGCAGCGGCAAATCAACTACGCTAGCGGCGATGATAAACTACATCAACGAGACCCGTAACGAGCACATAATCACCATCGAAGACCCGATCGAGTTTGTTCACAACTCGAGAAACTGCGTGATCAATCAGCGTGAGGTTCACCGTGACACCTCTGATTTCACCAAGGCTTTACGGGCGGCTTTGCGCGAGGATCCCGACATCATACTGCTCGGTGAAATCCGCGACCTTGAAACGATGGAGACTGCGCTGGAGTGTGCTGAGACCGGTCATTTGGTTTTCGCGACACTGCATACCAACAGTGCCATAGCCACTGTTGATCGTATAATTGACAAGTTTCCCGCCAACAAGCAGAATCAGATTCGCACAATGCTTGCTGACACGCTCTCGGGTGTGGTGGCGCAGACTCTTTGCAAAAAGCTGACCGGTGGGCGTATCGCTATTTTCGAAATTCTGAAATCAACCTCATCTGTGGCTGCGCTGATTCGTGAGGCAAAGACACACATGCTGAATTCGGTGATTCAGACCAGCCGGAAAATCGGGATGCAGAGCTTTAATGACGAATTGACCCATCTGGCTGCCAACCGCGTAATATCCGCCAAAGAGGCCTATTTCAAGGCCATTGACAAGATCGACATCGAGAATCGCTTTCGCCAGGCCAACATCAGTCTACGTTTCCGAGCAGAGGAGGAGCAGGAAGCTCAGAAACGGCGTATTGCTGGCGATCAGGAGCAGCTCAATCTGGCATTGCAGGAGGTTGAAAAGAATCCGGAGGGTGTCGACGGGCTGGTCAATGCGGCTTGGATTCAGGCGACCTCGATATACAATGAGCTGCGTGATGGCAAATCGGCGGTCAAACTTGCCTCACGCGCCTGTGATATTGTAAAAAACTCCGATCCGCATGCTTTTGTGGTTCTCGGTGCAGCCTATGCCGAAACGGGTAATTTTCGCAAAGCGATCCACGCCACCCGCAAAGCAATCGATCTTTACAAAGGCATGAAATACACGGAAGAGGCTGAAGCGTTGCAATCGCGCATTGAGCTTTTCCAGAGCAAACGCCCCTATCGCAACGATTAAAAACAGCTTTCAGCCGTCTGTCTGCGCGAGTTGTACAGGCTGAAACACATGGGCAGGCACGCAAAACAGACAGGATCGTACTATGAAATACCTGAGTTATATCGGCACATACACCAATGAACGTAAAGAGGGTATTTATATTTTTGAAAGTGATGCTGCGAGTGGCGAAATTACACCGGCAGGTCTAGTTGGCGGTATTGAGAACCCGACTTATCTTAATTTAAACCGTGCTAAAACTCTGCTATATACAACCCTCGGCATAACCGCACTTGGCAAGCGCAGTGTTAATGGAGCACTGGCCGTTTATCAGGTACAGGGTTCCCGTTTACAGTTGTTAAATTACAAGCCGCTAAATCTTACCCCCCCCTGTTATATAGCACTGGACAGGTGTGAAAAATCGCTTCTTTTTGCGGAGTACACCAATGCCGTAGCTGGTGTTTTTGAATTGAACCCAGATGGTAGTATTGCGAAAAGCCCGCCGCAGACCGTCACTCATACCGGTAGCGGGCCGAATCCCAAGCGACAGGCGCAGGCACACGCCCACTGTGCCGAAATGACTCCTGACAACCGTTATGTCTGTATTGTCGATCTGGGCATGGACTGCATCAGACTCTATGATTACGCCGATCGGCAAAGCGGATTAAAGGCCGTGCCGCGAATGACTCTGCGCACTGAAAGGGGTGCTGGGCCACGTCATATTATCTTTCACCCCAACGGGCGCTATGCCTATGTGATCAATGAACTGAGCAACACCCTCGGAGCCTACCGCTACACCGGAGAGGGATTTGAACATATTCAGACTCTGGGTACTCTGCCCGCCGATTTCAACGGGCAAAGCACCTCTGCGGCGGTTAAACTGAACTCTACCGGTGATCGTATATTTGCATCCAACCGCGGTCACGACAGTATTGCGATTTTCGCGGTTGATCCGGGAACGGGAGTCATGGAGCTGATGAACATCTCCGAACTGCTTGCACCTCAACCGCGTGATTTTGAATTCATGCCTGGTGAAAAATTTGTACTGGTCGGGTCACAGACAGGCAATTTACTACAATCCTACAGCTATGATCATCAAAACGGCAGATTCCAACCGGTTCACAAACCGCATACCGTGCACAAGCCGGTTTGCGTCAAATTTGGCGCGCAAATCGGGAGCTAAACGCCAAGTTTGCGACCTATCTCTTTCATATCCTCCACTGTGTCCGCGGCGGCGGCCACGCCATCATTCGGGCGGCATCCTGGTCGCCGACGATCTCACCTTTCACAGGGTCTACTCTGACAGAGCGGTCAATATGCATCGCTATATTGCCGTAGTGCATCGCCTCTGTCAGGCGGGCACTGTATGCAAAATTTGATCGGCTTTTTTCTGTACCCTCGATCGCATTCAGCCAGTTATCCCAATGAGATGAGTGTTTGAGTTGCGGAACCGGCAAGGTTGACTGCATTTCGCGATGTTTTGTGAAGGGTACAATTAGGGGGGTGCCGGCATGTGATCCTGTAATGGCGGTGGCCTTCGAACCCACAATCAGAGTCCCGCCGTAATCAGCTTTAATCTGTTCACTTTCCGGATTCAGGCCTGCAGGGCACGGCACCCGGAAGTGCTTGCCGTAATACCAATGCAGCTTGACATCGCCGCCTTTTGGCTGTGCAAAGGTAAAGGTCAGATGAGCGCTGTTGGGGAACGAGAGTTTTTTAGCACCGGTACTTTCCACCTCGACCAATTTAGGTCGGTCGAGTCCTAGCGCACAATAGGGAGCGTCGGCATTGTGGCAGAACCAGTCACCCAGAGAACCGGTGCCAAACTCAAACCAAGCACGCCAGCTGGAGCGGATATAACGTTTGTTGAACGGCACCTTGCGGGCCGGTCCCAGCCACATATCCCAATCTAACCCCTCGATAACTGGCTCGGCAGGCGGGCGTTTGTCATCGGTTGAGCAGCTAGAGTTGACCCAAGCATGAATCTCTCTGATTTCACCTAAGACGCCTGCTTTGATCCAGGCGTCGAGCATCAAGATGCCGCCGCCGGAGTGTCCCTGGTTCCCCATCTGGCAGGCCAGTTTATTTTCGCGCTCCAGCCGCATCAGATCACGCACTTCGGCAATATTGTGTGCCAACGGTTTCTCCAGAAAAACATGTTTTCTCATTTTCATGCACCAGGCGGCGATATAGTGATGGGTATGATCGGGGGTAGAGATGGCGACGGCATCGATATCCCCATTAAACTTATCCAGCATCCGACGAAAATCGACAAACACCGGCACTTTGCGGTTGACCTTATAGACACGCGCGGCACGCCCATGATCCACATCGGCGAAAGCCGCGACGTTACATCTTTTGTTACGGTTTAGAATTGAGACCGCGCTACGTCCCCTGCCGCCGACACCGATCACCGCCACATTGATGCGTGCATTGGCCCCGAAAACACGCGATGGTAAAAAAAGCAACCCGGCTCCTAAGGCCGATGAGCGCTTCAACCATGATCTTCTTGATTGTTTCATATTCATTTCTCTTTGGGTGCTTCAGCTCCAGATCAACCAAATCAACGTACATCCCGCCAGCACTGCCGCTACGGTGAAGGGCAGTCCGATCCGCACAAACTGCCAGAAAGAGACTGGATATCCCTCCTTCTTCAGAATACCGATCGCCACCACATTGGCAGCCGCGCCGACCGGTGTGATATTCCCCCCCAAGCAGGCCCCGGCCAAGAGACCGAACATCATCAACGGAACTTTTTCCGCATCGCCGGTCGGGGAAAAGCCGCGTGCCACGCTGTCCGCCACTGGAATCATAGCCACTAAAAAAGGCACATTATCCACTACCCCTGAGATCAGCACAGAAACCGCTACAATCAGAACAAAAGCCAGAAACATATGACCGGAGGCAAGTGCCGCAATGCTGTCAGCCACGCGCTGCAGCCAGCCGGAATCAGAGAGCGACTGCACCATAATAAACATACCGGTCAGAAATATCAGAGTTTCCCAGTCGATTGAGCGCAAAAGTCGGTGCCAATCACCCCACTGAGCGACTTTCACATACCAGATTGAAGCGGCAGCGGCGGTCAGAATGCCCACAGTTCCGGCAAACCAGGTGAAGTTCTTGTCGACCGAACTAGCGCACGCCAGGATAACAATCAAAACTCCGATCATAACGGCGGGCATCCAGGAGCGCGGACGGGCTTTATCATGGACATCAATCCGCATTGAGAATGGGCGCAGCACATAATAAACGACAAACATGGAGGCAACCGCGCCGACCTGCACCACCCAGAAGATACCGGGTTTGCTCTGATAGACAAAGAAGTTGTTAAAGCTCAGCTTCATGTGACTTGCCATCAACATGCTGGGCGGGTCGCCGATCAGAGTTGCGACTCCCTGAAGATTCGAGGCTATCGCCAGGCAGATCAACGGTTGCACGGGGCTCATATTCAGTTTACGGGTCAGGCTGAGTGCCACTGGGGCAACCAGCAGAACGCAGCTGACATTGCAAAGTACAATCGAAAAAAGTCCGGTAAGCATCACCACCCAGAGAAGAGCCATACGGGCCGTACTGGAGCGTTCAATCATTTTTTCTGCCAGCACATCCGGTATATGCGACTCCTCCAGAATAGCCGAGAGCACCATCATGCCTGTCATAAGAGCCAGCACATTCCAGTTGATAACCCTGCTGAACAGAAACAAAAGCTGATTGTCCGGTGCTTCAGCCGACTGCAGTAAACCAGAGCTGTACAAACCGACCAGTATGACAGAGGCGGCAAGTGCTACCCAGGGCTTACTGTAATCACGCCATATGAAACAGATGTAGGCGAGAACAAAGATAGATAGTGGCAGATAATCCATAAAATGCAAATAAAGACAACGTTAAACAATTAAACTATGAAAACCACTAAATACGCAAACAGCGTTTCTTTAACAGTAAGGATATATGGGGTCAGGATTTTTTCAACTGTTTTTCAGGAATTTCTCTCGCACTTATCATGGTTTTTGTGGTTACACATTGTCAAAATCGAAACCGAAGTACCGCACCGCATTGCGGTAACAGATGTCTTTCACAATCTCACCGACCCACTCGATATCATCGGGAATGCGGCCTTCCGAGATATCGGTTCCGAGCATATTGCAGAGAATACGGCGGAAATACTCATGCCGCGTGTAGCTAAGAAACGAACGACTGTCGGTTAACATACCCACAAATCGGCTGAGCAGGCCGAGTTGCGAAAGTGCCTCCATCTGGCGAAGCATACCATCGCGCTGGTCGTTAAACCACCAACCGCTGCCGAACTGCATGCGGCCTGCTTCCGGGGCCCGCTGGAAGTTCCCCAGCATAGTCGCAAGCATCTCGTTATCACGCGGATTCAGATTATAGACTATCATACGCGGCAGCAGGTCATTGCACTCCAAGCGATTAAAGAGACATGCCATATCATGTGCCGCATTGCAGTCGCCGATGCTATCGAAGCCGCTGTCGGGCCCTAGGTTGTCGAACATTTTCGTATTGGTATTGCGCATGGCGCCGTAGTGAATCTGCACGCTCCAATCCGAACGTGCATCCATTGCAATGCACTCATAAAGCAGAGCTGAGCGAAGCTGTGATATCTCATCCGCACTCAGCGGCTCTGCACCACGGACTTTAGCAAAGATCTGCCGTACAGCTTCTTCCCGATAGGCGGTAGCATAAACAGAGTGAAGACCGTAATCAGAGATGCGGCAGCCGCACTCGTCAAAAAAGTCATGACGGTGCTGCAATGCCTCCAGCAGTGCACCCCAGGAATCAACATCGATATCCGCAACGGCGGAGAGGCGGTTAATCCACTCATTCCAAAGATCACAGCGGTCAACTGCCAACACCTTATCCGGACGCCAAGTGGGCAGCATGTGCACATCAAAGTCGCTTTGCGCGACTGCGGTATGGTATTCGAGGGTATCGACGGGGTCATCGGTGGTACATACCAGCTTGACATTACTGCGTCGCATCAGGGCACGGGCGCTGAACTCACTGCTGGCCAGTTGTCCGCGAGTTATCTCCCAGATTTTCTTGGAGGTTACGGGTGAGAGTAACTCATCGATCCCGAAATAGCGTTTCAACTCGAGATGTGACCAGTCGTAAAGCGGGTTACGCAGCAGATATGGCATTGTGGCGGCAAACTGCTTGAACTTTTCGCGATCATCGGCATCGCCCGTGATGTAACGTTCAGCAATGCCGTTAGCGCGCATAGCGCGCCACTTGTAGTGATCGCCGGCCAGCCAGATGCGGGTTAAATTCTCCCAATAGCGATCCTTTGCAACCTCTGACGGCGGCAGATGGCAATGATAGTCGATGACAGGCATCAGGGCCGCATAGTCATGATACAGCTCCCGGGCCGCATCGCACTGTAACAGGAAATCGTCATGTATAAATATTTTCATAGTCATAAGTGCGCAAATGCGCGAGTGTTAATTCAGTAGTTTGTATTTCTAAAAGTTAAAAATATCTATGTGCTTAAAATTCATTAACCATAGAGCGTGTTTAATTAACCTGTGCAATCAAACATTTGGGCATTTATCCAATTTTTCCTGACCTCCCATATAGGGGCGTATGGCCGCAGGCAGCAGCACGCTACCATCGGGCTGCTGGCACTGCTCAAGAATAGCGATTATCAGGCGTGGCAGGGCCACACCTGAACCGTTAAGGGTATGAACAAAATGCTTGTTACCATCCGCATCTTTGTAGCGACAATTGAGACGACGTGCCTGGAAATCCTCAAAATTAGAACAGGAGCTGACCTCCAGCCAGCCTTTATGACCTGGTGCCCAGAGTTCAATATCGTAGCATTTAGCCGCCGAAAAGCTGATATCCCCGCTGCACAATTCCAGGATGCGGTAATGCAGACCAAGCTCTTGCAGAACATCCTCAGCATCCTTGACCAGCCGATCAAGCTCATCGTTGGAGCTCTCCGGTTCGACAAACTTGACCATCTCGACCTTGTCAAACTGATGCACGCGCAGGATACCGCGGGTATCTTTGCCGGCGGAACCCGCCTCACGTCGAAAGCAGGGGGTATAGGCGGTCAGACAGACCGGCAGCGGACGATCGATGATCTCGTTGCGGAAATAATTGGTGACTGGCACCTCGGCGGTCGGTATCAACCAGAAATCATCAATCTCGCAGTGATACATATCCTCAGCCATTTTCGGCAGTTGTCCGGTGCCGCGCATGGAATCGGTATTGACGATAAACGGCGGCAGCAATTCAGTATAGCCATGCTTTGTCGTATGCATATCCAGCATATACTGAATCAAAGCGCGTTGAAGCTTAGCCCCCTGCCCCAACATCAGAGGAAACGCCGAACCGGTGATTTTGGCGGCCCGGGGCAGATCAAATAGACCCAGATTCTCACCGATCTCGATATGATTTTTCGGCTCAAAATCAAATGCAGGGGGATTTCCAACCTTACTAACCTCACGGTTGGCACTTTCATCGATTCCTGTTGGTATAGTAGCGCAGGGAACATTGGGAATGCTCAGCATCACCATGCGGAGCTCATCTTCAATTTTACGGAGTTCTTCATCTTGACCGGCAATCTTTTCGCCCATAGCACGCACAGCCGACTGAACCTCAGTTGTATCTTTACCGGTCTTTCTCAATGCACCGATCTCCTTAGAGCGGCTGTTGCGCTTCATTTTAAGGGCATCGGTGTCGGTCACCAGTTTTCGACGAAGCAAATCCAGATCACGAGCTCTCTCTACGAGATCCAGCTCCATACCCCGGCGCTTCAAACCTTCCGCCACCTCATCAAAGTTGTCTCTGATACGTTTTATATCAAGCATAATGAAACCTCTTTATTTTGGCAATATATCGCATGGGCCTTATGCGACCAATGAGCACTCTTTGCTTCTGCAACTTTCCAATCCCTAGTCAAGCGTATGAATGAACAGACCGGAGCGTAGTTTGGGTTCGAACCAGGTGCTCTTGGGCGGCATTATCTGATTAGCGTCGGCGATGTCCATCATCTGTTCAATTGAAACCGGACACATTGAGAATGCTACGGCATCGCGTCCGGAGTCAACCCGTTTGACCAGCTCATCCGTACCGCGGATGCCTCCGATAAAATCTATGCGGGTATCGGTACGCGGATCGTCGATACCCAGAAGCGGTGCCAATAGGCGATCTTGCAGCACACTGACATCCAGCATCTTGACTGGGTCGGCCTCAAATGGTTCCCATCTCAATTTGTACCAGTTACCGCACAGATAGATACAGAGCTGAAGTGCTTGATCCGGAAGCGGATTGTCTGTCGGCTCCACTTGGAAGAGAGATTCTGTTTTTTTTAAAAACTCATCCGCACTAAGTCCATTTAAATCAACCACGCAGCGATTATATGCCATGATGTTCAACTGTGAAGCGGGAAAGACCACCGCCAGAAACCAGTTATACTCCTCGCTCCCGTCATGCCGGGGATTTTCCGCCTTGCGTTGTTCACCGGCACGCCAAGCCGCAGCGGCACGGTGGTGACCGTCGGCTACGTAGGTCAATGGCACCTGCTCAAATACATCGATCCATTTTTCCAATTCACTGTTGATCCGCCAAACGGTATGGCGCACACCATCCTGAGCGGTGAAGTCATATAGTGGTGGCATAGTATGCGCGGCATCACTTATAAGTTCATTCATGGTCTGGTCATCGCGGCAGGTGAGAAAAACCGGACCGGAGTTGGCATTCATTGTCAGCACATGGCGGGTACGGTCATCCTCTTTATCCTGACGGGTTTTTTCATGTTTTCGAATGCGGTTGGAAGCATAGTCATCAATGTGGCAGCAGAGTACTACACCGGTCTGGGAGTGCTCTGCCATAATCTGGCGATAAAGATAGATGCAGTCCTGCTTCTCGCGCATCAGTGCGCCGCGTTCCTGTAGCTCGCGCAGGGCGTCAGCCCCGCGAACATAAACTGCGTCGCTGTGCAGATCGGTTCCAGGGGGCAGGTCGATTTCAGGTCGGGTGACATGCAGGAAACTCTCCGGGTTGCCCTCGGCAAGGCGGCGAGCCTCATCGCTATTCACAACATCATAGGGCACCGCAGCCACCAGCTTCTCTTTGCCCTGTGCGGGACGAAGTGCACGGAACGGTTTAATCTGCATCGGCAAATCTCCTTCGCTGTTTAAACATCAAAACGCAAAGAGCAGCCCCTCTGGCAACTGCGCTTTGCGTTTAAACTAGCTCATTTGTTATCGGGAATCAGTAGCTAAAGTTTATCAGAGGCATAAAAGGTACACGACTTCCTCGAATCACATTGACCAGCCCGATCTGATAGCCTGATGTTTCCTCGGCACGATTGATCAGTCCAACCTGCAGACCGCAGGCATAATCGACCAGGTTGACCAATCCCAATTGTACTCCGTTGAGGCTCTGAGCCTGATTCCAAAGTCCAACCTGTCCGCTGACAAAATTGGCGTATCCGATCTCATTATAACCCAAGCTGAACTGCCAGCCAGCCATTTCATCTTCGACGCTGTTGACAAGCAGGTTCATCTGGACGCCGTTATAATAGCGCGAACGCCCTATAAAACCGAGATCCATACCGGTAACCTGTTCACAATTTCCGGAGAAAAGATTCACTCTCAGACCGACCACATCGATATCCTCGGTGTCATTAAACGCGAACCACACAGGCCAATCAACCTTTTCAGCGGCATCCACTGACAAAATCAAACAACCTGAAACCAGTAAACTGAACAATACTTTCTTCATAACTTCGCCTCACTTTGAAAACGACTTTTTAATCCAGGCAAACCTTAGAGTGCCCGACCGGTGTTAGTAATATACATTATTGAAACGTGCAGTGCAAACATAAGCATAATTTTTTTTATATTCGATTTGTCGGCATCGATTGACAAACTAAATGCGCCACGCTGTGATCGCCAGTGGCCTCTGGCTGACACATACTTTCTAGGACTCACCAGAAAGATGCGCCTATTACAGCAGAATATGAACATACAAGTGTGTACTACAAGCATCGAAACATTTGTGGTACAGGCTATAGCCTGCAAAGTGCAAAGATTAACAGGTACGTCCCTTTTTCTCAAAAATCGCGTTTAACTTCCTTAAAAAAGGGGTACAGCGAAAAATTTTAGTCGCAAAATCGACTTGCTTCCCATAATTCATCACGCTAGAATGTGGAATGTGGAAGTTGTTGTTGAATTGACTGTCGGACGGCTTTGTCGAGAAGACCTGAATTCAGTGTGCGCCCGACACATGATTGGCAACGGTGGTTGAAGCGGAAGGAGAAGTTACATGCGATTATTTTCACTGCAACGTTGCTGTGTCTACCTGCTGGCGGTGCTGCCGCTGATCGTTTCGGCGCAATTCGACGAAACCGGAACCGATAGAGAAACAAAAATATTCAATGGTACCGATCTGGCAGGCTGGGCCGGAAAAGAGGGTTGGTGGTACGTTGAGGATGGTGCCATAACATCTGAAAGCACTCCGGAGAAACCCTGCCGCAAATGCAACTATCTGATTTGGCAGGGTGGCGAGCCCGCCGACTTTGAATTGAATCTCGATTTCAAGCTGAGTTCCCGAGGAAACTCGGGAATTCAGATACGATCCAGGCGTGTGGGCAACTGGGATACCTTCGGCTATCAGGCCGATATGAGCGGTGACTGCAAACTGGTCGGATTTGTCTATCATCATAAGCGCGGTCTAATTGCCGGACGCGGCGAGGATGTCACCATCAATGCCGACGGGAGCAGGGTGGTGCGTAAATTTGGAGATCCCGCAGAGCTTATCAAAGCATATAAGCCGGAGGGGTGGAACCATTACCGCATAGTCTGTCGAGGTCCGCAGATTCAACTGTTCATCAACAGGACGCTGATGTGTCGTTTTGAGGACAACAGCACCGATAATGGCGCAGATGGTGGAATTATCGCATTACAGATGCACCCCGGCCCTTCGATGAAGGTACAGTTTAAAAACATTTTCTTAAAACGGCCGCGCAAAGCCGGCAACCGCAGTCGAAAGGTGGAATCACATGCAACGTTGTAATCGAGAACACACGATATTGGGTAGGAGATCGTTTGTCAAAAGTGGCGCAGGTCTGGCCGCAACTCTGGCGTTGCCGACCATAGTACCGGCAAGCGCACTTGGGCGGAACGGGCGTAAACCGCCGAGTGAACGTATTGTGATGGGGGTAATCGGCACCGGCGGACGTGGCACGCACGACATGCGCTGGCTACTGAATCAGAGTGACATTCAATTTACAGCCGTCTGCGATGTGCAGAAGAAGAGTCGGGAACGTGCCAGACAGATCGTAAACGAAGCGCACAAAAATGAGGACTGCTCTGTTTACCGTGATTTCCGGGAGCTGCTTGCTAAAGAGCGTGAGATAGAAGCTGTATTGATCGCAGCCGGCGACCGATGGCATGCCCCTCTTGCAATCAAAGCGATGCAGGCTGGCAAAGATGTTTATTGTGAGAAACCCGGCACTCTTACAATCGCTGAGGGTCAGGCTCTGGTGCGCACCGAACGTGCGACAAAGCGCATTTTTCAAACCGGCGCTCAGCGTATGAGCGAAGCCAATTATGTTTTTGCCGGAGAGCTGCTGCGGCAGGGAATGCTTGGCGAAATTCAGACCCTCCGCGCCCATCTCGGCTATCTGCCAGCCTGGCCACGTGTGAATGCGAAATTGCCGGCCATGCCCACGCCGCCACCGGAAGAGCTTGATTGGGATATGTGGATCGGGCCATCACCGTTTCGTCCTTACAACGCCAGATTTCTGAAGCCGTGGCCGCCACCGGGATGGTACAGCCAATACGATTTCGCTGGCGCCATTCCACAGTGGGGATCGCATACCATCGCACAATGCCAGCTTGATATGGGACTGGCAGAGACCTCGGCTGTGGATTATGAATATCCTGAAGGGGGAATCAATCAAGCAAAGAGCATGACCATCCGTTTCGCAAACAACACTAAATTGGTAGCGCAGCTCGAAGGGTGGCGAGGTTCATGCGGTGTGCGTTACGAAGGCAGTGAGGGTTGGGTTGAAACAGCCGACGGTTATGAGCGCCCTGACGTATCCGATCCGGCGCTGTTCAAGGAGTATCGGCGGCTGGTCGACGGGTATAAGCAACGCACCGGGCGAACGCTCAATCATCTGCGTGACTTTCTTGACTGTGTGCGCTCCAGACGCTCCGCGCTGGCGCATACCAAAGTGGCCCATCGCACCATGTCAACCAATCTGATTATGGATATCGCGCTGGATTTACAGCGTAGTCTGAGGTGGGACCCGCAGAAAGAGGAGTTTATCGACGACGAGCAGGCTAATCAACTCCGCTCACGCGTGATGCGTGCGCCGTGGCAGATCGTGTAGCGATATCTGCCAGCCTTCTCTTACGTCCGGCAGATTGCCTGTTTGTCGGCTTTGCATCAGAAGAGATCGCACTGCAACCGTACTTGGAACTGGGAACCCCGCAACGAACAACCAATGAAAAGACTGCTTCTTTTTATACTGATTTTCTGCACAATGATTGCAAATGCAGCAAAGGAACCTCCGCTGCTTCTTGCTAACTACTACGTCTGGTATCATGACGGTACTAACGCCCGTTTCCCCTGGGCAGGATGGACGCGACCCACCGTGCATACCAATCAGCTGGCGCTGGCCCATCGCAAACCGGATGGACCTCCCGTCGCTTCAGCGGCTTACCCGCTGGCCGGTCTGTATGACAGTGCCGACCCTGTCACAGCCGATTGGCATATCCGTCTTGCACAGGCGGCTGGCATTGACGCGTTTTTAATCGACTGGTGGGACATCCATAAAGGCAGAGATAAAAACGCGGATACGGGAATCATTGCAGCTGCGAAGAAGCATAATTTCAAGTTCGCGCTTCTGGATGAACGGGCTCAGTTTCATAATGACTTTGAGTGGTACAAACAATCGCTTGTTAAAAACCTTAATAGATATAAGAACCATCCCTGCTACCTGAAAATTGAGGGTCGTCCTGTGATATATCTTTATCAGGTGGCGACCAACGCAAAGCTAACCCCCGCGAAATTCACTGAGCTGAAAGATTATGTTGAGAGCGAGACCGGAGCAATCTATTGGATTGTCGATAAAATCGCGCACAATCATGCCGCGCAACGAAGTGGTGATGCGGATAAAATCAAGCACATTCCCGCTGACTGGCTTGAAACCCGGGGCATTGACTGCTTCGCATTTTACAGCACCTTCAGCAATTTCCGGGCTCATAAATACGAAGACCTGATCGGCAAGTATCGCCATATAGCCGAACTGGCTCACAACGCCGGCAAAAAAATCATGCTACCGGTTCATCCGGGGCACAACAATTCACACTTCCGCAATGATCATTATATCATGCCGCACCGCGATGGACAGACACTACGGGATTATCTGCAAGCCGCCAAGAATGCGGGTGCTGATTACATAATGATCACCAGTTGGAACGAGTGGCCCGAAACTACCGTGATTGAACCGGCGTCAACCTGGGAAGATCCCTACCGTTACCTGAAAATTATTGCTGAATTTCAAGGTGTGAGCGCGGACTGGCAATCTATTCGTTTGGAAAAAGACGAACCGTGAAATTGAATCAGCGGTTACTTATTGCCTGGCGCCCCCCTTTGAGCGGCGTGGTTTTGCCCTGCCAGATAAATTTGCCGCTCAACCCCGGCGGCAGCGAGACGTTTCCGCTGATTCCGCCTTTGCCGTCAAACTCAAAATCGGTTTCGATGAAACCATCCGGGTGCGGAACTCTGGATAATATCTTTTTTAATGATCCGGGACAGGGTGCAATCTGCACTGAAGCAAAACCCGCCGACGACGGAGTGATTCCCGCCAAGCCGGTGTGCATGAAATAGATCGGGTGCGAACCCCAGGCATGACAGTCACTGCGTGCCTCACCGGGAGCCTCCATCGGTGTGCACAATCCAAGATCAACATACTCCTGCCAGAGATCAAGTCGTTGCAGATAGAGGTCGGCGCGTCCATATTTGAAATATGTTTCAAAGAGATAATAGGAGAAATAAACGGTACAACGCGCCAAATCTTCCGCCGATATCAAAGCCTCAAAGGCCCGGGTTTCTCTATCCGTCGGCAGGACTTCAGCCAGCAAAGCCAGGCACTGGGCATGCTCACTGAATAATTTGTGCTCCGGTTCATCTGCCAGCATGCCGCGTGCTTCATCCCAGAATACGCGTTGTAACGACTCCTTGAGCTTTGTTACTTTTTCACTGTAAAGCTCAGCCAGCTTCGCTTCACCCGCCTTCCGCTCCACTTCGACGGCGGCCTGCAGAGCAAGCAAATAAAAGAGGTTGTTGTGAACGTTGAGTTTTTCACCATTCGGTGCGGTGCCCCGCTGCCAGGTCGGCACCCAGTCAATAAACGACCAGCCCGGCAAATTTTCAAGCAAACCATCGGAGCGCTCGTAAACCGCCACCCCTGCCATCATTGAGCGCAATCCAAGCAGTTTACTCTGCAGCCAGTCAGTGTCGCAGCGGTGCCACTGCATACAGTCGGCAAGCATCAACGGCCAAATTAGGGAATAGGTGACCGATTCCTGCGCGATCCGTGTTGGATAACGCATTCCGATCAAACCGCTGTTGCGGCGGGAATAATCAAAAAGTTCGACCGCACGGCGGGCCAGGCGGTCATCTCTGTTGATGACATGATTGATCAGCATCTGTACCCGCGTATCACCGGGATACATAAGTTGCTCATAATATGGACAGTCAACATAGGTTTCGTGCATACACATCTGCATCCCACGCAAGGCGATGCGATATATGCCGGGGATGCGCTGATCATCGCAGACAAACACATCCTGCGCAGCCAATGGATATCGAGTTTCATCTATCTCCAGGCGCCTGACCGTCAAAGGTTCATCCGCGGTTTTTATGCGCAGGGCGCACCAACGTCCGCTGCGCCACCACATCGGAGAGAAAAGTGCGCTTTCACGTCCATCCGAATGGAAAGTATCCTTCATTCCGGAAAGCTGTTTGCCGGTAAAATCATTACGATTACCTTTCTTATTGCTGTTATCACGCAACGCTTCGGCCCACGACCAGGTAACTGTGGCACCCTTGCCGCCATCAAGCGTTAATCTCGGATAAGCGCAGTAATAGTTGCCGAGGTCCCAGAGCAGAGTCAGCTCCTGCTCCACCGGCACAGTCACAGGTCTAAACTTATCCAGCAAGCTCTGCCACTGTGCGCGACCGTGGCTTTCGCCATGTTCACGCGTAAACAGCAGATCGGTCTTTGCTGAAGGAGCAACTGCAACGATGTGACCCGGTGAACTGAGCTGCGATATCTGGTCGGGCAGCACTGAGGGATAGAGGTGCCAGCCTGGCGCGATAGCCCCGTAGCTGAAGCCCTTGGCGATCGGCCTGCGGATTTCGATACACTCTTTGAACTCACCGCTCTGCTCCGCGACACCGCAGCCCCGCATATCATACTGGGCACCAACCACAAAGTGGTTGCCCTTGGAAAGTGTCAGCTCCGCACCGGGCAGATCAGCGGCAAGCCACTGTGTTTTACCGGTGGTAAGCTGTTTGTCATACGCACCTTCGGCTTTTAGGATAAATCCGCCGCGCCAGCTTGTCTGGGCCCAAGGCGCATGCGGGCCAATCCAGCAGACCACTGCCTCCAGTTTATGGGTGCCGGCAGAGAGCGTTAAATCGTAGGTGGCATAGCTCCAATGTTCAGGATCAGATCTATCCGGTCCGCGTGCGATACGTTCACCGTCGCAGAAGAGCTCAAAGCGTTCATCCGCACTAACATGAAGGCGGACAACCGGACAATCAGCAGCTACGGTAAATTTTTTACAAAAACGCAGAAAAACCGGCTCCCTCCATGGAACTGAGAAGGTATTGATATTAATCATCCGGTGTGTGCAGCAGGGCAGATCATAACGCCCGGCGTCGCCGTTGGCTGCGGGGTGCCAAATCCAGGCGGCATCATCAATTGCCTGCAATGCCCGCACATTGGTATTGGCCGAAAGATGACGTGACGGTAAAAAAACCTTTTCCACTTTGACAGCTGAGCTGCTTAGCACAGCAAACGCGGCGGCGGTAAAAAATATAGTTGACCTCATAATATGCACCTCAACTTGAGAAGTGATAGATTAAAATCCTGTCTACAATACACCATCCATATCGAATATATAGGCACTTTGCATACTTGTAACTTTTATATGCGGGGCATGGGGCAGTGGCAACAAAATTTTCTCCAACCCGATAAATGTATCAACCGGTGAAATCTGCCATGCAATCTCGGTTTACGATGGCAGCAATGCGACTCTGCGACTTTATTTCAACGGGGTGTGCGTCAGCAAATTGACAAAGCCAATTTGAAAGGCCCCAAAACCGTTTAATTTTTACCGCCGCTGATGGATTCGCCGATATTCAGCAGATGTTCGCGTATACGCGTATAGGCACTCATCATATCCATACATGCCACAATTTTCATCGGCACGACGCTATTGTTTTCGAGGCGTTTAATCTGTGAATCACGCACCTGTTTGATAAGGGTTTTGATTTTTGCCGAATCGGCATTCATATGCAACAGTTGATCCGGTGCCTTTTCGACCTCACAGTTGATCGCATTATCAACATATTTGCAGAAGTTTGTGATCTGATCATGCACTGCGAGCATCTCCGTGCGTCCCTCACTGGAAATGACAAATTTATTGGTACGCAGCCGCAACAGTATTTTCAAAAGCGTAACAACATCATCACTAACTGATTCCAGTTCATCCGTGATGCGCAGCAGTGCTCTGGCTCTGTTGGCAACCTCCGACTGTAGATGGCCAGTCATAATTTTTCCGAGAAAATCGGTGATTTCACGCTGAATGTTATCCAGGATATCCTCACGATGAAAAATATGTTTTTCGAGATCTTCGTCAACCTGACCCTCCAGCAGTTTACGGAAGGTGTCGAGCATATCTATATTACTCTCTCCCATAAAGGCGACCTCGCGTGCGGCCTGTTCCACCGCCAGAACCGGGGTTGCGATGACACGTTCATCCAGCACAGTGAGTCGCGGAATCTCCTTAATCTTGGCATCCGGAATCAAACGTCGGATAATGTTAGCGAATTGATTCACAAACGGCAGAAACACCAGGGTATTGGCCGCATTGAACCCGGTATGTAGATAGGCAATAACGGTATTGATGTTTGTGAATTTCCGGCTACCGTCAACATCTGCGGCTTCTTTGAGCAGCGTCTCCATACCCGGCACTACCCATTTCAGGAAAAACGGCAGGATTAGAACGACACCGAAAATATTAAATAGGGTATGAGCGAGGGCGGCACGCCTTGCTTCCGTGGTGCCGCTCAACGATGCCAACCAGGCAGTGAAGGTCGTGCCGATATTCATTCCCAGCACCGAGGCTGCCGCTGTGTCAAAACCGATCACTCCCGTGGAAGCCAGCCCCATTGTGATAGCCGTTGTTGCGGATGACGATTGAATCAGGGCGGTGAAAACCGCACTGACTGTTATACATTTTATCAGGCCCATAACATCCCTCGCCTGTAGCAGAGCGAAGAAGTTCTTAACGGCCTGATCGTTTGCAATCGGTTCCATGCCGGCTTTCATGGTGTACAGACCATAGAAAATCAGACCCAGTGCCAGAAAAACCAAACCGACATTTTTAACCCGCTCCCGTTTGGCAAAGATATAAACAAGCGTTGAAATGCCGATAAGCCCTAATCCGAGTTTCTCGGCTGAGGGTAGCACGGCGATAATCCAGGCAGTGGCGGTAGTGCCGATATTAGCACCCAGAATAACATTGATCGCTTGTGGCAGTGTCATCAAGCTGGTGCTGACAAATCCCACCACCATGGCGGTCACAATCGAGCTGGACTGCACAACAGCTGTTACGAAACTGCCAGTACAAACACCGGCCATACGATTGTTTGTTGCAGTCGCAACCAGTTTACGCAAACGATTGCCGGCTAAAGCCTGCAGGCCTTCCGACAGCTCCTTCATGCCCAGCAGAAAAAGACCAAGCCCGCCGAAAACCATAAGCAAAACTTTGATCCCGTCAATATGTTCCATCTGACCGCCTCCGGTTTAAAACCACTGCCGTACAATCGCTGTTAAATAATCGTTATTATCTTAACAAAACACTAACACGCTGAGAAGCACCGGAACAATCCTAACGTAAATCTAACAAACCACAGCTTTAGTGTGCCGTTTAGGGCGAAGTCGCGCCGCTTGAACTAAACCTAGAAAAATCAATTAAACCACGAAAAGCACGAATTTAAGTGTCTTATATATAACCACGTATGAGAAAAAGATGAAAAACCCATATTCACCTCATGGTTTAGGTTACAAATCAATAGTTCGAACAGTGTTTTCGTGTGTTTCGTGTATTTCGTGGTTAGATCATTCCCGTTTTTAGGATAATGTTCCCATCTGCCGTTATCTCTCTTGCGGAGTAATCAGCACACACAGGTTGAGTTCGCCATTCTCGGCAGTCATCGATTCAAAACAGATCAGTTTGTAGCGACGATTCCGTGAATCCCAGCTGTTGCTCGGCTGTGAGACGTCAACAATACGCCATTGCCGATTAGTTTCGTGCTGAATACTCAGTGTGATCGAGTGCCCCTTCTCTACGAGTCTGAGCGAGGAACTGCCGGTTAGTTCCGGATCAGCCCTGGTCATCATCTGCCAGCGAACTTTGGCACCCGGTTTGAGCCCCTTGAGAGTGTCGTTGATCTGCAGAGCACCCGAGTCGAGCAGCTGCCCGCAACGCTCGACACAAGTGGCCTGACCTTTATAAACACCACTGAGATCAAGTACAGTTTCAGGCAGCGGCGCGGTTTTGAATGATTTGAGTGTCGCTCGACCCTTCGCGACCTGTAGTTGCTCATCGATGACCAGGGTGTTGTGGCTCAGGTTGTTGAGACGGAATATTTTCCAGCGGTCGCTGTCCTGTCTGCTACTCCACAGATTCATACCGAGCGATTCGATTCTGTGGTAGCTCTCCGCCCCTATGTCGTGTGCCCAGCGGATGCCGGCATAGTCAAGAACAAATGAACCGGTATCCATGTGTCCGTGTGGATCAGAGGGAGAGCCGCCTTTGAATCCGACAAACAGAGCCTTGGCATTATTCCAGGATGTGCGGTGCACAGTAATGGCCTGGGCACTCTCCGACGACCAGTGCAGCGGAGTCCGGATAGGTATCTGGTTGCTGGGCGGTTCCTGCATCCAGAGCAGCGTGAGAGCAAAGAGACGGTTGCCGGATCTGCCGGGAGAGAGTTTTTTTGCGCAATATTTTTTTAAGGCGGCCACTTCAAAGTATTGCAGGATGTCATCTCTTTTGTAGTGACGGGCGAACCACCAACTGGCAGGATCGGTTGAGCGTCCGCTGCCGCCGTCTGCATAATTGAAGGTCGCTCCGGAGGGGCCGGTGACGATATCAAGATATTCGATGGTCTCTTTGAAGCCGGGTAGATCACTTAAACCAAAATCGGTTCCCAGCCGACTGAAGAGCATATCAAGAGCCAGCACATTAAAACCGGTGCCGTAGCTCCAGTAGCCCGGTCCTTCGGGATAGGCGCCGTTTGGATTGTAGCACGCCATTGAGAGCGGCAGATGGGTGATGGCACGATGGATGATGAATGCGGAAATTTTCGGGTTACGCTCCAGAGTGGCGAATGCACCGGCCATCAGACCAGCGTGACATACCTGTCCCCAGTTGTTTTTGGCTTTAATCCACCAGCCAGTTGATTCTATTGAGTTTTTGAGACCCTTTTCCAGGATGGCCGTGTATATCTTTTCACGCGCATCAGGATCAAGTTCATGATAGAGCCAGTCATAGCCGATGGCCAGTGCCAGGGTCATTTCAGCGACATCAAGGTAATGGGAGGGATTCCAGTCCGGAAAATCAGCGGCAGCAAGTAATTCACTCTGACAGCGTTCCAGATATTTTCGTTCGCCGGTTAGACGGAAAGCCATGCCCAGCGTGGTGGTGCGAAACAGAATTGTGCGGCAGACTCCCAGCAGGCGGCGTCCCTCTTTAACGTAGGAGCATGGTTTTTGCGGTAGAAGCACTTCGCTGTCTTTGATGACCTTTTCAAAGGCTGGTTTGCCGCAGGCATGCTTGATTGCAATGTCTCGCACACGTTGAAAATCCTGTGCCGTACCGAAAAGGGAGGGGTGTACGGTTTTAATGTTCACTACGAGATTGGATAGTGCGGGCAAGGTGAGTGAGTGCGCCTGAATGGGTGTTTTGCCATGTGCCGAGATGAAACCGGCCAGTGATAGAGTGAGAATAATTGCTCCGCCTGTTTCGCATTGGCGACAGATGTTGCTTTTACAGAAGAAAAGGGTTGTAAAAAATTTCATTGCAAGCTCTTGCTGTTAATGTGTCTGAGTTTCAGAGGGATGATCGAAACAGGCGGTTTCGCAGGGCATACGGGGTGAAAGCAGACCCTGCAAAAAGCGAACTCCGTAAACCATGTGTGTCGCCATAACACCAAGCCAGGTTATAAACCACATGCCAGGACGTAGCGAGAATGAAGATAAAAAAGTGACCAGCAAATAGAGTGCGGTGATACCAACGTAGAGATACCGGAGCGGCCGCAGCAGTATGGCGAGCGGCACTCCCAGTACGAGGCCGATGACCAGCAGTGAGGGGATAAGATAACTGATTTTAAATGAGGTTTCCGGGAAACGTTTGGCGAAATGCCCGCGGTGCAGGGCATAGCGTGCAATTTGCCGCAGATGGGGCAGAAAAAGCGGTCGGCGATGGTGATATACAACCGCCCAGGGATCATACACAATACGTTTGTTCTCTTTAATCACAATATCCGAACAGAGAATCGTATCCTCTCCCGGCCAGAAGTCCGTGCGATAACCCCCGATTTTTTCGAGCAACGTTCTGCGTACCAACAGGTTGCAGCTTGGATAGTCGTCAACGCTGCTACGAACCCTGTCACCAACGTAGCGATAGCGGAAGTTACCCGAGACATAGCGGTTGGCATACACACGTCCGCCGGCCTGAGCCATGAATGGATCGTGCGGGGGTGTCTCGCCTGGGCCGCCCACACCACCAACGTCGTCAAAGGCGAAATATTTGACTGCATTCCGCAGCCAGTTCGGAACAGGATAGGTATCATCATCCAGAAAAGCAACTATCTCACCTCGAGCCGCCCGGATGCCACGGTTGCGTTTTTCGGCTGGTCGGGTTTTGCCGGTCGGGATCACGCGCAGTTCCAGCGAGGTGTCTAATGCAATCTTTTCGTCCGGCAGTACGATGACTTCAAAAAGGGTGTAACTCTGCTTTTCCAGGGCGGCGAGACATTCGATAAGATAGTTGGAGGTGGTCGGGCAGGCAATGACCACAGAGACCAGCGGCTGATTAGTCAGGGCGGGAGGCACTTCAACACTCTGGTAGTATTTGAGTATGCGGGTACGGTAGAAGATGGCCATGGTGTCGATGACTACCTGTTTTACATTTTTCCAGCTCAAACAGCCGATCTTGTTTCCAAACTGCATCAGTATAGGCGCCTCCGCGACTTTGAATCCGCGGGTATGTGCGATAGACAGCACCTCCAGATCAAAAGCAAATGCTTTGACCAGCATGCGGTCAAACGACCACTGAAGCGCTTCACGGGTGAATAATTTCATGCCGGTCTGTGTGTCGGAAACAGGCAACCCGAGCAACAGGAAGACAGCAGTGTAATACAGCATGGAGACCAGACGTCGCTGCCAGGGATAGTCGATTACCGAGTCGGGATGCCGTTTGGAACCGATCACGATAGACGCATTTTGAGTGTGCATTATATCGAAAAAGGTCGAGATGCGTTCGGGTGAGAGATCCAGATCGGCGTCCAACAACAGAATATGAGAACCTTTTGATGCGGCGAAGCCTCGCTTCAGGGCGTTGCCCTTGCCGCTGTTGATTTTCACGCTGATCAGGTGTATCTTTTCTCTGTCCCGTTCGGTAGCGCGTGCGATTGCCGCTTCGGTATTGTCATGGCTACCGTCATCCACCACCAGAATTTCAAAAGGTATCCGCCCGTTCAGCAACGAGTAAACCCGGTCGACGTTGCGTTCGATCACATTTTCCAACGCGAAAGCTGGCATGATGACACTAAGGCAGCCGTTGTTGCCCAAACACTTGCGTGCTGATTCCCACAACAAAGCCACTGAATGATCTTTCATCACAGATTTAAACCTCCGCTCAGCTCTTCAAACAAGGGTTGAGATGATCAAAACCGATTAAAATTTTTTTCGTTGGAAGGATAAGAGCTCTTTTATCCACTCAAAATTTGTTGTACTATAATAGACAAGGCTTTTGGGGAAACCAACACTAAAATGCGCTGTTCGAGTGAGATTGTTGAAAATCTGCATTTAGTCGTGCTGGTTTTATCCCTTCAAAAGAGAGAGATTTTGAGGAATAATCAATGCGTTCATTAATTTTCGGGCTGTGTATAGCGGCGTGTTTCTTCCCGGCGGGTTGCACTGAAAACGATCTTGCGGAACATGAGCAGAGACAGCGGGGAAGTGCTCTGTTCCGACAGGCGATCAACGCTGAGGAAAGCGGCAATATCGACGGCGCCATCGAACTTTACAAACAAATTATGATTGATGAGCCTAAGGCTTATTCCGCACATTTTATGCTCGCAACTCTGCTGCATGATCACGCTGAAGATTACATTGGTGCGATCTATCATTATCGGCGCTACCTTGAACTTGAGCCTGAATCCGAGAAGAAAAAACTGGCGCAGGAGCGCATCAATATCGCACAACACCTGCTGGCACCGAAACTGGTGCGAATGGTCGAAGATACTTCACCCTCGTTGCAACAAGCGCATCTGCTCAAAGAGGCCGCGCGATTGAACGGTATTATAACCCGTTTGGAGGGCCAGAAAGCGGATTTAACCGAACAGGTCAACGAACACCAGGCGCTGCTGCGTCGGCTGGCCGCAGAGAATACTCAGTTGCGAAAGATCGTCGGTAAAATGCGCAGTTCGGAGGTTTTAGAGGGCGATGGAACCCGGGTAACCGCCGAGATCGGCGCAATGGAACGTCCACAGAGTGCCGAATCAGAGGGTTTAAGCAGGGTTGAGATCGAAGCGTTGCGCAGAGAAGCGGCCGCCTCCACTGTGAAATCCGAGCCCGAAAGGGTTGAACGGGAGGTGGTGAATGTGCCCTCCGTTAAATCGGTGCTGGAAAAGGTTCAAAACAGATTGACCGGTGAAAAGCAGGAACAGAGAGGTGAAGATAAGAAGAAAGAGGCGGCACTTGACCGTGAGACGCGATCTGTAGCCAAAGAGGGTGACCTTTCCGATTTCTCTCTTTTTAAGTTGCCGGGTAAAGAAAAACCGGAGAGGGCCAAACGTGAAAAACAAATTTATGTTGTGCAACCCGGCGACACCCTTATGCGAATCGCCGCCCGTTTTTACGGCGATAACACCAAGTGGAAAAAAATTCGGGAAGCCAACCGTGGGCAGATTGGTCCAGATGGCAGAATCAGAGCAGGACAGAATATAGTGATTCCTTGACAGATGATCATTATGGTTAACGACAAACAGAATAAAAAGCGACGATTTAATCGCACAAGTGCGGCCAATGTTTTTGTCAACGGCACGACAAACAAGGGCAAAATGTCATGGAAACTGGATGTGAATGGCAATGTTGATTTCAAATCAGGGCGGGTTGAGAGTTCTTTTTTCTTCAAACGCCGTGGGCGACAAAACCCGGGCGCACGTCAGCGCCTGTTTCATTACATCTCCGCCGGCGGAATGGGGCAGTTGCGGCGCACAACCATTGATGATCTGATCGAATACAGACGTCGACGCTTTTTTGTTTTGCTGGGAGCATTGGCTCTCTTTTGGTTGGTTTTTTACATCCTGCCAAGTGTGTAGGATCAACTCGATGGGGAATGGAGATTGAATTTTGAAATTGAGCGGTTTTAATGCAAAAATTAAAAACGGGTACTCCGCGGGCGGGTTCGATCTTAGTCCATCGACCGGTAATGGACTCAAAACAGGATTGATGCTGGCTGTGACCTTGTTGGCTGCGGGCTGTTCTTCACCGCTTTTTGAAGATACGATTTTTGACCAACGTGAATATCGTCGTACAGGGGGGGCACATCAGGAGCTGGCTAGAATCAAAACTGGTTACGAGATGACCAGCCTGGAGTGCCAGCGCCTGGCTGAGCAGATCAAAGCACTGGATCAGAATCAGCAGTTGATCGACAACCGCCTGCGCAATATCGAAACGAAGCTGGGCAGTGCCTCGGGGGTTGATCGTGATGTGGCGGCTTTGCGTAACGATCTGGAACAGTTCCGTCGTGAAAGGGAGCGTCTGCGCAAAGAGATTACCGATGATCTTGTCGCCCGGATCGAAACCATCGCCCAACGTCAGCAGAAGGCGATCAACGACGTCAGCCGTCAGGCACACCAAGCCGCCTCTGGAACCGCTACATCCGGTGTCGGTGAAAACCGCGCTGTTGCAGGTTCCGGCTACGAACATAAGGTCGAACGTGGCCAGACGCTCTCTGAAATTGCACGTGGCTACAATACGACCATAGATAAAATTATTAAAGCGAATAATATCAAAAACCCCTCTTCAATCCGGGTTGGACAAATTCTGTTTATCCCGGATTAAGTGGCATACAATTGATTGTCTTTTGTTGCGGAAGTTGAGGTTATACAGATCGGCAGGTGTAGACCAAATGTCATATCCAGATATCAGATTGCGTAGATTGCGGCGCACTGCGGAATTGCGACGTATGTTTGATATTGCCCCACCGTCACCGTCCAAGTTCGTTTGGCCGGTTTTTGTGGTTGAGGGCTCCGAGCGTTGTGAAGCGATCGACGCGATGCCCGGTCAGTTTCGATACTCGATAGATACCCTGCTGAAAGCAGTCGAGAAGGTCGCTGAGCAGGGCATCGGCGGCATTTTGATCTTCGGCCAGAGCGAGGGACAGAAGGATGCCGGCGGTAGTGGAGCTTGGGATGACGCGGGGGTTGTGCAGAGAGCGATTGCCGCGCTCAAGCGTGAATTTCCGGGGTTGGTTGTAATGAGCGATGTTTGTCTCTGTGCCTATACCGATCACGGTCACTGCGGTCCGTTATCGCCGGATGGCGTAGTTGATAACGATGCCGCAATCGAACTGCTTGCACGCGTGGCGGTGTCACATGCCGGGGCCGGAGCTGACGTTGTGGCACCCAGCGCAATGATGGACGGACAGGTACTGGCGATTCGTGACGCATTGGCGGAGAATGATTTAAAAAATACGCTGCTCATGTCATACTCCACCAAGTTCGCATCTTCTATGTACGGTCCGTTTCGCGATGCTGAAAATTCCTCGCCATCTGTAGGAGACCGCCGAGGATATCAGGCCTCTTATGCCAATCTGAGGGTTGCGTTGCGTGAATCAGCGCTGGATGAAGAAGAGGGAGCCGATATTCTTATGGTTAAACCGGCACTTTTCTACCTTGATGTGCTGGCGCGTTTACGCGAATCAACCGATTTGCCGCTCGCGGCATATAATGTCAGCGGTGAATACAGCATGCTGCATGCAGTGGCAGACCGGGGCTGGGGAGATCTGTTTGATATGGCACATGAGAGCCTGATGGCAATGAAACGGGCGGGAACCGATATCTTTTTAAGCTATTGGGCTCCGTTTTATCAGGAAATCTTCAGCAACCGCTAGATTTAGAGGTTAGGGGGGAAAAGCTCTAAAGCGTGAGAGTTCTAAAGTGGGGAACTTAATTAAAAGGGTTAAAAGGATTGAAGGGGTTAAAGTGGGCAGAGACGTTAAGGACGTTAAGGTCATTAAGGTCTTTATGATGAAGAGAGGAGAGTTTAACACGAAAGCATGGTGGATACGGAGATAGCTGTTGGGCCGGAGAACTCACCGGCAGTTGGGGAAAAGAGTGAAGAGAGAAGTGGGACGGTCGATGAGAATCCGGGTATGGGTTCCAAAGGGCTTTTCTATTACTACAATGTGATGAGTAAAGCGATGAATGTCTGTGATGTCGATGTGTTGATAAATCCGGACGATCACAGTACCATCAATTGGCGCTCCGAAATAGTTGCCGAGTTGATCGAAAAGCAGCATGCGGACGGTAGTTGGGTTAACCAGAATGGATCATTCTGGGAAAACGATCCGATTTTAGTTACTTCATACAGTGTTCTGACACTTCAATACGCGCTTGATGAACGTAGATGATCCGGTATACTGAGAAATTTTTACAATCTGAAGCGGAGCATCGATATGCCGGAATTAAAAAAAACCTGTCTGTACACCCTGCATGAAAGCCTGGGAGCTCGAATTGCTGAGTTCGGCGGCTGGCTGATGCCGATTCAGTATGCTGGTATTATCAGCGAACATGAGGCATGCCGACGTGCGGCCGCCCTTTTTGATACCGATCACATGGGTGAATTTTTGATACATGGTAAAAAAGCCCTCACCGATCTTGAAGCTCTGTTGAGTTGTGATGTTCATACTATGGCAGGTGGACAGTGCCGTTACGCTCTGCTCTGCAATGAGCAGGGGGGGGTGATCGATGATCTGCTCGTATACCGCCGTGATGAATCGGAGTTCATGTTGGTTGTGAATGCCAGTACCAGAGCCGGGGATCTGGACTGGATCGAGCGGCACATATCGGAGGATACCATCCTTGAAGATATCAGCTTTAAAACCGCAAAGATTGATCTGCAGGGACCGCTCGCACCTGAAATCATAGTGAAGCTTCTTGAAAAACCGATAGATCATCTGCGATTTTATCATTTTATGGAAAATCGTTATCGGGGCCGCGATCTTATTATCAGCCGTACCGGATATACCGGCGAAATGGGGTTTGAGGCTTATCTGGAAACGGATATGGCTGAATTTTTTTGGCAGGATTGTGTCCGGAACGGCGCACAGCCTGCCGGACTCGGAGCGCGCGATACCCTGCGCCTGGAAATGGGTATGCCGCTCTACGGTCACGAACTCAATGCGTGTCGCAATGCCGGTGAGTCCGGTTTTGAACGCGCAATCTCCCGTCACAAAAAGTTCATCGGCTCCGCTGTGGTGACAGATACCGAACAGCGTACCTCCAGACTGTGCGGCATCAGAATCAACGGACGTAGGGCGGCACGTCAGGGTGATCTGATCGCCGATAACTCCGGACATACGGTGGGGGTTGTCACCAGTGGCAGTTTTGCTCCCTCGATCGGTTGCGCTGTTGCTCTCGGTTATGTTAAACTGAACTGCACACCTGTGGGAACAGAGTTGATTCTCCGCGGTGCCCGCTGTGAACTGAAGGGTGAAGTTGTCGAAACACCCTTCTATAAGCAGGCCACCGGTCGACTCAAGCTAACGGATTTTTTGTGATAATTTTAAGGAGTTGATATGACACCCGATGATAGAAAATACAGCGAATCACATGAATGGATCAAACTCGATGGTGAGTTTGCCGTAGTTGGAATTACCGATCATGCGCAGAGTGCGCTGGGAGATATCACCTTTGTTGATCCCGGTGCCGTGAATACAACTCTTTTGCAGGGAGATGAGTGCGCCGTGATTGAATCGGTCAAAGCTGCCAGCGAGGTTTATGCCCCGGTCAAAGGAGTGATTGCCGAAACTAACAACAATCTGGCCGATGCACCTGAACTGATTAATAACGACCCCTACGGTGAGGGCTGGATTGTTAAGTTGCGCGCTGTCGATCCGGCACAGTTCGATGCCCTGCTGGATGCCGCCGCTTATGATGCGATCACCGCCTGATCCAACAGAGAGCCCGGCGAGAGAATTTTAACACGGAAACATAAATGAGCAACTGCAGCTTGCACCCCAAAAGCAAGGCAGTAGCCTTTTTTTAAATTACACGTAAACAGGCGGTTGAAAGAGCTTCTGAAAAGGAATGTCTATGAGCTTCATTGCCAATACCGTCAAACAGCAGAAAGAAATGCTCGGAATATGCGGATTATCCTCTGTTGCTGAGCTTTTCAATGTAATCCCCGCAAACATCAAATCCGGGAAACTTGACCTTCCCGCCGCAATGAGCGAACTGGAGGTTCACAATCATATCCGCAAACTCGCCGCACGCAACTATGCCCATCTGACCTGCTTTCTCGGTGGCGGGTTCTACGAACATTTCGTACCCGCCGCTGTGGATGCTGCCAGCATGCGCAGTGAGTTTTATACCGCCTATACGCCCTATCAGCCTGAGTTGTCACAGGGCACGTTGCAGGCGATTTACGAGTATCAGACACAGATTTGCCGATTGACTGCCATGCCTGTAGCCAATGCCTCGGTTTATGATGGCGGCACAGCCCTCTACGAAGCTTGTCAGATGGCTTTAAACGCTACCGGGCGTGAGCGTATTATAGTGGACGGCGGAGTCAATCCGGTTTATCGTAAAATGCTATGCTCATACACCGCCAATCTTAACATCAAATTTACCGGGGTAGATGTAACTCACGGACAGTCTGACCGAACCAAAATCATTACTGAATTATGCGATAACACCGCCGCCGTGATTCTGCAAAATCCGAATTTCTTCGGCGTAGTGGATGATCACAGTGATATTGTCGCGGAGTGTCACAAACGTGGCATCCTGGTTATTCAGTCGGTCTATCCGATCGCCATGGCTATGCTCAGACCGCCCGGGGAGATCGGCGTGGATATCGTCACCGGCGAGGGACAGTCGCTGGGTATCCCGCTGGCTTTCGGTGGGCCCTACCTGGGCTTTCTGGCAACGACTGAAAAACTGGTGCGCAAAATGCCCGGCAGAATTGTCGGACGCACCGTTGATCGCCATGGTTCCGAATGCTACGTGTTGACCCTTCAAGCACGGGAGCAACATATCAGACGCGAAAAAGCAATATCCAATATCTGTACCAATGAGGCCCTCTGCGCCCTGCGAGCTCATGTTTATCTCAGTCTTATGGGCCGGGAAGGCTTGCGACAGGTGGCGATGCTGTGTCACTCCAAGTCGGAATACGCTAAAGAACGTTTCAGCACTATACCCGGGGTCAAAGTGATGAAAAGCAGCCCCACCTTCAATGAATTCACCGTCCTGTTACCCGGCAATGCCGGAGATGTTGCCGGCGAGCTGGTCGAACGCGGTATCGCACCGGGCATTCCCCTGGGACGTTTTTACGCCGGCATGGAACGCTACCTGCTGGTTGCTGTGACTGAAATGCGTACAAAATATGATATTTGCAATCTGGCGGAGAATCTGGAGAGTGTGCTTTGAAGTTGATATTTGATAAAACAGTCCGGGGACGCAAAGGTGTCACGCTGCCTGCGCTTGAAACTGGCATTGACGTGCAGTGCAACATCCCCGAAAAGTTTCTGCGCACAACTCCTGCTGATCTGCCGGAGCTCTCCGAACTTGATGTGATGCGTCATTTCACTGCTCTTTCCAACGAAAACTTCGGGGTCGATAGCGGTTTTTATCCGCTGGGCTCCTGTACGATGAAGTACAACCCAAAAATCTGTGAACAAGTCGCCGCTCTTGAGGGTTTTGCCGGGTTACATCCCTTTTTACCGCAGTTGCGCTATGGCGGCATGTTGGTGCAGGGAGCCCTCAAGGTGATTTACGAATTGGAACGGCTCTTGTGTGAGATTGCCGGTATGCAGGCCTGTACATTGCAACCGTTGGCCGGTGCCCATGGCGAGTTGACCGGTATGATGCTGATCGCTGCCTACCATAAAGATATGAACAACTCGCTGCGTACCGAAATTCTGATCCCCGATGAGGCTCATGGTACCAACCCGGCGAGTGCCGCAATAGCCGGTTTTACAACCCGTGCGGTGCCTACCGATAAACAGAGCGGCATGCTGGATGTCGGTGTTCTGGAAAAGATGGTGGGTGATCGCACTGCCGGTATTATGCTGACTAATCCCAATACACTCGGAATTTTTAACCGCGATATTGAAAAAGTGGTGGAGATCGCGCATCGCCATGATGCGCTGGTCTATTATGATGGCGCCAATCTGAATGCGGTTCTGGGACGTTTCCGCCCCGGTGATGTCGGTATTGATGTGATGCACATCAACCTGCATAAAACCTTTGCTACACCGCACGGTTGCGGCGGCCCCGGCTCCGGACCTGTCTGCGTGAATGATAAACTGATGGATTATTTGCCGATCTCCCGGGTGGTTAAGCGTGCAGACAGCACTTACTCCCTTGATTACGATTTCCCTAAATCTATCGGCTATATCGCCCCGTTTTATGGCAATTTTTTGGTTTGTCTTAAAGCATATGCTTATATTCTGATGCTGAGCGATAAAGGATTGCGAGAGATTAGTGCCAACGCAGTGCTGAATGCGAACTATCTGATGAACCAACTAAAGGATGTTTATGACTTGCCCTATGATCTGCAATGCATGCATGAGTTTGTGCTTTCGGCCGAGCGACAGGGTGAAAATGATGTGCATGCGATCGACATCGCAAAAGCACTGATTGATCGTGGTTTTCATCCTCCGACTGTTTACTTTCCGTTGATTGTGAAAGAGGCTCTGATGATTGAGCCCACAGAAACCGAGAGCAAAGAGACACTCGATGCCTTTGTCAGCGCCATGCGTGAGATTGCGGAGCTGGCGAAATCCAATCCCGAGGCACTGCGGAAAGCACCTCTGAAAACCGCGATATCCCGTCCGGATGAGGTGCGCGCCGCACGCGGTATGGATTTTAATTATCTAACTGCTGAAGCCGACCACTAACTTCCGAGCTGGTAAACCTATTTACGGCATCTGAAATTCAGAAACTGAGTTAAATGATTGTTAATAAGGAATTTGTTAATTTTATAAGCTTCATCCCATGGGTGAAGAAGTTTCTGAATTTCAAACCGCAAGGGGTTGCCAGTTTTACCCTATCTGCGGCGTTGTACGGCTTCCAGCATAGTTACTATAGCTGAAAACCGTGCGCCTTGCATCTACGACAAAATGGCAACTGCCGTTTTTAGGTTAAATGCAGAGTGTTCCAAAAAAGCGACTAAAAATGTATTTAATTAGCGTCAGACACTAAAGACACTAAAAACATGATAGAGGGGTAAATTAATGGATACACGGAGTATTTTGTACGACCGGGATTGGTTGATATGAGGTATTCGCGTTATTATGCAGTGGCTGACGGGGCATAGGGACAGACATGACAGAGAGCATTATCCAGGCGATGACACCTGTTAGCAGACCGATTATCGCGCCGATTTTGAGCCATTCCAGAAAGGTTACGCAGGCGTGACCTTTCTTTTCCAGCAGTCCCAGGGCCACAATATTTGCAGTTGATCCAATAGCGGTGATATTGCCTCCGAAGCAGGCACCGAAGAGCAAAGCCCACCATAGAATGGAGAATTCGGATGAACGTTCGATGAGTGATTCGATAATGGGAGTGAAGGCCGCCACAAAAACAATGTTGTCGATAAAAGCCGAGCCGACGGAGGAGAGTGCGATCACAAAGGGTGTCATGGCGCCAGGACCGCCTGTGATGAGTTTTGTTAGTTGGGTTGCAAGATTATCAGTTACGCCAGTTATAGAGAGTCCGCCGGCGATTGAGAAGAGCAGCATGAAAAAGAGCAGAGTCCACCACTCTATTTCTTTTTCGACGTAGTGTTGTGCCCGTTTGGGGCGGTAGATCATTAAAAGGGCCGAAACGATCAGGGGTGTCATGATAAGAAAGGCATTTTGAGTGTCCGGGCCTGTAAGACCCAGGGCGGTTTCTATTTGGTGATGAAATGCAATTGTTACAACTGTAGCGGTTAGCACAAAGATACCGCGACGGTACGGCAGTCTGACCAGCGGGCCGAGACCTCGGTTCATTTTCCGCCGCTCCTCCATTTTAAGGCTCATTTCGTTGATATTTTTGCGATACCAGAGCAAGATAAAAAGAAGGGTGGCGACTGCGCAGACCAGGGCGACAGGTGTGGCTCCGACCAGAAACTGTCCGAAGGTAAGTCCGGCTTTGCTGCCGATGAAAACGCCGACGGGGTTGCCCAGCATTGTAGCTGCTGAGCCGATATTTGTACACAGAACCGAGATCATTACGAATGGGATCGGATTTATTTTAAGTGTATCGCAAACCTGGAAAACAAGAGCCATAACCACAACGATTGATGATACTTCTCCGACCACTGATGAGAGCACAGCGGAAAGGCAACACAAAATTACAGTGAAGGTGGCACCGGTCATCTTTTTTTTGTTGATGATTGTTTGGATGATCCAGGTCAGAAAGCCAAGGTCTTTCAGAGCACCGATGATGATCATCATTCCGATCAGGAAGAAGATGATATTGAGCTCGGTATGGTGTAACACTTCGGTCAGCGTCATGGCTTTTGTACCGATTAAAACTGCCAGTCCCAGAAAAGCAACTGCAACGCGGTGGGTCCAGAAGAACAGGGTCGTACAGATGGTAATCATGAAAGTGGCTATGGCGACACTTTGTTCGGTTGTGGTTGCGATATCGAGTTTGCGACTGGCCCAGCTGAGGAAAAGAGTTAATCCTGCAACCGAGGCAATTTTAGCGAGCGTCTGTGATACAGGTGTTGGTGTAGCATTGGCGGCGTGCATAAATTATTCCCGGAAAATTTTGTTCAGAAAATTGGGCAGACTAATGGCACCCTTCAATCTTTTTTTGTCGAGCACATAACAAGTTGCGGCTTTGCGTTTCAGCAGAGTGGCGGCTACTGAGATGGCGGGTTCATCCAATTGAACGGAGGGAAAATTTTCAATCAGGATATCGGACAGCCAAGTGTTTTGTTCATTGCGCAGAACATTTGTGAAAGGTTCGAAGTTAATGATGGGCGATAGATCATTCATCCAGGTAAGATATTCCGGCAGGCAAACTTGCAGGAGTGCGTCGGCACTGACAATACCAACCATATCGCCATCTTTATCGACCACCGGAATTTCATCCAGTTCTTTATTGATAAAGCAGTCAACCGCGCATTGCAGGCTGTCGTTATCTCGCAGTGTTATTAAATTCTTGTGCATAATATCTGCAGCGCAGACATATTCAGGGAGGGTCAAACCGTCGCGTTGGAAGAAGCGCATGATCTCATTGGCGCTTTTCATCTGGCTGAGTTTGATTATTGTGTCGGGATCGTTCAGAACGGTTCCCATTGCACGCAGAATCTGTAGGTAAAGGCCTGGTTGTGAGGTGGGGATAAGCATGGCCATGATCAGGTGGACGGGGGTGTTTTCGTTGCCGAAGTCGATGCCGTCGGCCGAGGTGGCAATGCCGATATATGGACGACTGATGTTGCTGAAGCGAGCATGTGGCAGTGCTACGCCATTGCCGATTGCTGTGCTGCCGCTGTTTTCTCTTTCGATAACGGCTTGAATGTATCTGTCTAAGTCAGCTATATTTTCTGCGTGGCTCAATTGAGTCAGAACAGTTTGGATTGCTTGATTACGAGTCACTTTGTTTTGAAGCACAAGAATGTTATTCACATTAAAAAACGTGGTGAGTGACGCGCCGTTATGTGAGGGATATTCTGCATTATTCATAAAAAACAATCCCGTTTGAGAAAATGAAGGCGGGAGTTTACACCCGTGACATTCTGAGAGCAATGCTTTTTATATTTTTAATGATTGAATAGTTGTTAGTTTAATGGTGTAATTACTCACATATGGAAATGACACCTTTATTCTGGCTTCTGTTGGGGATAGCGTTTTTTTTTATTGAGCTTTCAACGCCGGGCTTTGTGGCGCTTTTTTTCGGTGTGGCGGCGATAACGGTGGCGTTGTTAAGCTGGTTACTGCCGATCGGTCAAAGTGCGGCCTGGCTGATTTTCGCATTGCTCTCGATTGTTTATATTCTGGTTTTAAGACGGTTTTTGAAAAAAATATTTTTGGGTGATAAAGGGGAGAGCGAACGTTTAGAGGACTCCTTTATAGGCAAATTCGCTGAGGTGACTGAAGCAGTTAAGCGGAATCATCCTGGCAAAGTAGAGTTTGCCGGAAGTCTTTGGGAAGCTGAGTCAGATGACGAGATTGAAGTCGGGGAGAGGGTCAGAATTACAGGCAAGAAAAATCTGACTTTGTTTGTCGGTCCAGTTGTATTGGCTGATACAGCGGACGAATCCGGTGAAGATGGTTAGCTGTTGTTGGCGGAACAGAGTTGGCAAAGGCGATTAGTAAAGTTATATTCCGGCTTAGCTGGAGAAAAAAAGGAGTGATTAAATGGATCCTGTAAGGTTTATTGCAATCGCGATAGCGGTTTTTATTGCTTGGACATTGATTAAATGTGTGCGGATTGTGCCTCAGAAGCAGGCTTTTATTATTGAGCGTCTTGGAAAATATCATTCAACACTGGAGGCAGGTTTTCATTTGTTGATGCCATTTATTGACCGGGTGGCTTACAAGCATTCGCTTAAAGAGCAGGCTTTAGATGTTCCTCCGCAGCAGTGTATTACCAGGGACAACATTGCGGTTGAGGTTGACGGTATAATATATCTGATGGTGATGGATGCTGCCAAAGCCTCTTATGGAATAGGAAATTATGTTTTTGCCACCACTCAGTTGGCGCAGACAACTATGCGAAGCGAGATGGGCAAGCTGGAGTTGGATAAAAGTTTTGAAGAACGCACTACAATCAATGGTGCGATTGTTGAGGCAGTTGACAAAGCCTCTGATCCATGGGGTGTAAAGGTGACGCGTTATGAAATCAAAAACATTTCTCCGCCGCAGACCATTCGTGATGCCATGGAGAAGCAGATGCGCGCCGAGCGTGAGAAGCGTGCTTTGATTGCTGAATCTGAGGGTGATCGTCAGGCCAAGATCAACCGGGCTGAAGGCGACCGCCAGGAGGCGATTGCCCGTTCAGAGGGTGAAAAAATGAAACGTGTGAATGAAGCGGAGGGGCGGTCGCGCGAAATTTTCCTGGTTGCCGAGGCTCAGGCCAACGGCATTCGTGAAGTTGCGAAAGCACTTTGTGAAGAGGGCGGTATGCAGGCTTTGAACATGCAGTTGGCATATGATTATCTGCAGCAGTTCGGTAAGTTGGCTCAGACTAACAACTCGATGATTATCCCAACCGATCTGGCTGATGTCGGAGGCATAATTAAAGCTGTTACCTCAATTATTCAGAGGGAAAACGACAAATAGTCCATTCCTCGAAGGGCAAGATTCCGCAAAGCGGGATTAGTCCTTCTTAGCAATCCCGCATACGGGATTGCCAGGCGCGGTAGATCCGGTTTTCAACCGGATTGATAAATCAGGTCTGCGGCTCCGCGAAGCGGAGCCGTTCGATTTGGGTGCAGTCCCGGATTGGGCGTAGACTCTGACGTTCAATCTTTAATTTAATTTTTTTGCCTCATTTCCCTGACTGATATGTCACGGATTGAAACGTCGGCTTGATAGTGCAGGCCAAAGATCAACTGGTAGTCGCGGTCTTGGCCGGTCGTGAAATCAACGCTGATAGTTTTCTCTTGGCCGGGTTTCTGTTGCCAGTACTCTCTGAGGGCGCGGTGTTGCGATGATGGTGAGCGGACCAGGTGGTAGAGTTCACCGGGAGCTGATGTCTTGTTCAGTTTGCAGGTGTAGCACAATTTGTACTCGGTTTCAGGCTTGAGTTTGTCTGATATGCGCAGGTATTCGTGGTGTCGCAGTTGGTCATTCATTGATGAAGAGCGTAGCCACTGCTGCCCTTTTGCATCCGGTTCGATTCGGCTGTATGGAGCGATAGATTCCATCTCCATGCCAGGTTTGAACTCAGGGGTTAAATCAATTTTAAAAGACAACCCGTTACTTCTGACGGCGACGACATTTTTGAAGACAATTGGCCAAGGCAGCTCTGTCCAGGGATCGTTGGTTTTCTTGAGCCAGCGGTTCATTTCGTCGGTTAATTCACGGCATATCTCAGGATGTTCGGCAGCGCAACTGCGCATCTGGTAGGGGTCGGTCTCGCGGTCATACAGGAAGTAGCCGGCTTTTCCGCCGTGTTGCACCACAAAGGTGTAGCGGTCGGTGCGCACGGCGCGTGTGCTACGGCTGGTGTTGTGAAGTCCACCGATATAAAAACTGGATTGAGCGCGGGCGCCTTTACCGGTCAGTACGACTCTGCTGAAATCGGTCCCCTCCACTGACTCCGGAATTTCATCGCCCAATCCCATAATTCCCAGCAAAGTGGGCATGATATCCGGAGTGTTCAGGTGCATTTTTTCGATACGCGGTTTCAGTTTGTCTGGATAACGCATGATGAAGGGGATCAGGAACGATTCGTCATAAAAGACACCTTTACCCATGAGGTTATGGCTACCCATCATTTCACCGTGGTCAGAGCTGAAAATTACAATGGTGTTTTGTTCGAGGCTATTTTCTTTGAGTGCTTTGAGCAGTTTAGCGAACTGTTGGTCTATACCCGTGATCATTGCAAAGTAGTCCTGCACGGATTGTGGGGCTCGGCTACCATTGGTTATACGGGTGCCGTTATCCAGTGTACTGAGATTTTTGCGCACCAGAAGTGATGACGGTGTTTTGTCGGCATAGATTGCTTTGTACTCATCCGGTACTTGACTGAAAGGCATATGGGGGGGATTGTGTGCGATGAAAAGCGCAAAGGGTTTGTTGGGGTCGCGTTGCTTGCCGTCGGCGTTGCGGATGAAGGCTTCGGCCACATCGGTTTCATGCCAGACCGACCAGCGGTTGACTTGAGTTGGTTGGCTGACGGGTTTGCTACCGGTCCAGTAGTGTGGATTAAAGTGGTTGTCGCAACATCCGTATGAGTGCCAGAAATTAAAGCCGTGACGGCGTTTGCCGGGGGGTGTGTAGGCATCCCAGACTATGCCGCCTCCACCGCGTTTGCCTGGTTTTCCTCGTGGGCCTTCTCCGTATTTGGCATCCTCTTCGGTGGGACAGTCGAGGTGATACTTACCGATATAACCGCAATCATAGCCGTTATCAGAGAGTACATTTGAGATAGTGCGGGTGTCGGGATTAAGGAAAATATTTGGCTGACCGCTGTTGCAGTTTGTATAAACGCCGTTGGTCGATGGATACTGACCGGTCATCAGCATGGCGCGGTGGGGGCTACAAATGGGAATATTGCTAACAGCATTTACGAATACTACAGACTCTGCCGCGAATTTATCCAGGTTGGGGGTCAATACCGGATCGCTTTTCATGAAGCCGAGAGCATGCTGGCGCCATTCGTCCGGAAAAATATAGAGCAGGTTAGGGGGATTCTTTCTTGATCTGTCGCCATGCAGGCAGCCTGAGAAAGATAGTGAAGCGGCCAGTGAGAGGGTGCCGCGCATCATTGATCGGCGTGAGATGTTGTTCATTGAAGCTCCTTAAATAAACACGAGCTATGATTATAGCTCTGATATGGCGGAAGGGACAAGAGTAAAAAAAGTGAAAACTTAGGGTGGTGAGAATTGACAATCGGCACGATGTTATGATTTAATGAACGCTCTTTTCGGAAATGCTGGGGGTATAGCTCAGTTGGTAGAGCGCTTGAATGGCATTCAAGAGGTCAGGGGTTCGACTCCCCTTACCTCCACCAGTCTTCGTTTGGAGCATGGCGGAAAGTGAAGACTGTCACGCTGTAAAGTTGCTGAGTGTAACGAAGTAATCGAAGGTGAACCAACAACCCCGTTCCAATACTACAAGTCTGCACAGTCACAAAATTCGTTTTTTTGACAGGATTACAGGATTGAATTCAGTGGATATTAATCTTGTGAATTTACTAATCATTTCCGAAAATTTCTAGTATACAGTGTGCTACGTCGGACGCATCTCCGAGCCCTGACTTGCAAGAGCAAATGCACGGAGGCTTAATTTAGTATGAACGCTGTCGTAGATGTTTCTTGATCTCACCGGGAACAAACGGATAATCAAATTGAGGTTGATATGAACTGTTCATTAAAAATTTTGTGCTGTGTCATCGGTATCGGCTGTGTTGGCTGGTCGGCTTATGCCGGGCAGACCGACGGATTTGTCGATTTGTTCAATGGTCGTGATCTGACAGGATGGGTTACGCCTGCAGACAAAAAACCCTCTTTCGAAGTGGTTGACGGCATACTTGAAACCCGTGACAAGGGGGGCGGCGACATCTTCTCGGCCGGGGTCTATGCCAACTTCATGCTACGCTTTGAATATCTGCTTTCCAAAACTGGCAACAGCGGCGTTCTGATTCGATGCGCACCGTCTAACCCCTGGGAAACAGGGGTTGAAGTCCAGTTGCTGGCACCCTGGAAGCCGCATCGTGATGATCTGCATTGCACAGCCTCGCTGTACGGACTTGTGGCGGTCAGTAATCGTCCGGACGAAACCACCGGAGTCTGGCATCGTATGCAGATTAGATGCGACCGTAATATAATTGAGGTTTCAGTTGACGGGAAGCTGGCGACTAAAGCCGATATAAATACTGTCAAGGCCTTTGACAAAAAGCTGATAACAGGGGCAGTCGGTTTCCAGTCCAATCACGGTAAATCAGGTGAGTTTGCCCGTTTTCGCAGGATAGAGATCAGAAATCTGGATGATGATCCGGGATACGTACTGCGCGGCTTCGCTCTGACAGACGAACGTTTCAGAGTGCAGGCGCGTGAAGCGGCAGTCAAGCGCGGAGCGGAATTGGTCGGTGAAATTGCCGATATTATGAATGACGGTTCGGTGATGGAACGCTCCGTGGCCCGGCAGGCACTGCTGGATATTGCGGTGGCTGCAAGTGCGCCTGATTGCGATGTGGCGAGACGCACTGCCGTAATCCAGTCTCTGAAACGTGCCAGCCAGAGCGAATGCAACGATATAACCCGCAACTATCTCATTTGGCTGTGCGGCATGTTCGAATAAAAAGCTGGGAAAAATTGAGCGAAGCTTAGTTACAGTTGGTAACGACTGCATCTTCAGGGAGTTTATGATGATAAAAATAAAGAAAGCACGCAGAGATTTTTTGAAATACTCCGGAGCCGCCTTGTGCGCCGCGCCGTTTGCCATTGGCGCTAAAACCGGCGCACCGCCGTCGGAGCGTATCAGAGTAGCACATATCGGTACCGGCAGCCTGGGGGCCAGTCATATCCGCTGGTTCTCAGCTTTTCCTGATGTTGAAACCGCGGCTCTGTGTGACGTCGATTCAGAGCATCTTGCACGGGGTGTTAAGCTGCTTAAAGAGCGCCGCCCCGAAGCTGATCCGAAAACCTGCGCGGATTTCCGACGCATTCTAGACCGTAAGGATATCGATGTGGTGACCTGTGCCACGCCCGATCACTGGCATGCTCTGGTGGCTATCTGGGCCTTTGAATCCGGCAAGGATGTTTACGGGGAAAAACCACTTTCATATACCTTGCGTGAAGGGCAGCGCATGGAGCGTGCAATGTTAAGCAACAAAGCGATCTTTCAGCTTGGTACCCAGATTCATGCCGGCGAAAACTATCATCGCGTGGCGGAGATTATCCAGTCCGGAGCACTGGGACGTGTGCATACAGTACGACTTTGGAAACAGGGCGGAACCAAGGGATTGGGTTTTCCGCCGGATGAACAGCCGCCATCAAATCTTGATTGGAACATGTGGCTCGGTCCGGCTCCCTATGTCAACTATACGCCGGTGCGCTGTCACCGAAGTTTTCGCTACTTCTTTGATTATTCGGGCGGGGTCTTCGGCGACTTCTGGTGCCACATTGCCGACATTCTTTTCATGGCACTCAATCCAGTGGGATTATCCCGGATCAATGCCCGTGGCGATATTCCTTCGGACGGTATAGCCGATACACCCAAGTGGATCGATGTCGATTTTAAATTCAAAAACCTGGATGTCTTCTGGACAACCGCGCCGCCGCAGTTTCCCGGTGCGGATAAAATGTTGATCGGTGCCCATTTCGAGGGTGAAAAGGGCACCCTGACCTGTGATTATAAGACCCGGGTGATCCGTGTCAACGGCGAAGAACTGAATGACCTTCCGGATGTACCTAAGACCTTGAAACGCTCGCCGGGACATCAACGCAACTTTCTGGATGCGGTGAAAAACAGATCTGCGCCTGAAAGCAACCTGCCCTATGCGCGCAGAGTGACAATGCCCATGCATCTGGCACTGAACTCTTTCAGATTGAAACGCGAACTGGTTTGGGATAGCGTTAAAGAAGAGGTAGTTGGCGACTCCGCCGCCAACTATCTGCTTGACCGCAAAAACCGCACGGGTTTTGAAACCGGTTGATGCGTATTATCTGCCGACAAATCACACAGGATTTCTATCGAAAAAAAAGTTAGCATTTTATGAGCCTGCGCAGTTGACAGCTCAGAGCTGGCGTGTTAATCTTTGCGCTTCCTCAACGGAGATGGCTCGCACAGAGCCGCCCGGCGGGGGAGCGGGCCTGAAAAAATAAATGGTTTTTTTCAAGGTTCGTGGTTGACTGAGCGATCAATTTTTTGATAACTTGATCAGCTGCGTCACGGAGCGGAACCCCGCACCGGAACGACGCGAAGATGTTCTTTGAAAACCGAGAGTTTAAGTGTATCTCTTCTGGATCACGATTCAGAGGGGATGCGGAACAGACATAACTTGTGCTAGCAAATTATAATGAACAAAACTGTTCTTTACATGGAATTTATTCCACTGTAATCGAGCAGCCGGAATTTCTTACTGAGAGTTTGATTCTGGCTCAGAACGAACGCTGGCAGCGTGGATTAGGCATGCAAGTCGAACGGGATCCTGAGGCGCAATTCTTCGGATGAGCAATCCAGGTGAGAGTGGCGGAAGGGCGAGTAATGTATGGACAATCTACCCCTGAGGCGGGGATAACCGCGGGAAATCGCGGCTAATACCGGATGTGGCGCCGCAGCGCATGCTGCGGAGGTTAAAGGCGGGGACCCTTCGGGGCCTGTCCTTCGGGGAGGAGTCCGTATGCCATCAGCTTGTTGGCGGGGTAATGGCCCACCAAGGCTTACGGCTAGCTGGTCTGAGAGGACGACCAGCCGCACTGGGACTGAGACACTGCCCAGACTCCTACGGGAGGCTGCAGTCGAGGATCATTCGCAATGCGCGAAAGCGTGACGATGCGACGCTGCGTGGAGGATGACGGCCTTCGGGTTGTAAACTCCTGTCATAAGGGAAAAAGCGAACTGCGATAACATCAAGGCAAGCAGATGGTACCTTAAGAGGAAGCCACGGCTAACTCTGTGCCAGCAGCCGCGGTAATACAGAGGTGGCGAGCGTTGTTCGGATTTACTGGGCGTAAAGGGCGCGTAGGCGGTACAGTATGTCGGGTGTGAAATCTCCAGGCTCAACCTGGAAAGTGCGCCCGAAACTGCTGAACTTGAGTGCGGGAGGGGAGATCGGAATACATGGTGTAGCGGTGAAATGCGTTGATATCATGTAGAACACCGGTGGCGAAGGCGGATCTCTGGAACGCAACTGACGCTGAGGCGCGAAAGTCGGGGGAGCAAACAGGATTAGATACCCTGGTAGTCCCGACCGTAAACGGTGCACACTTGGGGTTGGGGGATTTCACCCCTCCGGTCCCGGAGCTAACGCGTTAAGTGTGCCGCCTGGGGAGTACGGCCGCAAGGTTAAAACTCAAAGAAATTGACGGGGGCCCGCACAAGCAGAGGAGCATGTGGCTTAATTCGATGCAACGCGAAGAACCTTACCCGGGTTTGACATATGACTGCAACTCCCTGGAAACAGGGATTCCTTCGAGGGTGTCATACAGGTGCTGCATGGCTGTCGTCAGTTCGTGCCGTGAGGTGTTTGGTTAAGTCCAGCAACGAACGCAACCCCTATGTCCAGTTGCCAGCGGGTAATGCCGGGGACTCTGGACAGACTGCCCGTTCACACGGGAGGAAGGTGGGGACGACGTCAAGTCAGTATGGCCCTTACATCCGGGGCTGCACACGTGCTACAATGGCCGGTACAGAAGGAAGCAATGCCGCGAGGCGGAGCCAATCCCCAAAACCGGCCCCAGTTCGGATTGTGGTCTGCAACCCGACCACATGAAGTTGGATTTGCTAGTAACGGCGCATCAGCTACGGCGCCGTGAATACGTTCCCGGGCCTTGTACACACCGCCCGTCACATCATGAAAGCCGTCTGCACCCGAATCCGGTGCACCAACCAGCAATGGAGGGAGCCGTCTAAGGTGTGGGTGGTGATTGGGATGAAGTCGTAACAAGGTAACCGTTGGGGAACCAGCGGTTGGATCACCTCCTTTCTAAGGAGCAGCTCCGCGCAGGCGGAGCGAAGGTGGAATGCCCTTCGGGGCAGCGAGGCATGGTAACATGCACTCACAACAGCCGGCACAGGTTATGAAAGTTCCGTATCCCCTCTGAACCGCGAGGTTCTCAAGAGCACTTAAACGAGCGTCGAGAGAGTAGGGCGGCATCGGGGGCATAGCTCAGTTGGTAGAGCGCCAGCTTTGCAAGCTGGATGTCGCCGGTTCGAACCCGGCTGCCTCCACCAGGCTTCGACCGGAGCTTACGAAGGGAGAAGCCTGCCACGGCGAAGCTGAGAAGCGTTTGGCGACGAACCGAAGCCGGGCCGCACAGCAATATCCGAACTACACCTGGGCAAGCCCCGCGAGGTCGGAAGTGAAAGTCCATTACGGGCGTGTAGCTCAGTTGGTTAGAGCGCATCCCTGATAAGGATGAGGTCCCTGGTTCGATTCCAGGCACGCCCACCAGCCTTTGCCAAGGCTACGGCTGGCAAGCCGGGCCGCACAACGGGTTCCGAACTACGCCCGGGCAAGCCGGAGGGGAAACTTTTCTCTCGAATTTGAGAGCACTGTGTGCTCTCGAAAAAGACGCGACGGTGACAGAATTTTTTAAGCCGGACATCCTGCGGGATGCGAGGCGATTGATCTTTGAAAACTGCATAGTCTGGGAAGAGAATTGCAACGTAAGACGAGATGGACGAGAGAAAAACTCTTCGGCCAAGCGTATACGGGCATGCGATGGATGCCTTGGCATCACGAGGCGATGAAGGACGTGGTAAGCTGCGATAAGCTCCGGGTAGTGGCACGCACACTCTGATCCGGAGATTTCCGAATGGGGAAACCCGTCACCTTTCATAGGGTGACATCAGTGTTTGAATAAAATAGGGCACTGAAGCGACACTCGGGGAAGTGAAACATCTCAGTACCCGAAGGAGAAGAAATCAACAGAGACTGCGCAAGTAGTGGCGAGCGAACGCGCACCAGCCCAAACCGATCCGCTTGCGGGTCGGGGTTGCGGGACCGCGGCATGGGACTGTTTACGAGAGACGAACGCTCTGGAAAGTGCGGCGGCACAGGGTGAAAGCCCCGTAGTCGAAATCGTAAACGGCCTTAGCGGTATCCCAAGTAAGACGGGACACGTGAAACCCTGTCTGAATCCGGGGGGCCCACCCTCCAAGGCTAAGTACTCCGTGATGACCGATAGTGAACTAGTACCGCGAGGGAAAGGTGAAAAGAACCCCTGTTAGGGGAGTGAAACAGACCTGAAATCGCATGCCCACAAGCTATGGAAGCCTGCTTCGGCAGGTGACCGTTTGCCTTTTGCATAATGAGTCCGCGAGTCACCCTATGTGGCAAGGTTAACCGAAAGGGGAGCCGTAGCGAAAGCGAGTCTGAACAGGGCGTGTTCAGTCGCATGGGGTGGACCCGAAGCCCGAGTGAGCTACCCATGAGCAGGTTGAAGCCGCAGTAACATGCGGTGGAGGACCGAACCGGTGTCCGTTGAAAAGGGCTCGGATGACTTGTGGGTTGGAGCGAAAGACTTATCAAACCGGGTGATAGCTGGTTCTCCTCGAAATGCCTTTAGGGGCAGCCTCCGATAATGCACCGTGCGGGGGTAGAGCACTGATTGGTCTAGGGGCCTATACCGGGTTACCGAAACTTGTCAAACTCCGAATACCGCACGCGTCAGTCGGGGAGTGAGACTGTGGGGGCTAAGCTTCACAGTCGAAAGGGAAACAGCCCAGACCGCCGATTAAGGCCCCTAAACACAGTTAAGTCACTAAGGATGTGGGGTTGCGCAGACAGCCAGGATGTTGGCTTAGAGGCAGCCATCATTTAAACAGTGCGTAACAGCTGACTGGTCGAGTGATCCCGCGCCGAAAATGATCGGGAGTCAAACTGTGTGCCGAAATCGCGGATACCGCTTTAAGCGGATATGGTAGAGGAGCGTACTCTGACGGGTTGAAGCCGTACGCGGAAGCGGCGGTGGACTTCAGAGTAGTGATTATGCGGACATGAGTAACGAAAAACCGGGTGAGAATCCCGGTCGCCGGAATCCCAAGGTTTCCCGGGGCAGGTTCGTCCGCCCGGGGTCAGTCGGAACCTAAGCCGAGGCCGAGAGGCGTAGGCGATGGACACACGGTTAACATTCCGTGACTGCCGGTGAGAGTTCGAACGACGGAGAACGGGGAAGGCTAGCGCGAAGTACTGATGGAATAGTGCTTTCAAGCGCGTAGGAAGAGGCTTCAGGAAAATCCGGGGCCTTTATTCTGAAACGTGAGGGAGGGATCCCCTTGGGGAACCCAAGCGCGTGACGCCACGCCTCCAGGAAAAACTTCTAGTTATCGAACCGGCATCCGTACCAAAACCGACACAGGTGGGAGGGTACAAATATACCAAGGCGCGCGAGAGAAACCTCGTTAAGGAACTCGGCAATCTAGCCCCGTAACTTCGGGAGAAGGGGTCCCCGGCCTGAGCCGGGGCGCAGTGAACGGGCCCATGCGACTGTTTAACAAAAACATAGCACTCTGCGAACATGTAAGTGGATGTATAGAGTGTGACACGTGACCAATGCGGAAAGGTCAAGGCAAGGGGTTATTCATTAAGAAGAAGCTCTGAACCAAAGCCCCCGTGAATGTCGGCCGTAACTATAACGGTCCTAAGGTAGCGAAATTCCTTGTCGGGTAAGTTCCGACCTGCACGAATCGTGTAACGATATGGGCGCTGTCTCAACGAGGATCTCGGTGAAGTTGTAATGCCGGTGAAAATGCCGGCTTCCCGCAGAAGGACGGAAAGACCCCGTGAACCTTTACTGTAATCTGGTACTGGATTCTGGTCAGTCATGTGTAGCATAGCCGGGAGCCTTGGAAGCGACTTCGTCAGGAGTCGCGGAGGCGCCAGTGAAATACCGGTCTTGGCTGGGCGGACTTCTAACCGCGAGCCGTTATCCGGCCGCGGAACAATGCCAGAGGGTCAGTTTGACTGGGGCGGTTTCCTCCCAAATTGTAACGGAGGAGTTCGAAGGTCACCTCAGCACGGTCAGCAATCGTGCGTCGAGCGCAAGGGTAGAAGGTGGCTTAACTGTGAGAGAGACATCTCGAGCAGATGCGAAAGCAGGACCTAGTGATCCGGCGGTAGCTCGTGGTAGCGCCGTCGCTCAACGGATAAAAGGTACTCCGGGGATAACAGGCTGATCGCGGCCGAGAGTTCACATCGACGCCGCGGTTTGGCACCTCGATGTCGGCTCATCGCATCCTGGGGCTGGAGAAGGTCCCAAGGGTTTGGCTGTTCGCCAATTAAAGCGGTACGTGAGCTGGGTT
>CAYOQJ010000024.1:0-47024 GCA_964406095.1 uncultured Lentisphaeraceae bacterium
TGACCTTCAGGTTATGAGCCTGACGAGCTACCAAGCTGCTCCACCCCGCACTATAAACCGTTTTTCGTGGCGCGCCTCGCAGGAGTCGAACCTGCAACCTCCTGATCCGTAGTCAGGTGCTCTATCCAATTGAGCTAGAGGCGCTCAAACGAGGGGCACTATATCAGAACAGAAGCGGCATTTGCAACGGTTAATTTGAAAAAACATTATTTTTATTTCGTTTGCGTGCGTAAAATGGATATCGCTCCGGTGGATCATCCGGATGAACAGTCCGCCAGCGTCGGTAATTAAGTGTCCAGCATGAGGGATGACGACGGATTATTTGCTCAAACAAATCCAAAATTTCCTGACTGCGTGTCAGATCATCCACATCAGGATCGGGATCAAACCGTTTCAGAAATTCAATTTTGTAGCGGCCATCCTTCAAGGGGCGTGACCAGGCAACAATAATCGGAACGTTAAGTCGCCTTGAGAGTCTGGCCGGTGCGATTGAGACATCCACATGAATTCCAAAAAATTTGAGCCAGGCCCCACCTTGTTTAATTGGTGTCAGCTGATCAACCAGTAACCCTAGCGAAGAGTTATGTCGCAATGCGTAAACCAGTCGGCGCAGAGCTCCCTCATGCGGCACAATCGTCTGCCCGATACACGATCGAATACGACGAAGTCGGCTGGTCATGGCTTTACTGCCGATACTTTTCGCAACGCTGGTCATGGGGACTCCGTTTAAAATACAGATTTGCGAGAGCAGCTCCCAGTTACCGATGTGTGCGCTGATATTGATGGAAGGATGAGCCTCTCTAATGATTTCCGCTATTTTGTGATCTGCGAGAATCAACTGTTCCAGACGGCGACGACTGTTACGGTATATCCAGAAAAGCTTGACTACCACAGCTGCCATATTACGGAATGCGTGATATATAATAACGTGTTCACGATATGGTGTAAGCCTTTCTCCATAAATTATTTTAAGGTTGGCACTGGCAACTCTTCTGTCACGTTGCATGAAATTCATGCCGCCCCACGCTACCAGAGAGGCCACTCTGTCACAACCTTTGACGGTCAGACAAGGCACAATCAGAGTGGCCAGAAAAATTCCGGCCCATTCAAAAGGGCGTCTAACAGCCCGCAACACCTTTTTATTTCTGCTTTGAGACATTTATGTGCGTATTTTAGCAATTTTGCGGATCGAAGTGAATCTAAAAGAGAAAAGTTTACAGTTTTGTAATAAAGACCGCTTTTTTGATTGCCCTGTTACCTGGTGGCGAAAATGCAATCCGGCTATGACCGGGCTGTCCAGTGTAGGTGCTATGTCGAGGATGCTCATATTGACAAGGCTGGAGCAGACAGCTTTCTCTCGACTTCATTAAACACATCGTCAACCTATCGCTGGAAACCCGCCACATTATAAAAACCCTGCTCGAACTCACGCTATGATTTTCAAACCGCAACTTACATCACAACACAAAGAGAGATTTTTAATTGTGTTAAAAAAGGAATAAAAATGACAAAAGCATATTTTGCAGTACTAGCCCTGACGGGTTTTATTGCCACACTCAATCTGCAGGCGGAACTTGTCCTGCACTGGGCATTGGAGGAGGGCAACGGCACCACAACCGCCGACCTCTCAGGCTATGGACATACAGGAAATTTCATCACGATAAACAGCGACAACTGGAGTGATGCTGATCTTGCTCCAATTCCATCCGGCACCTCCTATGCCATTTATAAACCTGTCGCAAACGGACGCATAGAGGTTAACGACGGTTACAAAGGTGTTGTCGGCACACAACCTCGCACAGTTTCCGCCTGGATCAAAACCACGGGAACATCAGGCTACATATCGCACTGGGGCAATGCCGCAGTCGGAGAAAGATTCAGCTTCCGTCTGCTGGAATCAACTGTCGTCGGAGCAATTAGAATTGAAATACATACCGGCTATATAGGCGGAACAACACCGGTCAACGACAACCAGTGGCACCATGTTCTGGCGCTTCTGCCGCCAAAAGAGAATCCCGATGCCATCGATGTCCGGCTTTACGTTGACGGCAAGCTGGAGGGCTACAGTGTCCGCAACTCCACGCCGATAAACACGGTGGCGAACGACAATCTGTATATCGGCGGCTCGCTGCTGGGAAGCTTCGACGAAGTGCGCATCTATGACCATGCTTTAAATGTGGTCGAGATCAACGCGCTTTCAGGAAATAACAACCAACAACACCGCTTCATTCAACGGTGTGATTGACGATGTCGCGACCTACAACAACGTGCTGTCGTTTGAACGAATCCAAGAGCATTATATGATCGGCAGCGGTGATACACTCGGACTGCGCGACGGCGTAACGTGCGGTGTGCAGCTTAACTTCGATGCCGACAACGAAGCGCAGAGCGACGCAACCTTTATCAAGGACTCGATCGGCTCCTTCAGCGACAGCGGTGATACCAACATCTTTGACTGGGTTCTCAACGGTGTTCAGCGTATTACCGTAACCGATCACCGTTTCGCCGGCATAACCAATGCCTGGCACTTCAATGGCGGCGCTGGCGCGACTGCCACAGCCTGGCGTTACCTCGCCGGTGAAACATACGCAGACAGCGCCTCGATTGAAATGGTTTTCCGACCAGCTGATTTGATTGGCAACGAGGTGTTGTTTGAAACTGGTGGCAGTGTCGAGGGCATGTCGCTGGCGCTCAACGGCTCACAGTTGCGTCTGCACTTGCGTGACGACACCACAAACACGGTGGACGCCGCCTTCAATTTAAACGAACTGTCCCTCTCGCAACGCAGCGCCTTCATTCATGCGCTCGGGATCATGGATATTAATAACAACATGGCCCGCCTTTATGTTAACGGGGAATTGCGCTCCGAAGCGCAAATCGATAATGGAGAATTGCTTGTCTGGACTGGGAACAACCATACCGGACTCGGCACAATAAACGGCGCGGTCGCATCGCCGGTTGAACTCGCACCCTTCTACGGAAACATAGCGCTACTGCGACTCTATCCCACGATCCTGACAACTGAACAGGTTCTAACCAACTATCAGGCGCTGACACCGCGGGTTTTTTAACTGCCTTCCTGCGGTTTTTTCTTATGAACTTTGCGCCGTCGCCATTCCAGCGCTGATCAATCCAGCGCGGGGGTTCATTTTTAGCGTTCCACTTGTCCCACAGCTCCTGAAGCTGTTTAACTCTTTCCGGATGCTGAGCGGCGAGATCATTCTGCTCGCCAATGTCCTGAGCGAGATTATGCAAGCGGGGTGCCATGTTGATATGCGGCTTGACGAGTTTCCAATCGCCTTGCCTCACAGCGTACTGCACACCGAAGCGCCAAAAAAGCGCTTCATGAGGAGCAGCGTCACTTTTGCCTTCAAGCAGCGGCAGCAGATTCGCGCCATCAATATTCCAATCCGGCGCAACCTCGGCGCCTGCTGCGGCGAAAGCTGTAGCGGGTATGTCAAGTTGTATAACCGGCTGATCAAGCACGCGTCCAGCCTCAAAGCGTCCTTTCCAGTAGGCAATAAAAGGCACGTGAATGCCACCTTCCCAAACAGTCCATTTAGTGCCGCGCAGAGCTCCGTTGTTAACAGCTCCGCCCGGGCCGCCATTATCACTCAGGAAAAAGACCAGCGTGTTTTCCTCCAGTCCGCGTTCACGCAAACGCTGCATAACGCGACCTACAACCTTGTCAAGCTGCGCCATGTCAGCGGCGTATCGACGGCGGGCGGCAGGCAAAGAGCTCTCCTGCCGACTAAACCAGGGTTCCGGCGCCACAAAAGGTCCGTGAACAGCAGTGAATGCCATATAGAGCAAAAAAGGCTTATCTCGGTTGTCGTCGATAAATTTAAGCGACTCATCACAGAAAGTTTCCATGTGGTTCGGCGGTGTCGCAACAGCGACTTCGTCGCGGTAAGTCGGCGGCGGAGTTTCGCCATGCGGACCCTTCGCGCCGAGGCCGTGCGGCATGATGCCATAAAAAAAATCAAAACCGCGCTGATTGGGTCGATAACCGTCACCCGAGCCGATATGCCACTTGCCAACCATGCCGGTGGCGTAGCCAAGCGCCTTCATACGCTGCGGAAAAGTTATCTGATTTATATCAAGCGCGCGCGGGCCGCGGTCGACAGTGCCTGGTCTGGCCTTGCCTTCGGCGTTGGCGTCAAATCCCAGACGCTGTTGATACCGGCAGGAGATCAGACCGGCTCGCGTTGGACTGCAAACGCAACCTGATGTATAACCATTGGTAAAGCGAACTCCGTTGTGCGCCAGCGAATCAATATGCGGAGTTAGAATATCTGTACAGTTATAAACCCCGCAGTCGGCAAAACCCATGTCATCCGCCAGAAACAAAACAACATTCGGTTTTGTCATAGCGGCAGTGGAAAAAGCCGCGCCCAAAAACAATACTGAGACTATTGCCAATTGAATCACTTTCAAACGACACATCGTATATCTCCGATTTAATTGATTAAACTCAGTTGTTAATTATGACAAATTAACAGCAGTTGTAAAATCAACTTCTAAATCAAAACAGTATTTTTCATGCGCGTTTTTTAACCACCGGCGCGGCTCTTGATCTTAACGTATGATCATCATCATGCTCTTGCGTTCAAAGAGCTGCAATCCATTGATGTCGGTAATTGTTTCCGCACTATCCGCCGACAATGTCCGATACACAAAGTATTTTGACAACTGAGCATTGTACGCCTCAACGTTGAACTGGAATATATCCAGATATGAGGCACCGCCGATCTCATGATAGAGTACGCTCAACGGATAGCTGCCCGCCGCCAGATTCATGCTGCCGACAGTAATTGCGTTAGCCGAGGTCAAGGTCATTGTATCACCGTTGATCGAGGTCTGATCCGGTTTTTCAGCTAATATAATTGCTTCCCATGTCTGATTTGAAACTGTCAGGCTGACTCCGTCATCCGCCATAAAACCAAGACTAAGCGGCATCTGCTCCGGTATATCGAGAGTAGTGCGGGCGAACAGCGCCTTGTAATCATCATTTACAGCGGTGTCCCAGGGAAACGTCACGCTGCCTGGCAACACAATGTCGTGCCTTACTCCGTTTTCCGGATCATAAAAATTGATCTCCGGCCAGTTCGAGTAGTTAAGTGTGCCGTTGATGTACCCGGATACTGCTGTCCAAGCTGCCGCCAGATTATTTGGACTGACACTATCAGCATGCCACACTTCCCAGTTGGCGGAAAGACCGACATAACTCATATCGCCAATACTCTTGTGGCCGACAAGTCGCCAGCTTGTGGTGTCGGCATCATTGGTGAACGCGCCCTTTGCGGCATAGAGTTCATGATGCTGCTCTGACTCCATGTTGTAGGTCAGCAATTCAATGTCATGAATCCCGGAGGGCAGATCGATGATTCCGCGCGTGTCGCTGTCGGAGGTGTTTTCAGCATAGATAGTGTCCATTGCGGCGCTGGCGAAATCAATCACCCCTTTGCCATGCACCGACTGCCAGCTCCTTCCGGCAATACGCAGTGCGAAACCGTCGTCGGCATGCACCCCGAAGGTGTAAAGTCCACCCTCTCCCGCTGGCACCACCACTCTGCCGCGATAATAAGCGACCCAGTGATTTTCCGCAACCCCTTCAACATTGGCAAAATACGGCTGATTATTGGGAAAGAGAACATCATTGGCATTTGTAGCCAGATCAGGATCCGAAAAATTAATCATCGGGATGTTCTGATTGGTCACAATCACTGTGCCAGCACCGGATGCGAGAATTTCAGCCGCGGTGCGAATTCCATCTATTTCACCCGCGTCACGCACCCAGACCCCCACAAACGAACCATCCACCTTCAAATCAGCTCCCGGTATATCCTCCGCATCGGGAATCGACGAGGCGATGACAGCATTTTCAATTGGCTCCGATGAGTTCAGTTCCCACTCGAAAATAGCATTGCGTAAAGCGCTAACTTCACCCGATCCAGGGATACCGCTGCCGAGGTCGTTCCAATAGCCGGTTGTCAAGATTATAACCGCGTCTTCACCTGCACCGGCATCGTTGGGTTCGGTATCGCGCCAGTTGCGATAGGTCTCGGCACCAAAGGGTTCACCGGTCACCCAGACCCAGCCGTTGGTACGGCGGTCTTCGATATTCGGCACATCGGCGATTTTTCCGGACTCATAAGCGCCGGGAAACAGAACTGTGTTCCACTGATTGGTATCGTTGTCGGTCAAACCGATAAAGCAATCGCCGTTCGATAAATTACGCAGATAGCGACAGAGTTCATTTTCGCGATCGCTGTTGATTGTCGCCAGATGTCCCGAGACACCATTAAAAATCATATTCGTCGCAGTCAGATGCGCATCCCACCAGGATACCGGCGCACCGGAGGTGTGTCCGTAAACACGATAGAGATTCCAAGTGTTGTTTACGCCGGTAGGTGCGGTAAACCAACCGTCCGTCGTCACCTGCTATGCGTTCAGGCAGATTGGTAGGGCTGCCGCCCGCAACCAGAAACTGTATCTGCGAAAAGGAGAGCTCCTCGTTATATATAACCACATCGTCAACAGCGCCGTCGGGAGAGTTAATATAATCATTGCGCATGGCACCGAGGATGATTGGAGCGTCGTTAAAGATGCCGGTGCGTTCCGCCAAGCGCGCCTGACAGAACTTACCGTCGACAAAAACGCGCTGAATATTATCAGCACTCAACACAAAGGTCAGATGATGCCAAGTTCCTGTTGGCAGTTTGCTCGAATAGTGCAGATCATCGTCGTGCAAGCCAAAGTGCGGTTCCGCATCACGCAAACCAATATGCATCGGGCGACTGCCGCCTGCCAGCGGCTGACCGAAGACAATTTCAAAACTCGCTTCCCTGCCGCCTTGCAGCCAGCAGGCCATGGTGAAAGGGCGAACCTCGGTGGCATGATAAACACCCAGCTCACCGGCGGTGAAACCGGTCTCGATGTAGTTGAGGTTCGCCGCGCCGGTCAGTCCGTTAAACCGATAACCGCCGTCATTGCTGCCGGGTGTGCCGCTAATCCAATCGGCTGTGTTCATAATCATACCATCGCCGCTCATGGTGCCTTGATTGATGACAGTATTGCCGCTACCCTCCTCAAAATCATAAAAAACCAGCGGCTGAGGGGCGGCCGGAAGTTTATTGACACACAACATCGCGAAAAGCGCGCAAACCGCGCCAAATCTAAAATTGTAAATTACTGCCCGTTTTTGATTGCTCATAATACCTCTCCTGGTGGCTTGACGTTGTGATATCACTTAATAGTTTTAAATATATCAAAAGCCTGTGCTTTTGTCAAAAGGGAGGGTATTCTCGCTGAGTGCTGACCCATAATCAGGGGCGTTTCTTTTGAGATGAAATATCCTTGTCCCTGAGCAAATTCAACCATTTTCAACCTTGATCATTGTATATCACAATGACATACTGTATGCAGTGAAGAGAGAAAAATTTTAATCTTAAAAGGGGACAATTCATTACAAAACAACACTATATCGTTGCTGGGCAACACTTCTGATCGCTGTTGCCGCGGGAGTGGCTGTCGACAGGGCTAACGCTCAATCGGCGGTGCCTAATAATCCTATTTACGGCATTTGCGGCGTTGTACGGCTTCCAGCATAGTCACTATAGCTGCAAACCGTGCGCCTTGCATCTACGACAAAATGGCGGGGACGACGGGATTCGAACCCGCGACCACCGGATCGACAGTCCGGTGCGCTAACCAATTGCGCCACGTCCCCGCAAAAAAGTGATGTCAATATAGCAAAGGGGTTTTGACCATGCAAGAGCTAATGTTAAAAATTTTTGTTTTTCATATTCGGGTCAATTGAAGCGGCTTGTTTTGTGCGAAAACATAGTGGTGTTACACCGTCCCATCTCCGGCTGTGATGCGTACAACCCGCTCATAATCGACTGAACCGAGGGCAAAGTGAATATGCCAGGCATCCGGCGGAACAACCCCCAGCGCTCTTTCCGGCCACTCCAAAGCGACAACGGCTCCATTTTCAAGGTGTTCGTTGAACCCGATTGCATCCAGATCATCCGCGCCACCGAGACGATAGAGGTCCATATGCACCAAAGTAAATGCGTCGGTTTGATATTCGTTGGCGATTGTGAAGGTCGGCGAAGTAACGGGGCGCCTGACACCGAGCGCGGCAGCGACCCCCTGCATAAAGGTTGTTTTACCGGAACCGAGATCACCATGCAGCGCCACCACCATACCGGGTTTAAGCAACAGCGCAAATTCCGCAGCCGCCCGCCACATCTCCTGAACAGAACTTACATTGATTATCTTCTGCACAAATGATTATCCCTTCGCATGTGATTCTGTACCGGAATCTCAAACAGAGTTTTTCAGCCACGCAATGAACTCATCCAGATAGCGGTCGAGATAGCAGTCACAGAACGCCGAGGCATGCGGCATACGCAGCAGGCCGGGCAGTTTGTCATCCGCCAACGGAGAATCTTCCGTAAGCGGTTCTTGGGCAAAAACATCCAGACAGGCTCCGGCAATCATGCCGGTACGCAGTGCATGTGCCAGATCCTCTTCATCAACACAGTTGCCGCGACCGAGATTATAAAGCACTGCATGACGCGGCATAGCTGCAAACGCCGCGTTGTTCAAAAGCTTGTCGGTACCAGTATCGGAGGGCAGAACGGCCACCAGATGATCTGCCTGCGGCAGAACATTATGCATCTGTTCCAATCCCAACACCCGATCGCAACCATCAAACCAAACTGGGGGTGCACTCTCAACATGGCGTCGAATACCGGTGATTTTAATCCCCAGAGGTTTGAGCAATCTGCCGATGTGCTGGCCGATATGACCAAAACCGAGGATAACCGCATGAGTGCCGGCAACAACTCTGCTTTCAAAAAGCGCCGATCGAGGCCATAATTCTCCCTGAAGCTGATGACGCAGGGCTGTTAAAATTCCACGGTTCACCGCCAGAATCATTCCAAGTGCTGTTTCGGCCATAAAGGCTCCGTGAAATGTACCGTTTCTTATCTGCACATCTTCGGGAATCCGGGTGATTTCAAAAAGATCACGCCCGGCCGCCGGAGTGCCGATCCAGCGCAGACGCGGAGCCATGGCGAACCACTCCTGTTTGAAACGCCAGGTCAACAGTGTATCCACGACCGGCAATATATTAGTCAGCTCATCGCTGCTACGGCACCATACAACCCGGCTCCACGGCAGCTCCTTGCTAAGTCGCAGAATGTGTTTCTCACGTATAGTGAACATCGGTATCCTGCTGTTTTGATAAACGGCTATTGTTTGCTGTTCCATATCGATCGCATTTGTTTAGCACTTTCAAAAACATGCAGCCGTGCCAAAGCACAAAACTGAGAGAAATCCAGCCATGTTCAACGTTGTTTCATACCTCCCATATTATAGGTCTGCGGCGGCTGTTCGACTCCGATGCCGACACCTCTGTGCATCAATCGTTTGAGATCATTGAGATGTTTCGCGTAGATCGCACGGGGATCACAGTTGTGTTTGTTACAGAGCGAGGCCGCCATACCGACCACCTCACCCATCATGCCGGTGGTACGCATGACGCGAATTGTTCCCAGCGCGACATGCGTTACGCTTATGTTGCGTCCAGCCATAAACAGATTATCCACATCTCGTGCGTAAAAGCAGCGGTAAGGGATAGGATACGGATGAATCGGTATGTGCTTGCAGATAGATTTAAACTCATTACCGGGAAAATGAACCGTGTTTTTAGGATCGGGATAGTGAAGGTCGATTGTCCAGGTTGTGCAAGCCGTACCATCGGCATAGACCTTGTCCTGAATCAAATCCTGCTCTGTCAGAAGCAAATCGCCGACAAGCCGGTAGGACTCACGCTTTCCAGCCACATAGGCAACCCAGTCGAGTTTGCTGTTGGCATACTCCTCTCTGTACTTGGAGCGGTTCTTCAGAAAGCTCCAATTGGATAGCACCACCAGCAGACCGTAATCGCGGACACGTTCAAATTCGTCAACCTGATGCCGATTCATGCCGGTCTCCCAAGTCCACTCCCCCATTTTGACCTTTTCACAGTTTTTATCATTGAATGTGATGCCCCAGTCTATATCGGGAAAATCAACCGGTGAATCCTGTTCTGTCGAGTACCACTGCACAGAGGAACCCATAGTCATACTATCTGCCTGTTCGGGTGCAGTGGGTTCATTGAACTCCGCACGCGATTCACGTCCAATGTGATACTTCGCACCGGCAGCGATTCCAATAGAGCCGTCACCGGTGCAATCTGCAAACAGAGGAGCTGTCAAACGGGTTTCTATTCCACTCTCGATATGACGTGCAATTACCGAACGGATACGTTTGCCATCCATTTCCACCCGCACCGCGCGGGTATTGAGGAACTGCGTAATATTTTTTTCCGCATCGATAACCGCCTGCTTACGATCATCCTCATACTGTGCAGCCGGTTTGGCATTTCCTCCCGCCGCAGGGCCAATCTCGTTGACGACATCTCCCAAACGTGGATATGGCCCGATATTTGTGCGCCCTCCCAGATGCACACGTACCTCTGAGCTGTTGTTGCCGCCCCACAGCGGGCGATCCTGCACCAGTGCGACTTTCAATCCGAGGCGGGCGGCTGATATGGCTGCGCAGCCCCCCGCCACACCGCCGCCGCTGACAACAAAATCGAATTTTCGGGTACCTTGAGGTGCGGTAAGAGCTTTCATCCGATAACGAAACTTCTCCAGTTCCTGCCTGTCGTTGACCGGTTTCCACTGCGGGTCGGTAGTGAGAAAAATCGCGTCGCACCGTCCGTTGAAACCGGTCAGATCACGCAATGATATTCTAGCGGTGCCCTTTTCCAGATGCGTGCTGCCGGCTTTTTGCCAGCCCCACTGGACACTGCCAGCACCCAATTTTTCGCCACAAGTTTCTCCATTAATCAGTAGGCGAAAGCATCCAGCGGCAACTTTGTCATTCCATAAAGCATTCCAGTTGCGGGTGCGTGCCCACAGATGATACTCACCTCCCTCGCTGATTGCAACCGAATGGATAGCATCCGCAACCGGTTTGCCCAGACCATGCGCCATTAAAAATGGCGATCCCATCTGGGCCATAAACTGTTGATCTACAACCCAGCCGCCTTTATCGGCGAATGCTTCGGCTTCAATCAGAATCTCGGTACCAGGTAAAGTGGTAGCCGTCAACAGTAGCAACGCAAAGAAACACACTCTTTTCATGTTCACATCTATCCTTTCGCTTTTGAAGGGCATACACCGAAGCAACGGCCGCAGGCCACACACCGTGTGCGACCAGCCTGGTGGACTTTAAGTCTCGCAAGACGCGAGAGCATCAGCATACGAAATCCAAGCACTGTCGCAATAAAAATTCCGGACAACATGCAGCCTTTGCGGAAATTTTTTATCACAACGGCGGCCTGTTTTTCAGCCACAACCAGAGTATGGCCACGTCTTTTGAAAACCTCTATCTCCGGATAGAGGTCATGATCCTTTTCGGGAACACTGCGCCAGTCTTCAACCATCTTTACAACCGGATGAAGATGCGCCACCGCACCACCCGAAAAATATCCGGCCGCGGCTCCCGTTATGATCAAAAGCGGCAGCATAATCAGCAGATTGATGAAACGTTGAAACTGGCGTCCCCATATTCTATCGCTTGGTTCAGGCCGCGGCGACTCTATGGCGTCTACCGGACACATACCGACACATAAACGACAATTGACACACTCGCCCTCGGCGATCTGCACCGGTTTCCAAGCTACGATTGAACAAAATTCCAGCAATACTCCATAGGGGCAGAAATAACGACAGTAGGGACGGGCTACAACGGTTCCCATCAACAACACGCCCATACCGGTCAGCAGCATCGGTAATGCACCGGTCTGTCGGAAAATTCCGACAAACGGATCAGTGCGGCAGATCATAAAACCCGCCCCGTTGACAGCACATACAACACCCAGGCAAAGCACTAGCAACGGCACGATTCGTAAAACAGCATCGATTGCCCCAGGCACCCGCAACGGTTTGACAATAAAAAACTCCTGTAAAGCACCGAGCGGACAAACAACCGAACAGAAAACGCGTCCGTAAAAAAGCGCGAAAATCAATGGTAACGCGAAAAAGAGGGCTATGGCGTAAGGAACGCCTCCGCCATGGAATGCGGCAACGGCCACATTTTGAATGGCACCAACCGGACAGAAACATCCTTTACGGACAAACCCGAACCACAGAAGGCATATCAGGCCGAACAGCAATATCCAGCGACGACTGCGAATACGGCGTACCAACAGAACCGCCACACAGAGCGCGCCAAACAAAATCAGCAGATCAAGCAACGGCGCAGCCACAAACTCCGGTGCGGGCATCGAGGTAGCAGGCGGCACATAATCGGTTTCAAACTGCGGCTTAGGAAACCGCGATGAAGCAACAGCGGGCAGTGCCGTCGCCAATAACGCAGTGCAAAACCATTGTATCCAATTACAATAAAATATCTTTTTTTGCATTCAACTAACTTCGCGCGGTAGTTTTTCTTTCAGCAAATAACATTTATTTTCCGGCACAAGCTCAAAAGCATCCGACGGACAAACCTCGGCAATGCGGCAACTGTTACAATGCACACAGAGATTATGGCGGACCTGGAGATAAAGCGAACCGTTACCGAAGTTCGTGCACCCTTTAACACACAGACCACAACCGGTGCAGAGCTTTTCATCTACGCTGTATTCAAAATAGGGAGGCTCGATAAATTTTCGCTTGAGCGCACCCACCGGACATATCTGATTTTCAGCGGCCTCATCAAGTCGCGGAGCATCGGGTTTAAAATAGCCAAAACAAAGCTTGCAATAACCGCACATCTCGATAGCGTGCACACATTTGACCGCCGACTGCTGCAACACGCAGGCGGTTTCACACTTGCCGCATTGAATACATTTGCGCGGATCAATCTGCCAGACAAGACGTGTTGATGCCGTTCTGCCCGATATTTTAGCCACAACAGCTGCAATCAGCACACCAATGCTTCCACGCATAAACCTTTCAACTGTTTTACGACGGGTTATATTACTCTCTTGGCTCATGTTACTTCAGTTTGTCCTTTTGCCCGGCATGCCGATGCCGATTCCGGTTTCAGCAGTTGCTTACCACATTTCACATGAGCCGATACTACGACTCCCATGTCAATGCGCATCGAGCCAGCTGCGGCCTGTGCCCACTGTGACATCGAGCGGCACACCAATATCATACACACCGCTCATAACCTCGCTGACCAGTTGACGCACTTCATCAACTTCATTGCAAGGAACATCAAAGAGCAATTCATCATGAATCTGCAGAACCATTCTGGTCTTCAAACCACGTTCGTGCAGAACACGACTTATCCGCACCATCGCCAACTTGATAAGATCGGCACTGGTACCTTGGATAGGGGTGTTGATAGCATTGCGTTCAGCCCCCTGTCGCGTCGCTCCATTGCGCGAATTGATGTCGCGCAGATTGCGCCTCCGACCCAGTAGCGTCAGGGCGTAACCGGTTTCACGCGCATCGGCAATCGCTTTATCCATATAGGTTTTCACCCCGGGATACAGATGAAAGTAGTGTTCGATCAGCTCTGTCGCCTCACGACGTGCGATATTCAGACGTTGCGCCAGCCCAAATGCCGATATGCCGTAAATGATACCGAAATTGACCATTTTAGCGGCACTGCGCATGACATCGGTAACCGATGCAGGTTCCACATTATAGACACGGGCAGCCGTTTCACAATGCACATCAAGATTGCTTTTAAACGCTTCAATCATACCGGAATCCTGACTGAATGCGGCCATAATACGCAGCTCAATCTGAGAGTAGTCTGCTGACATCAACAGGTGATCATCATCACGTGCAACAAATGCCGCACGAATATGACGTCCACGCTCGGTACGGATCGGAATATTCTGTAGATTAGGATTACTGGAAGAGAGACGTCCAGTTTCCGTTTGAGCCTGACTGAAATTGGTATGTACCCGTCCGGTTGTGCGGTCGATCCATCTTGGCAACTTGTCGACATAAGTGGATTTGAGTTTACTGCAGGCACGGTAATCCAGAATCAAATTGACAATGGGATGGCGATCACGAATGCGGATCAGAACATCCTCTCCAGTGGCGAACTGTCCGCTGGCGGTGCGTTTGGCATGTTCATCAAGTTTAAGGCGTTCAAACAGCACCTCTCCAAGTTGTTTGGGTGAGGATGGACTAAAATTGCCGCCGCCGAGATCGCGAATCTTAATCTCAAGCTGTAGCAATTCTCTGTCGAGCTCACGCCCATATTCATGCAAGGCCGTATCATCGATTCTGACACCCTCATGTTCCATCGCCACCAGAATGTGTACCAGCGGCTCTTCACACTCTTCCAGCGCCTTGATGGTTTTGTTTTCTACCGCTTTCCCACGCAACACTCGATCAAGTTGCAGGGTTATGTCAGCATCTTCCGCGGCATAATCACAAATCTCTTCAGGGGCCAGCTCTCCCATAGTTATCTGGGTAACGCCGCGTTTTTTTTCGCCAATCAAATCTGTGATGGGAATCGGCTCATAGTTCAGTAGATTTTTGGCAAGATAGTCCATGCCGTGACGATCGGCTGCGTCGTTTACATAATGGGCCAGCATACTGTCATGAATGCGCCCTTTGACCTCGACACCGTACTGCAACAACACCGAAATATCAAATTTGATGTTATGCCCCACTTTGGTAATATTTTCATTTGCAAAGAGCGGCTTGAAACGTTGCAAAAAAATGCGACATTCCGCCCGTTCAGCCGGAAGCGGCAGATACCAGGCCCGGCCGGGCTCAACTGCGAAGGAGAGGCCGACCAATGAATCGCAACGCGGATCAAGACCGTTGGTTTCGGTATCGAAGGCCCAGATATCACGCGAATTCAGAACCTTTAGAAGTTCATCCAGCTGATCGGCACTTTGCACACACACATATTTGTGAGGAATCTCAGAGAGTCGTCTGATGCCCTTTGCCTGTGCGGTGCCGCTTTGAAAATCATCACCCAGTATTTTTTTGCCGAGCGTATTGAGCTCATATCTACTCAGCACCTCCTTGAGCGCAGCCATATTCGGTTCGCGGTAACGTAGATCATCGAGTGTTACATTCAGCGGGACATCGCTTTTAATACGTGCTAATTCAAAACTGAGACGTGCCGATTCGGCACCAGCGCGTACTTTTTCACCCATCTTGCCAGGCAGTTGGTCAGCGTGCTCCAAAACATTTTCCAATGTACCAAACTGAGCCAGAAGTTTCTGAGCCGTCTTCTCGCCCACACCGGGAATACCGGGAATATTGTCCGATGAATCACCCGCCATGCCCAGCAAATCGATCATGCGTGCAACGCTATCGATACCCCACCTTTCGCAAACGGCAACTTCATCGAACACCTCCGAAGGCGCACCACCCTTTCCGGGACGATGCAACAAAACTGAGGTGCCGACAAGTTGAGCGATATCTTTATCCGGAGTGCTCAGCCAGGTTTCCCAGCCCGCCGCAGCTGCCTGTCGGGCCAGTGTTCCCATAACATCATCAGCTTCATAACCGTCAACCCTGACCACCGCGATATTCAGCGCCTGTGCCAATTCGATCGCCATTTTGATGCCAGTGGCGATATCCTCGGGCAGTTTTTCACGTGTCGCCTTATATTCAGGGAACATCGCATGGCGAAATGTCTTGGTACGCGAGTCAAAAGCCAAAGCGATATGAGTGGGTTTGTACTCATCGAGCAACTGCATCAGGGCGGATGCGAAAACAAAAAAGGAAGAGGTGTTGACACCTGAAGTCGTTAGCCTCGGACTGCGCAGAAAAACGAAGTGCCCCCGGTATAGAAGGGGCATGACATCGATAACAAAAAGTCGGTTTTCAGCGTTCAAAACAAAACCTCATTCCCCAAATTTGCAGATTGTGCAGTGACGACAGTCCAGTTCAAGCGGTTGTGGAGCTATACGACCGCTCAAACGCGCTCCGAGCTGCTGAACATAATTTATAAAACCTATGATCAACCCGAGCGAAATAAACCCGCCGGCCGGCAGAACAAAGAGCATAACGGCATTTTTCTCATTAAAAACCCATGCAAGATCACCCCACACTGTTATAGAGCCGTTGCCAAGTGCTTCGCGGAAGACCGCGATTACAGCCAGAGCAATTGTGAAACCAATGCCCATACCCAAACCGTCGGCAATGCTGTAAAGAACAGCATTTCTGGAGGCAAAAGCCTCAGCGCGTCCGAGTATGATGCAGTTAACCACGATAAGCGGGATAAAAATGCCCAATTTGGCGTTCAACGCCGGAGTGTAAGCCTGCATCAACAGGTCCACAATTGTGACAAAAGTTGCAATAACAACTATGAAGCAGGGAATACGAACCGTTGCCGGAATAATCTTGCGCAACAGCGAGATAACAACATTAGAGCAAACCAGCACAAACATTGCCGCAGCTCCCATGCCCAGCGCGTTTTCAACCGATGTTGTCACAGCCAGCGTCGGGCACATGCCCAACAACAAACGAAAAATAGGATTTTCCCTGAAAATGCCACGCGTGAAATCGGATACAATTTTCATCTTAAAAACTCTCTCAATTACGATAATCCCGCTAAAATTCAATCAACCAGGAAAACAAAAGTGCCGGTTCTCATATTCAACTACCTTCGCTGTTCAGATATCAACCAGCTTGAATCGGGCAGACCCCGGCTCGAAACCAGTTGCCATTGTAACATGTTCGTGACCTTTAAACAACTGCCGCATCAACTCAATTTTTTCAACTTCTGATTTGATTCCTTGTCTTTTGTGACAGGAGTTGCGAGAATAGCGACAAACACAATTTTTAAGCGTATTTCGAATCTTTTGACACTTGAAGGAGAATTTATATGGAAAACCAAACACTTGATTTACTCAAAAGTCTCGTAGCGTTGCCCACCCCCACCGGATTTGAACTGGACGGGATGGTGTTGCTGGGAAAATATCTGCGGCAGGGCGGCGTGAATGATGTCAGCATTGATCTGCATGGTAATCTGCGGGCGGTGCTCAATCCACAGGCACCGCTACGCGTGATGATTGAGGGCCACTGTGATGAAATCGGCTTCATGGTACAGCACATCGATGACAAGGGTTTTTTGTATATGTGTTCACTCGGCGGAGTCACGGTTCCCACTGTGGCATCGGAACGGATTATCATCCAGGGGCGCAATGGCCCGGTTTACGGTGTTTTCGGGGTACGCCCACCGCATCTAATGGATGCGGAGCAGCGCAAAAAGCTGGCACCACAGGATTTGCGCGACATCAAGGTGGATATCGGAGCAACCAGCAAAAACGATGCGCTGCAAATGGTTTCTTTGGGCGATCCGGCAGTTATCGATGCCAGTTGGCACGAGCTGGGCAATGGAAGAGTCGCCTGCCGCGGCTTTGACAACCGTATCGGCGCTTTCATCGTAACCGAAACGATGAAACGGCTGGCACGCAAAAAACTTAATGTGGCGCTACACATGGTGGCCAGTGTGCAGGAAGAGGTCGGTCTGGTTGGAGGACAGACCACCGCCTACGAAATCAACCCCCACATCGGTCTCTGCGTGGATGTGACCTTCGCTACCGACGCACAAGACGAGGATCAGAAAATCTGCGGCGATATCCGACTGGGTGAGGGTCCGACAATAGCGGTCGGCCCTACCTTCCACAAGAAATTGAACGCCTTTGTCGAACAACAGGCCGATAAAGCGGAGATAAATCTGCAACCGCAGGTCCGCAGCCGCGGCAATGGAACCTGCGCTTGGGCTATGCGGCTGGCACGCTCCGGCGCGGCAGTCTGCCAGCTGAGCATACCGTTGCGTTATATGCACAGTCCGGTGGAAGTGCTGGCTCTGGACGATGCCGCGCGGGTTATCGACACTCTTTGTGCCGCAATTGAAAACATGCCTGCCGATCTTAATCTACTACCGCAGGAAGCACTCTGATAAGGAATCGCTCCGTGCCGGAGATTTAAGCGTTAATCGGAAATCGAGTTGCCACCATGCCCTTTGTCGTAACATATCTGATAGATCGTTTCGCCCCCAGTGAAACATTTATTCGCCGCGAGATTGAGCAGTTGCGCAGGCGCAACTGGACTGTTTTCACCCGCCTGCTGAACGACAACGGAGATCAACAACTCAAATTTGCTCTCTTCAGTTGTCCGGATGGTTTCAGAATGCGTTTCTGCCGGGCTGCCGCCGGAAGGATATTGGAAGAGTTGCCGCGCAATCCGCTTGTAGCGTTGCGTATTCTCAAAAGACTGCCGCAAACAGGTACCCTGATAAAAAAAACGCTTGAGTGTGAAAGTCGATTGATTCACTCACATTTTTCGGGTATAACCGCAGATATGGCCGCGATCGCAGCCCGTACATTGGGGATTAACTGGAGCTGTTCGGTACACGCTAGTGATATCTACACCGTTTCGTCCGCCGTAACCCGCCGACGGCTTGCCGGCGCCGTCGCGATCGCCGCCTGTTCCCGCAAGGTGATGCAGGCAACAATCGATACCGGCATTCCTGCCGAACGCGTACATCTGATCCGGCACGGTCTGCCAATGAATGATTTTCCGCTCAATACAATCCGTCCGGAAGAGTTCATTTTCACGGCATGTCGACTCAACCATAAGAAGGGTCTCGACACGCTGCTCAAAGCATGTGCGGCACTGGCGGAACGAGGAATCGACACCCCCTGCGTTATCGCCGGAGCAGGCGCGGATGAATTTAAACTGAAAAAACTCAGAGGCGCGCTGAATCTGAATGATCGTGTGTTTTTCAAAGGTTGGCTTTCACCGGAGGAGACCAGAACTTATCTGCGCAACTCCATCTGTACCGTGCTTCCATCCCGGCGTGCCGCCAACGGTGACCGCGACGGCATCGCCAACATTCTGGTTGAATCTCTGGCTCTGGGTAGCCCGGTCATTACCACCAACGCCGGTTCGGCTGACGAGTTTATCCAAAACGGTATCAATGGACTGTTGATCGAACCTGACAATCATTTAACTCTTGCCGATGCCATTGACAAGGTTCTAAAATCGGAACCATTGCGCAGACAGTTTATTGAAGAGGGACGCCGCACGGCTGAGATTTGTTTCGACGGTGCCTCTAATATCCAGAAGATGGAAGCGCTCTTTGATTATGCGGTCAACCAGACAGGCCGGGTCTCCGAGTGCCCAGCAGTAGAAAGCGAAGCTTGACAGATGAAAATTGTAACAATTTTTCTCAGCACCGCCGCATTGACCTTGTTCATCGGCTGTTTTAATCCGTTTTTCACTAATCCGCATTTCAGAGTCGAAGAATCCGGCCTGAACTGGATCGAAGTCTACAGCAAGCAGATTCCGGGTGCACAACTTACTCGTCTGCGCATTGACGGCAGCGGCATTGTCAAGGTGCGTTCCGGGTCCAGTCCGCTGGTGGGCGACTCATATGCCAAAGACCCCGCCAATGCAAGCTGGGAGGATATCCGCAATTCGCAGCTTACAATCCCGCGGCAGGAGGTGGTTCATATTTTTCAGGAGCTAGTCAACAACGGACTATTTATCGAGCAGAAGATGCAGGATGATTCGCCATCCAACCATTTGATCAGGGTCTCCGGTAATGTCGACAACCACACCGTGAATGCGATTATTTTTGATCCGATTCTGCATGAGCACCTCAAATCACTCGTGATGCTCTTTGATCGTCCCCGACGTCGCCTGCCATAGAAATCTAAACTGACCATCAGATTCAACAATGAGAGCATTAACACATATTTTTTTCATCCTGTTCTTTCTTTTCAGCACCGCGTGTTCAGCCGAGCAGCTCTTTGTCGGCATTATGGAATCGGACAGTTTCAGTAAGATGCAGCTGAGCCTCGATGCTTTTTGCGAGGCTGCCGGCCTTCCAGAGTTCAAATCTTTTTTTCGTAACCAACTCACAAGCAGTGCCGGACTGCCGGAGGCCAGAGGATTTGAACTTGATAAGCGGGTGCGCCTGATTCAAACGGTCGACCCTGCCGAACCGCTCAGTGCAGCCAATCCGGCCTATATCGCCGTGCTACCAATCAGAGACGGCGGTGACGCTATTAAAAAAATGCTGGAAGAATCATATCGTAAACGCATCTACTGGCGTGATGATATAAACATCTACGAAACTCCCCTCGCAACCAATCTCTGCCGACAGGTCGCCATGGTACAGAGCGGCATGTTCATCAGTGTCTCACCATCAAAAAACGCACTGCGGTGGCTCTGTGAAAACAAGAAACTTCTGACGGCTCCACCACTTGCTCAAAGTGGCACTTTGCGCGTGCTGATCAATCCTCCACGACTGGCCGCAGTACTAAACACCAGGGACAACCACCGTCTGATTGATTCTTTCAAAATAGTTGATATCTTGCAGGAATTTGAACTGTGCACCGGTACACTTGACATGGAAACGCAGAGTCTAACCTTCACCATCCAGGGTAGACCGCTCGAAGGCTCGCCAATGGCGATCCTGATGCGTAAACTGAACCCTCCTGATACCAAGCTATTGAATTCTGCCTCCAAAAATTGTTTCCTGGAATCGATTTCACGCTGTGACGAGCCGGAACTCTGGCATCGTTTCGCCCCCGAGCTGCAGTACTCGCTACTGCCAGCGCTGGCCGATTTGAGTACAAACTCCAGCTTGAGCGGCGAACGGGCGCAGTATGTATGTGCATCACCCACCAATACAGGGTTGATGTTCGTTCAGATCGAAACCCTCAAAGACACACTTTCTCTCAACAAGCTAATTAAATCACTAGAGCAGCCAAATGAGCAAAACGGTATAAAATTAAAAAGGGAGAGTGCCGGACAGGATGACGGGGCAATTCGTTACAAGATAGCCATGCAGGCGGTGAAACACAACAGCAGTAACAATCCATCGCACCTCCAGGCACTAGCGGCGCTTCTACTGAAAAATGCGTATCTGGAACTCCGGATTGTCGACAAAAAACTGATAACGGTGCTTGGCCCGAAAGACGCTATGCAGCAGGTAGTGGCGGCACTGGACAAACCCGCAGACAACACTCAACTGCTGCATGAAATCAATGTGCGCAACTCCAGTGTATCAAACACTTTGATGTGCGGTACAAAAATTCAGTGTTCCAGTTTGATTAGATACGTTGCTTCAACCATTCCGCATATTACCAAAGAGCAACTCAATATCCTGCCCGAACCGGGATATGGCGTGATTTTCGCACTGGGTAAATCCGCCAATAACACACAACTGCATGCCTCAATACAAATATCGGCTGACGAGCTGTTTGCATTGAACCATATTGTCAATGATTCACGCGAACTGATTCAGAAGGTACTGATATCCATGCTGATGAAAAGCATCGAGAGAGGTAACAAATAATGCGCGTTTTGCTAACTTTTTTCTGTTCCATATGCCTTTTCCAATCTTTAACTTTTGAACAAAAAAGCTTATGGAACTATGAATTGGGAAGAGCAGGATTGCCATGAAAATACTCTTACATACCTGCTGTGCACCTTGCACAACGCATTGCATTGAAGTTCTTAGAAAGATGGGGCACGACCCCTTCCTCTTTTTCTCCAATGCCAATATCTATCCGATAGAGGAGTTTAACAAGCGCCTGCGCGAGGTCGTGCGTCTGGCAGAAAAAGCTGATCTACCGATGATAGTGGATGAGCCTGATCACGAAGAGTGGCTTAAAATTGTGGCCGCCGGACGAGAGCATGAACCTGAAAAAGGCATTCGCTGCGCCTGCTGCTTCAGGTATTCCCTACAGAAGACATACGAACAGATGCTGGCGCATGACCTGGATGCCTTTACCTCCACACTCAGCATCAGTCCGCATAAATCCTCTGCTCTGCTTGCCAGAATAGGCCGTGAAATATCGCCGGATCACTTTCTCAACATCAACTTCAAGAAGAAAGAGGGATTCAAACGCAGTCTTCAATTGAGCAGAGAGCTGAATCTTTATCGTCAGAACTACTGCGGATGCGAATTTTCGATGCGCCGTTCAGGCAGGCCTTGAGCAACAGAGTTGATATGTGCGCTGATATAGGGGCCCAATGTCAGAATTCCGATCGCCAAAGCCGCAATCAGCGTTGCCAAAACCGCCGCCGCCGCCAGATCCTTAGATCGTTTTATCAGCGGATGGAATTCGGGTGAGACAACATCCGCCAGAAATTCTATCGAAGTGTTAAGAGCCTCGGCACTCCAAACTGCGGCCATTGCAAGTATCAACCAGCACCACTCCGACTGTGAAAGACCGTAACAGAGTCCAACAACTACCACTACAGCGGTTAACACCGCATGGCACCAGGCACTCTGCTGCGTCTTTAGCAGTGTCCAGAAACCGATAAAGGCGTAACGGAAACTTTTAAATCGATTGATAAACCAAAAATTTTCAGAGTGCGCTTTTCGCATAATAAAACTATATTACCTTGTGTATTAACATATAAGTCATCGAGCTTCTACAGCCCAGCTGGCTTTTTGACCTGCCTTGAGAGATACTCCTCTCGCGAAACAAAACTATCCTGATTCACATCACGCGCATTGAACCACATTCCAGCCTCCTGCTTGTCGCGATTACCGGCGAACTCTTTGAAATCAAGTTTCCCATCCCCGCTCAAATCCAACTTGATGAAATTCCGCTTTCTCACCTCCCGATCCCGTTGTTGCTGAATCGCTTTCGGTAGCGGGGAAATCGGCAGTGCGAGATAATCAAAGTCTTCAATCATTTTGCGTTGCAGTGCCTCTTTCAACCGTAGCGTAACCTCTGCCATACTCTTATTGCCATACAGATTGTTCAATTCATTTGGATCAGTCTGCAGGTCATAGAGCTCATATACCGGACGCGGTGATGTAAAGTAACGGCGCACAAATTTACTGTCCAATTTTTTTGCAGCGAAGGCTGTTTTCATCTCACGCCAGCCGGGATTACCAGCACTGTCAACCGGAGCATACTCACGATCCGGTGTGTGATTGTAGATCAGCTTATAGCGGGTGTCCCGCACACAGCGGGCGTAGTCAATACTACTGGCTTTGACACCTTTGTCGAAAGCCGCACTGCCATGCGGACCACGCTCGCCGAATATGTAGGTGCGAATTCGGGCAGATTGATCCCCCTTGAGCAAAGGCAAAAAACTGCGTCCGCTGATTCTTTCCGGAATTGCAAGTCCGGCCAGCTCAAGACAGGTCGGAGCGATATCCTCGCCGGAGAGTAGCGCATCGGAACTGCCATGCTCGCCGATAATTCCCGGGCACCAGACAATGAAAGGAACATTCAAACCGGGATCATACAACGACCCCTTGCCTCCCGGCAGTGCCAGTCCGTTGTCACCCATAAAAAACAGAACCGTGTTTTTCAGGCCGGCTCGCCGTTTGATGACAGCGAGTGCGGTCGCATACTCCTGATCAACATGCTCAATTTCCGCAATGTGGTCAGACAGATCACGCCGAATGCCCGGCAGATCCGGCAGATAACCAGGTACTACAATTTTTTCAGGTGCTAGTGGATCTTCACCGGTTGTCCAGGGATGATGCGGATCACTGTAATTAACCCAGAGAAAATAGGGAGCATCGGCAGGACGCCCTTCAAAGAACCGTTCAATCGCGTCCGGTGTGTCCGCCTGGCTGTTGACCTCCACAAAATTAAAACGCTCTTCAAAGGTACGCATTCTGTTCTCTTCAAAAACCCTGTAAGTTATCGCGGGCCCCCGACCTGAACCGTCCAGATGGTACGAACGGCCAAGCACTCCTACATAATAACCCGCATCCCTGCGCATAATCTCCGGAAAGGTTATCTCATCACGAGGCAATGGAGAGCTGAAACGAGTTATCCGGCAGGCCACCGGCGAACGACCTGTCATGATCGCGGCACGCGAAGGCACACACTGCGGCGCCGCGGTGAACATCCGCGTGAATTTTATGCCTCCCGCCGCCAGTGCATCAAGATTGGGCGTACGCATCACCTGCCGCCCGTAGCAATGCAGAAATGGGTAACTGTGATCATCTGAAAGAAAAAAAACTATGTTCGGCGGCGTAGCATTCACCGTTAATGAGATCAACACGAGATACAACACTGCGCACAACAACCCTTTCATAATTAACTCCCCTTGCTCTACCCGTATCCAAACCGTACAAAGCTGAATATGAGATATCTTCAAAAATAAAATAAACCCTGATAACCTTCACTCTACGCCAGAGTTTAATAATTATCAAGAACCCGAATCAAAAAATGGAATTGGCGAGATTTTTAACCCCATGAATTCGGATCAAACAAGAGCGAAGAAATGAAAATCCCGGAAAGTAGCCCTCACTGAGCTTAGCCGCCTTGCGCTTTGATTCATCCACATGAGGATCAAGGCGGCGGTCAATGAACCGGCTGCCGGATTTGCGCACACACCGTGCAGAAGATATGCTTCAATCTTAATTTATAGTTTGAATTTTCGATCGCCAACCCGTTCATAAACAATCAGACAAATCCGACTGAAATCATAAAAGAATGGCGAAAACCACGGCACTCGTATTAAAAACCATGTGCATCAAAATCGGCGTTACAAGAGAACCAGTCACAGAGTAGCCAACACAGAAAAAAAAACTTAACACCAAAATGCTGGGAAATGACGGCGGATGAAAATGAATTAGAGAAAACAACCAGCCACTCAGCAGGGCAGCGAAAAACCAGCTTCTGCCCTTAAGCAGCGCGGGAAACAATATTCCTCTGAACAGCAGCTCCTCGGCCAACGGCGCCACCACCGCTGCTGAAAAACAAATGGCCAGACGGTGAAACAGGGGCGTTTCCGGTGCAGTGAGCCACTTGATCACCGCCTGATTCTCCGTCGCAAACCCGGATTGCACAAGTAGCTCATTGGTCAACAGTGTAATCAGTAAAGTAGGGGGCATAGCAGCAACGCCGTAAACCAGGCCTTTACCAACAGCGGTTCTGAATGATACTACCCTGCGCTCTTGAGAACAGAGAATCTCATCTGACCTTGATTTTATCCCGAAACAAAGTCTTGAAAAGGCGCACAACACCAGGGCCGTCAGTAGATAGCAAAGTGAACCGTTGACCAGATCCGAAAGCGGCGGTATTACCTCGGAACCCCTACAAATCAACTGCCCAGGCAGGGTGAAATAAAGGACTGTCAGAATTGTAAGCGCCACTGCCGGCATAAATAAACGACGCTTTCTCAAAACAACAAGCCCCGGTAGCTCAAGATTTTTGTCGCGTTTTGAAAAACGGAAAAGAAAGAATAAATCCAGCGTTACCGCCCCCATCAAGAAAAAGAGGGCACAAAGACGTAGAATATAGACCATAAAAGTATGTGTTGTCGCGTTCAATAGTACTTTTCTGCCGAGTTGCCGGCCATTTCATTCAGACAATTTCATGGCACGAATATATCACGATGTGTGCACAATGGAAATGATTCATTCGATGCCTCCTCGATACAGAAAACGTGACGATTTATGAATATGTTGACTATCTTGTGGATGCCTTTCTGCTGCAACGCGAAAGAATGCGTATGACGAACCCTCCGAAGCTCTACCCTATAGACACCACGCTCGCGGTATATAGCCCAGTTCGCCGCAACTGTGCCCGACGCGCAGGCTACGCTCGCGGCGCGAGCGACCTACATAACACCACCTCCGACATGTGGCCCAATTGGTTCCCGGCAGTTTTTATAACAGTCTTTTTCCTGTTGCGGTTTACGGTTGTGCAGTTCGATTCAGGTTCCCATTCCTAAGTTATATCGAACCATGCAATATAGCCGTTGATATCATCCGTAATTTTCTGTATAAGTATAGCTCAGCTTCGTACTTCTTTGATGTTTATATGCGGTAGCTTTATTGTAAGGAGATTTCGGCACTCTTTTAAATGCCTTTTTTGGAACGCATAGCTTTTTTTCAGAAACTGCAGCGTTAAGAACAAAACCAGCCATTTTGAGATAATGGCTATGTTGGTTTGATGAGTCAGGCCTGATTGCCCACCTGTGCATATACACCTGTCTGCCTGACAGGCAGGCACAGTCAGGCTACTGAAAGATGTTTTGGTATGGCACTGATCAGCTTGAAAGATGTTTCAATTCAATTCGGCGGACCGCCAGTACTGCAAAAAATCACCCTCAACATAGAAGCCGGTGAACGAGCATGCTTAACCGGTCGTAACGGCGAGGGTAAATCAACGCTGCTAAAAATTCTGGCAGGAACCTTGGAACCCGACAGCGGTGAGATTGTCCGGTCGCCCGATTTAAGGGTTGCAACTCTAACGCAGGATGTGCCCCCGGAAATAGACGGCTGCGTTTTTGATATTGTCAGCGAAAGCACAGCGCATCTGACCGCCGGTTCTCACCATCCCGGTGCCTCAAAATTCATAACCGAACTGAAGCTCGACGCCACCGCATATTTTAACGCACTTTCAGGTGGCCAACGTCGGCGTGTGTTGCTGGCACGTGCTCTCTCCTCCGAACCACACTTGCTACTGCTTGATGAGCCGACCAACCATCTGGACATTGCAACCATTGAATGGCTCGAAACCTACCTTGCCCGCAAGCGTTTCGCGGTGCTGTTTGTTACACACGACCGCTCGTTTCTGCAACGTGTAGCCAATAAGGTGCTGGACCTCGACCGCGGGAAACTTGCCGGATGGGATTGCGACTATCGCACCTTTCTTGAACGGAAACAGGAACTGCTTAATGATGAGATGGTTTATTGGGAAAAGCAGGGACGCCTGCTCGCCAAGGAGGAAGCCTGGCTGCGGAAAGGCATCAAAGCTCGGCGTACCCGCAACGAAGGGCGCGTGGCATCATTGATGAAACTGCGGGAGCAGTTCAATCAACGTCGACATTTGAGCGGAGTCTCTCAAATCGAAGTCAATACCGATTCAAATTCCGGTGATCAAGTCATTCAAACCAAAAATTTAAGCTACGCTTGGGATCCAGAACAACCGGTTATCAAAAACCTCAATCTACGCATCAGACGCGGCGAACGTATCGGCATAATCGGTGCCAACGGTAGTGGCAAAACAACTCTGCTGAATCTGCTCTGCGGCAGATTGAAGCCCAGCTCCGGCATGATTAAAACCGGCACCCGGCTATCACTCTGTTTCCTCGATCAGATGCGAACTGAGCTTGATCCGGAAAAAACAATTCTCAAAAACATTGCCGATGAACGCGACGAAGTTGAAATCAACGGCAGACGCAAACATGTTTACGGCTATCTGGAGGAGTTTCTCTTCTCTGCCGAGCGTGCCAGAACCAGGGTTGCAGCACTCTCGGGCGGTGAACGGGCCCGGCTGCTATTGGCAAAACTTTTCACTCGCCCCGGCAATCTGCTGGTGATGGATGAACCCACCAATGATCTCGATCTTGAGACACTGGAGCTACTCGAGGAACAACTGGCCAACTTCCCGGGCACACTGCTGCTTGTTAGCCACGACCGCTCTTTTTTGGACAACGTTGTCACCTCGACCATCGTAATTGATGCACCAGACAAAATCAGAATGTACCCCGGTGGCTACACCGATTGGCTGCAGCAACGCCCGACAACCGCAACACCCGTAAACAATGCGGTAAAAAAGAAGAACACGCGTACTCAGAAAACCAATCTGCGCCTCAGTTTCAAAGAAAAGCTGGAACGAGATGAGTTGCCCGCAATGATTGAAAAGCTGGAAGAAGAGATCGATGATCTGCAAACAAAAGTGGCTGACCCGTCCATTTACCAGAGTGATCCCGCACAGGCCGCCCTGCTTACACGCCGTCTGCCCGAAGCACAAACCGAACTTGAAAAGCTTTTTGACCGCTGGGCCTCAGTGGAAGAACGCGCCATAGAAGCTGGAGAACTCTGAAGATTGTCTGACGATTATGTAAACCAAACTGGTACTATAGAAAATTATGAGTAGTGAACTTATCTGGAAAATAGCGGATGGATTCAAAAAATTATCACCGCAATGGATTGTCGCCTTAATTTTCATGCTGGCAATCTCTATCGGAACCATTTTGCTGATATTACCATTTTCTTCAACCGCACAAGGTTCTTTATCGCTGCTGGACGCACTCTTCACTGCCACCAGTGCACTTTGCGTCACCGGTCTGACCGTGCTTGACATAGGTTCCGAGTTGACTCTTTTCGGACAAATTGTCGTCTTGACCTTAATTCAGCTCGGCGGCTTGGGAATTATGACCATCGGCACATTCCTACTTGTCATTATTGGCCAGCGCCTCTCTATGCAAAGCGAGAATGTGCTGCTTAACACCCTGGGCACCGGCGAATCTGGCTCGCTGTATATTGTGATTAAAAGTATAATCACATTCACCCTGATCTTCGAGGGAATCGGCACACTGCTCCTGTGGTTTTGCTATCTTAACCCACCTGATGTGTACGCCGATTTGATGGGCAACGGCATCGCCAAGCCCCTTTATTATGCTCTTTTTCATGCGATCAGTGCCTTTTGTAACGCAGGCTTTTCTCTGCACAGCAACAGTCTTGTTTATTTTCGGGAATCCCCTCTCTACATGCTGACCGCGGCACTTCTGATTGTTGCCGGAGGAATTGGCTTTATGGTTGCTTACAACCTTGCAGGAGTGCGTTTCCGGCAGCATAATCTGATTAAAAAGGTGCGGGTGAAACTTCATACTCGGCTGGCACTATCCTGTACCGCGTTTCTAATTGTGGCCGGAACACTGCTTTTGCTGTTGCTGGAGTGGAATAATACTCTGGCGGAGATACCTCAAACACACAATAGGTTTATAACCGCTTTCTTTCAGGCGGTAACCCCCAGAACAGCGGGATTCAACGCTGTTCCCATGAACGAGATAAACAGTCTATCGCGTTTTATAACAAACTTGCTGATGTTCATCGGTGGCTCACCGGGATCAGCCGCAGGCGGTATAAAAACCACTACATTCGTTGTGCTTTTAATGACCATTGTTGCATTTTGCAAAGGTCGTAGCAGCACTATCGTGGCAAACCGCTATGTACACGACCGAATTGTACGTGAATCAATTGTCATATTTCTGCTCTTTCTCTTCGGTATTCTGACAGCCTACGGAGTGCTGCTGTTTACGGAGAATCCCGCTACAACCATCGAAGCGTCCAACCTATTTTTCGAAACCGTATCGGCCTTCGCCACTGTCGGACTTTCCATGGATACCACTACATCATTGTCTAACACCGGAAGATTAATTATCATAGTCTGTATGTATGTCGGTCGTCTCGGACCAATGACTGTCGCGCTGCTGATCGGCAACCGGCAAATTGCCGAAAGCATACATTATCCGGAAGAGAATGTAGTAGTCGGCTGAGTAACAAATCAATCAACCTTTTACATTGAGAAAAGTGAAATTATCATGAGAAGAATAGGCATTATCGGTGCCGGACGTTTCGGAACTGAACTTGTCCGAAGTCTGGCCGCACACGGAGCGGATACACTGATTATCGACAGCAATCGCGAGGTAGTCAAGGAGCTGGCACAGTTTGTGACAAAAGCGGTTGAAGGTGACGCGGCCAATCCGCGATCTCTTGAGCAGGCCGGCTTCAAGAATTGCGACTCTGTTGTGATAGCAATCGGCACCAACCTTGAAAGCAGCATAATGGCTACTGCCAACTGCAAAGAGCTGGAGATCAAACATCTTGTTGCAAGAGCCAACTCCGATATGCACGGTAAAATTTTGTATCGTATGGGTGCCGACACCGTGATCTATCCCAACCGCGATCGTGCCCAACGCCTGGCTCATACCCTGCTGGCACGCGAAAGCATCGACCTGTACGCGATTGCCGAGGGCTTTAACATTGCTGAAATCAATGTGCCGAAAGGACTGCTTAACAAATCTCTGGCCCAGTCAGCCATTCGCAACCGCTTCGGTGTCACGGTTCTCTGCATCAAAAGAACTATCGATGATCCCACAAAACCGCAGAATGTTTTTGTTCCTGATGCCGATGAGGTGATGCAACCGGACGATAAGCTTTTTGTTTTCGGTACCGACAAGCAAATCGATGCCATAATCAAAGAGTGAGGAGCCAGCCGGGCCATGCAAAAAGTGACGATGAAATACAGAGTACCGTATGCCGATACCGATCAGATGCAGGTCGTTTATTACGGCAACTACCTGACCTATTTTGAGCGGATTCGCAACGAAGTACTGCGATCGACCGGATTCTCCTATCGTCAACTGGAAGAAACCGGATACACGCTGCCGGTCAAAGAGGCGCATGTGAATTATTATGCCCCGGCAAGCTATGACGATCTGCTTGAGATCAGCGGCTGGTGTGGGATGCTGCGCGGCGTAAAACTGACTATTCACTGCGAAGTGCGGCGTGACAATAAACTGCTGGCAGATGGCCACACGCTGCATGTCTGTTGCGATCTTAAAACCATGAAGCCCGTACGTCCCCCCGATCATTTGATGAAATTGATCGCAAATCTCTGAAATCGAAAAGGCACCTCCAGTCGGAGGTGCCTTTTTCAATGCTCAAATTCGCATTGTTCAATCACGCGATTTGTTTTTAGCTTCATTTATCCGCAGCTTTCGCCCCATAATCTCCCGATTGTTCAGAGCATCAATTGCGGCCTCCGCCTCGGAACGGTTCGGCATTTCAACAAAACCGAACCCCTTTGAACGGTGGTTGAAACGATGCGTAATCACACGTGCCGACTTTACAGTGCCGAATCGCTCAAATTCCTTACGCATCTGCGACTCATTCATGTCATAACTCAAATTACCGACATAAATTTCCACACAATCGCCACCACCACCGGAAACTCCCATGCCCTTGGCTAATTTTGCGACAATAAATCCCACGGCAAATCCAACCACCGCGGAAACCCCTGCCAACAGATATGGACTCTCGGTGACAGGACACTGACTAAAAAAGTTCAAACGAACCTCCTTCTACTTGTTTTTTTGTTAACACACGAAACTGCCGAAAGTTCGCACTGCACCGCACTTCACACAACGGATCGGTGAAAGGGTTTGTCCTGTTGATCAAGACGTCAGCGCGTTTCCAGGAATCCTTCCAACTTGCGCTTTCGTGTGGGATGACGCAGCTTACGCAGTGCCTTAGCTTCAATCTGGCGTATGCGTTCGCGTGTCACATTGAACTGTTTGCCGACCTCCTCCAACGTGCGTGAATAACCGTCGGTCAAACCGAAACGATAATCCAGCACCTGACGTTCACGATCGGTCAGGGTTGTCAGCACATCCTGCAGACGCTCCTTGAGCATGCTGTAAGCAGTCATCTCAGAGGGATTATCCGCACTCTTGTCTTCAATGAAATCCCCGAAATGCGCGTCATCACCGTCACCCACAGGACTCTGCAGCGAAATCGGCTGCTGAGCCATTCGGTAAACCGCACGGACACGTTCAACAGGCATATCCATCTCTTCGGCAGCTTCCTCCGGCAACGGTTCCCTGCCGAGCTCCTGAACAAGTTTCTTCTGAATCCTCAGAAGTTTGTTGATCGTCTCGATCATGTGAACAGGGATACGGATGGTGCGGGCCTGGTCTGCAATCGCCCGAGTCGCAGCCTGCCGGATCCACCAGGTGGCATAAGTGCTGAATTTATAACCACGCCGATATTCAAATTTTTCCACAGCCTTCATCAATCCCGTATTGCCTTCCTGAATCAAATCCAGGAAGGAAAGTCCACGATTCATGTATTTCTTTACAATGCTGATCACCAGACGCAAGTTAGCCTCCACCATTTCGGTGCGCGCCTTCTGGCCAGAGCGTAAAACTTCACGCAGCTCACCGAAGCTCTGCAAAAACTCATCACTGCCCATGCCAAACTCCTTCTCAATGGAGTTAACACGTAGCTCAATTTCCGCCAAAGCCACCTCTCGTTTTTTGGAGGGCCGCACCTTCAACAAACGCCCACGTTCACTCAGCATAGCCGCATAAGGCCGATAAATCTTTTCATCGGCTTCACCACATAGACTCTCAAGCACCTTTTGTTTGAAGTTGAGACTTTGAAACACCGACATAAGATTGTCACGTGCCTTTTCCAGCGTTTTAAGCCGACGACGATACTTGGCCTTATCCTTGCCGTTCTCAGTCTCTTGAACGCCCGCATAAGCCTTCAATATCTTATCCTGCGCGTTGTTTAACTCCCTCTTGATTTTGCCAATGCCTTCCATATAGGCATCACGGCTGTCGGCAAACTTGTCGGTGACAACACGATCAAAACGTTCAATTCCGGTTTCCAGCCGATCAATCAGTTCAAGATAGAGCCGAGGAGCAAAACCAAAAACATTGAAAAGATCGCGCTCTTTGCTCTCCGCCTTTTCTATGCGTTTACAAATCTCAACTTCCTGCTCGCGGGAGAGTAGCGGTACCTGCCCCATTTGATGCAGATACATGCGGATCGGATCATCAAAGAAATCCATGCGTGTGCTACGGCTGCACTTGTCGTTCTGAGCATGCTCCTCTTTGAATCGCTCAACTTCCGACTCGTCAATAATCTCTATGTCCATGCCGCGCAGAATTACCAGACAGGATTCAATATCCGTATCCTTGACTATTGAGCTAGGAAGTTCCTTGTTGATATCGTCGTAAGTTAAATAGCCACCCTGCGCCTCGGCCAGCTTTATCAGCGTTTTAATCCGCTCACGTCGCTCCTCACGCTCAGACTGAGCCGCCGCCCGCTCCTCCTCCATCGTAAGACCGGAAGCGTATTCAAGCGTGTAGCCGTCATCCTGAATCTCATCGAAGGTAATATCATCCCGATGTCCGGTGTTGAGCTGCACGCCGCTGCCCACGAAGTGATGATCAATATTTTCGCCGATCAGATGATTATCAATCTCATCTTCATCTTCCTCTTCCTCTTCCCCCTCAATCACACCATCTAAAACAACATCAACGTCATCTTTCGCAATCTCATCATCCACCGAAATGGCCACAATCTCTTCATCTGACTCCAGAACAACCCCGTCCAACTCAATATCCTGATCTAACACCTTCGTTTCAGCATCCAATTCATCAGCAACCGTCTCATCATCGGATTTAATCTTTTTTGCCTTGGCAGAACTCTTTCTTGCACCCTTAGTTTTTGCCTTTTTTTCAGCCCTTTCTGGTTTCACAACTGGCACCTTTTTTGTCTGTCTGGTTGATTTAGCAGCACGCTTTGCCATTATTTACACCTCTGGAAAACTTCTTCAGATTCATTCGCCTATGCCCGAACCAGCTACCGCAGAGCCGGACAAATTGACCTAAAATGTATACACCTCACCCATTATAGGTAGAAGAAGCGGTGAGTTTAGAATATCTCTTCTTGAAAGTCAATTGAAAATCACAATTTGCGGTCAGTTGGTCAGTTCACAATGCGCAAAAGATGCCTGAGATAAAGCTGCACTATAGCCCGACAATCCAGAGTATGCCCGGCACGATAGGAAACAATGGTGCCGCAAAACCTTCCGATATCAATCAGCGCCACAGCAGCCAGTAAATCCAGCACCGCCCGGTGCCAAACCGGTTCCAAAGCTTTGTCTCCATGAATAAATCGAGGTTCACCATAAAACTTTTTTTTGCCGTGAATCAAAATGTTATCCGGCGTGTAGCCCAGATTTCGTGTGTCAGCCATTGTCCACCCTAGCAGCTTAACCATCATCATCTTCGAAAAAGATGCGTTGGTTCTGGCAAAAGATGTTTCCTTGAAAAGCTGCGGAGTCAGATCAAAAACAACCCTCTGACGTCCAATAACAGATGCAAAATCGATAGCGCAATCAATGCGGATACCCCTCTGCCCCCTTTCAGACGGAATAAATGATAAAAAATCACCGCGTGACCCACCAAAGGTGACCTGTTCTTTGACAGTAACATACTTTGCTGGTTCATCCATCTCTACGATTCCCGCCTGTTCAATCTTCTCAACCATCTCCAATGAACTGCGGTCGAAAAGTGGCGGATCACCAGAATCAGTGCTGATAACCAGATCGTCGATTCCCATTCCCAGCCTCAAAGCTACAATATGCTCGACCATACGCAAATAGTTGTGAGGGTTTCCGCTTCGCAAAACAATATTCCGAGCTGTAGTCCAAACATTGCGAATCGAAACCGGTGTCATTAACTGCTCCTGTAGATCGGAACGCTCAATCCACCAGCCCGGTTGAGTCGATGGCTTGAAAACTAGTGTGCTGTGACGTCGTCCCTGAAACGTGCCGCGCCCAGCTACCGAACACTCCCCCCCGATGGTTGTGCGCCTGCATGAATATCTTTCATCACCCTCACAAAAACGGGTAAGATCAATTTCCTGATCATTAAGTTGCTGAAATGCCTGTCGAACAACACCTTCCTCACCAAATAAAATATTGCCTGGAGTATATTTTAGAGCCATACTTTCCTTTAAAATCATTTCTATGCTTTTCTATTCCGTGAGTCGGACCGCCAGCTCGGGCAAACCAGGATCACGCGCGCCGCAACAAAGTAAAACAGCGTGGTCACGAGCCATCTCACGCATCCTCTCTTCAGCCTCATCCAACCCCGCCACTACTTCAACTTTAACACCTCCACTACTCAATTTAAAAGCCAAATCTTCACTGCAAACACTTCGATCCGCACGCCCTCCAGCATCGTACACCGGCAATAGTATCAAAAAATCCTCTCTACGAAAAACCGCCTTAAATGTGCGTTCCAGCTCTGTCATCATCTTTCGTAGAGGTGCGTAACCATGTGGCCGCCATAGGCAACAAAGACCTCCCCGAAATGCCCGAGTCAGCGTCCGCCATGCAGCGCCGATTTTTTCCGGATTATGCGCATAATCATCAAAAACAAATGCGTCTTTGCACCTGCCAATAAGCTGAAGCCTACGCTCAACACCTTTATACCCCTTCAAGGCAGCTGCAATCGATGCCGGTCGGGCACCCAGCATTAATGCCATCTTCACCGCATGCAGTGCATTATACAAATTGTGCAAACCAGGCACCGGCACAAAATAACGCATATCACCTAACTTGAAATTCCCCGAAAGCCCTTCCGTCTCAAAACTCATAACCTCCTGATCATCTGACATGCCGTCAACCAGATGTCCCTTAACCCTGCACTTGAAATCCTCAAACAGTCCCAGTGTCTGCTTCAAATCAAAATGATCAGCAGATGCGTTTGTTACAATCGCATGTTCAGGATTGAAAATCATCAAAGATTTATCCGATTCATCAGCTTCAATAACAGCCATCCCAAAACCTTTGCGCACCGAACCAACCCTCTCCCCGTTATTGTCCCAACCGGTCACCACTGCTCCGTTCACAACCAGCGGATCAAAACCGCAACCTTCAAGTATCACACCAAGCATTGCTGTGACAGAACTCTTACCACAAGTTCCTGTAATAGCCACCAGTTCACGTCCGGCCACAATTCTTTTTAACGCCTTTGAGCGATGTTCAACCTCTAAATCCAGTGTGTTTGCCCGCAGTAAATCCGGATTATCCATCTCAATCGCAGAGCTTATCACCACCCGACGAGTCGCAGCATCTATGCCACTGCCATCCTGCGGTAAAAACTCAACTCCCTGCCTGGCAAGACAGGCTAAAACCGACGAACTGCCGCCTTCGTCAAGCAACCGGTCAGAGCCACTGACTTTCTCTCCTGTATCAAGCAGCGCCTGAGCAATGGCACTCATTCCCACACCGCCTATGCCCACTATATGAATCTTTTTCTGCATCACAACCCGGGTTATTTAGACCATTCACCCAAACGATATTCATTCAGTTTCCCCCGCATCCGCTCCGCCACCTCCGGAAATTCATCAATCACATTTTTAGCCTCCCCCGGATCATTATGCAAATCATAAAGAGCACAAATCGCCTCCTTGGCAAAGTTTTTGCGTATCCGTTGCGGCACGCCTTCCGGAAATTGCGCGTCAATATATTTCCATCTGCCACTGCGCAGAGCTTGCAAACCTGCCGCACTGTTGCTGACCATAGCATTCCGCGGCGGTTGCTTTTCTCCCAGCAGGGTTAATGCGAAACTTGCACTGTCAACCGCATCCGGCAAATCAACCGGAGCCCCCTCTGTCAACTCCGCCAACGTGGCAAATATGTCAACAATGTTAACCATGCGATCACATTTCATCTCTGCAGAAATCCTTCCATCCCAACGTACAATCAGCGGCACACGACACCCCCCTTCGTAAATGGTGTGTTTGTCCCCACGATACTCACCATTCAGCTTTAATCCCGATTGAATAGCCTGCCTCTCCGGTCTTTCCTTGTGGCCCGGGATGTCAGAACCATTGTCCGCCGTGAAAAGAAAAATTGTGTTGCGCATCATATCAAGTCCCTCCAATACCCTCACAATCTCGCCTACCGACCAGTCCAGATCCTGAATAAAATCACCGTAAGCACCGCAATTACTCTTCCCACGCATACGCTCAGATGGCACAATCGGATGATGAATAGCCGGACTACCGAAAAAAAGGAAAAATGGCTGGTCTTTTTTCGCCTCTTTTTTCAGCCAATTAACCGCTTTTTCCGTCAGGAACCCGGATGCCTCCTCGCGGCTGCGCTGCGGAGCATCATAACCCATGTAGGGCTTGCCGTAAAAACTCTTGGCATACGCACTGACCTTCTTGGAACGCAACCCATAAACATGGTCATCCTCAATCCAGACACGTAGCATATCATCCAAGTTCTGCGGAAGACCAAAGTGATAATCAAACCCCACATTGTTTGGACTCGGAGTCAGCTTCTCGGTAAATATCGCCGGTTTACGGCTACCGTAACCAAGATGCCACTTGCCGATCTGAGCCGTAGCGTAGCCCTGCTTCTGCAGATACTTAGGTAGCGTTTCACATTTTGTATCTACCACCATAGGATCTAACACATTCACTACACCAAACGGTAGCGGACCTCGCCAGGCATAGGTTCCTGTCAAAAGCGCATATCGTGTCGGTGAACAGACCGAGGCCGGAGTGTTGGCATTGGTGAAACGCATGCCTTGTTCTGCCAGCCTGTTGAGATGCGGAGTTTTAACAAGCTTCTCCGGTGCCCCATAGACGTTGATACACCCCACACCAAAGTCATCCGCCATAAATACCACCACATTTGGTTTACACATGGCCGATATTGTAAAACAAATTGAAGCACCCAACAAAAAAAATCTCTTCACTTCAACCATCCCTCCTCGATTTCTTCTTGATTAAACCAACGTTCGTTATGATAACCACAAAAGCCAATGTAACTCCAGAGTAAAAATAAATTAGTGACAGACAATAATTTTATTCCAAAGTGAGTTACTGCTAATAGGCACTGATTTTAATTTCTTCAGGAAAAATCAGCTTTTCTTTTACCACATGTGTTGGTTTGACAACACTTATGGCTCAAATGAAACTTTGATTGTGACCGCAAAACACACTTGCCCGCAAACGTGCCTGCCGTCACGCCCGGAAATAACAATCTGGAAAAACCCGCATCAGCAATCTGATCGCGATATCGAAATCACCGTCGATCTCAACTCCCGAGCAACGCACAAAACACCCCTTGCTCCACACATAACCTCTTTTGCGCCCCGCCTGCGGCGCAAATTGCTGAACTGACCCTGTTCACCTATCATTTTGTCCACAAACTCCCGTCCGCCTACAATCACCCCCTCGCTCAGATAACGAACCCGGCAGCGCAACAACTGCGTTAACGGCAGCTTACCGCCATCATCCAGAACTCTGTCGGTCACAGCTCGCGTGAACCCCAGTTTAACAACTGTTCCGATCTGATCATCAACTCTGCGAACTCCCTCGCAATACAGGGTTCTCCGATACTCGGTAAGATGTTTCCCAACAGATGACTTGCGGTCTGAAAAGAGACCGGAAATGCCTTCCTGCGCACGCCCGCCCCTTCCCAGTGCCTCAGCGTAGCCGCTCCAGCGGTAGTCCTTGGGATCCTCTACAATCCCCGCACGTACCGGATTCAGGTCGATGTACGCCGCCACCGTCAACTGGGCACTTTCGCTCTCCTCAACCAACACACTCTTGAAACGTTCACTCCATAGCGGGCCGACACCACGCCGGTTATGACCAGCGTTATAATACACCGAAAAACGCTGCTTGAAGCACTTCATGAACTCGGAAAGATCATACATGCGGTTTCGAAACGCTTCGAACTGAGCTCTGACCTTGAAGTCCATACCCTTGTCAATCCACAACGCCCACTCCTGTTCCATAACGGCATACCTCTTCTTCCCATAGAGGGCTCGAACTCGGCATCTAACCTCGGCATCGGAAACATCCCGACGTTGCGGTACATGTAACAGGAGGTGAAAATGATTATCCATGAATGCGTAAGTTCTTACTTCACAACCGGTAAAATCCTCAAGCCGACGCATCAAATTATGAAGATAGCTCTTCTCCACATCACCGAATATAAAGCGTCGCTCAATAACCCGACTCATCACATGATAGCTTGCCGCCCCATCCAGCTTAACTCTCCGTAAACGCATACCACACCTCCTTCTGCAATTAAACTTCTTTTACAATAAAATTACTCAAATAACAAGCATAATTATTGTCTGTCACTAATTTCTTCTTTACTCGGTAACGTGGTCTTATGATTGCCACTTAAAATTGGGTAAACTCTCTTCAACATCTTGAACTGGACGAAAAAAACGGCGATGTTGGGAGCATGCGCCAAAACGGTGCAATGCGGTAATATGTCGATTAGTACCGTAGCCTTTGTGTTCGGCGAAACCGTAGTTCGGAAATTGAGTATCCAGTTCAATCATATAACGATCGCGTGAGACTTTAGCGATAACTGAAGCAGCGGCAATCAGAAAACTTTTTGAATCGCCCTTGACAATCGCATCTGAATCGCAGGGTAATCCTTTGACCGGCAATCCGTCAACCAGTAGGTAATCAACCTCAAGATTGAGATTTTCAACGGCGCGGCGCATAGCGAGATGAGTGGCACTGAGAATATTGAGTGTATCGATCTCAGCAGGAGTACTCCAGCCGCAGGCGGTAATCACCTCGGGATGAACTCTTAAAAGTTCAAAGCAGTGCTCCCGGCGTGCTGCGGTCATTTTTTTTGAATCGGTGAGTCCGGACAAAGAACCGTCATAAAGTGAGGTGGCTGCTGCAGTGGTCATAGACACCGCGCCCGCCACAACCGGTCCGGCCAGGGAACCGCGTCCGGCTTCATCGACACCGGCTATGATCAAATTCGGATGATCATGCCAAAGTTTTGCCTCAATTGATAGCATCATATTAAAAAAGAGGAGGCTCAGGAAGCCCCCCGCAGCTTTAAAACTCTATAAAAGCTATACAGTTAAAATAGTGACCTAGTCAACAGCCGATTGTTCTGAGGGCGGATCGGAGACCATAGCGGTTTTTTCGACCCACTGTAGGATACACATCTCAGAACCGTCACCACGTCGGCGTCCGAGTTTGAGAATACGGGTATAGCCACCGGCGCGGCCATCCATCATGGGCACCACTTCATCAAACAATTTCTTTACAGCTGCCGGCTGCTGCAGGCGGGCAGCAGTCAGGCGGCGTGAAGCCAGAGTTCCTTTGCGGGCGAGAGTGACAATTTTATCGGCATCCCGTCGGGCTTGTTTAGCTTTAGCGAGCGTAGTTTTGATGCTACTCTCCAGAATCAGGTTAGTTACCAGACTGCTCATCAGTGCCTTACGGTGCGATGTCGAACGCCCGAATTTTTTCATAATTCTTTTATGACGCATCTTTTAAAACCTCAAATCCTTAAAATTAATTATTTTCAAGCAGCTCGGGGTCAAATTTATAACCCAGGAAAAGGCCGAGTTCGGTCAATTTGTCCTTGATTTCATTCAGCGACTTTTTGCCGAAGTTTCGATATTTCAACATATCAGCTTCGGTCTTCATTGCGAGTTCGCCAACGGTGGTTATATTGGCGTTATTAAGGCAATTGGCTGCGCGGACGCTGAGTTCGATCTCGTTGACGCTCATATTCAAAATACGGCGCAAGCGCTCACGTTCTTCATCGACCTTCTTATCGACCTCATCAAACTCGAGTACCTCATCGGTATAATCAACGAAGACATCGAGATGGTGTCGCAGCACAGCGGCGGCGGTTTTGAGAGCCTCATCCGGTGTCACACGGCCGTCGGTCCAGACATCCATTACCAGTTTTTCATAGTCGGTACGCTGACCGACGCGGGTATTTTCCGCCAGGAAATTGACACGGGAAACAGGTGAAAAGATGCTATCGATCGCGATGCGCCCGATCTCCTGTTCCTCTTCTTTATTGCCTTCAGCCGGGCAAAAACCGCGTCCAGTGCGAATTTCGACTTCGATATCCAGTTCACCGTCGGCATCGAGTGTAGCTATATGCTGAGCCGGATTGAGAACCTCGATTGAATTTTCATCGGCAAAGTCAGCGGCTGTAATCGCACAAGCCCCCTTTTTCTTGAGTCTCAAGCGCACCGGGTTACGGCTATAGCTTTTAAACAGAACGCGTTTGAGATTCAGGATTATATCTGTAACATCTTCACTCACTCCCGGCAGAGCGCAGAACTCGTGATTGGCACCCTCGATTTTGAGCGAGGTGACAGCCACCGCTTCAATTGAAGAGAGCAACACACGGCGGAGCGAGTTGCCTATGGTGCGAGCATAACCCACCTCAAATGGTTCAGCCACGAATCTTCCGTAGGTAGCTGAAGCTGTTGTCTCATCTTTCTGCACCCGTTTGGGCATTTCAAAGCGACTCAATCGAATCGGCATTTTTTCATCCTTTCAGATCGCCCCCCGTCTGCTTTTTCAGCAGACGTCTGCGATCATCAGCATCTTTCGGATGCTTAACGTGAATACAATTCAACGATAGCCTGCTCATCGACCACAGGAGCGATCTGCTCACGGGTCGGCACACTGATAAGCTCCGCACGGAAAGCCTTTTTATCCAGTGTCAACCATTCCGGTGTCTGCTGGGTTGTTGCGGCTTCGATCGCACGGGTTGCCAGGTCACGGCTGCGCGGACGGTCTCGAACTTCTATCACGTCGCCGACCTTGATTATCATTGAAGGGATAGTAGCGGTGCGGCCATTGACAGCAATATGCCGGTGGAGCACAAACTGCCGAGCGGCGCGCCGTGAGCAAGCGAAACCGAGTCGATAAACCAGATTGTCCAAACGGGTTTCCAGCAGTTGCAACAAGGTTTCACCGGTTACTCCCTGGCGGCGGAAGGCTTCTTTGTAGAAGCGGTGGAACTGAAGTTCCTGCATCCCGTACTGTCGGCGCAGGCACTGCTTCTGGCGAAGTTGTTCACCGTACTCGGACATTTTTCTGCCACGGCGTGAGCCATGCTGACCGGGAGCTGGGGCTCCCTTTTCAATTGCGCACTTCGACATGTAGCAACGCGCACCCTTCAAAAACAATTTCTGCCCCTCGCGTCGGCAAATCCGGCAAGCGGCTCCTGTATATCTACCCATTTTATACTCTCCTGCGTTTGCGTGCACGGCAGCCGTTGTGAGGGATTGGTGTGCAATCCCTGATCATAGTTACGTTGATTCCCGCCTGTTGTATTGCGCGAACCGCTGATTCGCGACCGGCTCCGGCGCCCTGAATTCTGACTTCAACCTCATGCATACCTTTCGCCATAGCCTGACGGGCTGCATCTTGTGCCACCATTGTTGCCGCAAACGCCGTACTTTTGCGGGAACCTTTGAACCCAGCTTTACCGGCCGAACTCCAGGAAATGACACCTCCGCGAGCATCCGCAATTGAAACAATTGTATTATTGAAGGTTGATCTCACAAAAGCGATACCGGCCGGAATTACTTTACCTTTGCCTTTTTTTCTGGCGGTTTCAGCGGCTTTATCGGCCTCTTCGTTACCAAAATTCATAATTGCCGCCGCTTCACTACGTGCCGATTTTTCGTTGGAGTCCTCAGCAACTTCAGGAGTTTTTGCAGCAGGTTCAGCCTGTTTGCCGGACTCTTTGTCCGCTTTTTTGTCCGCTTTTTTGTCCGCTTTCGGTTCCTTATCCGTCGTCGGCATCTGAGCCGATGCGGGGGGGTTATCCGTTTTCATCTCTTTTTTAGCCTTGGTTTCTTTTTTGACCTTGGCCTTCGCGGGAGAATCCATCTTCTTCTCTTGTTCCGCGGTTTCCGCTTTCACAGATTCGTCACTCATTCTCTAGGCCTCTAAACTTATGGTGGATATATCCGGCAAACTCACAAGTGAGTCTCACCGGGCTGGCATATCCTGACCGGATTAATTGTCTCAAATCACTTCCTACCCTTCATCGCGCTACTTCGAGGTGCCGTACGCTTACCTCCCTTTCGGGTTTTAGCGTTAGTCTTTGTTCTCTGTCCTCTGACAGGCAGGCCCTTTTTGTGACGCAAGCCTCGGTAGGTTCCGATACTGATCAAGCGGCGAATGTTCTGGGATGTTTCACGTCTCAGGTCACCCTCAACTCTGTAGTTTTCCTGTATAAAGCCAACAATTTGTCTGATCTCCTCGGGGGACAAGTCATCGGCTTTCTTGGCGGGATCAATTTTGCACTTTTCGATCACGTTGTTGGCCCGTTTCGGGCCTATACCGTGGATATATCGCAACGAATATTCAATTCTTTTACGTCCCGGTATATCCACTCCCATCAATCTCGGCATGGCACTTTCTCCAAAAATTAACCCTGACGCTGTTTGTGGCGGGGATTTGTACAAATTATGCGAACAATACCCTGGCGTCGAACCACTCGACACCGCTCACAAAGGCGCCGTACTGAACTGCGAACTTTCATGGTTTACTCCTTGTTCAAAAAGGCTTGGGATTTAACCAAAAGTCCGTCACCTTGTCTACCAAAAAAACAGGAAATTCTCATGCCAGCGTAAGAATTTCCACTTTGTCGTCGAGCACTGCCACGGTATGCTCGAAGTGCGCGGACGGTTTCCCGTCGCGCGTTACAACTGTCCAGCCGTCATCCAGGATAACCACATCCTGAGACCCGAGGTTGACCATAGGCTCAATCGCCAGGGTCATACCGGGTTTCAAAACGGGGCCTTTTCCGGGCGAGCCGAAGTTTGGCACTTGTGGTTCTTCGTGGAGGTGACGCCCCACGCCGTGGCCCACAAACTGCCGAACGACTGAGCAACCGGAGGCTTGCGCCGCACACTCTACAGCGTGGGAGATATCCGAAAGCCTACCACCGGGTTTTGCTGCCGCAATTGCTTGTTGCAAAGCCCGTCGGGTTGTCTCAACCAATTTAACATTATCGGGAGAAACGACACCTACCATCACGGTAGTCGCGTTATCTCCATGAAAACCTTTATAATAAACACCGACATCCAGACTGACCAGGTCGCCCGGTAATATCTCGCGATCTCCCGGGATACCGTGAATCACCTCGTTGTTAATGGATATACACATCGCCGCCGGGTATCCGCTATACCCCAGGAAAGAGGGTTTTGCTCCCATGGCATCTATCTCGCAACGCGCCCGGTCATCAAGTTCGCGGGTGGTTATCCCGGCGCGCACCATATCCGCTACTACTTGCAGCGCCTGTGCTGACATACGGCAGCTTACGCGCATTCCATCCAACTCTGCCGCATTTTTCAGTGGTATTCTACTCATATCAAAGCCTGTCGCACCCTCGCAACTATATTGTTGATATCTCCAACTCCGTCAATCCTGCGTAACTGGCCACGCGAGTCGTAGTAATTTATCAGCGGCATTGTTTGTTTGCGATATACATCAAGCCGGGTGCGAACCGTCTCAGGATTGTCGTCCTTCCGGGTAACGAGGGTGGCTCCACAAACATCGCAAACACCCTCTCTGGCCGGGCGGATTGTCTTGATGTGATAACCGGCGCCGCACTGTGGACAAGTGCGGCGGCCAGCGATGCGCTCAAATAAAATCGCATCATCAACTTCCAGCAGCACAGCAGTTTCAAATTCAGCAGAGCTGCTGGCAACCACCTGATCTAAAATAACGGCTTGCGCCAGTGTTCGCGGGAAACCATCCAGAAGCAGGGTGCATTCAACTTCAGATCGCACAACGTAATCATTGATCATGGTGCCGATCAAACTATCCGGCACAAGCTCGCCGCGTTTCATGTAGTATTCGGCCTCAACACCAGCATGCGTTCGCCGATTGACCGCTTCACGTAACAAATCCCCGCTGGACAGATGTGCAAAACCATTGTTCTGTTTCACCAATCTGCCAGCGATTGTTCCCTTTCCCGAACCGGGAGCACCTAGCAAAACTACAATTTTCATACGGAAATCTAATAGTAGCAAAGATATCTGATCGCTTCAACCCTGGAAAAGAACTTTTTTTGACCTTGTGATAACGGAGGTCAAATGCTAGCATGGGTGTATTTTGAACTATCTGTTGGAGTTTTATGGCAAAAGATGATGCGATAGAGGTTATTGGGACGGTTATCAAGGTTTTACCTGCGACAATGTACAAGGTCAGGCTGGAAAACGGCCATGAGGTCTTGGCGCATATTTCCGGGAAAATGCGTAAGTTTTTCATTAAAATCGCGGCGGGCGACAAGGTAACGCTGGCGATATCGCCTTATGATCTATCCAAAGGGCGGATTGTGTTCCGCCATAAGAACTGAAACAGCTCTCAGTGGTCAATTTGCATGCGTACGCGCAGGCAGTCATTTCGGACGACGCATGTTGAGATCGCAGATTGATTTCACAGACAAGGGGTGATGATTTTTTATTCGTCTGTTGTTTCAATTTATTTTAAGGGCCACGCCAACCGGTGTCACGCTCAATTCACGCACGGCTGACTCAAGGTGGATTCCGCATTCCTCCAGTAGCGGCGTGAGAGTAATTGATATTGTATCTCTTCCCACTCTTACCGAGTCGTAATGGGCAAGCCGGGCAGCCAGCATATTCATCAATTGTGGGGTCATTGCGTCCGCAGGCATTCCTGGCAGGCCGACCGAGAGCGAAGAGAGGCTCATTTGGAGAACGCTACCGTCATTGGACACACGTATTTTCCATCTGGTTTTGAACGGAAGTGTCAGGCCCAATTTTATTTTGCCGCTGAGCACAATAGAATCACTATGAAGAGTTAGATTCAGCTCTTGAAGTTTATCGGCACTGGTGACGGCTTTTGTCAGTAGAGTTTGCAGATCGGAGTGTTCCATTAAAAGATCAACTGTCTTGATCACCATTGATTATGCTCCATATTGCGCTTTTAGATCATATCCATTGAAACCGGTAAGCTGAACCGGGATAAAATCTCCGGCCTGCGCGGAATCCGGCACCCCTTTCACGACTGTTTCTCCGTCCACCTCGGGTGCCTGGCGGGGCAGGCGTCCCACCCAAATATTTCCGCGGCGTCGCAGCAGCAGAAGTTTTTCTCGGGCACCGCGCAATTTAGCGAGCCGTTTTCTGACGATATTCCGCTGCACTTTCAGCAGCTCATCCCTGCGCCGTTCGGCCACTTCAAGTGGGGGCACATCATCCATATCGAAAGCGGCGGTATCTTCCTCGGGTGAAAAGACAAACACCCCCAGGTGATCGAAGCGGGAGTGTTGCACATATTGCATAAGATGTTCAAAGTGGCTGTCGGTCTCGCCGGGAAAGCCTACCAGGCAGGTAGTGCGCAGCACCAATCCGGGGAGGCGTGTGCGCAGTCGCTCAGTCAAATTTTGGGTAGCTTCAACCGCATGTGCGCGATTCATGGCATAGAGAATATCGGGGTGGCTGTGCTGAACCGGCAAATCCAGATATGGCACCATATGGCGGGAGTTGGCTAGAAGATCAAGCAGCGCATCTGAAACACTTGATGGATAACCATAGAGCAAACGAATCCAGAAATCGCCATCTAATGCGTCGAGTTTTTCGAGCATCTGTTCAATTCGGCTTTCATCTCCGCGGTCGGATCCATAATTGAGTGTATCCTGTGAAATCACATTCAGTTCACGCACGCCGGCACGCACCATAGCGGCAGCTTCGTCGTAAACAGACTGAGTCGCACGGGAGCGAAAACTACCGCGAATATTCGGAATTGAGCAATAAGCGCAGCGATGGTTGCAGCCCTCGGATATTTTAAGATAGGCAAACGGCCCGCCACTGAAGAGCAGGGTAGGATAGATCGGATCAAATAGTTTTACTGGTTCTCCTTTCGCCACACGCACAGGCTGAACGCGACCCTGCCGCAGATCATCAAGCAGTATGACGATCTGATCCAGTTCATCTATTCCCAAGAAAGCATCCACATCCGGAAAAGCTTGAGTCATGCGTTCTCGATAGCGTTGCACCATACAACCGGCCACTATGACCCGGGAGCATCCTCCGGCGGCTTTATGCGCGCAGGCGCTCAGAATGACCTCGGCGGCCTCCTCGCGAGCGATATCGATAAAGGCGCAGGTATTAATCAGGATTATGTCGGCCTGGTCGGGAGCAGCAGCTAGTTCAATTTGGCCCGACTTCAGATAACCGGCCATAATTTGTGAGTCCACCAGATTTTTTGCGCATCCCAAGCTTATAAATCCGACGCTTTCAGCCATTGTAATTTGCCCCTTTCACTCCGTATTTTCCGAAAAAAACAAAACAAAAAGGGTGCGTCCCGTCACCCGGAATTCACCCTTGAAAAAATAGAATTCGTTTGCAGAGAAGAGAGTTCTAATCCTCAACTTTGGTCTTACGCAAACCCAGACCACGATCGCCATCTTTCCACAGGCCCATTTTCTTGAGATGATTGATCCGCTCGTAACGCTTGAGAACGTTACGTTTGGCGATAATCTTACCTGAACCTTTTAAACTGCTGTGCTGACTCATCTTTTAAAATCTCCTCTTCGCACTCTGTTATCTCTTATCAACAAGGGCTTTTAAATGTACCATAATAACGCTTAGAATCAACCGTAAAATTAAATAAAATGGTGGGCCCAGCTGGACTCGAACCAGCGACCTAAGGATTATGAGTCCTCAGCTCTGACCAACTGAGCTATGGGCCCTTAAAAAAAGTTCGTTCAGGATATCACATTAGTAACTCTGTTTCAACTGAAAAATCACTCTCCTTCAAGTGAACTCAGGGTTATTTCATCTGGAATAAATATAGCAACCCAAAACCGCCAAGCGGCTTGATTATCAAAGAAGGGTGCTCGGTGTGCCTGAAAGCCATTCTGT
>CAYOQJ010000025.1:0-4559 GCA_964406095.1 uncultured Lentisphaeraceae bacterium
CTTCTAAACAGGCGTGCGGAGATGTTTATACCAGGAGATTCATGTATATTAAAGGATTGGTGGCGGCACCATTCACACCGTTCACTGCACAGGGCAAGATCAATTTAGCGATGATTGAAAGACTGGCGGAGTCGTTGAGTGCCAACAAAATAGCCGGGGCCTTTGTCTGCGGCACAACCGGCGAAGGTGTGTCGATGACGGTCAACGAACGAAAGCGGGTTGCAGAGCGCTGGCAAGGTTGCGTTGACAAAAAACTCAAGGTAATTGTGCATGTCGGTCACACATCGGTTGAAGACAGCCGGACTCTGGCTGCTCATGCGCAGAAGATCGGGGCGGCGGCTGTTGGCTGTATGGCACCATTTTGTTTCAAACCGTCACAGGTCGAAGATCTGGTTTCTTTCTGCGCAAAGGTTGCCGCCGCCGCACCGGATTTACCATTTTACTACTATCACATTCCCTGCGTGACCGGCGTGACAATCAAGGCCTCGTCCTTTTTGAAAATCGCGGCTGAGCGCATCCCGAATCTGGCGGGAGTAAAATTCACCGATGAGAATCTGATGGATTTTGCGGAATGCGTAAACTTTGACGAAGGCCGCTTTGACGCGTTATTCGGACGTGATGAGATGCTGTTGGCAGGGTTGGCTATGGGAGCAAGCGGGGCCATTGGCAGCACCTACAACTATGCCGCACCGGTATTCCATCGCATCATGCGCGCCTTTGCCGCGGGTGATCTGAATGCGGCGCGTCTGGCGCAGACACAGGCCAACGCTGTGATCAAAGTACTTATCAGCTATGGCGGAATGCCGCCCGCCGGCAAAGCCTTCATGAAATTAATCGGCTTGGAATGCGGTGGCTGCCGTGAGCCGTTGCGGGAATTATCCGTCGTTCAATTTGAAGAGTTGCGGCAGGGGGCCACTACGGCCGGCTTCCCGCAGATTGTCTGTAGCTAGCAAAAAGGAGGGTTGCGGACAAAACATGCGTTTATTCGGAAAAACACTCGCATCCATATTGTTTGTCACATTCAATGTCGCAAACGGGGGCACTGTCAACTCCTGGCATTTAAAATGGGATGAATTGCCACCGCTGCCGGACACACCCGGTGTAGCGGGAGCTTTTATTGGAAACAGTGGCAACTGTCTGCTGGTTGCGGGCGGCGCCAATTTCGAATCTCCTGTTTGGCAGAGTGACAAAGTATGGCATGATACTGTCTGGATTTTGGAATCGACCGGATCGGGATCAGATTTGGAGTGGTCGGTTGCAGGCAAATTACCGCGGCCATCGGCTTATGGCATGTCGGTTTCGCACAATGGGCGCGTCATCTGCATGGGCGGTGAAAATGGCGGCGTGTTTTCCGATGCTGTCTTCGCATTGAGTTGGGAGCGGGGCAACAAAATTCTGAGCATGGAAAAGCTGCCGTCTTTGCCGCAACCCTGCGCCTTCGGTCAGGCGACTCTGGCAGGCGATGTAATCTATGTCGCCGGTGGACAGTCGAATCGCGACATCACTTCGGCGATGCTCAATTTCTGGCGCTTAAATCTAGCTCAGGCTTCACAGGCCGATTGGAGTTGGGAGCTGTTGCCGCCATGGCCCGGTGCGGAGCGCATATTACCTGTGATGGCGGCTCAGAATACAGGCAGGGCTATCGGAATCTATCTCTTCAGCGGGCGCTGCAAGCGAAACGGAGAAATGACTTTTTTACGGGATGCCTATCGCTTTATTCCGCAGCTCTATCCGGTTCAAAATAAGCGTTCACCATGGGATAGCATCGGCGAAATGCCTGATTGCGTTGCTGCTGGCTGTGCCGTGGCGTTTGGTGATGCGCACGTTCTGTTTTTCGGTGGTGACAACGGCGCGCTTTTCGATCAGACGGATATCCTGCGTGATGCACATCCCGGTTTTCCTCGACGCGCCTACGCCTATCACACCATCACAGACACCTGGGTAGACGCCGGCGAAACGCCATTAAATCAAGTAACCACAGTCGCGCTGCCATGGAATGGCAGAATTGTCATTCCCACCGGTGAAATCAGACCTCGGGTACGTACTCCACGCGTAACAACCGTTGAGGTCTGCGGAATGCAGACAAATTTCGGCTGGCTGAATTATTTGACGCTGGGCTTATATTTAACCGCCATGCTGGGCATAGGCGCCTGGTTCGCTCACAAAACTAAAAGTACGGACGATTACTTCCGTGGCGGGCAGAAAATCCCATGGTGGGCAGCCGGATGCAGTATTTTCGCGACTATGCTTTCATCGATCACCTTCATGGCGTTTCCCGCCGTGGCTTTTAAAACTGACTGGACTACGATGGGAATGCAATGGCTCATTCCGCTGGTAAGTCTGTGGGTAGTCTGGCGGATACTGCCGTTTTTCCGCAGAATAGACGCAACCAGTGCCTATGAATACCTGGAAAAGCGGTTCAATTATCCGTCGCGTGTCATTGGCAGTCTACTTTTCACCCTCTTTCAGATCGGTCGGATGGGAGTGGTGCTATACCTGCCTGCTTTGGCGTTGCAGGCTGTAACTAGGATTGACCCAATTGTTTGCATATTGCTGATGGGCTTTGTTTCCGTAGTTTATTCTGCTATGGGTGGAATAGAGGCGGTTGTGTGGACTGACACTGTGCAGACCTTCGTTTTACTGGGAGGCGCATTACTAAGCCTGATCCTTATAATATTAAAACTTGATGAAGGGTTGGCAACATTTATCGCCACGGCATCCGGCAATTGTAAGTTTAATTTTGTGGAGTTTGATTTCAGCTCCACCAGCTACATGGTCCCGGCCATCTGGGTGATAATAATCGGAGGCATCTTTCAGCATATATCGAGTTACACCGCCGATCAATCAGTTATTCAACGTTACATGACAACTGATACGGAGAAAAACGCGGGCAGATCAATTTTGATCAACGGCTTGCTGGCAGTGCCGGCCTGCCTGATATTTTTTGCGGTTGGCACCGGTCTCTACGTGTATTACCGCCACTTCCCGCAACAAATGGATCCGACCTTTAAAGCTGATGCGATCTTTCCACTATTCATTGCCACTCGCATGCCACCAGTGGTGGCCGGTCTGGTAGTGGCCGGTGTTTTCGCGGCAGCGCAATCGACACTCTCAACCAGCATGAACTCGCTCTCAACCACCCTGATTATTGATTTTGTAAAACCTTTGAATCTCTGCCGCGGCGACACAGCCTGTCTCCGTCTGGCGCGAGTACTGACAGTTCTGCTTGGCTCTCTGGGAACCGGCATAGCGATTTTATTTGTGATAACCGATGTGTTTGATATCTTTAACATGTATATCACAATTCTCGGCCTGTTCATGGGAGTGCTCTGCGGCATGTTTCTGCTGGGTATGTTTTCCAGACGCGCCACATCCGGCGGATGTCTGGGCGGTGCCTGCATTAGTGCCGCTATATCGCTTTGGCTGACCTTCGGCTCCGGCTGGGGCATACACGGCTATCTATACCCCGCCATCAGCGTTACGCTATGTTTCACAAGTGGTTATCTGCTGAGTCTGCTGAGTCGCCAGCGCCAAGATTAACGACTTGTCTCTTTTGGCCGCATCCAATGGAATGGACGCAAATGTGCAAAGAGAGACTCGCTAATATTCGGATTGATCATGAATCATGCTGCTGGTAATCAACCGTGCCGCGGGTTGTCACCTTATAACCGCGTTCTCTGATATAAACCTCACCGCGTTCAAAGGTGTCGTGTCGCTCCTTTAAAGCAGCGCTCAACCGCTCATCCAGCGCGCGTTGCAAATCGGCATACTGCGGGTTGCCGATCAGATTATTCTGCTGATAAGGATCGCTCTGATTATCGTTATCGTAATAGAACGAGCGATTATAGTTGTGAGTGCACTCCAACACCTTCCAATATTCAAAACCCTGGCGGCGTTCTTTGGGAATATAAGCTGAGCGTCCATGACCATCCAGATTCCATTTTCCGATATATCCGGTGTCATACCCGGCCTCAGTAAAAATCTTCGCCATGGAAACCGCTTTGGGATTGAGACACAGGTCATTAAGGAACAGGCCGTTGGTCAAAGGATACTGTCCGGTAATAAGCGACGCACGATAGGGCGTGCAGACAGGGCAGGTTGAAACCGCGTTAACCAGATTAATGCTCTCTTTCTCCATCTTATCCAGCACGGGAGTCATTCCTTGCAAATTAGGGTCGCCGTTATAACCGGTTGCCTGGGCACGCCACTGATCGGCAAAGACAAACACCACGTTCGGCTTGTTTTTGCGGCTCAAATTGAGATGTCCGCAACCGGCAGTTGCAAACAAACCCGCTGTCGCCAGACCAGACCACCCCATGAAACCGCACCGACTGCACAACTTTTTTTTTCATTTTTTCTTCCCCTCGTATTACTGAAACGTTTCTTTTATTTTTTCATTCGGTTTAACGCCATACTTTTTGAAGCGCGCCTTACCGGCCGGACAACCGCCGCCGGTCAAAAAGGGCGCATCTCCCGTTTGGTGCAAATCATGTCATTTTTTGCCGTCAGAGCGAGTGACACGCTCTTTACATCTGCCCCGGGATGCCTGAATTGATAAA
>CAYOQJ010000026.1:0-9109 GCA_964406095.1 uncultured Lentisphaeraceae bacterium
ACTTCTTCACCCATTGGGTGAAGCTTATAAAATTAACAAATTCCTTATTAACAATCATTTAACTCAGTTTCTGAATTTCAAATGCCGTAAATAGGATAACACGTTCATGTACTTGGAGAAGGTGTTGCGCTTCGGAGCCATCGCGCCCCGGATACGGGTCACTGCCGTTTCGTGAAGCCGAAGAGCAACGCAGATTTCGTTCAGACTTTTCGCTTTTGACAGGTGGTGGTACATCAGAGCCAGAACGTGACTTAATGCCGTGAACTTTCGGATGTCGGCTCCCGCTTCCCGTAGGCGAATTGTAAGTTCCTCGGGAATCCACTGGACGATTTGGCGTAGTGTGGTGTATGCTGTTTTCGTTGGTCTTGGCAATGTTCCTTCGGACGCATTGGTGGATAAATATCAACGGAGTTCATTATGCGATTCAATACAAAACTCTTTCTGTTGGCATTTCTTGTCTGCAGCACTGCTGTCGCTGTCGAAAAACCCAATATTCTGCTGATTTTAGTTGATGACATGGGCTATGGCGATCTCTCATGTTACGGCGGTCAGATGGTGGCCACACCCAACATTGATGCCTTGGCGCGACAGGGTGTCCGCTTTACCGATGGCTACGTCACCTCGCCGGTCTGCGCTCCTAGTCGTTGCGGTCTGCTTGCTGGCGCCTACAATCAGCGTTTCGGTATGCAGTGGAACGAAGACCTCTATGAGGGTCATGCGTACACTATACCTGCCGAGCACAAGCTTATTTCAGAAACCTTGATGCTGGGTGGTTATGTCACCGGCCAGAGCGGCAAGTGGAATATCTCTCGCGATGTCCGGCAGGCCTTTCATGAAGTTTCGCATGTGATGAATTGGAAAGGACACTACTTTGCCGATGATCAGGATAATTTTCTGGGGGTTGACGGCCACGGTGGCAGAGAGATCAACGGTGATGAAGTGCACGGCTGGGGCTCAGCTGATCCCGATGATCCATATCTTACCGAGGTACTAACCGATAACGCCGTCAGTTTCATCAGACGGCATGCTTCGGGGACAAAACCTTTTTTCTTTTATCTGGCCTACAATGCGGTTCATACACCCCTGCAGGCTCGTAAAAGCGCGAAGTTCGATCATCTTCCGCATGAGCCGTTGCGCATCTATGCCGCTATGATTGAATCGCTTGATCAGAGTGTCGGCAGAGTACTCGAAGCCCTGCGTGCAGCCGGTATCGAGAAAAACACCCTAGTGGTTTTCGCCAGCGATAACGGTGCCGCGATGGGTAATCCCCGTATCAAGGGCTGGCACAGCACATGGCCTGAGAGAGTGCTGCTTGGTTCCGTGGGTCCTTTGAACGGACACAAAGCCCAGAACCTGGAGGGTGGCATACGTGTGCCCCTGATTATCAGTTGGCCGGCGGAACTCAAGCCCTGCGGCGTTTACAGCTCTCCGGTGAGCACAATGGATTTATACCCCACCCTTTGCGCGGCTGCGGCTGTTCAGGTGCCGACGGACACTGTATTGGATGGTGTTGATCTGCTGCCCTATCTGCAGGGAGATACTTTCGGTACTCCGCATAAAAGACTTTTCTGGATGCATAACAAACTCGGTGCTGTGCGGCAGAATAAATGGAAACTGGTGATCAACACCTGGAAACCCCGATTGGTACTTTATGATCTGACCAAGGATATCGGAGAGCGTCGTAATCTAGCGGATGATTATCCAGAGCTGACCCGCAGCCTTCACCACAGCTGGCAGGAATGGGCAGCGGAGATGCCGCCACGTTCCAATCCGCCGCCCAAGTTTGTCAGCGGATGGCTCAGCGGCACCTTTCAGAGCGTCAAAATCAGACCCGCTGCCGGTGGGGAGCCCTTTGCAGCCTGGGAGCTTGTTGATCAATATGGCATGAAACATCTGATTTACTACCGTCTGCTGAAAAAGCAGTTGACTTCTGCCGAAATGCGAGAGTTGGCCGGGAAAACGGTACGAATCAACGGACGTCGAAGATTGACGAGAAATGGTAGTACTTTCGAAGGTATCGACAAAATTGTAACGAAATAAAGTTCAAATTATTGGGAATTATAGTCGTTCAACTCTCAAATTCGATCATTTCAAGCCTCTTGAACAGGCTTGTCCAAGGCGTGACACTTCTGCGCAACAAAATGTCACAGGATGTGACACTTTGGCTGGCAGATCAATAAAAATGACAAAGCGCAACCCATAAAAGCTCTTGTTTAAGGTAATTAAATTTTGTTTTTGTGGGAAAACGAGTTGGCACGCTGATTGCTTTATACTATGGGGCAAGCGAATGAGTGATTGAGAAGAGATTTTTTATAGGTATTTCACAACACAACACAACAAACGACACATAACATTAACCAAGTAACACATACAACACAACAAACAACAAAATAACATGTAGACCACTCCTGTTATACAGAACCGGGATCGAGAAATCGATCCCGGTCTTTTTTTCCAGCACAGGAAGGTAAGGGGCTGGAAGGGAAAGCCGTAGCAATATTGTGTCATCGCGGATCAATCTAGCGTTTTACAACGATTGAACAATATCCAAAGCCTCTTTAAGTGTACGCATATTCATTTGATGAACTTCAACCTTGTCTCCAATCGGGCGGGGCAACGTAACGCAAAGTTCGCCGCCGAGGTGTTCCCGGAACTGTTCCAGACCTTGGAAAACAGAGGGTTTGCCATCGGTTCCCATACGTTCAAGCAACCCGGAGTAAACCGGCAGGCCGCATTTTTTAAGGGCTCTCACGACGCTCTGAAAATCGGAGGGGGTAATAAAATTCTGCAACATGGCGTAGGCGCAGTCCAGGGCTATGCCGATTGCGACCCCTTCACCGTGTGAGATAGAAAAATTCGAGATAAGTTCCAGCCGATGACCGGCCCAATGCCCGAAATCAAGAGGACGGGCATTGCCGGTTTCAAAAGGATCGCCCGAGGATGCGATATGGTTCAGGTGCAGTTTGGCGGTGGTGTAAACCAGTTTTTCCATAGTTCGTTGGTCACGCGCCGCCACCTGGTCGGCGTTGGCGCATAGCCATCTGAAAAATTCCAGGTCAGCAATCAGTGCCACCTTGAATGCCTCTGCGACACCGCTGATCCAATCGCGTTGCGGCAGGCTCTTGAGCAGCTCAAAATCATTGATTACGGCAAAGGGCGGGGCGAAAGATCCGATAAAGTTTTTGGCTCCTCCCTCGTTCATCCCGTTTTTAATGCCGATGCCAGCGTCATTTTGTGCCAGCACTGTGGATGGTAGTCGCACCAAGCGTACGCCACGGTGGATCAGAGCAGCTGCGAAACCGGCCATATCCAGCACCGCCCCGCCGCCCATGGCCACAATATAGCCGTGGCGATCGAGGTGACCGATTGCCGCGCAACGCATGATTTCCAACACATTCGACCAGCCATTTTTTGCATTCTCACCACCCGGGACGATGATCGGTGTTCTGATGAGGGTTATCTGTTCCGTATGCTGTTCAAACCAATGTTTGATATCACAAAGGATGTCAGGGTTGGCTGAAACAATGCCGCCGTCAACAATCATCAGAACTTTGACTGCATTTTCCCGATCCGGGTTGAGAGTGTCGACCAGCAGAGAGTTGCCGCTGTTGAACAAGCCGTGGGTAAAATGAACGGGGTATTCAAAAGGAACCTTGATTTTTTGAACAATGGTTTTCATCGGTTTTCTGTGAGCCGATCCCTTAGATATGTCGCCAGATCGCTAAGCGATGCTGGAATTTCCGGCAGTGTGGTATAAACTGCGGTCTCAAGACCTGTTCCATCGCGACCGTGTGTGCCTCTGATTTTCGTTGTATTCTGCGAGGTCGTGAACGGAGTTCTGCCGAAATAAAGTTCGCAGGGATCATATCCAGGTTTGTTGTGGATATCCACATGTCCGGCGTAGTCGGGGGCTTCGCTGGCGTAGTTCCACCAGGGATACGCGAACCAGTAACCCGGTTTGGCGGAGAGAATCAGGTCGGGTCTGCGTTCATCTCTGATCCCGTTGCTTGATTGCCGCGTTGCCGGCACAAGAACCTGATCGACGCCATCGAGGTTAGTTAGCAGTTTTGTGATTTCAGCAATGTGCGCACTCTCAAAGCAGTATAGCAGTGCGACTTGATGATCGGCCACAGCGAAGGAGGCACTGTGGTACAGATCGGGATAAAGCATCTTACGTACTTTCCGGGTTTTCAGCAACCCCGCCCGGCGTAGCGCCTGATTGGGAAAAATCGCGCCACCACCGACATTTTCGATGGCATAATCACCGAAAGCGACAATCTCATAGCCGTTGTCCCGCGCTGTTTTGAAAAGCAGTGCCAGCTCCCGGCCTACTTCACGGGCCGCTTTGGCACTGCGTGGATGATTCGTGCCGAAACGCTGCAAGTCGTAGTCGAGACAGGGCAGATAGGTCAGCACAATTTCGGTGGCATCGGCTGAATCCAGCAACCCCGCGATTGACCGCGCTATCCAATGCGAGCTTGACGGTGAAGCCAGTGGTCCCCAGTAACGGTGGAGCTTAAACAAACCGCCCGCATATTGACACAAAGCTGGATAGAGCGATTCCGGTCTGCTGATGCAGCCGGTGATCATTCCGCCGCCATGTTTATGAATGGGGGTCGGAGAGACCAACAGATCAACATCCTCGCCGAGGCTCTGCTGAAAAAAGGCCATTGCCACACTGCCGCCCCGGGCGCGGTGTGATTGCCAGATACGCTCGCCGGCAACCAGAGCGGCGGATTGTTCCCAGAAAAGAACTTTACGCAAGCCGCGATGCAAAAATCCGTTAGCCTCAATGCCATTTTCAGCGGGTGGCAGGGCGGTGCGCAGCGTCGCCTGCACCGGAGAGGTAAGTGCAGGGAAGACCGTACGCAGCTTGAGTGCCTTTAACCCCTCGATCTCCTCCAGCCCGTTGTCATGGGCGAAATTATAACCGAGAGCAGCAATCTGTATGACCAGCAGTTTCATGGTTTCTCACATAGCATCAGGATCAAGCACTCTATGTTCCCAGCAGCAGTGCCATCAAATCAGAGCCCTGCATCATACCCAATGCTCCATTTTTCACCGATTCCTCATCGTATACCGCGACGTTGTCAGCTCTTTGTCCGGGTTGCCACACCGCCACCGGAACAGGCGTGCGGGTATGTTTGCCCAGTGCCAGCGGCACAGGATGATCCGGCAACACGCAGTAGGCTGTATCCGGAATGCTGGCATCCAGAACCCGACCGATCAGACGCCGGTCAAAATCTTCAATGGCCTGTAGCTTTAACTTCAAGTCCTGTGCGTGAGAGACCTCATCGATCGCTTCAACATGCACGTAAACAAAATCATGATCGCTCAAAGCGTTGAGCGCGGCATCGGCCTTGCCCTCGTAGTTGGTGTCGATGTAACCGGTGGCGCCCTGCACGTTGATCACATCGAAGCCCATACAGTGGCCAATTCCCTTGATCACATCGACCGCCGAAATAACTGCCGCCCGGACTCCATAACGTTTACCGAGATTGTGAATGGAGCTGGCGCGCCCGCCGCTCCACGGCCAGATTCCGTTAGCCTGATCACCTTGGAGCGGCCCGGCGGCCTGTGAGATAAGATCGCGCAGCAATCTGACTGTGACCTCGGAATCCGAGGTCACAGCGCGCGGCAGGTGTTCGGCGACCGGGTTGCCGTGGTTGTCGTCGGGTTTATCACAGATCACGTCTGCGGTAAACTCGTCGCCGGTCAGAATCAGCAGGTTGCGATAACTCACCCCGGCAGCGAAACGCACTTTGTCCGATCCCAGCTTCGCATTCAGCAGTGCAATGCGTGCTTCAGCATCGGTTTGTGCTATATGACCACCTGAAAAATCGCGTAAAATGCCGTCGGCGTCCTTGGTGATGAAATTCATGCGGAAGGCAATCTGATCTGAGCGTAGCTTGATGTTCTGACTTGCCGCCTCCAGCGGACCTCGTCCGCACAATTCGCTGGCCAGATCAACACCCAGTACCGACATGTTGGCCACATCGCTTGAAGTTGGGAATCCCTCAGGCAGAGTCAGAAAGGTACCGCAGCGTCCCTGCGCTGCAATTTTGTCCATATTGGGCGTAGCAGCGGCCTGTAACGGTGTATATCCGCCTAGTTCAGGTAATGGCTCATCGGCCATCCCGTCGCCCAGAAAAAGGATAGTTTTGTAAGGTTTCATAGCTGTTGATAGTGTCGCAAAGAAGTGCTTTTATGTCAATGATCACGTCGTGATATAAGTTGTCGCATAACAGGCCCGGAAGGAGGTCGAAATGTCAGACAACATCCAGTATAGTGAAGCGTTCAAAAGACAGGTGGTCGATGAGCTGGCGAGAGGTTGGCACCGATCGATATAATCAGCTGGACGAGCCGTTGGGATAAGAGCTCTATGTCAGTCCGTTGTGTCTACAAGGTTCACAACCGGCGTTGTGACGTAGATAACAGAAACAACGTGCATATTCACGCATTCGTGCACGGATAATTTCGCCCGGATAGCACGGAGATTGAGATTTTGTGGCCAGGAACAAGTCCCAAAAACATTTTAAGGGTTCACTCTTCACCTGATTGCACAGTAGCTGGTGATGCTGGAACCTCTTCCTGCTGAAGTTGTTTTTCAGCGGATTCCGCCATGTCAAAGAGTGAAGGTTTTGAGCGTGGTTCGTAGCGGTCGATCACATCTTCCAAGTTGGCGATTGCCATCTCCCAGATTGGCTCATCGGATTTTTCCGCTTTGAGTTCTTCAAGCAGGTGTTTTGCCTCTTGCTTCCGGTTTTGCATGGTCATAACGCGAGCCATGCCCATGACAGCCTGAGGATAAAGAAAGCTCTCTTTGCAGTCTTCCGCAAAGTTTCTGAAAATTTCAAGGGCAGCATCATTTTGTTCGAGGGCTTCCAGAGAGTGTGCGCGTCCGAGAGTTACAATATCTTCAAACCCTTCAGGTGGGCCCGCAGCCGCACACTCATCATAAGTCTGCAGCGCTTCCTCATATTTGGCTGCATCATAATAGGTTTTGGCCAAGCGCAGCCGCAAAGCGTTACCGGCCGGCAGATCACCGTATTCAGCGACCGCCGTTTCGAGCTCTTCAAGCGAGTTGGCATTGGTCAGCTGGATATTGGCCTCGACATTTCTTGTCTTGCGGTAGTGCATGTATGCTAATGCGCTGATCGCAATTACCGCCACAGCACCTGCGGTTAACAGCGACTGTGCACCTTTGGCTTTCCACCAGTCATACAGCGGCAGTAGCTCCTCGGGCAGGTTTTCCGGGATTGGCTTGGCTGTTTCCACATTTTGGTCAGTGAGATTCTCAGTTGTCTTCTTGCTCATGAATTTTGGCCCTGTTAAATTTGTTGACCGGCGATTATGGTCTGTTCAGGCTGTTAAAATCAAGCAGAATCGTCCGTCGATCAGCATGGATTCAAGACAGACAAAGCAACCCGCACGCGTCAAAGACGCGGCGGATATCTTCGAAGTGCCTTGATTATTCTCACTCTCCGGCTTCGAATTTAGAGTAAAACGGAATCATGGGATAGCCGTTGTCAATCGCATCGAAGGAAAGCAAACCTGATGTGGTCTTTTTCCCACCTTGAACGTCGGAGACATGCGTGCCGACGCAATAACACCCTGAAACAGCTACAACGGTTAACACGATGGCGAAAAATGCGAACAGCTTTGTCATATTTAATCATCCTTTCTAATAAAAATTTGTAACGCAGACATTGTGAAGGAAAATCACGTATTTCGTCAAGCGGTTTTATCAGCTTGACTTTCTCTGATTCATAAAGCATCATGTCGATGCTGTCGAGTTTCGTGTTTTAGTATTCGGACGCGTTGTGCGTTGAGGGACACAGGCTTAAAAAGGGGGATTGATGATGAAAGTTATACTTATTTCAGCCATACTTGCCGCGATTTTCTGCGGTTGCACTTCCACGTCCGATAAGCCGGAGGTCACCCGCGGTATCCCGCAGGTGATGCCGCTTCTCAAAGAAAAAAACTTCAGTGAACGAAGTGCCGCGGAACAACGTCAGATTATCATCAATGAGCTGACCGGAATCGGCAAGGCTTTGCGTAAATATAAAAATGCCAACCGGGGAAATCTGCCTCCTTCGCTTTCAACTCTTGTACAAGCCGGGTACCTGAAAAAATCGGATTTGATTTCAAGTGCCGATCCCAGCAAAGGAACTGAAGGTGGTGTGCCCGACAGCTACAAGACTTGGGGACAGGCAGAAGAAACCGATGAGCCCGGTTCCAGTTATCTCTATGAGTTCAGTGCCGTTCCCTGCAGTTGGAATTGGAAAACCTATGTGGCTGGCGGAGCCACTGAGCAGAAGCTGGATACAAACCGGGACGGCAAGGTTTCCTGGGCCGAGGTAAAAACCTGGCAGATGAAAAACGGTGATTCGGTGCAACAGCCTGCGGGTGGTTATCCGATAAGCGCCTTTCCGGTGGTGCGCTGTTACTGGTATCAATATCCAGATGCCTATACCGAAGACGCTGGCAAAGGAGTTGTGCTGAGTCTGGCGGCCGATCTCAAGACGGTCTTTGCGTCTCAGCCCTGGTGGGAAAAGGATTTTGCTAGATGAGCTGACGCGGGGTGTGTCCACAAACTGTCTTTTGAATGTCTCACTATACTGGATGTTGTCTGCCATTTCGACCTCCTTTTTGGCCTGTCATGTTGACAACTTATATCAGGACGTGAACTTATGAAGAGGGTTGTCGTAATTATCGGTTATGCGTTCTTCCCACAGATCCCAATTCTTACCACTCTTCCTTGCAGGCGTCAGCCAGCCAGTACCAGTTGAATGAGCTCTCGCAGACCACAGTCATGTCATGCCGGTAATCGGCGACTATCTTCAAAAAATGATTGAAATCGTTGTTTCTGACATTCTTGTGTACAAGCTTGTTTCCCTGCTTGTCCATCACGCACACGTACATCTGACGTGAATGAAGGTCAATTCCGCAGTTGTATTCTGTCGTGGATATGTAATCCTAAAAACGGGAATGATCTAACCACGAAATACACGAAATACACGAAACACACGAAAACACTGTTCGAACTATTGATTTGTAACCTAACCCACGAGGTGAATATGGTTTTTTTCATTTTTTTCTAACAAGT
>CAYOQJ010000027.1:0-20812 GCA_964406095.1 uncultured Lentisphaeraceae bacterium
GGATATTCAACTCTCACATGTCTGGCCATAGTCAAATTAAAGCATAAAAATCCCCGCAATGCAAGCTAACGCTTAAATTGAGGGCTGACCCCTTAGCCACCATAAAAATCCCCGCAATGCAAGCTAACGCTTAAATTGAGGGCTGACCCCTTAGCCACCAAGACGTGCTGATTGGCAGTAACGTGACCGCCATCGGCGCTGCCGCCTTTTCCTGTTGCACCTCTCTCTCCAAAATCACGCTTCCAACCAGCCTCGCCGCTATTGAAGACTATCTTTTTGCGGGCAGCGGCCTAACCGATGTGTCGATTACGGACTGTGTTGCATCGGTTGGTTCACACGCATTCGAAGGATGCTACTCCTTGGTAACGGTGACGCTGGGTGAGGGTGTCACCAACATCGGAACGTCGGCGTTTTCCGACTGCTCTTGCCTGTCAGACGTGCTGATTGGCAGTAACGTGACCGCCATCGGCACTGCCGCCTTTTCCAGATGCACCTCTCTCTCCGGCATCACCATTGGCGCCAGCGTGAGCGTTATCGAACAAAATGCGTTCTACGGATGCACAGGAATTGATTCGATAATATTTTTGGGAGACGCGCCGATGTGCGGGACTGCGCCATTTCAGGATATTTCTGGCATCGCCTATCGCACATCGGTGTCTACCGGCTGGCCGGAAGATGTGCCTGGCGCGGAGGAATACTGGAACGGAGTTCCCCTCCGCGGATGGTCAATTACCGAACTGTCGATCGAACCCTCGTGGATTGTGCTGGATACCGTCAACACAACAGACGCATCGGTCGTTATCACCAATTCCGGACTTGCTCAGGCACCTGCTTGGCTTGACGACGCCGCTTTTGGTCAGATGGGTTTCACCGTAACCTCGCAAGAGCCATGGCTGCATATTGTCAGTGGCGGATGTGGCACGAACAGCGGGCTGGCGCTGATTCGGGCCGACACGGACTTTTTCGATTCAGAGCGCGTCGGCACCATCACGGTGGCATCTGTCAGTGCCTCAAATAGCCGGATGACAATACCCGTACAGCAACGTCCCTCCGGCTGGCCGCTACGGGTCACAGCCACCAATGGAGCGATAACCATCCACGGACTTTATCCCCATGATGGCTCCAGTGAAATCGTCATCCCCGCCTCAATTGACGGCATGCCCGTGACCGATATAGGAGATAACGCATTTAGAGGTTTATCTTCGCTGACGAGTGTAACGATTCCACCCGGCGTGACGAATATCGGGAGCGAAGCCTTTGCCTATTGCGACTCTCTTACCGACATCACGATTCCCGACAGCGTAATCAGTATCGGGGAACAGGTGTTTTACGGGTGTGAAAGGCTAATGGTGTTGAGCCTTGGCGAAGGCGTGAGCACTATCGGCTCCGAGGCGTTTTATGGCTGCCACGCACTATGGGATCTGGTCATCCCGGACAGCGTGACCATCATCGAAAACAGTGCGTTCGAGGCGTGCATTAGCCTGTGGCGCGTCTCAATCGGCAGAGGTGTGACTTACATCGGGGACTCCGCTTTTGCTGGCTGCGGGACTCTATTCGATCTCTTTTTACTTGGGGATGCGCCCGGTTGCGGGACAGAGCCGTTTCAGGGGGTGCCGGGAATTGTCTACAGGTCGGTTGACACCTTCGGCTGGCCGGAGGATGTGCCTGGCGAAGAAGAATACTGGAATGGAATGCCTGTCCGCATCCTAGGAACCGCATATTTATCGATCAGTCCCTCAGACCTGTTGGCCACCCCCGCGGGCGGGACATTCTCTTTTGCGGTGACCAACACTGGAAGCGGCACCATGGAATATTGGGCCGAATCTTATGACACCTCGTGGCTAAGAATCACAGCTGGCTTCAGCGGCACCGACAGCGGAATTGTGGATATCTGGGTCGCGGAGAACATCACCGGCAACACGCGCACCGGCACAGTAGGTGTCGCAAGCCTAATCGCCACCAACAGCCCATTCTTCCTCAAGGTGGTGCAACGCTCCGTCGGCTGGCCATTCCGCTATACGGTGGTCGATGACGTGGCGATCATCACGGGAATTCAGCCTGATTTTGCCGAGTCCGACTGTTCCATCCCAACCTCTATCGCCGGCATTCCCGTGAACGCCATCGGTGATGAAGCGTTTGCCAACTGTGCGACCCTGACCCATATCATAATTCCGGATTGTGTAGTGAGAGTCGGAGCCGACGCATTCGCGAACTGCGGGAACCTGAAGAGCATCTTCTTCTGCGGCAACCCTCCGTCCGTTGACCATGGGACATGCGGCACGGAGGCGACTGTGGTGTGCCATCCTCCGCAGGTTGAGGGCTGGAACGACACATTCGCTGGTCGGCCAGTTGTGGTTTGGAACGCGACGGTGGCACCGTTTAGTCTTAATCGCAACGAGTCGGGTTTCGGCTTTGCGATTATCGGTACCGCGAACATCCCTGTCGTGGTTGAGGCCGTCGGCGATCTGCGTGCAGGGTTGTGGCAGCGCGTATGGACCGGACACACCGGCAGCGGAACGATTCTCTTCCGTGATACCGAATCCTGCGCTACGCAGTGCTTCTACCGTGTCGTCTGGCCTTGATGAGTGACCTGAAAAGAGTTAAGATTGCGCACTTTAGAACTCCCTGTTCCCTACAAAATGTGTTTCGTATTTCGCTGTTCAAAAAGCCAGTCATGATTTACCCATCTCAGAAAACACACATCCTTGTTAGTTGAGGCACTTCAACAAATCAACCCGTTTCTGTGATTTCAGATAATGTTGGCGGATCGGGCCCAATCATAATTCTCACGTCTGAGCGTATCGACATCGGGCATAGGATAGAATACCGTTCCCCCAGAGTCAACCGCATAGATACCGGTGGCAATCGTTTGGTAGGTGAAGTTGCTGGTAAACGAACGGTCAACGGTTTTAACTTGTTTTTCAGGGTTAGCAGCGAGTTGTGCGATGCAGTCGTGGATATGGTCGAGGGCCAATTTTGAAACTGTTCCGACATTACCGCTGTTTTTGAGTTTGTTGGACTTAAGAATCCGGATATCGGCAAAAACTATGGCGGGAACCTTGACTTTGTCGCTATCCCTTATCAGGTAGTGGCCGAACTCGCGCGGAGGTAGCGGAGTGGCCACCAGGGGTGTTGCAGGACAGAGCTCTTTGTAAAGAGCGCATCCTTGCCAATCAGAGGGTGCCTGATACTCAGACTTATTCAACTCGAGTGTGCGGCCATCCTGTGTCACCAGATACATAGACAGCATGTGTTCAAGCGGCACATGTTCCAGCACACGATAGATCGACATATAGAGAGAGGATTTGGGTCGGCCATCGCTGTGTGCGACACAACTTTTCTGTGCGAATTCCCAGTCGAAATAGTCACAGCACTCCTCTTCGATCTCAACAAAGATAAGCTGCTCAGCTGAACCTTTACGCGAACCTACCGCCATATAGCACCCGAAGGCTGCGGGATTTAACTGCGAAGCGATTAAAGCTTCAACCGGTGAAACCGTCAGATAGTAGCGTATCATTGTAACCTCCTGCCCAGGCTTAACATGTCACGATCTCTCACGCTCAGTGATTATAGCAACAATTTAGTTGAAGATAAAATCAAAAAGATTATGTTTACTAAAAACTGAGACGGCGATCAGGGAAACCACGGCCATAATCTTGATCAGAATATCCAGTGACGGCCCCACTGTATCCTTCAGGGGATCGCCGACTGTATCACCGATCACTGATGCTTTGTGAGCATCCGAACCGCGTCCGCCATAGTGCCCCTGCTCCACAAACTTCTTAGCGTTATCCCATGCGCCTCCTGAATTTGCGGAGAACAGGGCCAGCATTATGGAGGATATGGTGGCACCGATCAGCAAACCGCCAACAAAATCAGCACCGAAGACAAAACCGGCCGCCAGTGGAGTCAGAACAGCGATCAAGGCTGGCACTTTCATTTCGGCCAATGCGCCAGCTGATGAAATTTTTACGCAGTTGCGGTAATCCGGTTTGCTTGTGCCGGCCATAATACCCGGATCAGTCTTAAACTGGCGACGGACCTCCTGTACCATTTTGCGTGCGGCGTTGGCTACGGCCTGGATTAAAATGCCGGAGAAAAGATAGGGCAAAGCTCCCCCAACAAAAGCCCCGACCAAGGTCATGGGGTTCACCATATTGAGCATAAGATCAAAGCCGCCCCTGGAAGCACTGCCGGCCTGCGCATAAAGAAACGAGACAAAGAGCGCGAGAGTGGCCAGTGCGGCGGAGCCTATCGCAAACCCCTTGCCGATAGCAGCTGTGGTATTACCGACTGCATCCAACCGGTCGGTAATCTCTCGTACACTCGGATCAAGTTTTGCCATCTCGCTGATACCGCCCGCATTGTCGGCGATCGGGCCGTAGGTGTCGACACTGACTGTAACTGTCACAAAGCTAAGCATTCCGATTGCCGCCATGGCAACTCCATAGAGGCCTGCCACTGAATAGGCTAAGATAATACAGCCCCCCAGCATGACAACCGGCAGAAAAACGGAGAGCATCCCCACTGAAAGCCCCTGCGTTATCGTAAGTGCCGCACCCTCGATGGAGGCTGCTGATATCCGCTGAGTGGAGGCATAGTCGTAACTGGTATAATACTCAGCTATATGGCCGATCAGAATACCGCCGACAATACCGAAAACGGCGCTGAGCCATGGTGAAAGCGCACCTGCTTTGAAACCGATGTCAGCGACATCCTCTCCTTTGAAAACGTAACCCGCCAGCACGCCCGTAGCAACAAGAGTAATGCTGGCCCCCATAAATGTTGTCAGATTCAACTCGCGGTGCGGTCGATCGGATGTTCTGCGCATCATCAGCCATAAAACTGCAACCACACTGGCAAGCAATCCTGTTGCCGCGAAGAGCAGAGGGAACATAATCAGCTTGTCCTCCAGGGAAGCCGAAATTTCAGTGGCCGTATCCTTCGAAGAAAAGGCGGTGTAGATCGCCAGAACAACCGCTGAAACCAGCGAACCGACAAAACTTTCGAGCAAATCGGAACCAAGCCCGGCCACATCACCGACGTTATCGCCGACATTATCAGCGATTGTGGCGGGATTACGCGGATCATCCTCGGGTATGCCCGCTTCGGTCTTGCCCACCAGGTCGGCACCCATATCCGCAGCTTTGGTATAAATTCCTCCGCCCACACGGTTGAACATAGCGATGATTGAGCAGCCCAGCGCATACCCCGAAACCGTCATAGTGAAAGGGATGTCACTGATACCCAGCCAGTTAGAGTGAAATTCCAGATACGACGGATTCAGCTGACCGAGCATCCGTCCGAACACAACATAGACAATCAGCAGACCAAGCAGTGCAAAACCACCCACACAGAGTCCCATAACACTGCCACCTTTAAAAGCCACCTTCAAAGTCGAACCTATATCTTTGGTTAGGCGAGCGGTGTTTGAAACCCTGACATTGGCAATTACCGCTATCTTCATGCCCACCCAGCCTGCCGAAGCACTCATAAATGCGCCGAGACCATACGCCACAGCCGCTGACCACGACACCAGCAGACACAGCAGAATGATTATTCCGATTGAAACAAAAAGAATCAGATGGTATTCATGCCGAAAGAAAGCATCGGCACCTTCCTGAATTGCTGAAGCTATCTCTTTCATCAAATCGGTGCCGGCATCCTGACGGCTGACACTGACGTAGTTGTATGCCGCAAGAGATACAGCGGCTACAATCGCCGCGATAATTAACCATGTCATATCAATCCTCTTTTCGATAGGTTGAACTGTTTATTTTATATTTTCAAAACTCTTGAAAAGTCGGATCCGGTCGGGTTCTGAAAAAGGCGCAGATCAAACTCCTGTACAACCGCAATGAAGTGGTCAAAGATATCGGCTTGAATTCCCTCGTAATTCACCCATATTTTGTCTGCGGAAAAACAGTAAACTTCAACCGGCAACCCCTGCGGGGTAGGTTCAAGCTGTCGTACCATTGTAATCATCTCATGGTTGATCCTGGGATGATTGCGCAAGTAGGCCTCCATATACGCCCGTAGAACACCAAGATTTGTCATTCGGCGTCCATTGGCCAGTGATGCCGGGTCGACTTTCAACTCATCATTGTAGCATTTTATCTCCTGTTGTTTTCGTTCGATATATTCCGTGATATATTGAATGCGACTAAAGCGCTGTAGCATCTTCTCGTCACAGAAACACACCGAGTTCATATTGAGATATAGAGCACGTTTGATTCTTCGTCCGCCGGACTCCGACATCGGGCGCCAATTTTTAAAAGAGTCGCTGATCAGTGCATACGTGGGCACCGATGTCACAGTTTTGTCGAAGTTACAGACCTTCACGGTTGTAAGGGCCAGATCAATAACATCACCGTCCGCTCCGTATTTCGGCATTTCGATCCAGTCACCTATCCGCACCATATCATTTTTAGTCAATTGAATACCGGCCACGAACCCCAGGATCACATCTTTAAAAACCAGCATCAACACTGCGGTGAGTGCTCCCATACCGCTGAGAATATAAACCGGTGTTTTTCCGATCAATGTTGCAATGATCAGAATTGCCCCGACCAGATAGATAATCACTTTGATAACTTGCACAAAGCTTTTGACGGGAAACGCCACCGCAATTCTAAAGCGGTTGAATAAAACGAGAACCATATCCAGTGTTGCGTCGAGCGCAATCACCATGACAGCAATCATGCAGACACTGCTCAGGTGAGCCAGAAATCTACTCAACGTTTCTTGTGAATCGAGAAGATGGGTGCTCATAAAATAAAAGACAAAAACAGGCACCAGCAGAAAGAACTTATCAAGCACTTTAAATTCCACCAGCAGGTCATCAACATCTGAGCGGGAGCGTTTTATCAGGTGCTTGATCCAGCGCAAAAAAAATCTGGCGCACAGCACTCCCGCAATGGTGCTAATCAGCATGATCAGCAAGACTCCGGTCAAGGCGGTCACAAAAGCTGCCGCTCTCTCCCCGACGCCGCAGGATATAAAGTAGGAATGAATGAAATTCAAAACAAAGTTCCAGTAATAATGTAATTCGTTGTTCAGCCGGTGCACAATATGTTGTTCAGCTGGCATATCGGTGCTGAAGAGAGCAACTCGCAGCCGTCGGATGTAATTAAAACGACCTCCTCGATTCTGACGCCGCATCGATTAGGCAGATAAATACCCGGTTCCACCGTCAGAATCATGCCGGGCACAAGCACTGTTTTATCTCCGGGCGTAAAACCCGGCTGCTCATGGACTTCGAGTCCGAGTCCGTGACCGAGTCCGTGGTTGAAGTATTTCCCATAACCGGCATGCTTGATATAATCACGCGCTGTTTTGTCGATTTGTTCGCAGCTGACGCCTGGTTTTATCCGCTCAACAGCCTTGCGGTTGGCATCCAGCACAATCTGGTGAATCATTTTAAAATCGTTGCCAGCTGTGCCGTAAAACAGAGTGCGCGTCATATCCGAACAGTAGTGGTCGAGTTTGACACCAATGTCCAGCAGCAGAGCGCGATTGTTACGCAGTCGCGTTAAACCTGGATGATGATGACACTCCGCCGCGTTGCGCCCGACGCATACGACCGGATCAAAAGAGGGTTCCTGGCCGAATACCGAACATTGATGACGTATCAGCGTACTGATTTCCCACTCGCTCATGTCGGCATGCAACTTTTCGACAACCGTTGCGAAGAGCTGATCATTCGCAGCGCAGGCCGTGCGCATGGTGTGCTGTTCCGCAATCGATTTGACAGCCCGCAGGCGCGCCACATCACCGCTGATATCAATCCACTCAACATCCGGCAACGTCGCTTGAAGTTGGAGAAAGCGTGCTGCACTCAACGATCCCTCATAGCCGACACGCTTCCATGAGCAACCCAGAGCAGCGATAACCTGGCTTTGCTCAGCCGCCCGCCACAGCAGCTTTGCAGGCATACTGCACACCTCTTTACGAGCAGCTGTCAGATATCGGGAATCGGTAAAAAAGAGCGGCTCTTCCCCTCGTTCAGCCAGGATGATGCCGTTGGAAGAGGTAAATCCGGTAAAGTAGTACCGGTTGACTGCGCTGTGAATAATTAGGGCATCCAGCCTGTGACGTCGCAGAATACCATTCAGTCTGCTGGTTCTGGCCGCAAACTCCGAACTCGGTAATTTCTTAGCAGGGTGCATCATTTTATCAGCAGTTTAAGGCGCATAAAGCGTGAGGGTGCGTTGGTAACCGGCACATCATGCTGAACGGTGACTTTCCACCAATTGCTCATATCGATGCGAACAACCTCGCTGACATCAGCGGTCGTCCATATACCGTAAACGAGATTGGAGGTGGCCTCGACAACGTAATCGAGATCATCGGCGCTCTTATTCTGTCGATAAGTCAACTGCAGATAGTTATCGCTAATCTCTCCGGTTGGTGTGCCTTCGGCATCAAACACCTGAGGATCCAGATAGAAAGCATACTCCCAGATATTCTGAATGCCGTCACCATCCGGATCATCCAGCAACCCGGTAATCAGGCCATCATCGAGTTCCTGTTGCGTAAAGTATTCGGAGAGCCAATCGTTATACGGCGAAACGTATTCGCCGCTTACAGCCACATTGTCAATGCAGATGCCATATCCATTCTGCGGCCACCCTTCAAAGGCCACATAGTAGGTTGAACTCGGCTCCGGCAGTGCTATCGACCGTTCAGTCCATGGTGAAGTGTTCTGATTATAACTTGCTATCAGGTTCCAGCTGCCGTTGGTCGAATTGCGATAATACACTTTCAACTGATCTTGATCGCCGCCCCACACCTCCATGTGGTGCTGGAAGGTCAGCACAACATTACTTACGCCGCCACCCAAATCCAGCATGGGCGTGATCAGGCGTGTCACAGAGGGCTGCGTGTTTTCATTGAAAATTGACACGTTGTAATCACCCTCATAGGCGGTGACAGGGCTACGACTTGTCTTGTCCGAAATGGTTCCGGCAGCGCAACCCCAATTGACGGGATAACCGCTGATGTACACCTGGCTCCAGCCTTCAGGCAAAGCACCGTCATGCTCGAAATCTTCAAAAAATGAGGCTTGCGGGACAGCTTTGATATCGAGAATAAACTGGTTGGTACTGGCATAACTGTCGGCTCCATGCACACTGACGCTGATAGCATCGAAATACGGGGTTGCGGGAACTCCGCTGAGCACACCGTTTGTTGAGAGCGTCATGCCGTCCGGCAGCGTTCCGGCTACCAGGCTCCACTGGTAGGGCTGCAACCCTCCGTTTGCCTGCAGGGTGGTTTCATACTCTTGACCGGCCCAGCCGAAAGGCAGTTTCTCAGGTGTGGTGATAATCGGCGCAGTGCTTTCATCGGTAATCCAGAGGTTATCGATACAGATGCCGTAGCCGAAACGAGCCCGCCCTTCAAAGGCGATGTAATAGGTGCTGTTGGGATCTGGCAGCTGTAGCGAACGCAGTGTCCATTGCGGGGTATCGGCGGTATAATTCGCCAATTCGCTCCACTCGCCGTCAATCGTATTGCGATAAAGCACCTTTAGTTCATCCTGATCACCGTCGAAATTCTGCATATGGTGCCAGAAATAGAGAATCACATTTCCGGGTGACTGCCCCAGATTGATCTGCGGCGACACCAGACGTGTCCTGCGGCTCTGACGTACGCCGTTATCGTCTTCCTCTGTATTTTTCCGGAAATAAGCATGCCACTCACCCTGCTGCGCAGCGGGCGGGTGACTTTGGTACCCGATATTGTTGGCAATCCAGGGGGTTGTTCCCTCAACAAACTCCTGAGTCCAACCGTAAGGCATCTGGCCGTAGTTTTCGAAGTCCTCTTCAAACAAGGGCACGACCGGCTCCGTAACAAACAGGGTAAATTTCTTTTCGATAATTGCGCCCTGCTCATCAACGGCGCGCACTGTGAAATCGCTACGCCCGATCTCCGATGCCACACCGGATATGGTTCCGGTTGGAGCAAGTGTCAAACCAAGTGGCAGCGCGTTGGAGACGACACCAAGGGTGTAGGGTTCAACCCCGCCCTGCACTTGAATGTTGCAGAGATACGGCTGATCCAGGATGGCATTACTCAGAACGGTGTCGGTTACAAAACTGTAGGGTGGTGTCGGATCCCATACCCGTACACTATCAATACAGACGCCACGTCCGCACTGGGCGGTTCCTTCAAACGCGAAATACATGGCGCGACTGATCTGAGGCAGATCAATAATGCGCTCTGTCCAACCTGAAAGCGGGGCAGTATAGGAGTCCAGCAACTGCCAATTTTCATCAGCTCCGGTTTTAAAGTAAACCCGCAAAATATCGGTTTGTTCAGCCCACTCCTGCATATAGTGCTGGAAGCTAAGCCGTCCGGCCCGCGCCTGTGCGCCGAAATCAATCCGCGGTGTAATCAGGGCCGTGACGTGAGCATTGGTGCTGGCTTTGAAGAGGGCTACAAAATTGGTTGGTGAGTAAGCAGAGCGCGGATAGACTTCGTGCAGACTCTGGTAAATTTGCCAGGGCTGGCTATTGGTGAGATAGTTCTGAGTCCAGCTATCCGGCATTGTCAACCCGTTGAGTTGCTCGAAATCTTCTTGATAGGGAACAGTGTGAACTGGAAGAACAGTGATACTGAAGGTATTGGTGGTAGCGATATTGTATGTTGTTCGGAGCTCAACAGTGAAGTTCGCATTGGTGGCCTGTGTGGGATAACCTGCAAGCACACCGCTATTCAATCCGAGTTCGATACCCTGTGGCAGAGCACCGTCAATAATCGACCAGGTCATCTCGCCGACTCCGCCGAAAACCCCGATCGAATAAGAGTAGTAGGCCCATTCACGACCGAACGGTAGCTCGCCGGAGGCACTCAGCATCACAGGAGCGGGCGGAATAAAATCAAAGGTCATCACATCACCGGCGGGACTGATATTTACCACACGCAGATTTGAATCGCTCCCATTCCACCATTTGGCACTGGGGCGGGTTTTATCAGAAAACTGATTGGCGTAATAATCGGAGCTATTGCCAGCAAACCAGGCATCATTGGCATCACCGTCATTGACATAATTTTCAAAATCGTAGAGTCCGTCAGCCTGTTCGAGCGAACACTCGTAGTTGAGATGCTCATCATTGAATTCAGTGCTCTGGTTGTCCCGGTCTCCCAGCTCATCGATATGCCAGATCAGCACTCCTTGCGCCGGCAGAGTCGCATCGCGGTCGATTCTGCTACGCGGTTCGAAAAGATAGTATTCGGTATCGGCTTTCGGATTCTCATAACGGTAGACCTTGTTGTAATCCGCATTTGTTGTACGCGCTGCCAGTGATGCCGCCTCATAAGGTTGAATATCAACGGTGGTAGTCCAGCCGGAAGCATATTTCAGATAAGCGCAGACCTGCACGGGGTTTTTTCCATGTCCTCCGCTGCCCATGATGCAAAATTTTCCGGCCCCGCCGGTTGAGTCGTAACCATAATCATACAGGTCGGGATAACCGCAGATCATGTGGCCATTCTCATGGCAGAATGTGCCGATTGCCAATTCGCTGCCGATATTTGTAATCTGATATGTGAATACGGAGGTGCGTTGCGTCAGCTGATATGCTCCGACTTCATACAACCCCCACATATGCGGCCAGAGGCCACGCGACCACACTCCACCGTTACCGCCGGCATAAAACACATTCAGAGCCAGCGCCTGGCCCATATTGTTGAGTGATGCTGAATCGATTAACGGTGCGATTTCACTATCGAAATTAGATTGAGCTTTCAGGATGTTCAATGCGTCGAGGATCAGCTCGTTGGCACTCTCGCCGCTGTTTTTCTCAGAATCGGTGTAATATGATTTGGGGTGAAGTGAATTCGGTATACGCACATACTGCAGAACGGTATTGGTATAGAGCAGCATGCCGTTAGACACCTCATAAAAATAGTCGCGCACAGAACCGTTATTGCCGTAGACGCTGTACCCTGGCAGATTGCAAAACTGTTCAACCTCTGTTTTGGTTACAGAGCTCACATCATCATCAAAGTCAATCAGCAGAACGATCCCGCTGATCTCTCCGACCGTATGTGATGCTGGAGGAGCCATAAGTACAGGCCCGTCGGACAGGCTGTTTTCCAGCAGACGACGCTCTCTTTTAAAAAGATTCCAGCGTTCGATAATACCGGTCTGTTCCTCCCACTGTGAGCGTCGATCAATCGCGAGTTCTCTAGCTATCTCGGGTTCGATCCGGATATGCGGCTGCAGCCCGGGTGGGCGCTGATCACCCACAGGCACACCGCTCGAGAGAAGGGCTGTGCCGTCATTATTCAAAACAGCGTAGCAATAGGCCTTGCGTGTTTCATCAAAGAGCACGGTATAGCCATCCAGAGTTTCAAAGACAGCGTAAAATTCGTTGCCCTCACCCCATAAACGAATTATTTCACCGTCGGGTTGCGTAAACTCGACGGTCCTGGCGAAAGGTGCGGCGAAAGTATGATGAGTCACACATGCGCCGATCAGCAGGATCGCTGTTACAACTCTTGATAAATTCATGGTACTCTCAACTTTATTTACGCTCTGTTACGGTTTGCATCTGAAGCAAATTTCTAAATTTCAGCTATTCGATAACACCATAACGGCAAATCCGCTTCCGGACGGTGGTTTACGTCCGGAAGTCGGATTCTGCACCGAGGCTGATATCAGTCGCCTATCACAACCCTGAAGAAACCGCGCTCCGATTTCAGATATGTGGAGGTCACCTGATTGAACAGAGTTTTACTGCCGTCCAGTTTGACACTATCTTCTTTAACTGTGACCCATTCGGGGGCTGCAAGCGATTCGGTGTATTGAATTCTATAGGTGGTTGTGCCGTCACCCGAAGCCGACAGCAGGCTCAGCATTCCCTGACTCAACTGGGAATCAGAATGTTGCACATCCAGGTTCCAGGTGAGCTGCGGCCCGTTCTGACTCACAGTCAGTCCTTGCAGCGACAGGCTGATTTCATCTTCGGGATTAGCTCCCATTAACAGGTTGTTGTAAACCTCTAGCGGGTCGCTCTGTGTTGCGTCGGTACCGATCAACATCTCAGTGGCATCATCAATTCCGTCACCATCCGAGTCGTTACTGCCGAAGGTCAGCAGACTGATTATTCCGGCGCTCCAGGCATCCGTAGTCAGGGTTGGGTTTACTTCGGTGTTGCCGGTATCCGTCGGCCACAGTGCTGAGGGAGCGATATCATCGAGGAAATCCGCTCCGGGATTCATTTGATACTCCCAGGCATCGGGGAACCAGTCCTGATCGGTGTCGCAATCTTCGATCATGACCGTAACTTTCGGAATGAGCGCACTCATCTCCACGGTCACCGGCAGTGCCACATACGGGGCAATATTACCGGCAAAGATGTCGGCAAAGATCGAATCACGTTCGACAAACTTATCGTTAATCGGAACATTCTTGCCATAGTAATTGGCGTAACCCCAGGACTCCCAAACATCACGTTTGTTGTTATTGTTGGAATCGATGTAGGCCATTACATAGTATTCACCTTTATGCACGCTCGGTGTCAGACCGCGCAGTACTGCATTGACATTTCCAGCACTCTGATCATCGACCAACGTTGCCAGCTCGGCTGTGGTCAGAGTGTACTGCGATTCAGCAACTCCCGTGAAATCGCGGGTGTTGTAGGCCTCCACCTTGACCTTATTGGCCAAGTTGTTGATCGCCGGGCCGAAGTACTTAACAGATACATCGATCATACCGTAACCGGAGCTCTGCATCGGCTCGTTGACATCCAGGCGGAAAACCTTCCACTCTGACCAGCTACCGGGGGCAGCGCTGGAGTATTTTGCGTCAAGCGGCGCCACTCTCCAGGCGTAAACCGTGTTGACTGCAAAGATGTGCCCGCTGGGCAGGCGGTTACCGGCATGAATCGGAGCCTCCCAGATATACTCTCCGGTTGAGACATCGCGTGTCGGTGCTTTCTGCGCACCACTCAGATAGACTGTCGGTCCACTTGATGAACCCTTCTTTATCTCCAGAGCAAAGGCGGGATATTCATCAGGCATTGTCCAGCGGAAGACCGGACGCGACGAATAAACGTAGGCACCATGCACCGGCTTGGTGCTGACAGCCAGCTGACGAGCGGCATCATAGTTTATCATGAAACTCGTTACCAGACGGTTACTCAGCGTAACAGGATGATCTCCGACATAAACGTCGTACATAAGTGTTGTCACGTTGGGATCAACTGTTCCCACTTCCCAGTCAAGTGCCAGATCACCGTTGGCCAGGAAATCACCCTCATGAATCGACTTGCGGTTGATCAGGGTGCGGTCCAGCATCACCTGTGACTGCGTACCGATTTTGCGCAGAATACGTACCCGGGTGGATGTACCCACGCCGGATTCGTCATCACCGCCCTGATCATCATCGTCGCTACCGAAAATGACATCCTCGGAACGCAGACCGCTGGCCAGATCAAGACGCAGATAACCGTCGCGATAGTCGGTCAACTCGATTCTGATCTCATTACGGTCCCAACCGATATCGGTGGCGAAACTCTCCGGCAGACCGCACGGTTCACCAGCATTCCAGACTCCGTTGCCGTCGATATCCATGAATGCGAAGAAGTAGTTAAGCCCCTCGCGCACATATCCCTCATCGGCCCTTGAGAGCGTCAGGTTCACCGGATAACTGGAGACCAGGTTAACATTGTAGTTCAACATCACGACACTTGTCGCGACAGCGAGCACGTAAGTTCCGTCGTCATCACGTATAATTTTATCCTCAGCAAACCTGCCGAGATCAATGATCGCCTCACCGCTGGTATAATCGATGGTACCGATCTTAAAGGATGATCCACCCGAGTAGGTGCCGTAGATCACGCCATCCAGATCGTAACCGAAGTTCAGGGTGCTGCCAGTGAAAACATCGGTAAAACGCAGTGCTATACTGCCCGGATCGATATGCCCCGGGCTAAGATAGACGCGGAAATCCTGATCCTTCCACGGTCCCATATTATACTGATTAGGCTGGACATTACCATCGGCACTCAGGCCGTAGGCGAATGTGGCATCAGGCACGCCGTCCATGGCCGGATCGGAATAGGCCTGCACCACCAGAGCCTCAGAACTCTGGAAACCGCTGTAGCTCAGCTTCATATTGATGAAGGGCACAGGGTATTCGTTTTGGGGGTCACCCATCGGCAGCAGGGAAGTGGATGCATTAGGACTGATGCTCTTGTTCACAGAGCTGTAGCGGGCTTCAGCCCAATTCGACCAACCGTCCTCATCGTTGTCCTCATGCGCATCATAGATATAACTGCTCACGAAGTAAGGGTCGTAGAGATACTCCCACAAATCTTCTATATAGTCGTGGTCGGTAAACATAGCACCCAAGGTCAACTGGCCCTCTTTCTGGTAGTAATCGGAATAAACCTGGGCAGGGTCAGTTCTGAACAGCCGCGGATTGAGATAGCGGAACTGATATACTTCGGAGATCAGATACTCCGCTATGTTCGGCAGACCGTCACGGTCGGGATCACCCATAGTACCGCCGATACCGGTGGCACTGAGTTTATCGAGCGAATACATGTCCTCCCACCAATCGGGAATACCATCACCATCTATATCCGAGGTATGCACCAGCGAACCGGTTCCGGTTGGATTATCCGGCGTGGCACCGTAGGCGATGTCGCGCAGATAGCGTTCACCGTTAGTCATGCCACTGGCATCTGGATAGAGGTCATGCCAGCCCGCATCAAGCGTGCCGAACTTATCCATCTCCCACCAGTCGGAGAGTCCGTCGGAATCGCTATCGGCACCGGTCTCTGCCCATGGAGCGCTAGGCCCCTGCCCATCCCACATTTCGGGAACGCTCTTGGCGAAGGCATCGCCGAGCGGCAGCATATCGCCGAAGTATTCAAAGGCCGACTCTGTGGGATCATCCTGACGGAAGTCATAGGTGATGCCATAAGGATTGTTATCGTTAGGGAAACGGTAGGTTCCCGGAAGTGTTCCGGCCATCGACTGCGACCAGAAGACCGAGTCGATAACTTTGTCGCTGATAAGCACCTCAAGTGTAGTACCGGAGTCATCGACACCGCCGAAGATCGGCAGATGGTCGACACTGTTCTCAATCACCGGCAGATACTGCTTATCGGTGTAAACAGTACTCGTTACCGGCGAGAGACCGAAGAGCAGGGCATCGCTGTCGGCAGCCGGTGGTCGATTGGTCGTGGCAGCCGGATCGTTGAAACCACGCGGCACCTGCGCAACACTGGTGGAATTGTCGCCACCGAAGATATTATCGAAACTGTAGTGATAAAGCAGTTCAGGTGAGAGCTGATTGGCACTGCCAAACGTTCGGGTAGCTCCGTTGTACTCTTCAAGCGCAATCATTTCACGGTTATTGACAATATCCGAGCGCATATAGCGTTTCAGACGGTCGGCATCGATGTCGTTGAGTTCACGCGCACCGTCCCAGATGCGCACCTCATCAACGTAACCCTGATAGAAGAGTTCGAAGTTATCCCACTCATGCAGCAGCACCGAGTATTCGGGGGTTATGTCGGTGGCGCCGACCGCGATCGCGCCGCTGTACACATAATACTCGATGGTACCGCCGCTGTCGGAATTGTCAACCGTTACGACACCTGTCGCCGGGATGATATCGGTTTCGACGCTGTCATAGAGCTGGCCGTCGATTATAATGCTGAAGTTGCCCTCATTGCCATCCATCCGGGCGGCGATGTGCATCCACTTGTCGGTATCAACCGGAGGCCCGTAAACGACCTGCATTCCGGTGTGCGAGTCATGAGCGTCAGAGCCGGAGCTCTCGATGAGCGCGTAAATCCGTCCATCCGCGTCAATGCCGATCTGGAAGGTCTTGCGGTCACGATACGGCGTGGTGTCGTTGACATCACTCGGTGCCAGCGGCACAGAGCGTTCAAGAATCACCTGATCGCGGTTGTTCACTTCCGGGCGCGCCCACAGCTCTACGGTGAAACTGCGGAAGCTCCACTCATCGAAGGACTGATTCATAATAGTGCGTGCCAGTGAGTTTGTACCGCTGAAGTAGATTGCCTGGCGACGCAGCGGATCATCATGATCACGCGGATCGCTGAGCGGATTACGTGAATGCACCAGCTCGGCCTTATCGGAAACACCATCATTATCGGTGTCGTAACCCTCGTTGATTTCAAAGTCGAACATGGCGGCGTATTCCATGATCAGCTCTCCTCTGACACCATCTGTGCCAGGCCAGAAGAACATACCGCCGTTGAAATAGAAACGATGTGTCAGACTGTTCGGATTAAGATAATCTGTCATCCAGAGCGCAGTCGGGTCGGTGTTGTAGTTCGGTGCCGCGCCGGAGTTGGCAAGCAGCATCTCTTCAAAGTTGATCAGACCGTCGCTGTCGGCATCCGCCTCGGGCAACCCGGCCAGCCAGGGATATTTCTGGAAGTCCATCGGCAGCCCGTTGACCGCCAAATAGAAGCTGTTGGCATAAGCGGAGATATTTCTCTCGTAGGCAAGATATATAATGTCGCCCTGAGCACCCATACCGAGGATCGGATTCAGGCCGTGAAACATCTCATAGTAGTCGTCCATGCCATCATTATCGGTATCCGCATTGGTGGGATCGGTGGAGACATATTTTGTCTTCCAGGGTGGCAGCATATACCAGAGCCGTCCGTTATTTGTGCCGAAAGGATACTGTGCGATATCCCAGGGAGTCGTCAGTTCCTCAAAGAAATAGGTTACATCGTGCGTGATATCCATTGGTGCGTCTTCGGCAGACACATCATAACGGAAGCTGCGCACCGCCTGCACCCAGTACTCCTGATAGTTGAGCAAACCGTCGTTGTCCCAGTCCTCGTTATAGTCGGAAACCGTACCGTCCATGCCGTTGGTGATAACCATGGCAACCGGGGCCTGCGGCTGACCGGGCAGAGAGGGTTCAATCGTGGTTGAGCCGTCATCTGCCACCGGAGTACCGGCGAACTGCAACTCCCAGCCATCTGGCAGAGCGTCGCGGTCAGTATCCACCGAGCAGGGATTCAATCCGCCGCCGGCAGTAAAGATAGCGCCGCTGTCGACCGGATTACCGTAAATGAAGGCGCGCTCACTCGAGTCGGAGACACTGTCACCGTCGGTATCATGGTTCCATGGATCGGTTGGCCAAAACTTGTTGACCCAATACTGATCCACGTCGCTCGGGGTGATGGAAACAGTGGTGTACCCGGAAACTGATGTGTACAACGCCGAACCGGCATACTGCGCACTCGAATACAAACCCGCGAATTCGCGCTGAACACTCAGACCGTCACCCGAACTTGGCGCATTCGGGTCAAGGTCATCATCAAAGTCTCTGTGATCCCAGGGCGAAATCAAAAAGTCGGTTGTTCCCGGGTGCGTGGCCACATAGAGCTCCCATCCATCCGGCAGCCCGTCAACCCCTTCGGCTCCAGCATCGGTATCCGGTGTGCGCGGATCGGTTGAGACCGACGACCAGATCGTATTTTTCGGCGGTATAGTCGCGCCGGTTCCATTGACCTCAAGCTCAGACATAAACTTCATCAGCAGATATTCATCAACTGAGGTGAAGGGCTTGGTATTGGGAGCACCGCCGCTGACACCTGTTCCGGCAAAGCGCCCACTGTCAATTACGTCGCACCAAGCTGTGCGCGGATCAAAGCCGAATGCATCCCGCACCTGGAAGTGCAGCAGAAGCGCCTGAATTTCCTCAATCTCTGTGACGGCGCCGCCGGCGGGGAAATCAATTTCCTTGCCGACAGCTATGGGCGCATTATCATTGCCGTAGTGATACCAGGCATTGAGAGTGCCGTTGGTATCGCCAATCGCGAAGCCCTCACCGATGTAGCTGTTGGTGGTCGCATTATTGCCGATGACTGTCAGCATCTGACGTGGAACCATCGCATAGGCCATATAATCGCCGTCCGGGTTATTCATGCTGGCGTTAAGGCCGTCACGGGCGTCGGTCGGGTCGAGCCCACGCAAAATTTCCCAGCCGTCGCACATGCCGTCGCCGTCGGTATCCCAATGGATCGGATTAGTTCCGGCGATCAGTTCTTCAATGTCATATATGCCGTCGTTGTCAAGATCACGCAGGGCCACGCTACCGGCATCCTCATCAACAGCGGAAATCAGCGGATCAAAGGCACCATAGATATCTTTACTGTCAATTTGGATTCCAACCGCGACATTGGCTGGATTATATTTCTCACCGGTCAACCCCTGGAATTTGGCGTTATACCAGAAGTAATACTCCCAGCCATCCGGGAAGCCGTCGCCATCAGTATCCGGATCGGTCGGATCGGTTCCGCCGCGGCTACCATCGGCGCCGGGCTCATCCAGCGGACCGTAAGGATCGCTCACACCGGGGCGATTCAATCCCTTATGGAAACCGCGCACCTCGAGGAAGGCGGTGAAGGGCGCGCCCATGGTCGCGAATATGTTGCGTCCGCCATCGGCGACATCAGGCAGATAGTCTTCATCACCGTTGTAGCTTCGGGCATTGAGCAGTCCGGGCGGCAGGTCGCCTGGATTGGCGGTGACAGCCGCAACCGCCTCAGGCAGGCCGTATGACTGCGCGATCTTATCGGGTATGCCATCCTGGTTGATATCGCCCATGTTATCCGAGACCAACCATTCACGCGAGAAAATCGCGCTGACATTGCGGGTGGAGGCGCTACTGGTTCCGCCGCCTTCGTCATCATCCTGCGTATCCGGCAACGCAACCTCGGTTATGGTTTTTCTTTTGGCCGGTTCAAGCATCTCTTCCGGGAAGCCCTGATCGGCACCCACCCAAACATAGAAGAAGCTGTCATGGATGTAGGTCGCTCCGTTATAGGGAGTGCCGGCATCATCATACAAAGTTACGGTATAACTGGGCTGAGCTTTGTAGGGAATCGCCTCGAGCTGAGCCGCGGTGATATTAGGATCATATTTGAAGCGCCAGATATTCTTGCGGTTCTCGGTTGAACGTGCACCGTCGGACTCGACAGTACCGTTGCCGATACCGGAGGCTCCGAAGTAGCTGTTCTCCATGTTCGGTCCGATCGGTATTGCGTTGACCGCTTTGCTGGGCAGAACCCTGATCTTGAAAGAAACCAGCGATTTGCCACCATCTTTGTCACGTGCGGAGACCTGCACAATGATATCGCCAAGCGCGTTATAGGTATGATTCAGGAAGCCACTGCCGCCGGTGACAACCGTCTCCTGACCGTCACCCCAGATCCAGGTTACCTGCATTGAAGGCAGATCAGCCTCTACATCGTCAATCACCCAGTTGAAGCGGAAGGGTGCTCCCTGCGGAACGGTGTAAACCGGATCAGGGCTGTTAAGATCACTGGCGGTCGGGGTGGTTATCACCGGTGCCCGGTTGGCGGTGCGCACATACGCACCCTCCTCCGTAGTGAAGTGGTCCACTGCTGCGGCAGTGCCAACCACATTAGGTGTGATGAAAACACCGGGGGCACGGGTTGCCAATGTTCCATCTTTGGGTGAAATAAAAACCACCTTGTTGGTTTCACCGTTGTTGAAGGTTACCTGGGTCTCGCTCAGGTCAAGTACATCCGGAATACTCTGGGCAAGATCAACTACCACCGGACTGGTAAAGCCCTCGGTCAGCCGAACCAGAATCGTATCTACGTAGGTGTCATCGGTTTCAGTCTGCTCAAACGCGGGCGGAATTATTCTGACCGTCGGCGGCGGTGGCGGCGGAACAACCGTGACTTTAAACTCTATTTTCTCCGAAATGCCGCCGTCTTTATCGAAGGCCTGCACACTTACAATCCGGTCACCCAGATCGTTGTAGGTGTGGGTG
>CAYOQJ010000028.1:0-7940 GCA_964406095.1 uncultured Lentisphaeraceae bacterium
TGGTGGGAGGGCACAATTCACCCGGGAGACTCACGCGATTGAAGCAGCTTTTTACATTCATAAATTTTACACTCCTCTTTGCGGCCACTGAGTGGTTGCGAAAATCAAGCAACAGGAAAAGTACATGAACATAACACCCAAGCAGATTCTGATATTATGCGCCGCCGTATGGATTGCGGGTTGCACCAGCACCAAAACTCCCGAGCCCCCGCCGGAGATTCCGTCCAGACGTGATCCCGCGGTCTCCGCCGCCGACTCACTCTACGAGCAGGGGCGCATGCGTGAGGCGATCATCGCCTGCATTGATATCGCCCGCAAGAATCCCGAGGCGGTCGGACTGCTCGAACTGCAGCAGCGCATAACCAACCAGATGGCGGCCGATCGCGCCCGTGAGATCGTGGCGCGCACCGAGAAGGCTGTTGATTTGGACACCGCCGATGCTCAGCGCTTCGGCATCCCACCCGACAACTATCGCATGAAAAAGCATGTGGTCGGCGAAAACAACTCGCTGCGCTCAGCCCCCTCTTCGATGCAGGAGGCGCTCATGTCGCCGATCAGCGTGCATCTGATCGATGCTGATATCAATGCGATTATCGCGCAGATCGGCCAGGCCCAGAACATTAATATCGTCGCCGATAGCTCGATCTCATCGGCGCAACTGTCCATTCATGCCGAGGATACCCCTCTGATCGAGATTCTGGAGTATGTCGGACGCAATCTTGATGTCACCTTCTCGGTCGGCAGCAATTTGATCTGGGCCACCGCCAAGAGCGAGGAAGAGCCCACAACCGGCGTGCCGATGATCACCCGCACCTACAAACTGCGCAAAGGCATGGTTGGCTCCGAGCTGGGCAAATCCGCCGCCGGCAAATCGCTGTTCAAAGGCCCGGAAGAGCGCGGTCGCGGCAGTCGCGAAAACCAGCAGCAAGGTGAAGAGGGCGGCGGCAAAGAGGGTAGCGTAGGTTTGCTGGAAGCCATTGAACGTTTTGTACCACAGCCGGATGGTGCCGATTTTCTGTTTAACGACAAGGTGCACTCGCTGATAGTCAAAAACACCCGCGAAAATCTTGACCTAGTGGAGGATCTGATCGAAGCGATGGATGTGCGTCCGCTGCAGGTGCTGATTGAAGCACGCTTCATCACCACCAAAGTCAACGATCTGCGCGAGCTGGGCATCGACTGGCTCTTTCAACGTCCCTACGAGGGCGACACCGGTCTCAACGCTGATACCATCGATGAGTTGCGTCGGTTGCAGCGTACCACTGAGGATCCGGCGCAGTTGATGGAGATTGATCAGCAGATTCAGGCACTCTCACCCACCACCTTCGGCAACAATGTCTACGCCGGACAGATAGCCTCTACCGGCACCGACGCGATCTATCAGACTCTGCTCGGCGAGACCGGTCTACAAGCCACACTGCACGCTCTGCAGGAGATCGGCAACAGCCGCACCGTTGTTGTGCCGCGCGTAACCACCCTCAACAACCGTGAGGCCACCTTCCGTTTCGGACGGGATGTCTCCTATTTTGAAGAGGTCGACACCAACATCATGACCAGCGGCGGCGGTTACGGCAGCGGCGAATCGCGCGACAATGTGACTTACGACTATGACCGACCGACTGTGGTCGAGGTGGGCTACTCGCTGACCGTCACCCCCAGTGTCGGTGCCGATCTTTCCACCATCAATCTGGTACTGCGCCCTGAGATCAGCAATATCGAGGAGTGGAAGAAGTATAAACTCAGCTCGCTCGACAACGCCAAAGACCCGGAGAGCGAACCGGCAATCGAAATTCCGATCATCGGGCGGCAATACATCGAGACCGAGGCGGTTGTACGCAGTGGCGAAACCGTGGTTCTAGGCGGCATGGCCGACACCCTGAAGAGTGAAGACAACAAAGGCACTCCCTGGCTCAGCGATCTGCCTTTCATAGGACGCTTCTTCCGTCTGGACACCGACAACGAACAGTCCAATAACATGCTCATCTTCGTAACTGCCACCCTGATCAGCGACATGGGTGAAGAGCTGATTCCGCTCAGTGAACGCGAACACTACGGTCTGGAACTCCCCACCGACGCAACAACCCCCGACGTGCTGAAGAACATTGAAGCAACCGCGCCGCAAAGTGCGACAGACGGCGCTCAGGCTCCGGCGGCAGAAGCACCGGCAGCAGAAGCACCGACGGCGGAAGCACCGGCGGCGGAAGCACCGGCAGCAGAAGCACCGGCGGCGGAGTAACAGGTACTCAATTAAACAAACCGAAAAACAGTAGATTTTTATGGCCAAACCAAAACAGATTATCGCCCTTGACGCGGGGTCACACTCGCTCCAGGCACTTTGGCTGCAGATGCGCGGCAGCAAGCCGGTTGTTACGCGTGCAGAGTCGCTGGCAATGCCGCTGGACGCGGAGAATCCCAATGAAATCATCCAGCAGTGGATTACCAGGATAGGTCTTTCCAAGGCTTTTTGCGTGGTCGCACTCCATGGAGAACGCAATGTCTTTCAGGGCGGCAAGATAACCCACAACGATCCACGTACCGCCGAACAGGTTGCCGAGATGGATCTGGCACAGTTCAACGAAATGGCTGGTGACGCCATGACGCATGATGTCACCGATTTCGAGATGGCCAACGAACCGGGCATGCGACGCTATCTGATGGCGATGGCCCGGCCGGCCGAAATCGAACGTTCGATCCGCGAGTGTGCCCAGATGCACATCCGACCCGCCGATCTGATCCCGGCACCGGCGGCACTTTTCAATGCGCTCGAATCATTCGCGCCCAAACATGCAGAACCCTGGTGTTATGTCAATATCGGCCACAAGCAGAGCGATGTCGCCATCGGCACCCAGACCGGGCTGCTCTTCGCCAGAAGCATATCGGTCGGCGGCAAGATATTCACCGACGCCGTCGTGGCTGAAACCAGCCTACCAGCATCACAGGCCGAAATCCGCAAACAGTCCGACTGCGGTCTGCGCGAAACCGATGCCTGCTGCGAGTCGCTGCGCAAAGCGGCTGACCGCTGGATTGCGCAGTTCAATGCCTGCATGGGTGTTTACAGAAGTCAGTTCCCCGAGGGCAAGCTCAAAGTGCCGCATCTGGTGATAACCGGCGGCGGATCACGCCTCAAAGGGCTTAAAGCCTATCTGATGAACCGTCTGGCTATGCAGGTCAGTGATGTTTCGGAACTCCCCAATCTGCCGCAGTCCTATAAGGAGTACACCGGCACCTATGATCTGGCTTACGGTCTGGCACTGAGTGTCACACGCGCTGCGACAACGAAACTTTCGCTACTGCCCGAGGATTTAAAGGATGAAGTGGTTTTCCGTGCCAAGAAACCCTGGTGGATTGCAACCGCCGTGCTGATGTTCATCTGCATGGGGTTTTACAGCGCCACCGGCGTCTTTATTCTGAAACGCGACGGTGCTCAGCTGCAGGAAGAGCAAACCCGGCTGAAAACACGTGAACGTATCGACCAGCGCATCGCGCAGCTGAAAATGATGGAAACACAGGTGCTGACCAATTCGGTGCCGCTGGGACGTCTGCTGATGAACGGTCCGCTGGCCCGCGAGGTGCTCACCCTGGTCTGCGCATCGGTCGATCCCGATGACTGGATCACTCTTTTCTGCGATGAAAAAATCTACAATCCCAAAGAGCAGACCGAGGCCGAAGCAGCCGCCGCAGAAACAGGTGAGCCTAAAAACCCCTTCTCGCTTTTCCGCACCCGCAGCAAGGGCGCACAGAAGCCCTCTAGCAAACCTAAGGATACCACCGCTGACCGTAAAGAGCTGGTTGATGCCCTGGCTCAGACCTTCATCGTCGAGGGCTACACCCCCAACCCCAGTCTTAGAACGGTCAAGGAGATGATCAGCAGATTGAAGACCTCGCCGCAGATCGCCCGAGTCGATCTGCGCAGTGATGATCAGGTGCTGGCACCCACCGGTATTCCTGAACTGGAAGACGAGCAGATACCCGACTTCCGTAGATTCGTCATAGAAATCGAGGTGGTGAAGCCATGAATAAATTTTTGAATCCAGATGTTTTAAAAACCGAAAAAGCACAGGTCGTCTTCATTATTCTGTTGATAGTGGCCGGTATTTTCAGCACGGTGCGCTTTGTAGTGCTGCCGCAGCGCCGCATGACCGAGGCCAACCGGAGCGTCCGGCAGCGCCTTGCCAGAAGCAAATTTGTCGATTACTCAATCAACGGCATGCAGACTGTCGCCAACCATGAATTGCAGAACCTTGAGCAACTTTCAAACGAGTGGGCACGGATAGCCGCTCGCCTGACCACCTTTGAAGACCAGAGTGTGGTGCAGAATCTGGGTGTCAACCGCATCGACTACAAAGTGCAGCTCTACGCAATCCGTGAACGTCTGAAAAAGAAATCGGAAGAGCTGGACATTCCGCTGATGCCGGCGGAACTCGGATTGGATGAATCGCTGACCAGCGGTGATGCCATCAGAATCCGCATGTTGCAACTCAAAGCTGTTGAAAAACTAGCCGATCTGACACTCGACCGTCAGATACAGCGGCTGGTGGAAATATATCCGCTCCCGCCAGTTGAACATCGCGATGAGAAAGAAACACTTGTTTTCACCGAATATCCGGTGCGCATCGAGTGCGATATCAACTTCGATCAGCTCTACACCAGTTTTCAATCGGTTTTCGAAGAGAATCAGATCTTCGCATTCCGTAACATACGTATTGAATCAGGACCAACCTTTGATGCTAACCTGCGTCTTAAAGCGGTTCTTTCCGCCCTCTTGTTTGAATAAGCTACGCATAACGCGAATTACAAACCGCAATAGAGCCATAACGATTGTTGACATGATTACAGGATTAACATGATAACGCCCTCTTAGAGGTGTAGAAAAAGCTTAAATCACTCTCTTAAAATCTTGATAATCTGTGGATAAAAAACTGAAGACAGGAAACATCATGACATCTCTCTGGAAAATCATCATGCATCTGAATGCCAAGGCATTCTGCTTCATAATGTTGCTGACATGCGCGGCAGTCGGACTCTACTGTGGATATCTGATCTCAAGGCCGCTGGAACCGATCAAAGACGGCAGCGGCAAAGCACCTGAGCTGATTCAGCCCCCGGAGATCACCCTGCTGGATTTTGTCTCTAATCAACTCGCATCCAGCTCGCTGGTCATACCGGTGGATCCCTTTCGTCCGACAATTGAAGCTATCTTCACCAATGCCGCCGAGCGGGCCGCATTTATCGCTGCTTTGAAAAAGGCCCAAGAGGAAGCCACCGGACTCACCAAGGATAAGGATGCCAAAAAGAAGGATCCTTTCGCGCACCTGCGCAAAAAAGAGAAGGTGCCCGGTCAAAAGACCGGTCCCGGTGGCAGACCGATGATCACTCCCAATTTGACTTACCAGGGATTCATCAAGCGCCCCGACGGCACTGAAGCGGCTATGTTTTACGACTCGGTCAATAAAACCACCCACTTCTATGACGAAGGCAACAAGGTGCGTGAACTCGATATCGTCAATGCCGACCTTAAAAACGCCGCCCTGCGTATGGAAGACGGCTCGACCCGCTCGCTGAAGATCGGCGAGACCGTGCAACTGACACCAATCGAAGCACCGCCCGCACCGCCACCTGCGGAAAATGTTAAGAAACCCGGCAAAAAAATGACAGCCGAACAACGTGCCGCCTGGATCGCGAAACGTAAAGCGGAGGCTGCCAAGGCGGCCCGTAAAAAGAATGCGGCAGCCAAAGCGGGAAAAATCAAGAAACGCTGAATTTCAACAGAACCAACCTAATTGCAAGGCTTTATGGAACCAACACAACAGATTCGTTATTACACCGAAGAGCTGATTACCGAGGTTTGCCAGCTGCTGATCGACAAAGGGTTACTCACTTTCGACAAACTCTCCGATCTGCAGGGACGCGCACAGATAACCATGAAGGGAGTGGACTCACTCCTGATGGAAGAACAGATTGTCAACGAGGAGGAACTGCTCAAAACTTTCTCAGAGGTAAGCGGCATCCCCTATCACCATATCGGTGATTTCCGTATCGATGAAGATGCCACACAGAAGGTCAGTGCCAAGGTCGCTCTGCGCCATAAAATCGTGCCGATTTCATATACCGACGGCATTCTGATGCTGGCCTCGAGCCGTGTTCCCAACCTGACCACAGTGGACGGCCTGCGTATGATTCTGGATGCGGGTGTCGAATTTGTGCTCTGCCCCGAGAGCGAGATATCCATGTCGCTCACCCATTTCTACGGACTCGGCGCCGAAACAATCGATCAGCTGATCGCCGAAGCGGAGGCCATGGAGCTGGATCGGGATGAAGATGAGTCAAAATCCGATATCGGCGCCGCCAGCGAACAGACCGGCATGGTGCGTTTTATCAATCTGATTATTGCTGAAGCGATTAAGATGGACTGTACCGACATTCATATCGAACCATTTGAAGACACCCTGCGCCTGCGCTACCGTATCGACGGCATCCTGCAGGAGGTTCCACTGCCCAAAGGAGTTGACAAACTGCGCAACGCGGTCAGCTCTGCGGTCAAGATCATGGCCAATATGGATATTGCGGAACACCGCAAACCGCACGACGGACGTATCAATGTACGCTGCGGTGCCAACGATTTTGATCTGCGTGTCTCAGTGCTGCCGACCGGCTGGGGTGAAACCTGCTGTCTGCGTATTCTCAACCGCGGCACGGTCAAGGTCGATCTCGATCATCTCGGTCTCTCACCCTATCAGCTTCCAAAAATCGCCAAACTCACCGATCTGCCGCACGGCGTTGTACTCATGACCGGCCCGACCGGCTCCGGCAAAACCACCACCCTTTACGCACTGCTGGCACGCCTCAACCAAACCGGCACCAAGATTATCACCGTGGAAGACCCGGTTGAATATCAGATGCAGGGCATCAGTCAGGTGCAGGTGCATAGTCGCATCGGGCTTACCTTCGCCTCGGTGCTACGATCTATTCTGCGGCATGACCCCGATGTGATTCTGATCGGCGAAATCCGCGACTCCGAGACCGCCGATATTGCTGTACGCTCATCGCTGACCGGTCACCTTGTGCTGAGTACCCTGCACACCAACGATGCCCCCAGCGCCGTGGCCCGTCTGACCGATATGGGCGTGGAACCATATCTGACCGCATCCTGCGTCGAGGGCATTGTGGCGCAACGTCTGGTGCGGCGTGTCTGCAAAAACTGCAACGATGAGATCAAGCCGCCTCCAACAATTTACGAAGAGATGAAGGGGTACTATCCCGACCAGATCGAGGACGCCCGCTTCATCATGGGTCACGGCTGTCCCGCCTGCGGCTTCACCGGCTACCGTGGACGCAGCGCGATCAACGAAGTTCTGATAATGAATGATGTCATCCGCTCAATGGTGATCAGACGTGAGCCGGCCAACATTATCAAAGATCAGGCAATCGCAGATGGCATGGTCACACTGCGCCACGATGGCTGGCTGCGCGTGATTGAAGGACGTACCTCAATCGAGGAGGTGCTGCGCGTTGCCGGTCGTATGGAAGAGGGCGAGTAAAGAAGTGCGCGAATAAAGAAATGCGCGAGTGCGCGAGTGCGCGAGTTTATATTATGAAGAGCGCGTCCACAAAGTCCACTTTGTCCGCAGAGTCACAGAGCAAACGCGGTATGACGCTGATTGAACTCAGCATCATAACCGGCATCGCATCACTGCTGTTCGCAATGATCCTGGGACTCTCACACCATGTAACCGCTGTATCAAATATCCGCAAAGCTCAAGCCGAGCTGGGCAAGTGGCAGCTCGCGCTGGATGAGTGGCGTCACCAGTTCGGCGAGTACCCCACAAGAATCATCAGAGAAAATGGTGAACCCGAAGCAGTGATGACTGCTGACGACGAGCTTGGCAATTTATCCAATGTATACTATAAGGTCTCTGTTGTAATGAATCACAACAATTCAC
>CAYOQJ010000029.1:0-14463 GCA_964406095.1 uncultured Lentisphaeraceae bacterium
CTCCGCCGTACTTCGGCGTAGAGCAGAGCGCATAGGGCATAGCGCAGAGTACCCGAAGCTCTTCCTTTAATCTTCCCTTTGTTCCTTGCGGTTTGAAATTCACATTCCACATCCCACATTCCACATTCCACAGCTCTCTCTCCTCCGCGCCCCCATGAGAAGCCTCCTCTTGATGTCCCTTTGTGTACCTTGTGGTTTCAAGCCCCCTCTTCAATTATCATTGGCCGGTGAGGACACCGGCCCTACATACAGGCTCTCAGGAAGGGTTTCGACAAATGCTCGGATCTCATCGCGCACCCTGCGGTAACAGTCGAGCTGCGCCTCCTCCGAAGCCCCCTGCTCCGCAAGTTCCCGCGCCAGCGCCGGCGGATCGTCAAACCCAACATGAGTCACCTTGCAATTCCCCGGAAAGAAGGGGCAAGTTTCATGAGCGTGACCACAAACGGTGACCACCGCATCCAGCGGCAGATATTTAAACTCCGCGATGTTCTTCGATTTATGATCTGAAATATCCACACCGGCCTCAGCCATCACCTTTACCGCGTTCGGGTTAAGGCCATGTGTGTCGATTCCGGCTGAGTACGCGTTGATGAGATCGCCCTTGAGGTAGCGGCTCCAACCCTCGGCCATCTGACTGCGGCAGGAATTGCCGGTGCATAAAAACAGAATATTGATTTTTCGCATATTGTCCTTCCTGTTCAAATACCATAAATATGCTTCAGACAGTAATAGCTTCCGGCCAGAATGAAGGCGGTACCCGCCAGACGTCTGACCCAGATTTCGATCTGTGTTAATCGGTTGAAGGCTTTGCCGACATAGGCGGAGCCGAAGGCCATCAGCAAGGCGAAGATGACCACCGGCAGTGCGGTGCCGATACCGTAGACAACCGGCAACAACACCGGCGACTGATATTTCAGCGCCAGAGGCAGAAGTCCACCAAAGAAGAGACCGGCCGAAACCGGACAGAATGAGAGCGCGAACAGAAACCCGATCGGAACAGCCCAGATCAAGCCGCCTGTTTTGGCCTTTTCCCGAAACTTTTCTACCCCTATACTCAGTGATGCGCCGAAGCCGATCCATCCGAGTAGCACCAGTCCCAACACAATCAGAACGGGACCGAGCAACTCATTCATATATTTTTGCAGAAAACGCGATGCATCCGCACTGCCGAGGATGCCGGCGGTGATGACAACCCCCAGAATAACATACGCCAGTGTGCGCCCGAGGGAATAAAGCAAACCGGAACCGATGACGTGATTCTTCTGCCCGGCCTTGCGCCCGATAAACGAGATAGCGGCAATGTTAGTGGCCAGCGGACAGGGGCTGATGGCGGTCAGAATACCAAGCCAAAACGCGGATAAAAAACCAGTCCAGATCATGACTGCCCCCTGACTCTTTGCAGATATTTATCTATGGCGGAAACAACATAACGATGGAAGGCCGCCGGATCTTGCATCTGTGTCCAGACATCATCCAGCCGTTGGTATCCGACAACCGCGCCGTCTTTCACTTCTGCGACCACCACGCAACTTGCGATCACCTCAAACTGTTTGGCCAATACTTCATTTTTCTGAAAATCCGCCTCGATCCAGTGCACTTTCCCTTCGGCCAGCTCTTTGCCGTAGGCATTGTCCAAAAGTTCACGAGTCAATTTTTCAATCGTGTTGCAGGTGACGCAGCGGAAGGTCGAATGCAGATAGTAGACCGCCACCACATGACCTTCGTACGGCAGCAGGCTAACCGGCTGCGCAGCGGATATGCCGGAGTGTTTACCCATTGCAAAACCGATGCTGATCAATGCGAAAATCAACAGGGCATTAGTTAAGAGTTTTTTCGCTTTATCCATGATATAAATTTTCCTCCTCTGCCTGTTCAATTGTGGTTTGCGACTTTGTTTCGCTCTCTCGGTTGCAGGCAGTGAGTGTCAGCAAAGCGAGCATCAACAATGCCAGCATGTAATTTTTAAATCCTGTTTTAACAGCACGGCATTTAAAGCGCATGATTAACCCCCTTAAGGCATGATTAATTTTTTGATATCATCAACGCTAAATGATTTCCCGGACGATTTCACGACACCGTCGATTGCGAGGGCCGGTGTCATCATCACGCCGAAAGCCATAATCTGATTGATATCCGTCACCTTCTCCAACTCATAACTTATCTGAAGTTCTTTAGCGGCAGCTTCGGCTGCTTCCGCCAGTTTTTTGCATTTGGGGCAGCCTGTGCCCAGAATCTGAATTTTCATAGTTTTTTCTCCTTCGCTTTTTTTCAATAAATACGATTTAAGAACTTATAAAACCGAAAACCATGCCGCTGACAGTGGCCATGACAATAACCAAGGTAACAAAAACAACCGTCTTTTTTGTTCCCAGCACGCTGCGGATCACCAGCATATTGGGCAGACTCAGAGCCGGGCCTGCCAACAGCAGAGCCAGTGCCGGGCCTTTGCCCATGCCGTTACCTATCAATCCCTGTAAAATCGGCACTTCGGTCAGGGTGGCGAAATACATAAATGCTCCGGCGAAAGATGCGAAGAAATTGGCTGAGAGTGAATTGCCACCGACCGCCTTGGAAACCCACTCAGATGGGATAAGTCCTTCATGTCCGACACGACCGAGCAATGCTCCCGCAATCAGAACACCGAAAAGCAGCAACGGCATGATCTGTTTAGCAAATCCCCAGGAGGAGGCAAACCACTCGGAGGTTTCGCCTTGATCGGTACTGGTGAAAAAGGAAAGACCGATCACGCCGACGGAAAATGCGATCAGTGGTTGTTCAGGAAAGACGAATGCCGTGCCGGCGGCAAACACTCCGGTGAGAGCGACCTTCCACCACGCCAGCGCGAACCAGCGCACCAGCATCACGCCGAGGGCAACAGCGAAAAATGCGGTGAGCATCCATTTAGCATTGAAAATAGCGGCCCACAGACCGGTTGTCTGATCCGGCTTGCCCCAGTTGGCGAAGACCAGAATACCAACCATCGAGACAAAATACAGCGCATTCTGCCAGAGCGGACGTTTCACATCCTCCTCCGGCATCACCATCTGCGCTGCGGCTTTTTCCGTCTCCTCTTTGATAAAGATCAGATGCATCAGCACACCGATAACCACGCTGAAAATAACCGCGCCCACTGCGCGCGCGATTCCAAGTTCGATACCGAGCACCCGAGCGGTCATCACAATAGCCAGCACATTGATTGCCGGGCCGGAGTAGAGGAAAGCCGTTGCAGGGCCAAGTCCGGCGCCCATACGGTAGATTCCAGCAAAGAGCGGCAGCACAGTGCAGGAACAGACCGCCAAAATTGTGCCGGAGACAGAGGCCACTCCATACGCCAGAATTTTATTGGCTCGGGCACCCAGATATTTCATGACCGATGCCTGGCTGACAAAGACCGCAATCGCTCCGGCGATGAAAAAAGCGGGTATCAGACAGAGCAACACATGCTCCTGCGCATACCACTTAGCAAGGTGGAGCGACTCCATAATTGCATTGTCAAAACGCGCATTCCCAACCGGCAGATAGAAAAACAACAGAAACACGCCGGCAATTACCACAAGTTTCTTCCACTCAGCTTTCCATTCCATATACACCTCTTATGGTTTTTTTACTATTACAATCAGCTTCTTTTTAATAATCAGGACTCTTTTTTCAGTTGGATAATTGGCATAATAACCAAATATAGCGCATGTGTCAACAGTGCTTGTATTTTTTTAAAAAAAAGGTTATGATTCCTAACAAATTGCTGGTAGTTCTCGGTCGCGGTGAACAGGAACTTTAATTATAATGCCGCACAATCACGAGCAGAAATTATGAAGAGACGCTTTTTAATTGTTTTATTGATGCTTTGCACGATTCATCTGCAAGGTTATGAGGCTGACTGGGAGTCGCTTGATCAACGAGAGATTCCGCAGTGGTGGCTGGATGCTAAATTCGGCATTTTCATACACTGGGGTCTGTACGCCGTGCCGGCTTATGCGCCGACTGAAGAGCAACATGTCTACGCCAAATATTCGGAGCATTACGATAACAGACTGCGCACGAAAAATCCGGAATTTACGGAGTTTCACAGTAAAACCTACGGTGCTAAAAAACGTTATGCGGATTTTGCCACCGATTTCAAGGCAGAACACTTTGATCCCGCAGCATGGGCCGATCTTTTCAAACGTGCTGGAGCACGCTACGTGGTTCTTACCTCCAAGCATCACGACGGTTTTGCACTCTTTCCCAGCAGGTACAGTCCCAGATGGAACAGCATGGTACTGGGCCCCCATCGTGATTTGGCCGGAGAGCTGGCGGCAGCCGTCAAATCCGTAGGTTTGCATATGGGCTTCTACTACTCACTGCTTGAATGGGGCAATCCGCTGTACTCTAAAGAGAGTATCGACCGCTGGGTCACAGAGGTGAATATTCCGCAGATGAAAGAGCTGGTAATGCGTTATCATCCTGAAATCGTCTGGACCGACGGTGAGTGGGATTTCACCGACAAACAGTTGCGTAGCGAGGAGTTTCTTGCTTGGCTTTACAACGAATCTCCGGTAAAAGAGAGGGTAGTGGTCAACGATCGCTGGGGCAAGAAAACACGTGGCCAACACGGAGATCATCACACCACCGAATACGGTCTGCTACATCGCGACAACACCGCTGACTCCAGATTCACCCATCCCTGGGAGGAGTGTCGCGGCATCGGTTCATCCTTCGGATACAATCGTTTTGAAACAACAGAACACTACATGAGCGCAGCGCAGTGCATTGAGCTCCTGATTGAAAAGGTCAGTCGCGGGGGCAATCTGCTGCTGAATATCGGGCCCAAAGCTGACGGACTCATTCCGGTTATTATGCAGGAGCGTTTGATTGCAATGGGTAGATGGCTTGAAGTCAACGGCGAAGCAATATACGGCACACGCTCCTGGAAGCACTATCCTGCAACCATGCGTTCAGACAGAATTTACTACACAAAAAAAGATGATTCACTTTATGTGATTTGCACACGCTGGCCGCAGAAACCGGTTAACGTTAAAAGAATCGGGCATCCCAAAAGCGTAACACTGCTGGGTTCCGACATCAAAGTGAATTACACTTTTGATGGAGGAAGTGTTAAAATCACACCTCCGCTCATCAATCCTGGCAACATACCATGTGAACATGCCTGGTGTTTTAAGGTTTCTTTATAGGTCAAGATAAATTCAATCTACACGGGGAAGTATCATGAAACTATTATTCGTTACGGTGATTTGTTTTAACACCATTCTCTCGGGTGTGCTAGCCGAAGATCAGTGGATTCAACTTTTTAATGGAAAAGATATCAGTGGGTGGACACCGAAAATAAGGAATTATCCTTGTGGTGAAAACTTCGGCGACACTTTCAGGGTGGAGGACGGCTTAATCAAGGTCAGATATGACAGGGGCTATGATGGTGTCTTTAAAAATCGTTTCGGTCACCTCTTTTACAATCGTCCGTTCAGTAACTATGTTCTCAGAGTTGAATATCGCTTTGTTGGCGAACAGCTACCGGACGGTCCTGGTTGGGCCAAACGTAACAGTGGTCTGATGCTACATGGCCAGACTCCACAGAGCATGAGTCTGAAACAGGATTTTCCGGTCTCCATCGAGTATCAGTTGCTGGGCGGTCTCGGCAAGGGCAAACAACGTTCCACCGCCAACCTCTGCACACCTGGAACACACGTTGAAATGAACGGTAAACTCTTCACTCCTCATTGTGTGAGTTCAACATCCGAAACATACAATGGGGATCAATGGGTTACGGTTGAAGCGGAGGTACGCGGCAGTCAATACATCAAACACATCATCAACGGCAAAGCGGTGTTGCAATACCAAGCACCGCAGTTTGATCCCGGTAAAGCTGAAGTCAAACCGTTAATCGAACAAAATGGGGGTAAGTTGCTGATTGATGGTGGAACTATCTCGATACAATCGGAAAGTGCCCCCTGTGATTTCCGCAAAATTGAAATCAAAGTGCTGGACTAAGGCGGAAACAACTGCTGGTGAAAGTAGTTAAGATTATCGCGACTGAAAGAAGCAGACAGATTCCGGTTTTAGACACACGTAAACACCGAATCATAAATACATCCGTTCCCGAAAAACCAAAGTTCGGCAGTCATAGTACTTGTAATTCCAATCATCAAATCTTACTATGCGCGTGTCGTCTTGTATCATTTTGCACTGATTTTAATTTTAATTCCGGCAACAGTGTGCCGGAGCTCAATTCTGCATTACAAGGTCATCAAATATTATGAAACTGCCATTCCCAAAACCTCATGTTGTTAAATTTTTGCTTTTCATGATCTGCCTGATTTTGAACTTAGCGGTCATGGGTACCGGAAAACCGAAGAAGATGAAAATCGCACAGAGTTGGGAAGTGGATCAGGTGATAGCAGCTTTTCCCGTCGGCTTTTATTTCATCACAACCAACAATACACAGTTTGCTGCTTATTATGACAAAGATCATAATATGAAGGTGGCTACACGAAAACTTGATTGCGACGAGTGGAGCTACAAAACGCTGCCCACCAAAATCGGATGGGACAGCCATAACTTTGTAACTATGGCCTTTGATAAGGAGGGTTTCATCCATCTCAGCGGCAACATGCACTGCGCACCCCTGATCTACTTCCGTAGCACAGAACCGTGGAATATCTCCACCCTAGAGCGGATTCATTCGATGTGTGGTACCAAAGAAAAACGCTGCACCTATCCCTCTTTTATGTTCAATCAGAATGGAGAGCTAATTTTCCATTATCGCGACGGTGGGAGCGGTAACGGAATGGAGGTTTATAACATCTATGATTGCGCAGACAAAAAATGGCGGCGACTGATGGACAAACCTCTAATTGATGGCCAAGGCAAGATGAACGCCTACATGTTCGGTCCGATAGAGGGCAATGACGGGTTCTTTCATCTTTGCTGGGTCTGGCGTGATACATTCAAGTGCGAAACCAATCACGACATCTCCTATGCACGCAGCCGTGACCTTATCAACTGGGAAAACGCGCATGGCCAGGCTCTGACTCTGCCAATCACCTTCCAGTCGCCGAACGTGCTTATCGATTCGGTGCCGGTTAAAGGCGGGATGATCAACGGCTGTAACAGAATAGGCTTTGACTCAAACAACCAGACAATTATCACCTATCACAAATTTGATGCCGATGGCAACACTCAGGCCTATGCCGCACGCTATGAAGATGGCGCCTGGCGTATCAGTCAGCTTACCGAGTGGTCACACCGCTGGTATTTCGAAGGCGGCGGTTCGATCGGCAGTAAAGATGTCGCACTGGGAACAATTGAGCAGCACTCCCCCGGCAGGCTGGCATTACCCTATAGCCATAAAAAGTATAAAAACGGACAACTGATAATCGATGAGAAGACGCTCAAAGCGGTCGGTCGCGAAAGCAGGAGCAATTTTCTGCCAGCTGGATTTGGAAAAACAGAATCAAAGTTTCCCGGCATACGCGCCCGAATCGCCTATGATCGAGGTGACGACTCCGATCCGGACACTCGCTACGTTCTGCGATGGGAGACCATTGGTGCAAATCGAGACCGCAAACCGCCGGAACCCCATCCGGAACCCTCCAGACTTATGCTATACAGATTGTCCTATTAAGTCCACATTAAAATTTCATAAAAGACGCTTTCACAACCAGGTTTTTTTTTGTATATTGCCTGTGTATTTTATGCGGGGGATTAGCTCAGTTGGTTAGAGCGCCTGCTTCACACGCAGGAGGCCGACAGTTCGAGTCTGTCATCTCCCACCATAAACGCAGAGCCGATAACCCTATTTACGGCATTTGAAATTCAGAAACTGAGTTAAATGATTGTTAGACGGTTTAGCTCTCCAGATAACAGCGTACTCGCTGATTAACTGCGTCAGCTATCAACTTTACGGGCATACCCCCCGATATATCCGCAACTTCGACAATGCGCAGACAATCCAACCACTTTTCGGCAGCAGGAAGTATGCTGAGCAGTCGGTTTTGCGCGGTTTCAAAGAATCCATTATTCAGATAATTCTCTCCTCTGTCCGGAAAAAGTGCCAGATAAAGCATCTCCATTTCTACAAGCTCATTGAGAAAATGAGTTCCCAGCGAAACATCCGGAATTAAATTCTCGTGCATTGTGACCACCTCACAAACGATTGAAACCGTGTTAATATCGCTGAAAGAAACCGGTATACCGAGAGAGGGAGTGCTGGTGCCCCAGCGTCCCGGACCGATTGCCATGGTAACCCTTTCACCGTCGCGGCGAGAGACACGGTTCAAATCACCAATTAATCTGGCAATCTCGAAACGGGCGTTGACCGGTAGTTCTCCGTAACGTCCAGGATTAACATAGATGAAACGATCAATGCTCACAACGCGGCTCTGTCCGATCACAGCACCGCGAGCCTCCAGAATCATGGCGTCCCTGGCAACCTGAACCTCAGGCAGTTGAATTGTTTCCGCACCCTGAACCTGTAGTGGACGGCACTGCAGTAGATTGATACGATAACGCTCGCCGTCAATAAAGTTGGCGGTGAACTCGATATCCACCGGGTGTTTGTAAGCCGCTTCCAGTGTGGATAGAATTTTACGCATATCCTGAACAAACGGAGTCTGCCGCAACAGACGGTCAAAGGTTAAGATGCGATACCCGGTAGCGGAGCGGGAGCTGGCAGGATCTATCGCGGATACCATATCAAGTGCTTGAAAATCGGTATCCTTGACGAGATCATTGAAGTACTCTGAAACCAGTTGGTTGGCTTCTAAATCGAGATAGTCAACACGGCGTTGAGCATACTGAGCCACCTCTCCAAAATTTGTTTCGGGGCGTTTATCCGGCTCATTGAGGGCGACAATCCGGGTGTAATCATCATCGGTACGATCGACTGCGCGGGTGCCCAGACCGAAAACGAGGCGGATAACGCCTGCTACAGGATCGATGCTCTCATGCCAAGCGTAGGGATTGAAAGAGAAGCCCACACCGGCCATATCCGGATAGAAGTTACGCCCGTGCATATTACCCGAGACCCGCATCACCAGCAACGCCATCTGCTCGTCTTTATCCAGCAAGCCCCTGCGAGCGCGATACTGCAGGGCCTGTTCACTCATTGAACTGGCGTAAATACGTTTGACCGCTGCCAAGAAATCCTGCATGCGCCGTTCACGCGGTCCCTGGTTTACACAGAAAACACTCTCATATTTGCCGGCGAAAGAGTTGCCGTAGTTATCCTCGAGTAATGAACTGGAACGCACAATGAAGGATGACTGACCGAAGTAATCCAACATCTCATCGAACTGCTTCATGATGTAGGGCGGAAATTCACCGGTTATAATTCTGCGGCGGGCCTGTTCCGCACCGTTCATGAAGCGCTCGGAACTGCGCTGATTCTGACGCACCCACCAGATGCCATTGCGCACCAGAAAGGTGAAAAAAACGTCTGACCCGATGAAAAAAGAATCCTGAGCTTCCAGCAACTCATCAAAAGAGGTGTCCGATCGTTTTAAAATGGCGCACGCCAGGAGCATCCCGACCGTTTTTCCACCGATCAATCCGCTGCCAATCAGACGCTTGCGGATATAGAGAATGTCCTGCATTGTCAGATAACGGGCTATCAGACCTCCCATCTCGACATCACGTGAGATAATCATCCGCACCAGCTTCTCGTAGAGCTCTTTGCCCTTTTCCGGCAGATCAGGACGATATTCACCAGATGCAAGCAACTCATGAGCCTTTAGAAACGCCGATTCCCAGAATCCGGTGCTGCTGTCGGAGTGAAGACCCGACCAACGGGCCGAAGTCAGAATCTCAGATATTACCGCACTGTACATCACAGGAGCAAACTCTTCGCCGTTGCGCACATGCAGCATGTTCATGGTCGGTGAATAACGATGTTGTACCTTGATAGGCCTTACATAGAGCTGTTCTTTGTGACGGTACACATCGATAAAAAGCTGTGTGGTGGTCTGAATGGGTTCCAGAGCCAAAACGGTGTGATAGTTGCGGTAAATTCCGAAATAAGCCACCGTCTCAAGATCAAAGAGATATGGACAGGTCAGCATGAAAAAGTTGCCGAGCATCTGATCGGAGTACCAATCCACCGCCAGACGTGAGAGACAGTCAAAGACATAGAAGGCCCCTGTTCCACTCTGTTCAATCACAGCATGAATGCGTGCAATGAAGTTCTCAAAACCCTCCAGCGGATCCAGCTCAAGTACCGTAGCTCCCATGTTCTCAGAAACCAGCGGCTGATGGTGAGCGAAACGGAAGTAGACAAGTTTGCGCCCATTGCGTACGGCAGCATTACAATAGGGCGTAACCAGCTCCTGGTAGTCTTCCACGGAGTCAACCTGCCAGACAATGTTGTCGCCACTCAACACTCCCTTGAGCACACTGTCTAAACCCTTGATACCACTGCTTAAACCACTCTCTGCAAAGCTCACAATAACCTCCCTCTCTGCAATTGACTCACCAACTATTTGCTGGAACTTTGATTTTTACTTGGTCTGAGCGTATATCCGTTTTTTAAAAAATGGACCAATCGCAAAAATGTGCTTTGAAATTAACCCGCGATACCCCGCAGGTCAACCATAAACTAAGGTATTTTTGTTATTACAATTATACTTTATGCATAAACAGCAATTCTTTGTTTGACTTAATTATAAAAACGTAGTAGATTTCGCGCTATAGGAACGATTAGGCTTTTGTAACCATATCGACAAATTGCTACGCCAAGTCAAACCTGTCTATCCTTAACAAAGATAATGATTGTTTTGCATAACAGTATTTTAAAACTGACGGAGCGATTGCTGAGGTTCTTGCCTTTGCCCGTTGTGATCGCAGCTGTCACCTTCTCTGCCACACTCTCACAATGCGCCTACCCCGGTTCATCAGCCGGTTTCATCGCCAACGCGGCGGGACTCTCGCAAGACAGCACGCACTTTTATCCGCTCTTCACCTTTATAGGCCGGCAAGTCGCAAGCATCGAATTCCTGACTCTGCCGTTGCGACTGAATCTCATCTCCACCATCTGCGGAACAATCTGTGCGACACTGCTTTACTATCTTATAGCCCGACTAATTCTTTTTTCTGCATGCGAGGGTGACAATGAATTACAGATGGGATTTGAGCCGCAAATTTCCGATGATTTTATCGCCGATCTTCCTCCGGATGTAATTAAACATAATGAACGCATTTTCAAAATTGCGGTGACGGGAGGGTTGACTGCTGCGCTGGCGCTGATATTCAGTACAGCGGGCTGGATAGCATCCACCAGATTCGATCCCGCCATAATCCACCTTCTGATCGGATTGCTGGCTATCACGCTTTTTCCGAGCAGTCATGCAAAATACCGATCAACACGAATTTTTCTAAGTGCGTTACTCTTCACTATCGGCATGCTGGAATCTGTCGTATTTGTTCTGGCAATGCCGGTGTTGCTCTTCTTCATCTTCAAGCTGCTGTTGTATGATCCGCTTCGCAAGACACATAGCACTATGATTTCAGTTGCAATGGCAGTCGCAATGCTCGTTTCGATTGCGATTTATCGCAGCAATATCTCAGCTGCCCCGCCGGAAACGATTCAGACGCTACTAAAACTTTATGCAAGCGAACTTGTTACCAGTCACTTGCGGGAAATCACAGCATTTTTTACTGTCAGAGGCTGGATTCCACTGATGGTGCAAAGTTTTGTGCCAATCTTGATTATACTCTTCGCCATGTCGACACTTTTCAAAGAGAAGAGAATTGCGACTGTTGTTCTACTGATTTTACTGACAGCCGTAACTGTTCCGGGTATGTTGAATCTCAGTGCCTTTGCTCCGATATTTCTCCTGCGCAGTGGGCTAGCGGTTTTCAGCCACGTAATCATAGCGGCGGCACTCGGCGTAACTCTCGCAGCATCACTGACGCAAATCGGCGGAGATGACCTTCAATACGAGGTTGGTCCCGACGACTTCATCCAATATCGTCAATTCATCCAAGCTAAATGCATTCAGTTTTTTGCAATCATCACGCTGGCAGTCGCAATTAGCATCACACTGTGTGCTCCATGCCGTGCATTTAAGTGGGTTAATCCGAAAAATGGAATCTTTGCTGATCAGATCGCACATCTGATTCTCGATGCGATGGAAGATTGCAACGTGCTGATCAGTAACGGTCTGATAGATAACCATATAAAAATCGCGGCCCGCCATCGCCGAAAACCACTAACGGTATTACCTCTGAATCCCGACCTAGATCGGGAAACCTACGATTATCTGCACAATCTGATCAACACTTCCACGATTTATGAAGGATTAAATCGTACGCGGCTGCGCAACGCGCTTTCAATAGGGACTGTGCAGTTTATAACCGAATGGCTGAAAATGGAATCTGAGCCGGAAGGTAAGATCATGATTTTCTCAACTCCTGAAATCTGGAGCAGCTGTGATCACCAGCCTGTACCGCATGGCATGTTGTTCGGTGCCCTGAAATCAGGGCAGAAGCCTGATCCCGCAGCGATCTTCAAACGCGGCAGCGCCTTTGTTTCCAAGATAATTCCGCTACTGAGCGCAATCGAAGATGAACCGCCGCAGAGTGCGTACATCAGAAAACTACTGCGGATCAAAAGCTCCTTCGCCGTAAATGAACTTGGCATCCTTCTGGAAGAACTTGATCATCCTGAACTGGCTTACACCGCATACAGCAATGCCCTGAAGATCGAAAGCGATAATGTCAGTGCAGCCATCAACCGCCACGCACTCAACATCAGGCACAAATATCAACCTGAGCGTTACGACACCATGAAAAAACAGATCGACGCTGCTTTGGTAAAAGCTCGTCAGGACAATTTAAACACCTTGAATCTACTGCAAACCTACGGCACCATCCGACAGAGCGATTTCTATCTCAAACAACGGGAGTTGTGGATGCGACGTGGAATTAAATCAATCGCTGATCAGAAAGGTAACAAGGCACTTGCTCTTTCACAACGCGGTGACTCCGCCGAATTACGCAAAAAGTCGGTACTGCAAATGACTTCAGACGAAATTGAAGATGCAGTCGAGTTTTATCAGGCGGTTTTGGATGTGACACCCGATAATCTGGCAGCTCACCGGGGACTCTGCGCAATTGCTATCAAGGCGGGTGACATTGCGCATGCTGAATTATACATAGAAAATGCACTTGCCGGCGGTGTTGATGCAGATGAATTGCGTTATGAAATGATCTGTCTGGAGATGCTACGAAAAAACAGCGACAAGGCACTTGAGCTGCTTAAAGAAGCAACTAAAGTATATCCTCAGGATTTACGCTACTGGACTATGCTTTGCGAGCTTCTGCTTGAAATCGGCGACACTCAACTTGTTGAGTACCAAGTTCTGCCGAAAATGCGTAAAATACTTAACCAAAGCAGCCATTTTCTTGTGCATGCCATCTATGGAGAGCTACTGCGTTCCAAGGGACCGGAACACTACTGTCAGGCCCGTGTAGCCTATCTGCAGGCTCTCAATCTGAATGCATCCATGCCCGACTTATGGCAGGAGCTACTAGAGTTGGATATGCTAATCAATAACCGGGATTTCATTCGCAACGATGCCGCAACTCTGCTAAAAATTGAACCTGATCACGCTTTGGCAAACTATCTGCTGGGTTCTGACCTGCTCGCTGCGGGTAGAGTGATGCAGTCAGAAGATTTTCTGCGACGGAGTGTCATTTCGAAACCAACCGCTATGGCATATAATGATCTCGCTGAAAATCTGCGCTTACAGAAGAAGTTGGAGGAAGCCGAAAATATGGCTCGGCAGGCACTTGACATCACGCCGGATTTTCTGCCAGCTCTGGACACACTGGCCTGCATCCTCTACGACCAAGGCAATTACAAACAGGCGATTGCAGTTTCTCAGCGGGCTACCACAATCAAACCGGAGCACACAACTTATCAGCTTACGTTGCTTAAGGCTCAGATCAAAACAGGCGACAAACAGGGCGTCCTGCGGCGTCTTGCGGCACTGACCGCCCTGAACAGCGATCTTCCCGCAGATATCCGAGAAGAGATCAGATTGCTAATGCAGTCATCAGCCTCAGGTGAGGTCATCCGCCCTGCAGGACGGTGACCTGACTACGCGACACCAATGACCATGTTGCGGAGCCGGTGAACTCACCGGCTCTCTTAACCTAAAAACGGGAATGATCTAACCACGAAATACACGAAACACACGAAAACACTGTTCGAACTATTGATTTGTAACCTAACCCATGAGGTGAATATGGGTTTTTTCATCTTTTTCTCATAAGTGGTTATATATAAGATACTTAAATTCGTGCCTTTCGTGATTTAATTGATTTTTCCAGGTTTATTAGCATCTTCTCCTTCCAGTATTTCTCTTGGAATTGAACCTAAAAACGGCAGTTGCCATTTTGTCGTAGATGCAAGGCGCACGGTTTTCAGCTATAGTGACTATACTGGAAGCCGTACAACGCCGCAGATGCGGT
>CAYOQJ010000030.1:0-3888 GCA_964406095.1 uncultured Lentisphaeraceae bacterium
TTTGCAATTGAACGGGCTGACTCGAACTTGAGAGAGAGGCTTTAGCCATTAATGATAGCTAATAGGATGAAGCAGTGAGCGTAGCAAATGGCCCACACCAGAATATAACAGCCCAGGGCAGCGCCCTGGGGTTTATAAACAAGCAAGGCTTGTACCTGCTCACAGCAGTGTCTTTCATTCGATGTTGGACGTTGAATGTTGGATGTTCGATGTTCTTTTGAGAAAAAGTTGACAAGCATAAAAATGCATTGGAAGTTATTAATAATAAGAGAGTTATAAATACTTAAAAAAACGATCAAACGACCGCAGGGTAAGAGGCTTTAGCATGTCTAAAGCAATGACCCAGCTGTTGACTTAGAAAAATATTTTCAGTCAGTAGCTGGGGAAATGGCAATAAACAAGAAGTTAAAAGATTGTAATATGCTGAGAATGCAAAAATATAACGAATATAACATCAATACTTAACAGATTAAATATTAAATAATGAATAAAAATGAAAAGGAGTTTTATGAAAGCTGCAATTGTTGAAAGTACTGGAAAACTAGTGGTTCGGGAATTACCCGAACCGGAAATGGGCGACTACGGGGCTCGCTGTGAGATGCTCTTCGGCGCAGTGTGCGCCGGAACCGACTCGCATCTGATTAACAACCACCCGCCGTTCTGTTATTGGATGAAAGCACCCTTCATTCTCGGACACGAGAGCATTGGCCGCGTGACAGAAGTCGGAGCCAAGGTTCGCAACCTCAAAGTTGGTGACATGGTTACACGCGTGGGCAGCCCGGCTGTCGGAGGAGTCGGTTGCGGATGGGGTGGCTTTGCCGAGATCGGTATCGCCGTCGACTGGCGTGCGATGCAGGAAGATGGGCTGGACGGCTGGCAGGACAAGACGGTCAACCAGATTCTGCCTGCCGACATCGACCCGGCAGTGGGGACATTGTTCATCACCTGGCGTGAGACGCTCAGCTACATTACGCGCATGGGCGTCAAACCTGGCGTTTCGGTGCTGATAATCGGCTCCGGAGGTAACGGTCTGTCGTTCGTCAGTCACGCCCGCAACCTCGGTGCATCCAAGGTTACTTTGGTAGGCTCGGCAAAGCGGACCAAAGAAGGTTCGTTGGCCGGAGCCACGAAGGTGTTCGATTACACCTCTGAGGATTGCTGGAATCAGGTTAAAGATGCTGCCACTGATGGCTATGACTTCGTCATTGATGCAGTCGGTAAAGCTGAGATGGTCGCCGCCGCTCAGAATTGCCTGAAAGCAGCGGGTACCATCGGTATCTACGGCCTGGACGAGTGCGGCAATATAAATCTGGCTCCCGGCAAAACTTTCACTTTCTACGGCGACGGTTATGATGAAGCTGAAACGCATGATGCGGTGATCAGCTTCTATCGTGCCGGCAAGCTCAATCCTGCGGTCTGGATCGACCGCAAACAAACCTTTGCTCTGGATGATATCGGCAAGGCTTTTGAAGCGGTGCAGAACCGGACACTAGTCAAACCTCTGGTCCGGCTGCGGTAATCATTGTCGAATAAAGTGCCTGCCTGTGCGAGTACGCTCGCAGAAAGGCGGAACGCACAGGCCTGACGAACTAAACATCACACACTTCGGAGACAGAAAATGAAAGAATTTATACTGACTGGTGACAACATCACCTTCGCCATGACCAGGGAAGATAACACACTGTTTGGTCAGTTGCGACGTATGGACGGCAGCTATGCTGCTCCCATCGTCCCGCTAATGGAATTAGAAATTTACTCCAAGGCTGAATTCCGCACCGAGCACGTGCGGGAGTACCGCGTGGATCTCATCGAGGAGGCTGAGTGCGGTCTGCATGTGGTGATCGGAAATGCCCAATGGGGCTTGCGGATAGGACTCTGGTTCAAGGTTGAAGACGGTGAGCTCGTCGTCCGCATGCCGATTGTGGAAGTGTACGAAGATCGCATAGACACTCGGAGGCTGTTTGGGGTGATTCTCCTGCCAGGGCTTATGACGGCGGGCAAAACCGGCGAAATGTTTCTGCCGCTCAACTCCGGCTGTCTGAGCTACCCTGCCGACAAGCCGGCCCTCAGAGATCGCTTCATGATTTACGGTGAACAGCCACGCTGGGAGCTGATGCCCACGCTTCCGATTTGTGGCGTACACAACCCGACGGGCGGAATGATGGCCATGGCCACCGGGGCGGCTGCCGAAATGGAATGTCATGTCGCCACCGACGGCCAAGGCAACGGGCAGGTGGCTCTGTGTATGACACTGCGCCAGTCCTGGCCGGACCCGGTGGAGTGGGAGACGCGAGAAATCCGCTATCGGTTCATCGACGCCAAAGCCGATTTCCTTCAGGCCATCGCTAAAAGACTACGTCGACACGTGATTGAAGACATGGGCAAGCTAACGCTTAAACAGCGCTTCAGCAAATCACCCGAACTTGAGTACCTGCTTCACGGCTACATCATGAAGCTTTTTTACGCCGTGGAGAACTGCGGCATCATGATGGCCGGTGCGAGAAAAGGCGACCCGCTTACCTTTAAACAGGTGATGACCTTCGTTGAAGCCGAGCAGGGCCTTCGCCGACTCAAAGCTGCCGGAGTGAACAAAATCTATACCCAGTCGGTCGGGTTCAACGCTAACGGCCATGACGGCCTCTTCCCGTCGTTCTTTCCGATTGAGGAGCGGCTTGGCGGAGAAACGGGCTTCCGCAAGCTTATTGCGGCAGGCCACGAAATGGGCTTTCAGATGAACGTACACGACAACAAGAAGGGCGCGGTCCGCCGCAGCCCTGAGTTCAGTGAAGACGAGGTCGTCTGGGATCAGTGGGGTCCCATGGGACTTGGTGAGTGGGGCGGCGGCGTGACGCACGTAATTAACAACCAGCTTAAGACAGATCAGCAACTCGATGCCTGGCTGGGTCAGCTCAAGGCGCTGGGACTTCAAGGCATGGGCTATCTGGACGGCATGGCCAATCCTTTATACCGCAATTATCATCCTCGGCATCGCTTCGGTCGAACCACCTATGCGAAGATGACCAACCGCTTGATCGAGTCCTCTCGCCGTGTGCACGGCGCGGCTGGTACAGAGTGCGGATTCATGTATGCCACCGTTGCGGCCGACAGTATCTGCACCGGGGGAAGCCCGTGGCACTGGGATCTATGTTGGGACGAATGGCCTATCACGCACCTGATGGACAAGCGTGTGCCGCTTTATCGACTCGTGTTTGGCGGACTGGTCTTCCACGAATGCCAGGCTTTGAGCTGGCAGGGTGTGATGGAATGTGTCCTCCTCGGTAAACACCCGCGGGATGAGTGGGCGGTGCATCCCGGCGTGATGCCGATTCTCACGGACGAGCGTATAGCCAAGATAAAGGCCGTCTATGATGTCGCCCTTGTACGCTTTGGACATCTCCAGGCAGAGGAAATTATGACTTGGAAGCAAGAGGGAGATATTCAGATTACCACTTACGCTGATGGTACGGAAGTCACCGCCGACTTCGCTAATGGTCTTCTGAAGGTCAACGGCGAGATAATTGAATGCCCTGATGCGCTTGGCTAAGATATTTTCATACCATGACTGACCACCCTTACATTGAGAACGTTTCCGTTGTTGATGGACAACTCCCTCCATCTATTATACAGGGATTCGATCCCGAACACCATGTGTAACACGTGGTTGTACATGGTCTGAACCATCGCGGCAAAATACTCCTCAACCAGATCAGCACGGCGATGATTGTTGAAAAAAACAACCAATATTGTATTTGATTAACACTAAGCAAAGTAAGAAACATGAAAATTACAGAGACCGTCCCAATTTGTGTGTCTAAAGGATTTTTGAGAAACCACCTTAATCACCAAATTGTTTTATTATTTTTATATTTCTATTTTAGAAACTTTCTG
>CAYOQJ010000031.1:0-18807 GCA_964406095.1 uncultured Lentisphaeraceae bacterium
TCCTCCACCACCCCCGCCCGCACCGGATTAAGGTCGATATACGCCGCCACTGTCACCTGTGCGCTCTCGCTCTCCTCCACCAACACGCTTTTGAAGCGGTCATGCCAGAGCGTACCCGCCCCCCGCCGGTCGTGATTTGCGTTATAATAGATCGAAAAGCGCTGCTTAAAAGTTTTCATAAACTCCGACACATCATACATCCGGGCCCGCAAAGCATCCAACTGCGCCTTGACCTTATAATCGCAGCCCTTTTCGATCCACATCTTCCAATCGCTCTCCATGAGCGCGTACTTCTTCTTGCCGTAGAGAATTTTAGCTCTGCGCTTCACCTCATCATCAGACAATTCAACCCTCACCGGCACATGCAGCAGAATATGAAAATGGTTGTCCATAAACGCGTAAGTCCTTACCTCGCAGGCAGTAAAATCCTCCATCCGCCGCATCAGATTATGCAGAAAACTCTTTTCGACATCCCCAAAGATAAACCGGTGCTCGATCACCCGGCTCATCACATGATACGTCGCCGCCTCCTCCAGCTTGATCCTGTTCAGTCTCATATTTACCTCCAAAAAACAATCCCCTTATACACCAAAACTCCCCACCTGTCCATTAAATAATGACTGTCACTATTTATTGTCACTATTTATTGTCTGACAGGCAAGGAGGTGATTGTGCGGTAATTACCGTCCGATAAATGGCAATGAGGCGAGCTGCACAAAGGCCTCGATCACACGTGCTCGTTGTTGCGGTGTCGCCGAGAGAATAATCGCATTGCCGGCTGGGTCAGGGGTGAAGCCGGTTATGCCTTTATTATCTACAGTTACGCGCCCCGATACCGATTCGTTGAAATATCCGCGGTTCGGACGCACCGGAAAGAGCACACTCACCAAATCCCAGCTTGGACGATCATAGGGCATCTGGATATAATGACGATAAGCATAAGAGACCGGATGTGGTGCACCGTTATCAAAGTCCTGTTCGATCGAGCTGCTCGGATAGAGAAGCTGCTGTCCGAGATTGTATGGGCAGACCACCATCTGAACAGGCCACTCCTGCATAACGATCCTGGCGGCGTCAACATCCACTTTAACATTCCACTCCACTCCGTCGCCATGCGGCACTGCACCCTCACCCGGTTTGATGAATGATCCCGCCATCACAGAGAGCATTTTCACCTTGCGCTTGATCAGCTCAACTCCATTGAGCGGTGAGTGTTGATCGGGTTGTGAGCGCAAGAGACGCGCGGCATTGGTCTGCTGACCCACCACCACCAGCACCACCGAGCTGTTCGGTTGCGTGGCCAGCGTTCTGCGTATCAGCGCAACCGCTTCAGGCACATTGGATTCCGGCGTGATTTTGTGAGGAAAAAGCGGCGAACCGTCAGCTTTTTTAGCCGCGACACACTGCGGCAGATAGCGGCCCGCCTCGGGTTGTCTGCCATCCTTGACCCTCCCGACCGGAATATCGCCACGTCCGAACCAGGTGTTGATCATATCAATTACGGTGGCGGATGCCGGGGTATCCTTACTGGAGGTCACCGCCAGCAGTTCCACCTCATTGCGGTTTTGCAGTCCATGAATAACCGACAATGCCAGCGCGTCATCGATGTCCGCGCCCATATCGGTATCGAAAATCATTTTAACCGGCTGTGCGGGATTGAACAGCGGCGGTTTGACCATCAGCCGTTCGATCATTGCAGTGATCTGCGGAATCGCCCCCGCTCTGATTTTGACGTATCTATGCGCGGTACTCTCTTCACTCTTCCAATAGGTGTGTCCTACTTCTGTCACAATCATCCTGCCGTTTTCTGAAAGATCCCAGAATTTTTTTTCGGCACCACGCACACCCAGCAGAACTGCAGTCTGGTCATAAGCCGGTTTGCCCTTATCAATACTGAATCCTTTACCGTAAGGTCGCAATTCAAAGGCGCGCCGCACAGGATTACGTGGAGTCACATTTTTCAAATCGCCGCCACAGTGAATTTGGAACCCAACCTCGAAACCGGTGTATAGAACAGGGGTAGGCCAGTCAGCTCCGACCTTGCGGGCCGCTGGCACATCAATCATGATATTGCACTCCAGCTTGTTCTTACGCGAATCAGGAAATTCCCCGGCCATAATCACAGTCATTTTCACTTTCCGGGCCACCAGTTCCAGATCATTTCTGAGCAGATCATCCAAATTGCTCAAAGCACCGACACAACAGATTATTATACTCTTATCCGGAGCGGAACTCAGTACCCTCCGGTAAACATCCAGAGCATCTGGCATCCGGTCATCCGGTCTGGCGGAGTGTGTAAAATAGTCACGTAGAACCGGACAGAAGGGGCTGATAGGCGGATTGTGGTTATGGCCACCTACTTTGTCGGTACCTATGGGAATATCAGGCCGTCCATACCAGTGATTGACAGCGGAAATCGCGGCAGCCGAGGCGTTCGATCGATCCTTGCGGGTTGTAACCGCAGCCAGAATTTCGCACTCTCCCAAATCAGCCAAAGCATGCAAAGTGGCCAGAGCTCCGATATCATCGCAGTCACCGGCCATATCGGTGTCGAAGATAATTTTTGGAAGTGCCGCACTTGCGCAACATGCTGTTAAAAGCAGCGTTAATGAGACCAGCAATTTTTTCATCTTTTTCTCCATTTTCCGATTCATTGTGTTATATTTGTATTCAATTGTGGTGAGTTTCATTCTTTGCCAAGGCTTGCGTTGTCGCCGCAGTTCTAGCGGACAAGTCGCTTAACAAGCCCGAACCCGTTCTGCAGATGATTAGCCACTCCACGCTACTTCAGAACCTCACCATTTATTTGCGTGTGACATAAACATAGTAGGCACCGCAGATATCGTTACCGTTATCATCCGCAAACCACGTGTAGAGGCGTATCGGCCCCGGTTGCAACTTGAATTGAAATTTAGCGCATCTATCGTCCGTACCCACCCGCTTGCGTCTGAACTCCTGTCCGATCTGAATCTTAGCAACCTTGATCGGCAGCGCTTCACCTGGCAACAGTTCACCAACCGCCACTTTGACCGCAGGCAACGACGCCGCGAGGGCGGCATCGGCTTCACGCGGCCAGCGCCGCAATTCGAATTCATAGGTTCCGGCCTGATCAACATCGATCTCCCACCAGCCGTTTTTACGATCGCCACGACGCACTTGAATCTGTTGATCGATAAAAACATCGAGCCATTCACAGGCAGTTAACAGGGAGGGATTTTCAGCATCGTTACCGATCACCACCCGCTGCGGCTCATTTGCAATCTTCCTGACTCCCGACCACCATTTATCGAGACGGGCACGCATCTCGGCGGCCACCTCGGGATACCTATCAATCACATTTTCACGCTGCATGGGATCGATCGTCAGATTGTAGAGTTTGCTGTCTTCAAGCAGTCGCCAGCGTTTCCAGAGTACACCAGCACCTTCGCGACGCATGATTGAACGCGCATCGGGGTAGGGGTAGCTAGTCCAGGGCATGCGACTGTAGTTTATGATAAGAGCTCGGTCGTCGGGTACCGCCTCTACTCCCTTAAAGACCTTCGCCAGACTCATGCCGTCAAAAGCGCAATCCGCAGGAATTTTTAATCCGCAGAGCTCGATCAGCGTCGGCAACACATCCTGACTTTGTGCAAGACCGCTGATATCCGTTGGCCGGGCCAATTTGCCTGCGGGCCAGCGCAGAAAGAAGGGTACGCGATGGCCGCCCTCCCAGAGCGTAGTTTTCCAACCGCGCATTCCGCAGGGATAGTAGCGGTGGCCGAAGGTTGTGCCGTTATCAACTGTGAAAATCAGAATTGTGTTTTCCGCGATATTATTGGAGCGCAGGAATTCATCTAATCTGCCAATATTGGTGTCGATATTGCGAATCATGGCCAGATAGGAAACGAGTTTCTCTTTCAGCTCCCGATTGACATGCGTCGGCGGATTTTCCTTGAAAGCGGCCTCAATCACCTTGATGTCCTGAGTCGGCGCATAGTGTGGCTGATGCGGCGTATTGGTTGGCAGGTAGAGAAAGAAGGGCTTGTCCTGCGCCGCCTTCAAACGCATCCACGCCATGGCCTGCTCAAAAAAGACATCGGTACAGTAACCCTTGTAACTTCTGTGCTGGCCGTTATGAATATAAGTGTCATCAAAGTAATCGTTGTCCCAGAAGTCGGGTACGGAGTTGATATGTGATGATGGAAACCAGAGAGTTTCCTGAAAACCGCGATCCTGCGGTCGGAAAGGATAGTTATCGCCGAGGTGCCACTTGCCAAAAATCGCGGTATCATAGCCTGAGGCGGCGAAGATGTCGGCGATGGTCGGCAGTTCCGGACGCAGCAGGGTGCGTCCGGAACTGACGTTGATGGCGCCGTTGCGGGCTGCATCGAGTCCGGTCAGCAACTGCCCGCGGGTCGGGGTGCACATCGGAGCGGCGTGATAATCGATCAAGCGCAGACTTTGTGCATGCAGCTTATCCAGATTTGGTGTCTGCAGGATCGGATTTCCATGACATGACATCTCTCCATAACCCTGATCATCGGTCATGATCAAAATGACATTCGGACTGTCCTGCGCAGAAAGCGCAAGATTAAAAAAGAGAGTTATCAGTGCAAGCAGAATTTTGTTCATAGCAGCTCATCAACCTCGTTAAGCAGCGGTGCAGAGGATTGCGCACCCATGCGGGTTACGGAGACCGATGCAGCCAGGTTGGCAAAGCGAACCGCTTTTGCTATCGGCATTTCGCGAGCCAGAGCAACTGCCAGTGCGCCGTTGAAGGTGTCGCCCGCCGCAGTAGTATCAACTGCATTCACAGATCGGGAGGGAACCATCACACTGAAACTCTCATTCTGTACATAAGCTCCTCTGGCTCCCATTGTAATGATAACTGTATTCACACCGCGTTCGCGTAAAACCTTGGCGGCGACAGCCGCGCTATCCTCACTGCCGACTTTTATGCCGGTCAGCAGCTCGGCCTCGCTTTCATTGGGCGTAATGATGTTGATTCTGCTCAGCAGCTCATCCGGAAGTTCACAAGCAGGCGCGGGATTAAGTATGACCTTTTTATTCAGCTCCTGACCCAGCGCAGCGGCATGCGCAATGGTCTCCAGCGGAGTTTCGAGCTGCATCAATATAAGCGAGGATTGCTCCAGACTTACGCGTGCCCGATCAAGATCGTCCGGTACAAGCGCGTTATTAGCCCCGGAAGCGACCGAGATGCAGTTTTCGCCTTTATCATCAACCATAATCAGAGCGACACCGGATGGATGCTTTGAATCGGTCACAACATACTCGGTGTTGATACCAAGAGCTTTAAAGCGCTTGACGGCTTCCGCACCGAACATATCCTGGCCAACACGTGCCACAAAAACAACCTCGCCGCCCAGCTTGGCTGCCGCTACCGCCTGATTAGCACCTTTGCCGCCGGGATTCATCAAAAAGTTGCCGCCCAGAATAGTTTCGCCCGGAGCTGGCAGATGTTTCGATTTAATTACCATATCGGTGTTGGAACTTCCTACTACTGCAATTTTTGACATGTGGTATCCTTTCTTACGCCAGTAACAGCGTGTTTCATATAAGAGGCCTAAGGCAGAGGGCATAGCGTATGGATAATACAATTCCACTGAAATTTGCCCGAGAGTGGCGTTTCAAAACGCAATTCGTCTCTTATGTCGGACGCATAAAGTATGTTTTTTTTATCGACGACAATCAAGTGAAGATCATCGCACCCGCTCTATACTCCATGCTATTTCGCCACCACCGGCTGCTGCATAACACTGTAAAAATCGGCCATGATTGCATCCCGATTAAAATTCTCCCAGATTGTTATACGACGCGGATTTGTTGGACGTTCACGCCAATTACGCCCTTCCAGAATCGGGGCAGGGATTGTGACGGTGTCAGCCCAGGCAGGATTCTTGACAACAGCAACAGCGGCCATATCGAAAAGTGCTCGGCTCGCATGTCCCATTTTGACAAACAAATCCACCGAATAGTCACCGAAATTGGTAAACATCCCCCCTTTACGCCCAGTAACCGGCACGGCGACATCCGGCCCAAGTCCGGGCATACGCGCTTTGATCTCATCAAGCGAAGCGCGCACGGCATCGGTGCCCGAGGCTTTACCATAACGCACCAGGGCAATTTCAAAGGGTACGTCGCAGTTCAGGATGTAGTTGAGTGCGGCGGGATCGTTGTCCTGGTTATACTCCCCTGGTTCAGGGTAGTTGGACCCCAGCCAGACAATGCGTACCCGCCCGGCTATCGCAGGATTCTTTGCGAGTGCCAGAGCTATGTTGGTCAATTTGCCCACTGGCAACAGAACAAGCTTGCTTTCAGAATCGGTAGCCATGGCATTTTCAATAATAAAATTCACTGCCTCCTCTCCATCGAAACCAGATTGTCCGATCGTATCCCTGATCTTCGCAAACGAACCGTCGGCACCGCTGAGAACGTCGACCCGACTCTCAACTCCGCAGAGTTTCACAATACGCTCGGCCTCAGCACGTTGCTCGGTGACATCACCACCGCTGCGGGTACTGTTGATTGTAATCCCGATGACATCGAAAACATCGCCGCTGAAGAGTGCATAGGCGATGGCATGTTGATCATCCAGCTCGTTGTTGGCATCGCTGTCGATAATCACCCTGATTTTTGCAGATTTCTGTGGCTGGGTTAGTACGCAGCCGCAGAAAGCAAAGATCAGCGTGATTGAGATCAGTATCTTAAAAATTTTTGTCATTGTATGTTCCTCGATTAAAAATTATATTCATATCGCGCGTTACATCACGCGGGCGGCAATGATCAGTGCCAGTCCGACGATGAAGCATCCAAACATAGCATTCAGCATCTTATTGGTACCCTGGGGAGCATCCATGAACTCTTTCCAGATATATACGCCCCAGAATGCGGCAATCATGGTGGCACCCTGCCCCAGTCCGTAGGAAATCGCCGGGCCAGCGGCACCAGACGCGATAATGCTGAACGACATACCCAGACTCCAGATGGTGCCGCCGAGGATGCCGATCAGATGCAGACGAGGCGTACCTTTCCTGAAGTAATCTGAGGGCGCAACTCTCTCACCGCTGAAGGGTCTGAACATAATAGCTGTCACAAAAAGAAAACATGAAAGCAGCAATCCCAATGCGAAAATCACCAGTGCTGTGTAGGGTGTGAGCGAACCGGCATTGTCAGGATTGAAGAATGCACCGGGCTCAGTGAAATTTGGCACCATGGATTTGGCGACAAAAAGATAGAACATGCCCATAGTTACGCCGGCCACCACCGAAAGCAGAAGCCCCTTGACAATACCTTGCCGTTCAGCTGAGCCGCTTTGCAAGCGTTTATAGGCCACTGCGTCAAGGACAATCGCCACTGCCACGAGAGCCACACCGATAAACAGAACCACAGGATTTCCCTTAGGCTTACCGATGTAATTGATAACAACACCCTGCACCAGAGCAATTCCGATACCTACGGGAAAGGCGACCGCCATACCGGCTATATCAATAGCCGCCACCAGCAAAATGTTGGCGAAATTAAAGACCACGCCGCCGATGAATGCGTAAAGGATCATTTTGCCCGATGCCTGCTCCAAGTCAGCAAGAAAACCACGTCCGCCCTCACCCATACTGCCCATTGTAAAGGCCAGTACCAGCGTGAGTAGCAACACACCGATAGCGTAGTCCCAGTAAAAGAGCTGAAACTTCCATTCACGAGAAGCAAGCTTTTGTGTATTGGCCCATGAGCCCCAGCACAGCATTGTGATAACACACATTATCACAGCCACGGGATATGATTCTATCAATACCATTTGTCTGAACCTTTCTTTATTTATTTAACAATATGCGACCGACTTGCGTTTGATCAAAAAGGTCGGCACATGAATTCCTTTGGTGATTTTTTCAACCCCCTGATCCAGCTGACTGAACAGGAGTTTAACAGCGTCTCTACCGATGCTCTCCTTGTCCTGCGCCACAGTTGTCAGAGATGTCGCAAGAAAAGATGTATAATAATGATCATCAAAAGAGACCAGCGAAATATGGCGTGGAATAGCTAAATTTTTCTCGTCCAGCACCCTTAACACCCCAAAGGTTATCAGAATACCTTGCGAGAATATGGCACTTGGCTTAACAGTCCTGCTTTTCAGAAGCACCTGCGCCGCTGCATAACCCGAATTTTCACTGAAATCGTCACCAGCAACCATTTGCGGATCGTAATCTATTCCGGCAGCTTCCAGAGCGGCTCTATAACCTGCCAGACGATCATCAGCGGTTGAAGATCCTTCGATACCACGTACACAGGCAATTCGAGTGTGGCCATGTTCTATAAGATGTGTAACCGCCTCATATGCACCCCCGTAATTATCACTGGTAACATAGGGTGCTTCGAGATCGGGAAAATAGCGATCAATCAAAACAACCGGCATACCGTTACCGCGCAACCCGCGCAAATGAGCACCAATTCTGCCAACCGGAGAGATTATCAACCCATCCACACTACGTGACTGAAGCAGTTTCAAGTACTCAACCTCAGCATCGGTGGAATCACGCGAGTCGCAAAGAATAATAAAATATCCGCGCCTGGCTGCTTCCATTTCAATCTGTCGTGCAACAGAGGCAAAAAAAGGATTCGATATATCCGGAATAATCAAACCGACAGTATGGGTACGTTTCAGCCGTAGAGCACTGGCTATCTGATTGGGAACAAAACCGGTGCGTTTCGCTTCGGCTTTGACACGGTCGGCGGTTTGGGCACTGATTCGATATTGGTCGCCCTTGCCAGCCAAAACCCGCGAAACAGTTGAAACCGAAAGTTTTAATTCCGCAGCAATCTGTTTAAGGGTTGTCTGTTCGTACCTTCTCATATACTCAAATGCTCAAACGTTTGTTCCCTGCATTAAAAAAAACTATCCACCTCTCCACATGGACGTGGTGGCTTGCTTATACCATTATTAAAGGTTGTGGTACAAGATGAAAATTTACTCAGTGAACGCCGCGTCGACTTGTTCTATAGAATTCGATCAAGCGCTTGATTTCCGGCAGTTCATTCATTTCGTACTGCAGTTTATCAAGTGCCTGCGTACGGTTCAATCCTTCACGGTAGAGTATGCGATAAGCCTCTTTCAGTGCGAATCGCACTTCTGGCCCGAAGCCATGCCGCTTGAGGCCCACGATATTGGGGCCTCCGACCCGCACATCTTCACTATAGACATCGGTGATCATAAAGGGTGCGCAATCTTGGCGGACTTTGGAAGCCCCTCCGATCATGGCGAAGGTTCCGATACGGCAGAATTGATGCACTGCCGCCAGACCGCCGATGATCGCATAGTCTTCAACAACCACCTCACCGGCAAGGGTGGCTAAATTCGACATAATTACATGACTGCCCACCCTACAGCCGTGGGCCACATGGCAATAGGCCATGATCAGACAGTCATCACCGACTCTAGTCACTTCTCCCGGCCTTGTCCCCAGGTGAACAGTGCAGAATTCGCGCATGACTGTGCGGTTGCCGACTTCGACATAGGTAATATCGCCTTCGACATATTTCAGGTCTTGAGTTTTCATGCCGATACAGGCGAACGGGAACACCTGACACTCTTCACCGATCTTTGTATGGCCTTCTATATTGGCATGTTGTCTGACAACTGTTCCAGCACCGATCTGAACATCTCCACCAATAATGGCATATGGACCGACCTCGACCTCCTCCGCCAGCTCAGCTTTCGAATCTACAATCGCAGTTGGATGAATTTTGGTCATATAAAATATCCTTTCGCAAAAACTATTCACAAATTTCTGGGTATTAAAAAGGCAGCCACCAGCGAGCATACCGCAAACGGCATCCAGACCAGAATGTGTGACTGCGACATCGGTACACTATCCATTGATTCGGCGAAGATCACTCCGATGTAAAAAAACAGTGCCACCACCAGACTAAGAGCTATACCGATTGTTGACTCTTTACGGTGTGATCTGATGCCCAGCGGAACACCGATTATCACAAAAATAAAAGCGGCGAAGGCATAAACATAGCGGATTTGCATGTGAGTCCGGCTGACATTGTAACGCTTCCGCATAACAGTAGCAGGGCGTCTGTCATAATATTGTTTGATGGTTCTGATCTCCGCTACCAGTTCACTGTAAGTCAGATCCTTGTGTTTCTTCTGTTTATTCTTCTTCTTGAAAGCATCTTCCATCACATAGGTAAAGCGATCGGCAGTTGCGATTCCCGGGCGGTCATATTCAACCGGATCTATTCGCACTTTATACATATTGAGAACAATATCGTCACCGACTGTCTCAACCAGAGTTTTTTCTGCACGTATCTCACGCGTCACCTCGGTGTGAGTGTGATCATAAATCAGAACATCATTTATCCAGTTCCCTTCTTTGGATGCGAACCAGATAGTCACCTCCGGAAAGTCGGTAATGAATTTTCCCGGTTCTAGAAGATCAATAGCGACTTCTACGCTGATCTCCGCATGAATATTTCTGCGCAGCCAATGAGCGCGCGGCACGATCTCCTGATTGATGTAAACACCGAGCAGACTACAAAACAATCCAAACAGAATTGGCCAGCGCATCACACTCAGCAGATTGACACCGCAGGAGCGCATGGCGGCTATCTCGCTATCTGCGGAGAGACGGCTAAAGACCAATAGCGAACTGATCAGCAGACTGATGGGAATTGTCAGACGCAGAGTTTCAGGAAATCCAATCAGCATAAAAGTTCCGACGGCTTTCAAAGGAAGGCCCTGAATAATCAGCTGAGCAATTCGAACAACCAAACCGATGGTCATAACAAAAGAGAGCACAAGCCAAGAAAGCAGAGCCGCCGCCAGATAAGATTTCAGCACATATCGCTCAATGATCTTCATCAAAGCCCCGTATTAAAAAAACCGCAATGGGGGCAATTGCCCCCATGCGGTTGTAATATATCTAAACTACTTAAGTAACAGCAAGTGTTTTCGGCTTCAGCGAGCAATATACTTTGTTTTCTCTGCGTTTGTTCCGGCACCGCGGATGTATACCTCGACACGACGGTTTTCCGGATTGCCGTTGATCAGATCAGGCTCAACCTTGGGACGGTTAAAGCCGTAACCCACCGCATTCAGACGGCTCTGCTCAACACCCTTGCCAACCATGTAGGAGAGAACCGCTTGCGCACGGCGCTCGGAGAGTTCCTGATTATACTGCGCACTGGAGCGTGTACGACGATCCGCATGCCCTTCAATAACCGCTGTGGCTCCGGGTTTGTGATTCAATACATTGATAATTTCATCAAGTTGTGCAAAATACTGCGGTTTGATAATTGTTGTGTCATAATCAAACTGAATGTTGATCTCAAAAAGCATCAGATCATCGGAGGGATCCAACGGATCGGTTTTATCCTCGATAACCTCATGTCCGTCAGCCACTCCACCTCCGTCGGTATCACGTACAAGTGGATCGGTTTTATACTTTAGAACCTCGTCACCATCGCTCAATCCATCAAAATCGGTATCCTTATTTAACGGATCGGTTTTGTAGATATTGACTTCATCACCGTCTGATAAGCCATCACCGTCAGTGTCGCGATTGTAAGGATCGGTGCCGAGAGCGGCCTCCTCCTCATCTGTTAAACCGTCACCATCGGAGTCTTTGGAAAGATTCTGCAAAGCAGCCGTACCGGCACCGTCATCGATGCCCGAACGCTTTTTACTCCCACCGAATCGATACGCCAGGCCAAGATCAGCGGTATACATAAACTCACAGGTATCATCGATCGCCATGAATGTGCGGGCATCCGCTCGCAAAGAGAGCGAGTCCGTCAGGTGATAAAATGCTCCGGCACCCACACGTGGTCCGTAAACATAGTATTCATCACCCTCACAGAAAACTTTGTCTTGAGCTCTGTAGTAACCGAATCCGGCTGAAAGATAGGGGTCAAAACGCTCGAAGCGGTCAAAATGATATAATCCATCAATAAAAACACCGTATATGTTCTGTCCGTCTATGCGCTTGCTGTACGGTCCTGAATCAGAGTATTTATTGCCATCGCGGGTTATGTTGGGAGCCCATGATCCGCCCAACTCGAGTCCCCAATGTTCATCAAAGTCGTAACCGAATCGCAAAACCATATTCAGCCCTTCCTCAACAACCTGATTGCCCTCGAAGAACATCATGCCCACACCCGGACTGACATACCAGCGTGAACTGTCGTTCACCTCCACCAGAGGTGTTTCATCCTCCATATTGAGCGGTTCAACGACATCTTCCTGCGCCACCAGCACACCATACGTTACCAGCAGCGTCAGAGCGCATAACAAATGTTTAGTTGTCTTCATAGAACGATCCTCTTTCTGAATATTTTTAATCAACGTACTGAAGCTTACCAAAACGTCGCCTGTTATGCAACTGTATTTTTCTAATATTACAGAAAAGTAATTTTAAACCACCTCTGTAGCGAAAACAATGTACAATGGACTCTCAGTGAGGGCTCTCTTTAATCATAATCTTGCGTATCAGACTCTCTTCCGCCACCACGCCGTGCTCAATCAGAATACACAGTGAAGAAATCGCAATAAACGCTATAATCACGCCGAAAAGATTAGCCAGCATAAAACGACGTCTGTCAAAACCGAGCAGATAGGCACCGAAAGCTCCGGTGTAGGCTCCGGTCCCCGGTAGCGGAACCCCGATGAACAGTGCCAGTCCCCATTCACCATACTTTTCTACATAAGGATGCAACTTGTATTGCGTGCGTTCAAAGCGCGGCCATATATACCGGTCAAAAAAACTCCAGCATCTGAAAATCTGAACCACCGGTCCCATCAGCCAGAAAGTTGCAATGCCAATAATAATGTTGACCGCAAAGCAAATTACAAATGCCGCTGGCAATCCCAGAACACTGCGAATATCACTGTTGAAAAAAGCAAACGGCAGCGAGGCGCGTGCCTCCAACCCGGGAATAAAGGTAAGCATGACAAGCCAGAAAACCGCGACTGAAAAACTCATGTAAACACACAATCCCTTTAAAAAAAGTTCGCCGGTTGGTTCTGTAAAAACCCACCGGGTTGATATACAATATCCTCTGATTGGTAGCTATTCTCTCAACTACCACTGTAAAAAACAAGCAAATGTCTGCGACATGATGTTTTTCAAAACCGTTGTTGGCGCAGACTACATCATGACACAATAGAGTTATATGATTGATATGACAAAAAAAGGATTGAAACAAAAATTCATTATTTTTATTTTAGGATTATCCGCATCGGTTTTTTCGAATGATAGGGAATCTGCGCTTTACCTGCGTAAATATCATGAAACCGGCGACACTCTGGACATTTCAATCCGTCAGGAGCTGGATCGGGCAGTTGCACTTGGCGGCGAGTGGCTGCTGCGACAACAATCCAGTCATGGTTATTTCGGCGCAACGGGCGACGTTACTGAGACTTCAATCACTTTGCTGGCCGTCCACTCCATGCAGAATAAAACGCTGCCATACAACGGTGTAAACAAGGCACTGTTCTGGTTGCGGAACAAATATCCCGAACAGGCTGAAACCAACGCATATGCGGCACTCTTCGGCGTTGTGAGCCTATCTGTTTTCAATGTGTTTGACCAGATAAGCACTCAACACTGGCTGAAAAAATCAAACCGGATTATAATGGATTCAGAACCTGATCCACACCTCACAGCATTGCAGAATGAATTTGTCCGCTCACTCGACAAAAACTCTGCAATGCCCGGCAAGCTTTCTCAACAACTATTCAAACCAATGGATTACGAGAAACTCCCGCTCCTGCGAATGTGGCTGAACGCCCGCATAATTAACCGCGATCTGAACGGCCAGCTGATCTCTGCGGACGGCCGCAGAGTTGACTGGCGTGCCCGTTATGCCCGTAGAATCATAAGCACACAGAAAATATCAATGCGCGGCGGCGGTCTCTGGCAGGAACGCAATGGTTTCAGTGACCTGTTCAATACTTCACTGGCTATTCTGATCTGCAAAGAATTATAATTTTTTCATTGGCAATATTGTATGTTTGTCATTAAGATATAGGCGCTTTGAAAGCATTAATTTTTGTTATTTATTTAAACATTTGGGAAGGTGAAGGATGAGCGACAAGATAATCAGGGTCGGTATAGCCGGTGGCGGTCACAACTCTTTTGTAGGAAAGGTGCATCTTAAGGCACTCGAACAGACCGGTGAGTGCGCGGTTGTTTGCGGTTCGTTTGGCAGCACTCGCCACAGTTCATTTGAATCCGGCAAAAAGATCGGCTTGCCGATCAAGCGCGTTTACGGTACCTATCGTGACATGTTCCGCCGAGAAAAAACCGTTGCCGCCAAAGATCGAATGCAGTTGACCGTGATTCTGACACCAAACACCATGCACTATCCGGTTGCGATGTCATCCATCGATGCCCGCTTTCCGGTGTTCAGCGAAAAACCCTTCACCAGCAATCTTGACGAAGCCCTCAACCTTAGTCGCAGAGTCAGGGATGAAAAAGTGTTATATGGCATTATGCTACCCTATGCTGGCTACCCGATGCTGGCCAAGGCACATCAGATGGTACACACCGACTGCACACTGGGCAACATCCGCAAGGTTGTTGTTGAGTACCAGCTGGGCTGGCTGGCAAAGAGGCTTGAAACCGACGGCCACAAACAAGCCAGCTGGCGTACCGATCCACGACGCTCAGGTCCAATGGGGTGTGCTGTCGATCACACCTCGCACTGTTTCTATCTCACCGAGTGGCTGACAGGGCTGGCGATATGTGAATTGAGTGCCGATCTGCGTTCATCAATTGCCGGACGGATTCTGGATGACGACGCAACGGTTATGGCACGGCTGGAAAATGGTGCGCGTGCTGTATTCGTTACCAGCCAGATCGCGACCGGGCTTAAATCCGGCATCAATATCCGCATTTTCGGGGATAAGGCATCTCTGGAATGGAGTCAGGGCACACCGGACAAACTGATATTCCGAGACCTCAATTGCAATGAGACCATCTACAGTGGCGGCACCCCTTTTAATGAACTGGAACAACCATACACACCTGCACCTTTCGGTTATGAGCAGGCGTATATTAACGCGGTAACCGCATCATACCGCAGCTTCTTCAGCTACTTACGCAACCCTGATGTCCTGCCGTCAAACCCGGTTTTCGCCACAGTCCAGCACGGTTTGCGAGCGGTAACATTTGTAGAAACCATTCAGGTAAACATCGCACATCATGAAGATGAAACTCAACCGGATAAATGGAGCAAAGTTGTTGTACCCCCAGTTCCCACACTTTAAGATCAGAAGAAAACACAGCTCTTTGAGTGGTGCGCATTGATGTCAGGCACGCGGATGAGCACGATTATAAGTTTCACGCAAACGCTCAATAGAGACGTGCGTGTATATCTGAGTTGTAGAGAGTGATGCGTGCCCCAGCATCTCCTGAACACTACGCAGATCAGCGCCTGCATCCAACAGATGGGTTGCGAAGCTGTGCCTCAACTTGTGCGGCGTAATCTGTGTGGGAAGACCGGCACGCTCCAGCCATATCTTCATCTGACGCTCCACCGTTCGCACCGACAGCCGCCGACCCTTCTGATTCAAAAACAAAAATCCGTCGTCGCTGGCAGCCAGCGGCCAGAGCGCTGCCGCAGCTTCGCGTGTCTGTTGCAAAACATCACAGGCCGGTCCGCCGACCACACAGAGACGTTGCCTGCCCCCTTTGCCATCGACCACCGTTAAACCGCGCTCCATATCGATATCTCCCCATTGCAGAAAAATGATCTCGCTGATTCGGCAGCCCGTACTGTACAGCAACTCAAAAATCGCCGCATCTCTGATCACTGCATACTCTTTGACGGGAGTACCTCGTCCCGACTGACGCAGTTCCAGCAAAGCATCAACCGGAGCCGTCAGCAGTTCCTCAACCTCATCCACACTCAGCACATCCGGCAGCTTGCGCTGCAATCTCGGCCCGCGTAGCGATGCCAGCGGATTTGAGACCACAATCTTTTCTTCCCGCAGAAAATTGTAGAACGAGCGCAATGAAGCCAGCTTACGACGGGTTGTGGCCGGAGCACTGCCATTGCGGTGAAAACTCACCAGAAACGCCCGCACCGCCGGCGTGGTGACTCTACTCCATTCAAATGGCGGGTCGAACTTTTCTTCCGGCCAGACAAAAGCGGCCAGCTGACCGATGTCCTGAAGATAACTCGTGGCCGTATTTTCCGAGAAGCCGCGAATTGACAAAAGATACTCCATGAATTTTTTGACACACTTATCACTCGCCGTGTCAACCCGATTGACCATAGTGTGTACATCCAGAAAGTCCATCTTCACATCCAACTCAGAATCATCAACCAAAGTGCTTTTACAATTCATAACCGATTTATTTCACAAAAAATTTACCGCCATCCGCGATTTTTACGCTTTAAATTCACACAGCACTGATATATCCTATCTTCACTTGTCTGCTCCTGTAGCTCAGTTGGATAGAGCATCGGATTTCTAATCCGGCGGTCGCAGGTTCGAGCCCTGCCAGGAGCGCCATCTGTTTTTTTACGTCAGGCGAAACCCGCTATTCCGCGTAAACCGGCTCCAGTTCCTTGAAAGAGACCCATCCGCCGCCCAGATCGTTAACTGTAATGCGTAGAAAACGCACCGCACGAGGTTCAAAGCTGTGACGGCTGCTGTTACGAACCTCCCGTGAGCCTATCTGATCCACCACCGTGCTCCACTCTCTGCCATTCATCGATATTTCAATTTTGTAGCTGAACCAAGCACGGTTTTGCCAGAATACGTTAACTCCTTTGAGTTTCTCGACTTCGTGTAATTTAAGCTGCCACCACTGCGGAACCGATCCGTCACGCGCCGCCCACCTGCTCTGGCGATTGCTATCAACCGCGTTTTCCGGCCAGTTCGAGTGCTCAAAGCTTGATGCCGTCACTATACCCCTTTGTGTTCGTGAACCCGGGCGCACTCGCTTTCTACCCTTGCGCTTCGGATCGTAATTCGGATTAGGCCGCATCATTTGTGCATCCACGGCGGAACGCCAGACGGTCAGCTGTTTAAGCAATTCACGTGCTTGTTCAGGGTGCCTAGAGGCCAGATTGCTGCTCTCCAGTGGATCCTCGCGCAGGTTGTACAGCTCAATAGCCCCATCTTCAAAAAACTCAATCAGCTTCCAATCCCTGTGCCGAATAGCACCATAGGGCATGGTGCGATGATAGTGGGGGTAATGCCAGTAGAGGGTGTCGCGTGTCAAGCTCGCACTGCTCTTTTCAAGTAGAGGCACAATACTGACGCCATCCATGTGCTGATCAGGTCGCAGTGGCAGGCCGGCCATCTCAAGCAACGTAGGATAACAATCGGTACCGATCACCATCTCGTCACAGCGTGAACCCGGCACTGTTTTTCCCGGCCACTTCACAATAAACGGCTCCCGCACACCGCCCTCATGTGAAAAACCCTTATACCCCTTCAGACCGCCGGTAGTCTGATCATGATCACCCCCATTATCACCAGTTAGAATAACCACCGTATTTTCAGCGATCTCAAGATCGTTCAATTTCCGCATGATCCGACCAACACTGCGATCCAGTGCCTCAACCATGCCAGCTCTTGCCGGATTGATAAACTCGTTTTTGCTGTTCACAAATGTCTCCGCCTTGTTTTTGTACTTCTCGACAAGCTCAGGCGGTGCCATAATCGGACCATGCAGTGTGTAATAGGCAAAGTACAGAAAAAAGGGAGACTCCCTATCAACCCCGTCGATATAATCGAGAGCGGCATCCGTCAGTTTGTCGGTCAGAAAATCGCCGGGCTCACCATCATCCAGACCAGGCAAATCAAAAGGTGAAAAATAACGTCCGCGCCCCTTGGGCTGCCCCCATTCGCATCCGCCAATATTGATATCGAATCCGTGGCTGGTCGGATAGTGCTCTTCAAAATCAGTCGCACCATTGGGCATCAAATGCCACTTACCAACAAACGCCGTGTTATAGCCGCCATCCTTAAGAGCTTCCGGCAGAGTCACACGCTCATGATCGATTTTCATCTTCCATTCCGGCACAGCCAGTTTTGCATATGGACGTTTATGACCGGCAATCCAGTCGGTCAGATGCAAGCGGGCCGGATAACACCCAGTCATTATGGCAGCCCGGCTCGGAGAACAGACGGTGCAGGCTGAATATCCATTGCTGAACATCATGCCCTGCGCAGCCAATCGGTCAATATTGGGAGTCTCATGAAATTCAGCGCCGTAACAACCAAAATCAGCCCATCCCAGATCATCTACAAGCAGAAAGACAATATTCGGTTTAGCAACTGCCGCTGGCAACAACCCGGGAAGTAGAAACAAGATAACAGCAATCAGTAACTTCATGTAGGTTTCTCCTTTCAAAATCAGCACAAACACTCGCCCGTAATGCCAAGGCGCACACATATTTTTTCTTGATAGTACGACAAACCATCGATTCATACAACCTTGAATTCAACACAATTTTTGATTTCCGTTGACATATAATTCGATTTTTGAGATATTGCACGGCGTTTCAACCAGCGGTAGGGTACCGAAGTGGCCAAACGGGGCAGACTGTAAATCTGCTGTCATCGACTTCCTTGGTTCGAATCCAAGCCCTACCACCATTTTACGAAAAACCGCAACGTCAGTTGTGGTTTTTTGCTATTTACGGAAGGCTTGGATGAGAATTAGTCTGCACAAAGGGGTCATCTGCACAAAGGGGTCAGCCCTCAAATTAAGCTTTTAGCAGTTGTTCAGTCACTCTCAACTCATTCAGGCACTTCTCACACTGCTCTACCTGAATACGCAGTTCGCT
>CAYOQJ010000032.1:0-9909 GCA_964406095.1 uncultured Lentisphaeraceae bacterium
ATGGGTTTTTCATCTTTTTCTCATACGTGGTTATATATAAGACACTTAAATTCGTGCCTTTCGTGATTTTCGTGGTTTAATTGATTTTTCTAGGCTTAATTCCATACCCCGTAAATCTGCGCTCCGCACTGCGGGCAAAGTCCAGTCTGAATATTATTTTCACGTACCAAATAACCGTTCCGCAGAATCAACTGCGCGTGACATTCAGGGCAGATAGTGTTGTCTCCTCCTTCAACCTCCAGATTACCGAGATAAACATAGTTTAGCCCTTCACTATGGGCGATTTCGCGGGCTGCATAGAGGCGCTCTTTCGGAGTCGGTTCAACATCTATCATCCGATATTGCGGAAAAAACCTTGAAAAATGCAACGGTATTTCGGCACCGAGATTGTTTTTGATCCAGCGTGCCAGTTTACGCAGATCATCATCGCGGTCATTAAGTCCGGGAATCACGAGGTTGGTCACTTCCACCAGCACTCCGGCATCTCTGGCGATCACCAGTGCATCCAGAACCGGCTTGAGTTCAGCACCACAGATATCACGGTAGAACCTTTCAGACATGGCCTTTAAATCGATGTTGACCGCATCGGTGACAGAGCACAACCGCCGCCACGGTTCCGGATTGATATAAGCCGCAGTGACCAAAACATTTTTCAATCCGACCTCCCTAGCTTTAATTGAACAATCGAGAGCGTATTCATAAAAAACAGTTGGTTCGGTATAGGTGTAGGCAATCGATCGACACCCCTTTTCGATTGCAAGTTCAACCACTCTTTGAGGTTTAGCTTCGTAACCGGGTGTTTCGTCCAGGACACTCTGCGAAATCTCCCAGTTCTGGCAGAATTTGCAATGCAGGTTGCAACCAACCGTCGCCATTGAAAGAATATTGGAACCCGGCAGAAAATGGTACAGCGGTTTTTTTTCAATTGGATCGATTGCGATGGAACAGGGCTGCCCGTATGTCAGAGACTTTATCTCTCCGTCGACGTTGGCACGCACTCCGCAAATGCCACGCTGCCCCTCATCAAGCTCACAAAGGTGTGGACAAATGGTACATTGTTTTTTCATGTCAACCTCCATAATCAAGGCAGCTTTTGGACAGCTGGCTCACAGCGGACTCTTCGGTTTGCAACCGAAACAACCCTGCAACAAGTCATAAGGTGACAGCGTTCAACACCTGCTGAATATCAAATGCCGACAGGCCGCAGTGATCCACAAGCACACGCTCAACGCCCTCGCGTTTCAAACGTTCATGGAAATCGTGATCCGGCGGATACATTTCACCATCTTCATCCGCAGCCTTGAAACGCAGAGCAGCTGCGATAGCGGAATAGATGAATGTGCAGTCGCCGCCACCCTCCTGCACCAAACGCAGAGCACCAATGAAACGGTCGTTCGGTGCCAGTTTACGCGGCAAATCACGTCCCACTCGATAAACGGTATCTCCGAGGGCACGGTTACCGAAACGTCTGAGCAGATCATCAACATGTGCCCGCTGATTCTCTGTATTGAATTCCACCGGCCAACGCCTAGTCAAAGCCAAAGCACATTCCATCATAACACTGCCGGTCGTTCGCTTGATGTCACAATCATGCACGGCATCACAGATCAGGTGGTAATCCCTCTGAAAGCCGTAGCAGGCACAGGTGGCATGTCCAAGATTGTGAATGAAAAGCTTGCGTTCCACATAAGCCTGAAAGTTATTTTTCAAATCAAGACCGTCAACGCCTTCCGGCACAAAACCGACGAATCCATTGCGGTCGGCAATAATGCGGTTGTAAGCCTCAGCCCAGACGCTCAGCGGATCACTGCGGCGTACCTCCACCGGCATCAGAGGCACCATCTTGCCGATGCTGGTTTCAACTAAACCAAGCATCCGATTCAAATCAAAGTTCTCCGGCAGCCAGCCACGGAACCTGGAGCGGGCAAATTTTGCAACTCCGTTGAAATTCTCACAAAACAATATCGACAACGGTCGGCCGTTCCGAGCAATTATGCCCGGTGTCATACTTTTCAAAACGCTTTCGATGTGGGCTGAACCGACGGCGGTACCGATCAAATCAGCCCGTTTGACAGCCTCCCGCACTGCTGCCGAATCATCAACCGTGATTGCATCGACCCCCTTTACCTCTATCACACCATTGTCTCCGGGAGCGAGCTCATCCTTGACAACAATTTTATAACCTCCCCTGTTATGGAGTTTCTCCACTACCGGACGGTAGGCATCAACAAACAACACATCGTATCCAGCGTTGCTGAAAAGCGGTCCGGCCAGGGCACGCCCGATGTTACCCGCACCAAAATGTACATAAAGTGACATAATTTCCTCTCCTGAGGCTGCTCGCAACCGCAACGGCACTTATACAAAAATTCGATGTTAGAATCAATGGCTTTCTGAAAAGCCCCAATATACGCAAATTGTACGCCAGTCAAAACAGGAGCATTTTTTTGATCAGTCAGCGTCGGACAGTTGCCGGGAGAGTGCGCAGGATGATCCGCAGATCCATCGCGAGAGAGTTGAGGCAGAGATAGCAGATGTCCAGCAAACACATCTCATCAAACGTCAGCCGGTCACGATCCGATATCTGCCACAATCCGGTAATGCCCGGTTTACCGCGCAGGCGCAGATGATGAGCGGCGATGGTGTAAAGATGGCTGTCGCTCTCCGGTAACGGACGAGGCCCACAGAGCCGCATCTCGCCCCTGAGCACGTTAAACAGTTGCGGCAGTTCGTCCAGACAGCTTTTACGCAGCAAACTGCCCAGCGCAGTGACCCGTGGATCGCCGTGCATTTTAAAAGGACGCTCTTCTCTGCCGAACAAGCACTGCATCAAACCATGCAGTTTTTCACTATTGACGATCATTGTTCTAAATTTGAGAATCTTAAACTCAGCTCCATCCAGTCCGTAACGCACCTGCCGGAACAGGATCGGACGTCCATCAAACAACAAAATCAGCACGGTGATTAAAAGCAGGATCGGCACCAAAAAAAGTATCGCAACCGATGCCAGGCAACACTCAGCTACCGAAATTTTTCGGGAACGCACTCTGATTCCGGTCAACACGTAACATCCGGCATGCTCACCACTGCAGACAGGTCGCAAAAATCCACACCTGTCAAGTAGCGGCACAACACCAGCTGTCACCGCCACCCCCGCATTATCATTTAAAGCATTACAGATAAACTCCAGTAATTCTCTGACGGAACCGCTCGTACTTTTATAAACCCTGATTTCCATCAATCAGTCAACCTTCAATCTTTCATTATTGGCACATCTATTGCTAGAATATACGTATGAATCAATCCATAAAATTATTTTTTATATTGCCAAGTCTCGTTTTCACCCTGGCCACAGTAATGAAAGCAGGAAACATACCTTTATCGGTCACTACGGAAGACAACGAAAAATCGTTGACCCTGCCCTGTGAGATTGAGCTGGCGTTTCCCGGTGAGCGTAATTTCAGCCTGACCACTTCTGATTCATCCGTCTGGACAAAGGCAAAGTTATTGCGGTTGACTCTTGATTGGCCCATGCAAGCTCCGCAATACACCGGTTCGCTTAGTTGGCTGAAAGACCGCAACCACTACTGGCATCAGTTTGTCGGTGAGCGAATGCTGCAACCCGGCGCAACGAATGTGGTGGATATTCCGCTGCACGCCGGTGCAGTGGGCTGGCAGACGCCCGGACATTCACTGGCCTGGCACCATCGCATACTATTGAATCCTCAGTCGGTGGGTTTTCGTGTTTTCAGCGACACATCTTTCACGGGAAAGTGTGTTCTGGTGTCGGCAACTTTGGTGACTGCCGAACAGCAGGGCACACCGGAAATAGCCAATTTGGAGCTGTTGAGCGATGAACCGTGCGTTCTTTCCATGTGCGAAATGCGTTTTGATCTGCCGGATCGTTACGACAACCCCTTTGATCCGGCTCAGATCGACGTGCAGGCCATAATCACAAATCCGTCCGGCAAAACCAATCAGGTCACTGGGTTTTTCTATCACTCGCACTATCGATTGGAGGATGAACTCGGGAAACCGGTAGAGCCGGATGGACGTCCTGAGTGGCGGGTACGTTTCTGCCCGCTCGAACCGGGTCGGCACATCATAGAAATCAAAGCTAAAGACTTTATCGGAGAGAACGCAGAATCGGCTGTCCTGGAGGTAGATATCGCTCCGGCCCGCAAAAACGCGCTTCAGTTTGTGCGGGTTTCCACCAAAGATCCGCGTTACTTCGAATTCAGCGATGGCTCGCTCTACTATCCGATCGGCCATAATGTCAGATCGGCCACCGACGCGCGCATGGATGATAAATTTCCCTGGCATTTCAGGCATGAAGAGGGCTCCACCGCCTATCGTCGCTATTTCGATCAGATGCGGAAAAACGGTGAAAACTGGGCTGAAATCTGGATGAGTTCGTGGTCACTCGGTTTGGAATGGACTGAGGGGATCAGCGGTTATCACGGTGCCGGTGACTATCATATGGGTAATGCCTGGGAGCTGGATCGCGTGGTAGAGCTGGCGCAGCAGCACGGCATATACATCAACCTGGTATTCAACTACCATGGACGAATCAGTTCCTGGTGCGATCCCGAGTGGCATCTGCATCCCTACAACAAAAAGACCCCCGGCGGCTGGCTCACCGAACCGCTCGAGTTTTTCAGCGACCCCAAAGCCATTGAGATGCAGAAGCGTTTCATCCGTTATACCCACGCCCGCTGGGGCTGGGCGCCGAGTATTTTCGGTTATGAGCTCTGCAGTGAGATCAATCTGACCGGACACGAAAAACATCATAAAACCCACTACGAGCCGTCGGTCGTCGAGTGGTGTCGGGTGCTGGGCAAATACATTAATGAGATTGATGACTATGGACATCTGGTATCAGCGCACGTTTCCAACGACTATAAATTTCTCAACCCTGAAATCTGCGAGATGCCGGAGATGGATTTCAATCCGCTGGATGCCTATCATCACAGCAATCCCGAAACAATCATACCGCTGCTTTCGGCAACCGCCAAGGCCAACACCTACAACAAGCCTATTCTGATCACTGAATTCGGCGGTTCACCAATGGCCGCCGGTCTGGAGCACCTGATGCTGGAACAGCACGCCGCGTTGTGGGCGGGAGTCTGCACACCACTTGCCGGCACACCCATGTTCTGGTGGTGGCAGGTTATTGATGAACACAACCTCTATCCGCGCTACCGCGCAATTGCGGAGTTCATGAGAGATGTTGATCCACGAAACTCCACTGCCAAGGAGGTCAACACTAAACTTGATCTGGCCAATGCCGAATCAGGCAACAAGAAACTGCTTAAACAGTTCGGTTCGCTGTGCACGGCCTCAGCCAACGCTGCGCGCGGTTATATCTATCCGGTCAAGTTCAGCGCTCTGACCGAGGATACACCCGAAACCGGCGGATTGAAGATTTACATTGAAGGCATTCAGAGCGGATTATACCGTGTCAACTTTCACGAAACCGTAACCGGCAAAGAGATACGTAAATTTGACGTGCGTGCCGACGACGGCTATATCGGCATACCGGTGCCCGCTTTTCGCAACGACATAGCATTTAAAGTGAGATGTATCACCTCGGGAACCTCGACAAAATAGCTCGCTTATGGATTTAACGGTGATGAAACAAATTATATACGTCACAGCAATTAAGTTGCTGACAGCTTTATCAGCAACCTCGCAGTCGGTTAGTTTCAATCAGCAGTTCAGCAGCGGCGTATCCGACAGCCATGCTCTGACTGTGGAGCAACCGCATGAGATCACCGTCGATAATGAGTTGCGCATGTACGCTCTGGTACCGCATGTGCGCACCAATCACAACGCCCTGGGTGCAGATTTGAGTGTAACTGTGACTCATGCGGATAAGATAGCACAGAAACCGGATGTTTGCCTGGCGCAATTAACCCCTGAATTGATTCAGGATCTCTACCGATTGCGCTCCACTTACGTTGCACTCATGAATCGCGTAGCTTATGAAAGTGCTGATCGCAGAGTGGAGGGCATGCCGCGCGGTATTAACAGAGGATACGGTTTACGCACTACCAATATCTTTAAAAAATCGGAACGCGACAAAGAAAACAGCAAACACCGCGCCGCGCAGAGCGCAATTCAGCATTTAAAACGCCTGCTGGCCAACAGATTCAAAGTGCAAACCTATGCAATGACCAACCACATCACCCACCACTACAAGATACCCGATGGACAATACCTGCTTTGTGTCATGCAGCGCGTTAATGATCGTGATTCAAAAGCGCTGCTTGGATCCAAATGGGCTATCTGGTGGACAAAAGTTAAAACACAAAAGGATCAGCCTCAGGAGCTGATTCTTGATCAAAGCAATGCGATATCCTGGCGTGAAATATTTGAAACGCAGTAGCACTGCCAACATCACCGACCTGCGGCGGCACCTTGTACACTGTATAATCAGTCTATTTCTGTAAATAATGTCGATATTCTAACATGACATGTTAGAATATCCACCACAAAATGCCATTTTTAGGGTCTAACTTTTTGAAAGGAGTGATAGAATCGTTGCTGGAAGAGTAGCAACGCAACCAATGGTGGCGCAGACATTCCTGTCTGCGGCTGGGTGCCAAGGCATCCAAAAAAAAAGGCGGGCGCCGGAGGATTCTCCAGCGCCCGCCAGGGTGTGTGTAGATCGACTCGGTGTGCCTTCTTTTGGGTCGTCTATGTAAAAAGGTCTGATTCCGTTGTGCCGGAGCAAGGAAAGCATGATTCCGATTTGCAGAATGGGGAACTACGAGCGACCCCTCTGCCTCCGCGAACTCACAGGCAAGAAGGCCCGCCTGAAAGAAGTTTAAGCCGTTTCATTTACTGGCTTCAAGCAACGACCGAACATGCAGACTGCGTGTGCGGTCGTTTCGTTTTGTACGAGGGTGCCCCCTAAGCCTCTCTCAGACGAGGTCAAAGGGAACAGCCACGCAACGCTCACCTACACGAAAGACCTCCTTGCAGCCTGAGATAATCAGCCCTGGCTGCACACGCTCCCCCATCTTCTCGCGAAAAATGTCGATCGATTGGCAATCCGAAGGACGGACATTCGATGCCGCCTTAATTTCAATCGGATAAAGCAGTCCGTCCTTTTCGATCACCAGATCAACCTCTGCTCCGCTATGCTGCCGATAATGATAGAGCACCGGAAGGAGATTATTTTGTTGAAGTTGCTTATGGCATTCCGTCACGACCAGAGACTCAAAAAGCGCCCCAAATGCGGGATGCCCCTGGACCGCTTCCGGGGAGGATAGTCGCATCAAGTAACAGGCCAATCCTGTGTCAGCCATGTATCCCTTTGGCCTTGCGCTCAGACGTTTAATATGATTCGCGGCAAAAGCTGGCACTTCCAGCCACTGGTATGTGCCTCTCAGCAAGCCGATCCAACGCTTGGCAGAAGGCGACGACAGGCCAATGTTCCGTCCGAGCTGATCGAAATTGCACTCCTGTGCCGTCAAACTCGCACAAAGGGCAAGAAAAGAGGCGAACTGCATTTCATCACGCACCTCCGATAGCATACGCACATCCCGTTGAAGATAAGTGCTGACATACCCTTGCATCCACCCTGGGATCACCGCATCATCAAGTGTTTGAACTTCCGGGAAGCTTCCTCGCCATATACGGCGGGTCAGGGACAGCCCCTGAGACTGATAAGCCGAGAGCGCTGAAACGCCGCGTTCAATCCCTCCCGGAACACTCGCCAACCACTGGTTTAGCCAACAGGGCCGTTCCAAATGCCCTTCCGTCTCCTGGATGCTGAAGGCGGGCAGTTCCAGCATAGCGACGCGCCCGGCCAGCGATTCCGCAAGATTCCGCATCACATGCCACTGCTGAGATCCCGTAATGATGTACATCCCGGGCCGCCGATTCTCATCCACAGCCCGTTTTAGAGCCGGCACAAGCTCCGGAACATATTGGATCTCATCCAGCACCAACGGAGGCGGGTTATTCCGTAGAAACAAGTCAGGGTCTTGCCTTACCCCATACAGATCCTGAACCGGATCGAAGACAAACGTTCGAACGGTATCCCCGAACAGATGGCGGATAAGCGTACTCTTCCCGACTTGCCGCGCCCCTGTCACCAGGGTACATGAAAACGCTTTCACGTAAGCACTGAACTTCTCTTCAATCAACCTATTCCTGTAATTCATATCGATATTCTAACATGGCATATTAGAATATCCAGCACAAAACGCCATTATTTTCGAATCCGTTTATTATCTTCCAGGGAGATCAAAATCAAAGTGATGAAATTAAGCTGCCCGGTATAACGGTGAAGGTTGTTCCGGCCTGGAGATGGGTGCTGAAAAAGTAGTGGTGCCCCGGACACATCCCTGAACATCTAAAGCTGCTTTCAGCCGCAACCAAACTTAGCTCATGCGACATGCGGATTGTTTTTCACGCCCTGTCTGATTGTGTTCAGTCTCTCGCAGCTTTAGAAAAAAACGCTGCGCGTTTTGGGGAGTCAATTCAGCTTAAATTCCGGCAAATGGCAATAAAGTAGCGCAAGCATCCTGCTTGCAAGCATAAGATGCATAAAGTCGGGGCTTTTGAAAAAAGCCGTTTAGTCGCTGTCAATCAACTTCTTATGTAAACATGTGCTGAAGTTTCTTTTTTTTTGTTGCAGAAGTTGATTGAATAGCGACTAGTCCAGATCCGATACGCAGCCCGGATCAGACGGCTCCGCAACGCGGAGCAGGCGGCTCGGCAGGAGCCTCGCCCTCCCGTGCTTCGCACACATTTTGCGGACAAACATGGGAGGGCGAAACGGAGCGTAGCGCAGTAGGGCCTGCGAATGCAGGCAACGAGCCCGCTTTGCGGGAGAGTGGCAATCTCCTGATGAGCCGTAAAAACGCCAGCGATCCCGCTCAGCGGGATTTCCCAACGACCAACATGTTGGAACCTCCCTTGTCTGTCCCTCTGTCGTCCAACGAGCGGTTAGACTACATGTGGTTTCTCGGACCCAAAAATCGACTTGTAACTCAATTATAATGGCGTTACAATGTAACGACAAATGAGAGAGTATAGATTCGATTGGGATACCAGAAAAGCGGCATCTAAGAGTTATGAAGAAAGAGTACGATTTATCTAAAATGAAATCACGCAAAAATCCCTACGCGAAGGCACTAAAGAAGCAACTCACAATCAGGGTGCGTCCAGATGTGATTGACTATTTTAAGAGCATGTCGGAAGAAGCTGGAGTTCCCTATCAAACCCTGATCAATTTATATCTTCAAGATTGTATGGCGGAACGCCGGAAGTTAAATTCAACCTGGACTTCGTGAGAGAGTGCTTGCGGACTGGGAGTTAGTTGTTAAGGGCCAGACACCCTATAAAATCGATCCGTTGAGGTAACGAATGAATCCACGAGTTAAAGCTGTTTTGCCCAAAGAAGACTATCTTTTGGAGATCATATTCACAAATGATGAACACGGGATATATGACTGTTCGTCATTGTTAGATTTTGGTGTGTTTCAGGAATTACGCGACCCTGCCTATTTTTATCAAGCAAAGGCCGAACAAGGTACCGTCGTCTGGCCGCATGAGCAAGATATTTGCCCAGACACCCTTTACGAAGACTCAAAAAAATATCCAATATCCAAGGGAACTGCCGCATCTCCGATGGTGATTGCTTCTCAAAATCCCTGAAGAAAACCAAGCCTGCTTTTCATTTGTTGAACTTTTGGCTGCGCCCCTTGTGGACCTTCCAAGGTGGCGCAGACATTCCTGTCTGCGGCTGGGTGCCAAGGCATCCAAAAAAAGGCGGGCGCCGGAGGCTTCTCCAGTGCCCGCCAGGGTGTGTGTAGATCGACTCGGTGTGTGTTCTTTTGGGTCTTCTATGTAAAAAGGTCTGACCCCGTTGTGCCGGAGCAAGGAAAGCATGAT
>CAYOQJ010000033.1:0-3537 GCA_964406095.1 uncultured Lentisphaeraceae bacterium
CGTCCGGTGCGCCTGCGATTTCACCTCCGGCAAGGTAGTTTATACTCTTTCTGGATTTCGGACAAAAACGGTGCCAGTAACGGCTGGCTGGCCGGCGGCTCACCCGGCCACAAAACTCTGCGCGATACCTGGTGATTGCCGGGCCGCACACGCACTGTGCTGCCCGGGTTCGGCTGAATTCAACGGGCGCGGCCGGAGCTGTTGGTAGCACTGCGGGTGGAATCGACTGTGGCCCAGGCGGTATAGCCGTTGGCGGCCAGCCATTCGACAGCAGCCACGTGTCCACGAATCGCAGCCTGTTTGCAATGATCAGTGGCGCGAATATGGTTGCTTTCTACCCCGCGTCCATATTCATACATCATCGCTAGATTAAAAACGGCATCAACACAACCTGACTGTGCAGATTGCTCAAAGAGACTGAACGCCTGCCTGTAATCGCGATTCACCCCCTCACCGCGTAAAAACATCATACCGAGATTATTCTGCGCAGGCGGAAAATTCTGTTCAGACGCCTTGCGGTAATACTGCGCGGCCTGTTTATAATTCTTCGCCACCCCCCTGCCACGATAGCATAAAGCACCAAGAGCATTGATCGCATGGTGATTGTTCTGTTTTGCCGCTTTTTCAAACCATTTGAGGGCCTTCCGATAATCGCACGGTACACCCCGCCCCTTTTCATACATCCGCCCAATGGCATACTGCGACATAGAGTGATCACGCGTGGCTGATTTTACAAACCACTCAAGGGCCGCATGATAACTCTTTTCAACACCCTCTCCATCCCGATAACATATTCCCACATTGTAAATTGCCTCAAGATGTCCCACCTCCGCCGCCTGTTTAAACCACTCAAAAGCAGATTGGCGATTCTGTTTCATACCGATTCCGCGAGCCTGCAGAAAAGCAAAATTGTACTGGCCATCCGGATTGCCCTTCCAAGCTGACTTGACATACCACTTGACCGCCTGCCGTAAATCACGTTCCACTCCAACCCCGTGTTGATACAGCCACCCAAGATTGTTCATGGCATCAGTATGGCCGTTTTCGGCGGCTTTGAGCAACAGCTTATGAGCTCTGCCTTCATCTTTACATACACCGAGACCACGGGCATAAAGATTGGCTAGATTGTACTGACCGGTCGTATCCACAGCCCGGGCAGCTTGCTGAAAATACTCCGCGGCCTTGGTATAGTCCTGCGGCACAGCGTCGCCGCGATAGTAGAGCATGCCCAGCGCATTACAGGCCAGCGCGAGATTCTGCCCGGCCGACCGTTCAAACCAGTCGCGGGCATCCATCTTGTTTTTCAGAACGTAGTCGCAGTCGAGACCGATCAGATATTGAGCCAGTGCATTGCCCCCTTCAGCACGCTCCAACATATATATCCGCCCCTCAGAGAGATATCTGGCCCGCAACTCCGGAGAGAGAGCACACAGCGGCTCGACTTCGGCATATACCGCCACCAGAAAACGGAAGAAGGGCTCGCCACGCTCCGCCAAAGAACACACCAGTGCGGCGGATTCCTTGAACTCATCGACACTGCCGTCGGCACGACTGCCTACAAAGCGCTCAACCGCAGCTTTGACATCCACCCCCCCGGAACTTCGCATCAGCCCGCGATCCGCCCCCTCCGTACACAGTGCAAAACAGAGGATACAGAATAAAATCAGTGGACAAAACCGTAAATCTGATAATCGGCCATACATATCATTTGTATCATACATCCCGGAGCCTGATCGTAAAGCTGAAAATGATCCGGAAACGCTAGAGAGTCAATACAACGTCAAACCTTTTCCGGAACTTCAAACTCATTGCGGCTGGAAAGCCGAACAAGTTTGTTCGCATCCCCGGCGTAAGCACCTGTGAAAACCTCAGCCTTGTTATCATAACTGAGTTTGGGCCCAACAATCAGCGGCATTCTGTTCAGATCAACCTTGTTGAACTGCAGTTGACGGGTGACCGCTTCAAGTGTATTAAGAGCATCTTCGCTGGAACCAAGACGCTCACGGATTTCATTGATCGAACCCGGTGAACCAAGACGCCAGCTAATATTACTGAGATGGCACATCACCGTACTCTGATGCCCCATCTCGATCTCCGCGTTCAGCAAGGATGAGTCACCAGCCCTTACAGCGTCAAAGAAATTCTTCTTATGACCAGCACCGCTGTCGCCTTTGTACTGCACGATGCGCTGACCGTCGTGATTGAAGGCCGCCCCCCCGCCGCGTGACAGCTTGATATAACCCTTCTCACACATGAAGTAGTTGCCGCCGCGCATACCGAGATAAACCGCGCCACCCTGACCGCCACGCTCATCCGCCATGTTACGTACATCCACCACAATTTTAACACCCCGATGCTCCATCACTGAAAACTGCATATTCGGAGTCTGACCGTCATCATCCCAAAAACGATTGCCGAATGACTCCACATTGCGCGGCACATCACCCCAACCCAAAATCTGCCGCAGATCATTGAGATAATGAATCATCCAATTACCCATTTCACCGTCGCCCCAGTTGAACTGCCAGTGCCAGTCGTAATGGAACTTCTCACGCATCACCGGTGTCATCGGAGCAGGCCCGGCCCAGAGATTGTAATCCAGCGTTGCCGGAGGAACAGTCGGTGCCACGACCTTGCCAATCGGCTTGCGCGAACCCAGCTTGCTACAATGTACCCACAGCACACGTCCATATTTACCAGCTTGTATATCCCGGGCGGCAGCCTGCACAGCAGGACAGGATGCCTGCTGCGTTCCACCCTGACAAACCCGCTTATACTTACGGGCCGCCTCCACCATGCGACGTCCCTCCCAGATGCAGTGGCTGACCGGCTTCTCAACATAAACATGCTTGCCAGCCTGCATCGCTTTGATCGCCGCCAAAGAATGCCAGTGATTAGGCGTAGCAATAAAAACCGCGTCAACATCCCTAATCTCAAGTAGCCGACGGAAATCCTGGTGCTTAACAGCCCCCTCGGCCTTGCCCATCATCTCGGAGTCCGCATCGCTCACAGCCGTCACCCGGCAGCTCTGCATATCCTGCAGTTTTTTAAGGTGACCGCCCCCCATCCAGCCCAATCCGATTATGCCGACATTAATTCGTTCGTTAGCTCCCAAAACCGTATGCGGCACGAGTGAGTAAACTGTGCTGGCAGCAGCAGTAGTTCTGAAAAATCCCCTTCTTGATAGTTTTGTCATAATTGAACTCAGTCCTTCCTTAAATTTCTTAAACCTTTCTCACTTATACTATAACAAAAACGACAGCGCGCGTTAACAAAAAACAGTCCTCTCAGCGTTCTGGATTTATTCAACCGCAAGGAAAGTGTACGATTTCACTTACAATTCGCCTCCAACGCACCAAAATTAAGCTTTTAGCGGTTATTCAATTACCCTCCTCTCCCGCTCTTAGAGCCGACATTGCAGCACTTCACTCCGACGTAAGCGCAACTCCCCCGCCATGCAGAGTCCGTTCCACTCGCATGATCCACTCTGCATCCGCCGTGCCCCGCGCTTTTTCCTTAACACGCTGAACTGACCAT
>CAYOQJ010000034.1:0-9747 GCA_964406095.1 uncultured Lentisphaeraceae bacterium
GGCGAATCTGACCATGGTCGGCGGTTCAAGTTACGTCTGCGACTGGTCGACCAATGCGCTCGGAGAGGCGACCTGCGACTATGTGACCGTTGGTGGCGAGCTGAACGTCACTGGTTCCGGATTGATCGACTTCAACCGCGAGCTTGGCGATCCGATTCCAATGCCGTTTGAGGTTGAGATTATGAGCTACAACAACTTCAACGGTTCATTCGCAGGCTGGCAGGCGATCGGCACCGGACTGCCGGAAGATAAAGCCATTGCCACGGTAGTGACCGCAGCTGATGGCGTGGTCACGGTTAAAGTCAGCTACGGCGGCCTGCTGATGATAGTGCGGTAGAGAAGATAGAAGAGCGCATGGCGATTTGTAGGAAGTGGAAGGTGGAACGTAGAAAGTTTAGCACAGAGGCACCCGGCATCGTCCCGCTGTTGCGGAACGATGCCGAGGCACAGCGGCGGCAAGAAGGTATCTGTAGGGCGGGTGACCTCACCCGCCGCAACGAACGCCGGTGGTGGATTTTTAACACATAGATTCGCGTTGATTCGCGGGTAAAATTGAAGTTCACAAAAAAAATGGAGTGATGATATGAAGAAGAAATATTACAGCAAAGCAAGGTTGACAGGCCGCTTTTTGAGCGGTTTCTCAGGGATAGGCATGTTGCTAGGATTTGTTTTGTCTCTCACCCTTTCGCTAGAGGCCAAAACTCTGGCGCTCTGGAAACTGGATTATGAGGCGGAAAACAACTTTATCAATGCACGCTGTCTGCTGAATCCGATCAACGATCTAACGCTCAACGGCAACAGCTCGGTCACAACCGCTGCGGACACTTGGGAGGTGCTGCCCCCGAACTTCGATCTTAACGGAGACTATCTCGCTAATCCGACCAACAGCAACGCGGTTACTTTAACAGGACGGACAACAATGCCGTACACATCATTGGTCAATGAAAAATTCGGTGATTATCTCAATATAACCAACAGCTTCACGGTCGAAGGTTGGTTCAAATATGACAATCTACCTACAGGCACTGCCTGGCGATATTTGGTCGGCAATCATACGGGTGGCGACGGTCGCTGGATTCTCTCACTGCGACAAGACGGCACGAAATGGATACTGTTTGTAGGCGGCCATATAGGTGATGTCGCATTTCCGGTCGATAATGATCCGTTCGAGACCACCAACACTTGGCGTCATATCGCGCTGACCTATGCGCATGATGCCGGGCCATCCGGCCGCGGTGTCTGGGAGCTCTTCGTGGACTCGCAGTCATACGGCGCGCTGACCAACGGCAATGTCGTCACCTCACTCACCACCGCGGACTCGATCTTCTGTCTGGGCGGTCGTCCAAATAGCAACCAATCCGGCGCAGTGAATCTGGATTACTGGCGCGCAGCCGATCGGGTGCTGCAGCCGAGTGAATTTCTGAATGAAGGCGCTCTGCCCCCACCGGCACCGGAGATTCTGCCGCGCACAATCGCCTACTGGCGCATGGACACCACCGAAGATGGGGCTATTGACGCGCGTGATTATGTAGGCGAAGCTCACCTTTACAGTCATCTTGACATCACAAATTTCAACACTGGCATTCAAGGCTCTGTCGACAAGGCCTTTGTCGGGCAGCCAGCCAACAGTGCCATCGCACTGCCCGAAGGCAACAACGGCTCAGTTTACGCTCAAGGGCAAGGACACTGTCTACGCGTACCTGATCTTGGACGGCACCTGGAGATCACCAACAGTTTCACGGTCGAAGGCTGGATCAAACCGCATCGGGAAAGCTTTAACCATCCGATTCAGTATATTGTCAATACGCGCATCAACGTCAAAGGCTGGGCCTTTGCGTTGAAGGAGATGGCTGATGAAACGCGCCGTTTCGTTATTTACGCACAGGATGACGATGGAGTACAGACATTTGATACTCCTTTCTCAGGTGATCTGGATAACTGGGCTTATGAATGGAAACATGTAGCGCTGGTTTATGACCATACCGCCGGAGATATCGCGCAAGGGGTCTGGAGCTGTTATCTGGATAGTGAAATGCAGGGGTCTGTTACCAATCACCATGCGGTGACCGGTGACAGCGCCTCCGAGTATTTTCATCTGGCAGGCAGAGTAGGTAATGCAGCGGCCTTCAGCGGTTATCTTGACTGTTGGCGTGTCAGCAAAACCGCATTAAATCCAAATCAGTTCCTCAACGCCACCGGCAGCACTGCACCCGCCACCGATGTGCTGGCGCTCTGGCCGCTCAACTCGGAGGAGGGTCTTTATATCGACGCCACCGATGTGACCGGCAACTGGTCATTTCACACGCCGATCGCGGACAACTATAAGGTCAGCGGCAGCACACTGCAGGCTGTTGCAAGTATTCCAAACCATGACACCTCTGAAGCGTTTCGAGGCGACAGCTCACGCAACAGCGGCTGTGTGGTTTTCAACACACCGGCCAACGATGCGTCAAGCGCCTATCTGATCACAACCGATGCTGAAGTCAGAGAGACCCTCTGCTACACCAACAGTTTTACTTGGGAAGCCTGGCACTATCGCACCCAGAATCCAGGTGCATGGCAACTGCTTTTCGGTTCAGCGAACGGTGAACCATCATATAACTTCGGTGGAATGCTGATCAACTTCACCTATCGGACGAGTGGGTACTGTCTTTTCGCAAGCTCGCTTGGCATCGGCGATATGTACTTCGGAGGCAGCGGCGATGACGGCACACTCAATGTCTGGCGCCATGTGGCATTGGTTTACGATATCTCGGTCGGCAAAGGCACCTGGTCGCTCTACATCGACGGAATCTATCAGGGTTCAATCGAAAATGTAAATGAAATAACACGCCGTTTGCCAGTGGCATATCTGGTTGGCGGACGCCCTAATTCCGGCAACTCCTTTAACGGAGCGCTTGACAGCATGCGTCTGACCAAGGGTGTACTCACTCCCTCGCAATTCCTGAATGCGACCGCGCCACCACCGGTTGCGCCGCCGTTGCCGCAGACCACAGCTTACTGGAAACTTGACAACAACGGCGGAACGCTGGATTCGTCCAGCCAGGTGGAGCCGCGTTTCTCCTTTGTGCCAGACGCATTCACAGCTGTCGGTTCAGACGCTCAGTTCAGACGCGCTGTGCCGTCGCCAGACAGCACACCAGGTTTTATCGGCGATTCGCGCGCCAACAGCGGATCGGCGCTGTGTCAAGGAACCAACTATCTGCACGCCCCGAATCTGGGTTATCGACTTGAATTGAATCATCCCTTCACAGTCGAGGGCTGGATGAAATGGAACGACCAAAGTACTGCAACTCAGACAATTGCCGGTTCACGCTTTGACGGGAAACACGGGTGGCGCTTGAGCATCCGTGGCGAAGGCGGCAGCGCTGTGCTGGGTCTCACTGCGCAAGCGCCCTCGCGCACACCGATGCTCAATGCTGAATTCGCATTTAACGCGTCGGAGCTTGCCGGAGCGTGGCGCCATATCGCACTGGTCTTCAATCCACAGGTGAACGACACCGGAAAATGGGAACTTTTCATTGACGGAAAATCCGCAGGCACGGCGTTTAACATCTTCTATCCGCAGACTATGCTGCAGAGCCACTGGTTCGCGCTGGGCGGTCAGCTTGAAGGCAGCGACGGCTTTGACGGACTGTTGGACTGCTGGCGTGTGATAGACGGAGCACTTGAGCCGGAACAGTTCCTGTATTACGGTTTATTGAGAGAGACACTGATGATAGTACGTTAGAGAAGAGTGAAGAGAGGAAAGCGCGAATTTGCAATGATGAAAAGTAACACAGTTGCCTGGATTGTTATTGTTGGATCTATAATTATGCTAGGCTGGATGAATTATCAGCGGAGGACTGGACACGGAACGTTCCCTCAACGTCCGGTCACCCTGATCTGTCCCTTCTCGCCGGGCGGAGGAACCGATCTGTTGTCGCGGAAACTGGCGCATGAAGCGGAGAAGCGTTTAGGTGTGCCGGTGCTGGTCAGCAACATCACTGGCGGCGGTGGTGCAATCGGGCATGCTGCCGGACGGATAGCTCCGGCAGATGGACATACGATCCTTATGACCACCTTCGAGCTGATTTCGCTACCGGTGCAGGGACTTGCTCCCTTTACCTACGAGGACTTTGATCTGCTTATGCTACTGAATATGGATCCGGCGGCACTGGCGGTACGCACCGATTTTGCTGCGGAGAACCTCAAGGATTTCACAGAAAAAGCGCAAAATGGCACTACCCCCTCTATTGGTAACTCCGGTGCCGGTGCGGTGTGGCATCTGGGAGCGGCGATGCTCGCGGAGGCGGCGGAGATGCCGGCCACACATGTACCTTTCAACGGCGCATCGCAGGCGATCACGGCTCTGCTCGGTCAGCATATTGACGCGGTAACTGTGAGTCCGGCGGAACTCAAAACCTATGTTGAATCGGGGCAGCTCAAACTGCTTGGAATCATGAGTGCGGAGCGTCTCAAAGGTTTTCCGGAGATACCGACCTGTCGGGAACAGGGATATGATCTGGTATTCGGCACCTGGCGCGGGCTGGCCCTGCCGAAGGGAGTTCCGGCAAAAATCCGTGAAAAGTTGTTTACGACCTTTCAGAATGTAATCAACTCCGCAGAATTCGAGGAATTCGCCGCGCAATCCGGCATGAATCTGCATCCGTTGGGCTCTGCCAAATTTCTGGAGATGACCGCCGCGCAGGCAAAGGAGGTTGACACCACAATGAAAAAACTGGGGCTGTCACAATGAGATCGACAACATTTGCAAACAGAATTGCTTTTCTACTGACACTGCTGACGGCCATAGTGGCTGGCACCACCGCCGCGCGTTTTCCAAGTCCGGCGGATGCCCACTCCGGTCCGGGCGGTTTTCCTCTCTTTCTGGCGGTTGTGATGGCATTGCTGGCACTGAGCGGAATTGCATTGTCACGGCGCATGGCTTTGCCGGAAAGTTCTGAACCCGGGAACGATGGAAGCTCACCCTGGCGTTTGCCGCTGTTGACTTTAGCGATCATCTTTTATCTTGTTTTCATGCCGATACTTGGTTTTATCAGCTCCACGGCTCTGATGTGTGCGGTAACGCTGTGGATTCTCGGTTACCGTGATGCTGTCAGGGCTTTGGCGGCGGGTTTCCTAGCCGCTTTCGCTTTATACGGCGTTTTCGGAGTTATAATGAATGTTGTACTACCGAGAGGATGGATTGGTTGATGACTGAAATATTTTCTGAGAGTTTGATTCTGATGTTTGCACCGGCGGTTTGGTTGTGTCTTTTTGCGGGGGTTATAGCTGGCATGCTAGTCGGCGCGATACCGGGACTTTCCGCCACAATGGGAGTTGCGTTGCTGGTACCGTTCACCTTTGAGCTTGATATAATGCCGGCGATATCGCTGCTGGTCGGCATCTACTGCGGGGCAATCTACGGCGGCACGGTACCGGCCATTCTTTTCCGCACCCCGGGCACACCGGCCTCCGCCGCCACTCTGATGGACGGCTATCCGATGATGCAGCGCGGCGAAGCGGGACGAGCACTCTCGCTCTCGGCACTCTCGGCCCTGACCGGCGGTTTGATCGGCACTCTGCTGCTGATATTTCTAACTCCCCAGATATCGCGTTTCGCGCTCAGTTTCGGTCCGACGGAGTTTTTCGCGCTCGCGGTGCTGGGTTTATCGCTGATTACCGCGCTTTCGAGTGATTCGTTGATCAAGGGTGCGATAGCCACTGTGGCCGGTCTGCTTTGCGCGACCATCGGCATGGACCCGGTTTCCGGTTATCCGCGTTATCTCTTCGGCAGTGTCAGTCTGATGGAAGGTATGCCCTTTATTCCGGCGCTGATTGGGCTCTTCGCCATTGCCGAAGTGCTTGGTTCGGGCAATAACAGCGCACCAAAGGTTCAGCCCGGCGGCAAAATGAAATTATTTGAATTGCCGCACTTGAAAGATATAAAACGCTGCGCCTGGACAACTGTGAAAAGTTCATTGATCGGCACCTTCACCGGCAGCACGCCGGGTGCGGGGGCCGACATCGCCGCCTTTCTCTGTTACAGCGCAGCTTGTCAGCAGGCGGGTAAAGACGACACCTACGGAGATGGCGAACCCAAAGGTATAGCTGCGGCGGAATCCGGCAAAACCGCCGCCACCTCGGGTGCGATGATCCCCCTGCTTTCGCTGGGCATACCAGGCGACTCTGTCACGGCAGTACTGATCGGTGCCTTTATTCTGCACGGCATTCAACCCGGCCCGCTGCTGTTTCAGCAGCATGCTCCGCTGGCATACTCGATACTGGCAATCATGCTGTGTGCACATCTTTTTGTATTTATCATGGCACTTTCAACCGCCCGGTTTGTGATGGGGGCCCTCAAAATTGACCGCCGCTTTCTGAATGCCGGCATTCTGCTGCTTTCCCTGATGGGAGCCTACGCATTGCGCTCCAATCTGGTGGACTGCTGGGTGGCACTCGGCTTCGGTGTGCTCGGCGTAGGTATGCGCAAAACCGGTTTTCCCGCGGCCCCCTTCCTACTGGCATTGATTCTGGGCGGTATGGCGGAAACCAATCTGCGCCGCGCCCTGGTGCTGGGAGAAGGCAATCTGATGTTTATGCTGCAGCGACCGCTGGCTGTCGCCCTGCTGCTGCTTTCAGCGGTGCTGATGATAATAACGCTGGTACGCAAAAGGAGAAGGAAGGCATAGGGCAGAGGGCATGGAGGTTTGTAGGAAGTGGAAGGTAGAACGTAGAAATTTAACACGGAGGCACCCGGCTTCGTCCCGCTGTTGCGAAACTATGCCGTGGCGCAGCGGAGGCGCGGAGGGGAAGAAGTGTGCGAATGAGCGAGTTGGCGGATGACACGGAGAGGCTAGACAGTAGCAGTTGACAGTGAGGAGAGGGAGAGTGAGAGTTTGCAGAAGAAGCTACAGGCTACAGGCTCCCCTCTGCTTTCTGCGCTCTGCGCTCTGCTCTCTGCGCTATGCGCTCAGTTAGTGTGGTGCGGCATTATTGCCGCACAGAGATGTCGCTTTGAGCGACAGATAAAATTTTGCATTTAAAAAACAGGAACAAAAGAAGGAGAGAACAATGAACACTGAAAAACACAAAAATGGAGACATTCAACGCAGAGTGCGTGCCTTATTGGCGGGCGGCTTGGTTGTTATGTTGACATTATTCGCAGCATCGTCATTCGCGTCCGACAACGTACTAAGTTTCGACGAGAAAACTGACCGTATTGCAACTCCGGCGCGCATAACAACAACTGACTTCACAGTTGAAGCCTGGGTGCGTATGACCGAACAAACCGCTGAGAATCAGATTGCAGCTCAATATATAGGCGGTGACGACGGACGCATGATTTTCGCACTGAAGAATGACCGGCCATCATTATTTATCGCTGGCTGGCTATATGGCACACCGGTTGATCTGACCAACAAATGGACACATATCGCGGCAACACGCAGCGACAAAACATGGACGATCTATGTTAATGGATTGCTCAACACAACCGCTGTTAAAAACAACGAATTGCTCAGTGATACCGATTTCAAGATCGGCAGTATCGGTAACTACGGTTTCCGCGGTCAGATAGCCGATATGCGTATCTGGAGTGAGGCGCGTTCGCAGGCTGAGATTCAGAGTACCATGAATGTGCGGCTGGCTGGCAACGAAACCGACCTTTCTTATTACTGGCCGATGAATGAGGGTAGTGGCACAACTGTATTTGACAGTGCGGAAAAAATCGGCGGTCAGGCCGATGGCACCGTTTTTAACTGTGAGTGGATCACCTCGGATATTCCCATAACCTCCGATACTACGGTCGGAGCATGGAGCGCAGTAACCGGCGGAAAGTGGTCGGTTCCGGCAAACTGGCTGGACGGCACTGTGGCATCAGGGACAGAATCAACAGCTCTCTTTACCAATCAGCCGCCCGCTGCGGTTACAATCACCAATGATCTCGCAACACTGCGCATTGGCAACCTGACGGTAGAGGGCGCAAGCAGCCACACCTTCAGTGGCAACGCGCTGACTTTCTCAAATAATTTCGCGCGTTCAATCCTTATCTTTCGCGAGGGTGCGCACACATTGGATTTGCCCATTGTCGCGACAGGTAACGGTATTGCGCTTGACAGCTACGCACCTGCGACACTGGCAGTCAATGGCATCATCAGCGGAGCTGGTTCAGTTGCTATCAACTCTGCGGCCAGCGGCGCTGGCATCGTAACCCCAGGTGTTGCGCACACCTACACCGGCGCAACCATCACCGGCGCAGGCACATATCTGGTCGAAACCATAAATAATGGTGGAGTTGCCGGAGCATTCGGCGCATCAACAGCCGATCCAGCCAACCTAGTGCTCGGCCCGGGAACACTGCACATCACCGACTCCAATGTCATAACCGATCGCGGCTACACTCTGAACGCCGGAGCATCTCCGGTTCGCGCCGCGATTATGCGTGTTGACGGCGATCTCACCATTGCCGGCCAGGTTCTCTCGACCTCCGGTGCTTTTATCAAGAGCGGTCCCGGCACACTGCGCTATACCTACCCCGGTGAAAACACATTGAGCCTCCATCAGGGTTCATATCCGCATTTGCAGGATACCAGTGCTAGCGGCGACAGTCCGACAGTCGGATTTGCCGGCTTTAACATCAACGACGGCACTGTGATTATGGGGGTTCCCGGACAAACCAACATCGTGGACGGACGGATTCTGATCGGTTTATGCACCACCACCAACGCAGGCGAAGAGACCACCGGCGAACTGATTATCAATGACGGCACCGTGATCTGCGGCAATGTCGGATTCAGTTGGAACAACGGCACTGCGGTTACAGCCGGCCCGGAAGGTATGCAATCGCGTTTGATCATGAACGGCGGGTATCTGGACTGCAACACATTCTCGATGGGAATGCAGAACTCGGGACTGGTTGATTACAACGCCCGCCCTGAATTCTATCAGTACGGCGGTCTGATAGAGGCGAGAATACGCCTCTACCTGGCAGAGACCGCCGGTTCAATCTGCTCTGGCACTATCGCGGGCGGACGCTTCCATGCCATCGGCACAAGCAGCGTACTAATCGGAGGCAGAGGAGAAGGCATCCTTACCATAACCGGTGATGGAGAACTGGAAGCGACCGATTATCTCAAACTGGCCCACATTAGCGGCAGCAAGGGAACGCTCAATCTCGACGGAGGAACGGTCATTGCCCAGAATATAATCACAGGTGACGGAGACCAGTCTGTTGTCTATTTCAACGGCGGCGTGTTCCGTCCGCACACGGCCAGTCAGACCATGCAGAGTTTGACTGCGGCATATGTCTCGACCAACGGCGTGGCGTTGGACAACTCAATGGCCGACTTCATTATTGCGCAAGATTTGTTGACCGATCCAATGCTGGACGGCGCAAAAGATGGCGGATTGCTAAAAACCGGAGAGGAAAGCCTGACTCTATCCAGCGTAGCCAACACCTTCAACGGCCCGGTGCGCGTTACTGATGGAACTCTGAGTGCGTATCTCGGTGGTACCAACGACCTGGATGTTACGGCAGGCGCGACCTTCGACGCGCTGGCAGCAAACTGTGCGGTCGGTGCCCTCAGCGGTGAAGGCGATCTGATCAACGGCACCATCACGGTCAACGGCGCACTGGACTGCGGCGACAGCGGAGCCGACGCCGGTGCTGAGTTGAGCGTGGCGAATCTGACCATGGTCGGCGGTTCAAGTTACGTCTGCGACTGGTCGACCAATGCGCTCGGAGAGGCGACCTGCGACTATGTG